>CAZFZM010000001.1:0-14959 GCA_964523545.1 uncultured Thermotogae bacterium
GGCCGCTCTACGAAAGGAGGCGAACGTGAACCGGAGCAAACGAGCGGTCTGCTGGTCGCTGGTTCTCGTGATTCCACTCGTGGTCTGCTTCGCCGCGCTCGGCGATGAGGGCAAGGTCAAGGCGACGACGACGTTCCTGCCGAAGCCGGACTTCGAAGACCTGCCGGTTGATGAGATGCCGGCCGGGGACCCCGAATTCGGAGGGATTCGCGACGAGTGCGATATCGCACCGTCACCGCCAACCGAGGGGGAGACCACGCTGACTGAGCCCTCGGACGAATTCAAGCCCGAGTCGTTCTTCGACGTGCTCGTTGAGCTTGGAGGGAGACCTCTCTCAAACCTCAATCCGTCGGAGATGGAGCCGCTGGACTACGTCAACCAGGCGATCGCGGCCGTCCTGGCGGAACTCGAGACGAACGGCTGGTACGGGACCGTGCAGGGAGACGTCGGGAAGATCCAGGCCCAGCTGCGCCGCTACGTGGAGGGGCAGAAGATCGGCGGGACGAGCGCGAGCGCGGTCGTCGACGTGCTGAAGGAGCTCAGGGCCGCGGCCGCGGACTTGCGGGAGGTCGCGAAGGACGATGCGGCGATCGAGGAGCTGTACCGAAGCGCTCAGCCGAACAATCCCGAGGCCTGCCCGTCGACGAATCGTGGCTGTCGCGCACTGACCCGAATGGCGAACGCACTGAAGAACTGGGAGGCCGTCTCCGGCGCCGCGAGCGACTCCGGGACGGCATCGGACCTGCAGGCGAAACTCACGGGCATCTACACGGGCTTCTTCTCGATGACCGAAGCGACGTCTCGGTGGGTTAACGATCAGGCGCGAGCGCTCGACGAGATCACCAGCGGAATCGTCTCCAACACCAAGCCGGTCGACGGGACTAACGTTTCGTTCTCCGACTGGCGCGACAAGCTCGGGCTGGTCGAAGAGAACCTCCAGTGGGCGTTCGATCACGCGGGGCGCGCCGATCTCGACGAACGTTCCCGCTTGTCGGCGGTGACGTTCGGCCTCGACATGGCGAAGCAGTTCAAAGAAGACCTCGAGAAGATGCACCAAGCGGAGTGAGCGCGGGCTATCCGATGGGACGGAGGTGGCCTCGCAGCCACGCCTCGACGTCGGCGAGAACGACGTCCCGCTCCGGCTCGTTGTAGATCTCGTGGTGAAGGCCGTCGTACACCTTCAGGGTCTTGTCGGCCGAGCCGGCGAGACGGTACAGCATCTCGGCGCCTTCGGGTGACACCAGCCGATCCGCGCCCCCTTGCAGCACGAGAAGCGGAAGCTCGATCTTGGACGCTTCCTCGGCGACGCGGCGCATCGCCTTCAGCATCTCGCAGCCGAGTCGGGCGGTCGTTTTCCCGGTATAGACGAGCGGGTCCTCGACGTAGGCTCGGACGACGGCCGGATCGCGGGAGACGCCGGTCGCGTCCACGGCGGCGACGCCGAGCTTGGGAAGCACAACCGACAGCAGCCTGCTGAGCAGAACGGTCGCCGGCGAAATGTTGTCGGGCACCTTGACGAGCGGCCCGGAGAGGATCGCCCCGGTCAGGTCGGCCGGGTGCTCGAACAGGTAGACGGCGCCGATCAACGCGCCGAGGCTGTGCCCGACCATGAACAGCGGCACCTTCGGCTGCCAGTCTCCGATCATGCCGACGTAGGTCTTGAGGACGGAGATGAAGTCGTCGAATCGTTCGACGTAAACGCGCCTTCCGGCCGATTTTCCGTGCCCGACGTGGTCGACCCCGTAGACGGCGTAGCCGAGCGGGACGAAGTGGTCGATCACGTTCGTGTACCGGCCGCAGTGTTCGGCCAGCCCGTGGACGATCAGGAGCGACGCGTCCGGTACGCCCTCAGGCAGCCAGCACTGGTAGCGGATCTCCGTGCCACGGACGCCGTCGAACCGCCCCTCGTGGTGTTCCATCCCGCCGCCTCCTGTCTACCGATCCTCCGTGCTCCAGCCCGTGGAGCGTGCCACGGCCCGCGCCCAGTCGTCAAGGAGCCGCACGCGGCGCTCCTGCGACATGCGCGGGACGAATCGTCTGTCCTCCTCCCACAGCCGGGCGACGGCCTCGGGTCCGTCCCACAGCCCGACGGCGATTCCCGCGGCGTAGGCCGCCCCGAGCGCCGTGGTCTCCAGGTTCTTCGGTCGGACGACGGGGATCCCGAGGACGTCGGACTGGAACTGGCAGAGGAAGTCGTTCGGTGCCGCTCCGCCCCCGATGCGAAGCTCCTCCATCGGATCCCCGACGTCACGCTCCATCGCTCGAACCACGTCGTGCGTCTGGTAGGCGATCGATTCGAGCGCAGCTCGGACGACGTGCTCGGGGCGCGTTCCGCGCGTGATCCCGACGATCAGCCCGCGTGCGGTCGCGTCCCAATGCGGGGCGCCCAAGCCGCTCAACGCGGGGACGAAGATCACTCCCCCGGTGGAGTCGACGGAACCGGCGATCGCCTCCGATTCGGCGGCGTCGGCCAGCAGTCCCATCGCGTCGCGGAGCCACTGGATCGCGGCGCCGGCGACGAAGACCGATCCCTCCAGCGCGTAGGCAACGCTCTCATTCGGAGCGGTCCGCGCGATCGTCGCCAGCAGGCCGGATCGACTGCGGGCGCGCTCACCTCCCGTCTCCGCCAGCAGGAAGGCGCCGGTCCCCCAGGTGACCTGCGCCTTCCCTTTCGTCGCGATCCCCTGTCCGAGGAGCGCCGCCTGCTGATCCCCGAGAACGCCCGCGACGGGAACACCGCGACACGGCGCCACCTCAGGATCGATCGTCCCGTAGACGGAGAGGCTCGGACGAACCTCCGGGAGGGACCTCCGCGGAACGCCGAACGCCGAGAGGAGCTCCTCGTCCCATCGGCGTCGATCGATGTCGAACAGCATCGTCCGGGAGGCGTTGGTGTCGTCGGTCGCGTGCTCGCCGGTCAGGTGCCAGAGGAGCCACGCGTCGACCGTCCCGAACAGCGCCGTGCCGTCCGTCGCGCGTTTGCGAAGCCCCGGGACGTTCCGCAGCAGCCACTCGATCTTCGTCGCCGAGAAGTACGGATCCGGCCGGAGCCCGGTGCGGTCCTCGATCAGCCTGCCCGCGTCGTCCTCGGCCAGCTCGCGGCACCGCTCGGCCGTCCGCCGATCCTGCCAAACGATCGCCGGATGCAGTGGGCGTCCGGATTCCCGATCCCAGGCGACGATCGTCTCCCGCTGGTTGGTCAGGCCGATCGCCGCGAGGGACTCGGTCGGCGATCCGGATTGGGCCAGGACCTCGCCGAGCACTTCGATCGTCGCTTCGAGGACGAGGTCCGGGTCCTGTTCGATCCAGCCGGGCTTCGTCGTCGCGATCGGCACCGGGCGGTAGGCAGAGTCGAGCGGCTTGGCGTTCCCGTCGAAGAGCGCGAACCGAACCCCAGAGGTTCCCGCGTCGATCGCGCCGATGAGCGGCCTTCTTGAGCTTGCCATCCGATCCTCCCGTGACCGCTGCCGCGATCCGACGGTGGGACCAGTCTAGCACACGATGGGCGTCGCCGCCGCCGCGTCGATGGTCAGTCGATCTCGAGTTGGCTGCCCGGATGGGGGCCGGCGTCCTCGAACCGGAACCCGGCATCGAAGACGCGCTCGCAGGCCGCGACGACCTCGGGATCGAAGAGAGTCGAGCGGTTCTCCTTGATGTGTGCCAGAACGTCGGCGATCCCGAGGGCCGCTCGATACGGGCGGTGGGACGCGAGGGCCTCGACGGCGTCCGCTACGGCGAGGATTCTCGCCTCCGGAAGGATGGCGTCGCCCTTCAACCCGGCCGGATACCCCGAGCCGTCCATCCGCTCGTGATGCTGGAGGACGATGTCGGCGACCGGCCACGGGAATTGGATCTCCCTCAGGATGTCGTGGGCCACGACCGGATGGGACTTGATGAGCGAGTACTCGACCTCGGAGACCCCGTACGGCTTCGTCAGGATCTCCGCCGGGATCGCGATCTTGCCGATGTCGTGAAGGATGCTGGCCACCCTGAGGCCCATCCTTCGCGCCTCCGAAAGGCCGATCTCGTCCGCGATGGCGCAGGCCAGCTGGGTGACGCGGCGCTGGTGCCCGGCCGTGTACGGATCGCGAGACTCGAGGGCGGCGATCAGGGCGTCGATCGCCCCTTCGTAGGCCCGCCTCAGCTCCTCTCTCGTGCCCACGTGCTCCGAGACGTCCTGCACCGAGACGACCCCGAATCGGAAGGCGCCGTCTCGGTCGAAGAAGAACGTGGTCGTCAGCAGACCCGGGACGACGCGGCCGTCCTTCCGGAGGAACCGCTTCTCGATCGTGTAGGAGGGCCTGCTCCGGTTCATGAGGTCGTGCAGCAGCACGAGCTCCCTCTTGTAATCTTCCGGGTGGCTGACCCGCTCGAGCGCTTCCGCGGCGGAGACCCGATCGAGCTCTCCCTTCTCGTAGCCGAGGAAGTCGGTGAACGCCTTGTTCGCGATGAGGGGTGAGTCGTGGCTTCGAACGAATGCCATGCCGACGGAGACGCCCTCGAAGCAGTCCCTGAAGACCTCCTCTTGGTCCAGCAGGCTCCCGGCCGACTCGTCCTGCCGCCGCGCTTCGACGTCGTGAAGCGCGCGGCCGACGTCGCCGGCGATGAGCGACAGCAGCGTGCGCTCGTTCGGATCCGGATCGGCGCCCGTCCCAGTCGTGACGGCCAGATGGCCGTACTCTCTCCCCGCGTGCTCGATCGGAATCACCAGCTCCCCGGAACGTGCTGCGTCGGCCCGCGTCGGGACGCCCCCCTCGACGAGGATCGGCGTCCCGCTCCCGTCGCCGAGCGCGATCCGGGCGGACGCGTAGCCGCCCGCCGCGGTGAGGCGATCGCAGATCGATTGTGAGAGGATCCGGCATCGTTGATCGACGAAGCAGCGGCTCGCACTGCGGACGTGCTCGAACACGCCGATGAGGCGGTTCGTCCGCAGCGCTGCGTCCTGCAGCTCTTGGGTTTTCTGTCGCAGTCGCGTCATGTCGCCTCCAAGTCCACCTCGGACCTCGTCCCCTCTTCTCCGGGGCGGTCCGAGCCGTTGCGGCGAGTACTGACGCGAGGACACCATGCCTCCGCACCGAAGGCTGCGGAACGCACTCCGCCCACACGGATTATTGCTTGTAGGAGGGAAACGTAGACATGCGGGAAAGAAAACCGGAAACCACCGATTGGCGGCGAATCGGGGTGGACGTGAGGGTCGGCTCGGCCGGCTGCCGGTGAAGAACGGATCGCGTAGTATCTGCGGGGGGTGGTCGTTCTCGTGAAAGTCGGAATCGTCGTGGCGCTCGTCGCGGCGCTCTTTGTTGCCGGATTCGGCGGGGCGGCGGCTCCGCTCGACGAGGAACAGACCGCGAACCTCCTCGTGGAGCGAATCCTGCCCGAGCTCGACATCGCCTCGGACTTCGTCGCGTTCCTTCATCCGGCTCCGCTGGACGCGGACGACGGGCTGGCGCCGTACGCGCCGACGCCGATCCCCGGCGACGTCGATCGACTTCCGCACCTGGTCCCGTACGAGTTGACCGGGCCGACCTGGTTCGCGTGGATCGATCTCCATCCGTACGCCCGCTACGCGCACGATACGCTGTTCGTCCTGATCGACGCGAGCGACGAGACGTACGTCGTTCATCCCGAGACGTGGTGGCCGGTGTTGAACGGCGTCTCCTTGTGGATCGACGCGGACGACTACTGGGGTGAGGAAGAGTGGGTCGCGTCGTCGCTGTCGGCCGGGGTGCCGGCCGGTGAATCGAAAGCGATCTGCGAGGCCGACCGACCGGGAAGCGACTACTACGACTGGGCGCTGGTCGTCAACGGGTGGTCTCCGGGGCAGCCGGGGGAAGCGGGCTTTTACGCGGACGCGCGCGGGGTCTGCGGGGCGCTGAACGACCTCGGGATGCACGTCTCCGTGCTCGATCCGGGCGACGCCTCGCCGGAGGCGCTCGAAGCGTTCGTCGTCCGGTTGTTCACCGAGATCCCGCTGTACGACTGCTGCGATCGGCTCTACTTCTACATCGCGTGCCACGCGTCGCCCGGCGCGCTGTGGATCGGCGGGCAGCGGTTGTCGAGCGTCGAGCTGGCTCGGATGCTCACCTTCCCCGGGGACACGTACGTTCCGAGCCGCGTCTACGTGATGCTCGAGGCGGGCTACGGTGGAAGCTTCATCCCGGATCTCAGCCCCCACAGCAACATCAACCGGGTCTGGACCGCCTCGGCGGCCGACCGACCTGCGTACGCCGATTGGGATCCAACGATCGATCCGAATCCGGAAGACGCCGGCGGCGAGTGGACGAGCAGCTTCCTCGCGGCGCTGGACCGCCTCCTCGAGGAGGATCCGCTGGCGATCGGGGCGTACGAGTTCGGCCGCGAGTACGTGCCGCTGAACATGGCCTGCCGCTCCCTGGAGTCGCTCGATGCCGCGGCGCTGAGTGGGCTGAGCGATCCGGCCGACTACCTGTTCAGCGAGGGCGAGACGGAGTACCTGCTCGCCGCCGTCGAGTATCTCGCCCGCTACGATCGCGCCCACCATCGGGTCCAGGGGAACCTCGACGAGAGGATCGCACGATACGCGGAGGCGCCCTGCCTGGAGTTCCTCTGGTTCCTGCACAACACGGCCCGACACGACACGCTCCCCGCGCCGACGCCCGAGTTCAGCTACCGGATCCTGAAGGGCTACGCCAAGGACGTCGCGCACAGCGACTGGTGGGAGCACTGCGATCTGTTCTGGGAGGTTTTCACCACGCCGTCCGAGAGCGAATAGGTGGGGCGAATCGTAGACTGCAACGGTATTCCCCTCCGAAACATCTTGCGGCGCGAAAGGTTGACTTGCACACCGCGTTGTGTTATATTGACACCATGTCCATATATACGACATGGAGCGACGCTCCATGAGCGAGGGGCAGGGCTACATCAACAAGTCGGTCGATCGTGCTTTGCGCCTGTTGGACCTCTTCGGCGATCAGCACGTCGCTCTCACGGCGAGCGAGGCGTCGGCGCTTCTCGACACCACGCGCGTCACGATCTACCCGACGCTGAATACGCTGGTGGCGAGGGGATACCTCGATCGCGACGACCAAGGCCGATACGTCCTCGGGATGAAACTGGTGGAGCGAAGCGGTGAGAAGCTCGCGCATCTGGACGTCCGCCAGATTGCACAGGGGCCGCTTCGTGATCTCGCCCGAAGGCTCGGCGCGAACGCGCATCTGGCAACGCTCCACGGCAACGAGGTCCTCTATTTGGAGCGGGAGGAGGGGCGGCCGACGGTGACGCTTCGCGAGGTCGTCGGCCGGCGTGTCTCTCCCCACTGCACGGCCCTCGGCAAGAGCCTGCTGGCGTTCCTGCCTGAGGAGGACCGAACGCGAATCGTCCGCAGTCTCGATTACGTCCAACACACGCCGAACACGATCATCGATCCGGAGGGATTCGTCGCGGAACTCGATCTCGTGCGGAAGAGGGGGTACGCGCTCGAGGTCGAGGAGTTCCATCTGGGAAGCGCGTGCATCTCGGCTCCGATCCGTAGGCTCGACGGTCGCGTCGTCGCCGCAATCAGCGTGTCGATGGCAACGGAGGACCTGCTGGAGCGGGATCCCGACGATCACGCGGCGAACATCCTCGAGGCGGCTTCGGCCATATCCGGTGCCCTCGGGTATCGGGAAGGAACGTTTCAACCCCGGGAATAGGGAGGTGATGCCGGGAAGTGTTTCTTCGCTAGATCTTCGGTGGAAGTCAAGCAGTCGCACGCACAGGGGAGACACAAGGAGGTAGACGGTATGCGTAGGTACGCAGTTCTCACGCTAGGTTTGGTCCTGTTGCTCGGGATGTGCGTCGTCGGTGCGGACTACACGATGACGATCGGTCACTCGCAGCCGGAGACGTCGGCGCGGCACAAGGCGCTCCTGTTCTTCGAGGAGATCGTCGAGAAGGCGTCCGAGGGAGCGATCGACGTCGAGGTGTTCCCGGGCGGTCAGCTCGGGACCGAGGCGGAGGTCATGGAAGCGGTGCAGCTGGGCGTCGTGCAGGCCACCGAGGGCGGCAAGTTCGAGGTTGCCACGGCGACGTACCTGCTGTACACGCTCCCGTTCCTGTTCGATTCGCCGGAGCAGGCGCTCGAGGTCATGCGCAGCGAGATCGGCGACCGGATCAACGCGGAGGCGGAGGCCAACGGCTACTACGTCCCGGCGTGCGGGATCGCCGGCGGCTTCCGACAGTGGACGAACAACGTGCGGCCGATCACGTCCACGGAGGACATGGTCGGGCTCAAGATGCGCACGCCCGGAATCGACTCCATCATGCGGACGTTCGACGCGATGGAGGCGAACCGCCAGAGCATCGCGTACGTCGACGTCTACGTGGCACTCAAGCAGGGGGTCTGCGACGGACAGGAGAATCCGTACTCGAACATCGCGCAGATGAAGTTCTACGAGGTCCAGACGTACCTGACGGTGTCCAACTACCAGGTGCATCCGAACCCGTTCTTCATCAATCTTTCGTGGTACGAATCCCTCCCCGACGAGTTGCAGAAGATCGTGACGTACGCGGCGAGAGTCGCGATGATCTACAACGACACGATCTGGCTCGCGGAGGAGATGGACGCGTACGAGATCATCGCAGCGAACCTCGAAGTCAACGTCCTCAGTGACGAGGCGCGAGCCGCCTTCGCCGAGAAGGTACAGCCGGTCTGGCAGTACTACCTCGACGCAGGAACGTTCTCGCAGGAGTTGCTCGATTCGGTCCTCGCCTACATCGGCGACTGACCTTCGAGCAAGGGTTGGGGGCACAGGTCCGTTCGGGCCTGTGCCCCACCACTGCCTCCGTGGGCGTAGCCACGAAGACAGGGGAGGATTCTAGATGAAGTGGAAGCACCGGGCAAAGACGTGGCTGGACAGATTCCTTGACGGCGTCGTCGGAGTGACCTTCTTCGGGATGGCGGTCCTCATCATCCTGCTCGTCATCCTCCGGTACTTCTTCAACTCGTCGATACCTGGTGGAAACGAGATGCTTCGCTTCGCGTTCATGTACACGACGTTCCTGGGCGCCGCCGTCCTGCTCGGTCGAGACGATCACATCGCCATCCATCTCGCGACGAAGCGGCTTCCGCCGGGGGCGAGGCGAGGAGTCGCCGCGCTCGGCAATCTCGCCATCGTGGCCTTGCACGTATACCTTCTGATTCTCAGCTTCCGGTGGATCGCCGTGGCCGGCGCCAACATGGCCGAGGAGCTGAAGTTCCCGCTTCGCTACATCCAGATCGCCCTTCCGATCGGCTGTGGCTTTGCGGCGCTGTACGCAGTCAACAACGCGTTCGACGCGCTCTTCGATCGCGACTGGGGAAAGGAGCGGTCGGAGTGATCGTCCTGTTCGGCTCCCTGCTCGGGCTGCTGGTCTTGGGCGTGCCGATCGCCTACTCGCTCGCCCTCTCGGCCGCCCTCTACTTCCTCGTCTACCAACCGAATCTCGTCGGGATCCTGCCGCTTCGGACGTTCTGGGGGACCGACTCGTTCGCGATGATCGGCCTGCCGCTGTTCGTCCTGATGGGGCTCCTGATGAACCAGGGCGGCATCACCCGGCGGATCATCGACTTCGGCTGCATCTTCGTGGGGCGGATCCGCGGGGGACTGGCCGTCGTGAACGTCATCGCCAGCATGATCTTCGGCGGGATCTCCGGCTCGTCCGTCTCCGACACGGCGTCGATCGGAGCGATCCTGATCCCCGAGATGACGAACAAGGGGTACAAGAAGACGACGGCGACCGGGATCACCGTGGCGTCCTCGACGATGGGGATGATCATCCCTCCGAGCATCCCGATGGTCATCTTCGGCGTGGCGTCGGGGGCGTCCATCGGAAAGCTGTTCTGGGCCGGGGCGATTCCCGGGGTGATGATCGGCGTGATCATGATCGCGATTGCGGTGATTCTCGCGTACCGCGGGAAGTGGCCGATGGAACGGATCTCGATCTCGTTCGGCGAGTTCGCACGACGGACCGGCCGGGCGGTTCCGGCGCTGCTCATGCCGATCGCCGTCGTTGGCACGATCACGTTCGGGATCGCGACGCCGACCGAGGCGGCCGGCATGGGTGTGCTGTACGCGTTCGTCATCGGCTTCTTCTTCTACCGCGAACTGAAGCTGAAGATGATCCCGTCGCTCGTTTTGCGAAGCATCCTGATCAGCGCCACGATCATGATCATCACTACCTTCTCGCGCCTGTACACGTGGATCCTCGTCAAGGAGCACGTCCCGCTGGCGATCACCAACTTCCTCTCCTCGCTGAACGTTCCGAACTACACAGTGCTGCTGATGTTCTCGGCGCTGCTGTTCTTCGTCGGGGACTTCATCGACGTGGGACCGGCGATCCTCCTGCTGACGCCGATCCTCCTTCCTGCGTTCCAGGCGATGGGCATCAGCGCGATCCAGTTCGGGGCGGTGTTGATCGTCGGTCTCGCCGTCGGCCTCGCCACCCCGCCGGTGGGGCAGTGCCTCAACGTGGCGAACAAAATCGCGGGGCTGGAACTGACGGACACGTTCGTCGCGGCGCTGCCGTTTCTGGTCGCGAACTTCATCGTGATGATCCTCGTGTCGATCCTCCCCGCGCTGAGCGAGTGGCTCCCGAGGATCCTGTTCCGATGATCGCCGAGCGGATGAAAGGAGCATGACCATGTACTTCGACCGAGTCGAGACACAGATCGGGCTGAACCCGTTGGGGGAGAACCCGTGCCGGCTGCTGGACTTCGCGAAGCTGGTGCTGGAGCCCGGTGGGGAGTACGAAGGGAATACGGGAGACGCCGAAGCCCTGCTCGTTGTCCTGTCCGGTCAGGCGGACGTCACCGCGTGCGGCGTCGAGCAAGCGAACGTCGGCGGTCGCCCGAACGTGTTCGCGGGAAAGCCGCACGCGATCTACATGCCGCCGGACTGCGCGTACCGCGTCGCGGTGCCGGAGGGTGGTCGCCGATTCGAGGCGGCGCTTCCGATGGCGAAGGCGGACGACGGGTCCGCTCCGTTTCTGATCGGGCCGGACCAGGTCCGATCGGGGAAGTGGGGGATCTCGAACTTCTCTCGCAAGTACCACCAGATCCTGGTCCAGGGGCAGCACCCCGGACGTCGGGTTCATCGTCTGATCGTCGGCGAGACGTTCACGCCGTCCGGGAACTGGTCGACCTATCCGCCGCACCGACACGAGCACGACAACCCGCCGGACGAGGTGTTCATGGAGGAGATGTACTACTTCCGCGTCGCACCGGACGACGGATGGGGGCTGGCGAAGTACTACACGGACGACGGCAGCATCGACGACGTGTACACGGTGAAGGACGACACGATCCTGATGATGCCGAAAGGGTACCACACCGTCGTCTCGGCGCCCGGCTACACGACGTACTATCTGTGGTTCCTCGCCGGGGACACCCGAACCCAGGCGACCGTGGACGACCCGAACGTCGGATGGGTCGGGCGAGCGATTCCGATGATTCGAAACATCGAGGAGAACCTCTCATGATTCTCGACGCGTTCAGACTGGACGGGAAGGTCGCGATCGTCACCGGCGCGGCTCGCGGACTCGGCCAGGGGATGGCGGTCGGCCTTGCCGAGGCGGGGGCGGACGTCCTCGGCGTCGACGTCCTCTCGCCGCTCGACGAGACGCGAGAGCGGGTGGAGCGGGTCGGACGTCGGTTCGTCGAGGTCACGGCCGACCTGTCCGGGACGTCGGACATCGAGCGGATCCTGAGGACGTCGGAGGAGGAGCTCGGAGGATTCGACATTCTCGTGAACAACGCCGGGATCATCCGCAGGCATCCGGCGCACGAGTTCCCGGTCGAGGACTGGGACGTCGTGATGAACGTCAACCTGCGCACGCTGTTCTTTCTTACGCAGGCGTTCGGCAAGGCGCTGATCGACGCGAAGCGCCCCGGGAAGGTGATCAACGTCTGCTCGATGCTGTCCTACTCGGGAGGCATCCTCGTCGCCCCGTACACGGCGAGCAAGAGCGCGGTGGCGGGAATCACGCGGCTTCTCGGCAACGAATGGGCGCCGTACGGCATCAACGTCAACGGGATCGCGCCGGGGTACATGGCCACGGACAACACCGCACCGCTTCGCGCCGACCCGGAGCGGAACCGCGAGATCCTCTCCCGCGTGCCGATGGACCGGTGGGGCACGCCGGAGGACCTCTGCGGTGCCGTCGTCTTCCTCGCTTCGAGGGCGTCCGACTACATCACCGGAACGATCGTGCGCGTCGACGGAGGCTGGTTGACGCGCTAGCAGGCATCCTGAAAGGAAACGACCATGACAGCCAGTCGGCGGCAGGAACTCATCGAGCAACTGACGAGCGCGCGGGCGGTCGCCGTCCTCCGCGCGAACGGCGCTGCGAGCGCCGCGGCCGCGGCCCGTGCAATCGTCGCGGGCGGGGTGCGCGCGATCGAGATCACGATGACCGTTCCCGACGCGTACGACGTGATGCGCCAGCTCGCGGGGGACGGCTCGCTGATCCTCGGGGCGGGGACGGTTCTCACGGCCGAGGAGGTGGACGCCTGCGTCGAGGCGGGCGCGCGGTTCATCGTCTCGCCGACGTGCTGCCCGGGGGTGATCGCGCGTGCGAAGGACCACGATGTCGTGGCGATTCCGGGCGCCATGACGCCGACGGAGGTTCTTGCCGCCTGGAATCACGGCGCCGACATGGTGAAGATCTTCCCCGCGGCGCGCCTCGGGCCGGAGTACCTCTCCGACCTCCGCGGGCCGCTTCCCGACATCCCGCTGGTGCCGACGGGCGGGATCACCGACGAGAACGCCCTGGCGTACCTCGACGCCGGTGCGACGCTGCTCTGCTTCGGCTCGTGGTTGGTGGATCGGGAATCGATGGCCGAAGGCCGATTCGATGTGTTGACGGAACGGGCCCGCAAGATACACGATCTCATTCGCGACTATGAGGAGGCCCATCGATGAACCGCCCGATCAAGCTCGTGACGTTGGGAGAAGCGATGCTCAGGTTCTCCCCACCGAATCACGGCCGCCTGGAGCAGGCGACCTCCTTCGAGGTCCACGTCGGAGGCTCGGAGTTGAACGCCGCCGCCGCTGCGGTCTGCCTCGGCCTCCCGTCACGGTTCGTCACGCGGCTCCCCCGGAACCCTCTCGGCCGGATGATCGAGCGAAGGGCACGAGAGTACGGCGTGGATACGTCGTGCATCGCATGGACAGACGACGGCCGCGTCGGGACGTACTACCTCGAGTTCGGGGCGGCGCCGCGCGCCAGTTCGGTCGTCTACGATCGGAGAGACTCGACGATCGCCAAAATCTCGAAGGGGGAGATCGACTGGGCGGCCACGTTCGACGGTGCGAAAGCGTTTCATACCTCCGGGATCACTCCGGCGCTCTCGCCCTCCGCTTCCGACGCGACGCTGGAGGCGGTCGCGGAGGCGAAATCGGCCGGGTTGCTCGTCTCGATCGATCTCAACTACAGAGCACGGCTGTGGAGCGAGACGGAAGCCCGCCTCGTGATGACGGAGCTTGTCCGATCGGCCGACGTTCTGATCACCACCGAGGAGGATACGCAACGCGTCTTCGGGATTGGGCGTGATTCCTACGAGGACGTGGCGCGAGCACTCGTCGAGGAATTCGGTCTGAAGATCGTGGCGATCACGCTTCGCGAGAACCTCTCGGTCTGGCGGAATCGGTGGACGGCGATCGCCTACGAGGCGGCGACCGGCGAAGTCCATCGTGCGCCGGTCTTCGACATCGAGGTGGTCGACCGGGTCGGATCGGGGGACGCATTTGCAGGGGGGTTCCTTTCCGGCTATCTGAGCGGCGACGCGGCGAGCGGAGTTCGCTACGGCGTCGGCGTCTCAGCGATCAAGCAGACCCACCCCGGAGACGTGGCGTACACGACGACCGACGAAGTCGAGCGGGTCCTCGCCGGCGGCGGGGGATTGCGGATCGTGCGGTAGCCGGCGTTACGAACTTCTCGTCGCGCCCGACGGCCGGCGTCGATAGAATCGTCGCGACGCTATCCCTTGTTGGAGGAAGAGGCATGGAGATCGTTCCGCTCGGGCTCGAGCACGAGGCGGCGCTGCGCGATTTCCTCGCCGACTTCGCGGCGTCGAGCGAAGCGAGGATTCCTGCGTTTTTTGGCGGTCCGGGGCAGTCGCACGCCGAGATCGTCGAGACGTTCGCCAGGCAGTCGCGCGGGGAGGGTCTCGAAGAGGGGTGGGTCCCGGGGACGACGCTGTTCCTCATCGACGAGGGGCGGATCCTCGGCGTCGCCAATCTGCGGCACCGGCTGACGGAGAAGCTCAGCCGATTCGGAGGTCACGTCGGCTACAGCGTCCGCCCGTCCGAGCGAAACAGAGGGCACGCCACCCGTCTGCTCGAGGGGGTCAAGGCGTACGCGCGGGCGAACCTGGAGATCGACCGCCTGCTCGTGACGTGCGATCCGGCGAACGCCGCATCGGCGCGCGTCATCGAGAAGTGCGGCGGCGTTCTCGAGGACGAGTCGTTCTACGAGCCGGCGGGGCACCTCGTCCGCAGGTACTGGATTCCCCTCTGAGTTCGACCGCTATGGGAAGTTCCTGGAGAAGAGCAAGGGCGCCCCGGATCGTCGGCTGAGTTTCCCCCTCAAGCCTTAGGCACCACCCGGTGGTCGCACGTTGTGTTACAGGTCCCTACCCGAGCCGGGGCGCCGATGGAAACCGCGGCAGTCTAGCACGTTGTTAACGGTTTGTCAAGTTTTAGGTGATCTAGGTCTGCGTATCGTTGTCTATATGTCCCTTGGGAACTAGTGGTAGGACAATGAAGGCGGTAGATCGATGCCAGTATACTGGAAGACATATCATGCCGCGCAAGTACTACCGGATCGTGTCGTTGCAGGACGCCGTGCGGAGGGCACGGATCGTCGCGGGGTTCACCTCGGCGGAGCTCGCCGAGGCGATCGGCATCTCCCGCCCGATGCTCTCGTCGATCGAGAACGGGGCGGGAACGAGCGTGAAGACGGC
>CAZFZM010000001.1:15059-77860 GCA_964523545.1 uncultured Thermotogae bacterium
CCCGCCCGATGCTCTCGTCGATCGAGAACGGGGCGGGAACGAGCGTGAAGACGGCACACAAGATCGCCGATGCCGTCGGCCGGCCCTTCGAGGAGCTGTTCGAGGTTCAGGACGCCCGGTAGGCGCGGGAATCGGCGAAACGAAGACGGGGCAGCGCGTTCGGACTCCCCCGGAGTCCCGCCGTCCCCCTCGCCTTCTCGGTGAAGGCCGTGCTACTCGTCGTTCTCCGGTGGGGCCTCGACCCCGTGGCCGAGGATGTCGGCGATGTTCGCCTTCGGGTCGATCACCGGCTCGATCAGAGGGGTGGCGCAGGTCATCAGCGTCGTGACCCCCGGTCCGTGACCGGCGAGGAGGCAGTCGGAGTGAACGACGATCCCGATCGTCACGGCGCCCTTCCGGTAGGTTCGGCCGTATCGATTGTCGTGATCCATCAGCGCGACGAAGTCGCCGAAGCGCATCTTGTCCAGCTTGTACTCGGCGACCGTCTCCGGGTCGCTCGTCATGATGTCGTAGTCGCCGGTTCCCGGCTGTGTCGATCCGACGCCGGAGCCCATGCACGCGGCGGGTGCGATCGTCGTCACCGGGACGCGAAGCTTCCCGCCGTCCTCCTCGATGTCCATCTTCTGAAGAAGGTCGGGATCGAGGTTGAACAGCGAAACGTCAGGGTAGTCGAGAAGCTTCAGCCCTTGACCGCGGCCGCGGATGATGATCTTGTCATCGTAGGTGAGCTTCTCTTTCACCGCGCGGGGGAATTCGACGACGACGTGCTCCGAACCGCCGTGGTGGCCGATGGCGTAGCCGGTGGAGTTCTTCGCGGCGCCGGTGGTGATCTTCGCCTCGTTTCCGGCGCAGGCGTACAGCTGGAGCGACACGTTCGGGTGCTCGAACGGCTTCTTCGTGTCGGCCGTGCAGCTGACGCTCGGCTCGACGTGGTCTCCGGCCCAGCCGAACGCCGGGTCGCCGACCGCGACGTTGACGCTGATTCCACCGATCGAGGGCAGAATGAACGGGACGCCCTGATGATCGACTCCCCAACGGGCACGCGTCCTCGGTGGGCCCGGCTGGCATTGGAGCAGGAATTCGACGACGCGATTCTCGTTGGTCTTGAGCATGGTCCCTCCCCGAGATGGTTGCGCTCCCTTCGCAAGGAGCCCGTGGTGAGCGGATTGTATCCGGTCGCGGGCTCCTCGGGTACTCGCCGACGCGAGGTGATCGTCGCACCGTTCGGACGATCGCTTGTCTCCGAATCACCGTATCTAGCGTGTACTACCATACCAGTTGACACGTCATAGGCACGGGACTACGATGGTCCGCCGCCGCCGAGGGCGGAAGCGAATCGAGGGTCAATGGGAGGGGTCGACATGTGGGAATGGATCAGGAAGTTGATCTGCAAGATCTTCCTAGGTGGCCTCAAACCGAAGGACATCACGGTGGTCGAGGAGTCGACGAACGACAACGGGTACTTGACGGGGAAAGCGAAGAAGAATCCGGGGGCGATTCGCGCCAAGAGCAAGGAAGACATGGCAAAGAAGGTCCTGGCGAAGCTTGGATTCTGCGGGTGCATCCGGATGTTGAAGCTCGTCGGGCACGGGTGCCCGGGGAACATCTCCGTCGGGGCGGGCCAAGGGTGGGTGAAATGCAAACAGATCAACGGAGACGGCGACGACTGGAAGAAGGCCTTCTCCAAACTGAAGAAGAGGTTCTGCAAGAATGGCAGGATCCTCCTGGTCGGCTGCAACGTGGGCGCCTGTGAGAAGGGGCGGAGCAAGCTGAAGGAACTGGCGGACTTCTTCGGCGTGCCGGTCGAAGCACCGACAGGGAAGACGTACGGGGACTGCTCTGAGGAAGCGGGCAGCGAGCACGTCGTCGCCAAGCCAGGCGAGGGGAAACCGCCGCACAAGGAGTCTCCTTCGGACAAGAAGAAGAAGAAAGAAGCAAAGCCGGGGGGCGTGCAGACGTTCCCGTTCGAGGTCGATCGGATCCGGAGCCTTGGCATTCATCCGGCCGAGCTGTTCCGTGAGGATCTGTCGATTGACGGAGCGGCCTACGTCCTGACGGAGGAGGAAGCCATCCGGCGGTTCTTCGAACGCATCGACTTCTCTCACACGGTCGACGGGGAAGGCCTGGGAGCCAAGTACAACGCGTATGTGTTCGTCGACCTGGCCGGAGAGGTCGCGCAATACCGGATCTGTGCCGATTTCGACTACTTCCTCGCCGCTGGGGATTGGAAGCGAATGTACGAGATCACGTGGGATCTGAAACAGGAGCTGCGCGGCCTGATGGACGAGATCCTCTCCGCGGAGCTCGGGTAGACGTCCTGGCGGCGGCGGACTACCCGGTTTCGCTCTCGGTTGCTTCGGTGGCGGGTCCTCGCTACGCTTCGCGGTACGGTCGGAGCAAGGAGAGGGGGGGAATGCCGAACAGTCTCTACGAGAGGATCTACGAGGTGGTGGAGCGCATCCCCGAGGGGCGGGTGGCGACGTACGGTCAGATCGCGCACCTCGCCGGGATTCCGAAGGGCGCAAGGCAGGTCGGCTACGCGATGGCGGCGCTCGGGCGGGGGACCCCGCGCCCGGGTGTGCCGTGGCACCGTGTCGTCAACGCGAAAGGGGAGTCGAGCATCGGAGGCGAGCAGATCACCCGCCTCGAGGCCGAAGGGGTCGTCTTCGACGGGAAAGGGCGGATCGACCTGAAGGTGTACGGATGGTCGGAGTACGAGCAGGAGACGCTCTTCGGATGAGTCGATCGAGCGTTCGTCCGATCGGGATCGTCGTCGTTCTCGCGGGGGCCGCGCTGTTGATCGGTTGTTTCGGTCCCGTCATGCGTCCGGTCGCCGACTTCGTTTGGTGTCCCGACGGCTCGGCGGGGGAGCTCGACTACTGGTTCACGTCGACCTCGACGACCGTTCCGAATCACTGGATCGAGTCGCTACGGTGGGAGTTCGACGACGGGAGCCCTCCGCTCGAGACGGCCTGGGACGCCCACCATCGATTCGACGAGGAGGGCGTCTACCGTGTGGCGCTGACGGTGCAGGACGATCGCGGCGTCTCCGGCACGGTGACGAAGGAGGTTCCCGTCGCGATGGCGGCGTTCATCCATCCGGGGTGGCTGCTGACGCTCGGCTATCCGGCCCGCGTGACCGGCGTCGTCCAGAACCGTTTCGATCAGCGGCTCGACTCCGTCGTTGTCAAGGCCAAGTATTACGACGCCGACGGAGTCAGGCTGTCCGACGGGACCGCCGAGATCACCGACCTCGATCCGGGGGAGAAGGTCGAGTTCTCGATCACGGCGGTGGAGTACTCGACCCGGATTTTCCACGCGACCGTCGAGATCGACTCGTTCGTCAGCGACTGCCCGAACGGATGGCCGGTGTACGGCGGCGATGAGACAGATCGCTGACCTTCACCTGCATTCGTCGTTCAGTCGGGCGACGAGCCCGCGGATGGGCCTGCCCGAGCTCGCGCGCTGGGCCGGCATCAAGGGGATCGATCTGCTCGGCAGCGGCGATTTCACCCATCCGGAGTGGTTCGGGACGCTCCGCGGGCAGCTCCGCGAGGAGAGCGACGGTGTCTATCGATACGGCGACGCCCGGTTCCTGGTCAGCGGCGAGCTGAGCGCGATTTGGAGCCAGAGCGGGAGACAGCGGCGGATCCATCTGCTGGTCCTCGTCCCGTCGCTCGATACGGCGGAGAGGATCAACCGGCAGCTTTCGACGAAAGGGAACCTCGCCGCCGACGGCCGACCGATGTTCGGCCTGTCGGCCAAGACGCTGGCCGAGCTGATCTGGGAGGTCGCCCCCGAGGCGTTTGTGATTCCGGCTCACGCCTGGACGCCGTGGTACTCGATCTTCGGTGCGAAGAGCGGGTTCGACACCCTGGAGGAATGCTTCGGCAGTCTCACCGATCGGATCACGGCGATCGAGACCGGCCTGTCGAGCGATCCGCCGATGAATCGACGGGTCTCCCGACTCGATCGACTGACGCTGGTCTCGTTCTCCGACGCCCATTCCCCGGCCAAGCTGGGGCGGGAGGCGACGATTCTCGATCTCCCGGACCTGACGTTCCCGGCGGTCGTCGAGGCGCTCGGCGGCGGCGCGGGGCTCACGGGAACGATCGAGTTCTATCCGCAGGAAGGGAAGTACCACTACGACGGGCATCGACAGTGCGGCGTGGCGTGGCACCCGGCCGAGGCACGAGCGAACGCCGATCGTTGCCCGATCTGCGGGAAGGAGCTGACGATCGGCGTCCTTCATCGGGTCGACGAGCTCGCCGATCGGACGGAGAGTGACGGAGCGACGAAGCGGGATCGCTACTGGAGCCTGATTCCGCTCATCGAGATCATCGCCCAGGCGCTGGACGTCGGCGTGAACACCCAGAAGACACAGCGTGCCTACGATGCGATGATCGACCGCTTCGGCAGCGAGCTGGACGTCCTTCTCGATCGGCCGCTCGCCGAGGTCGAGCGTGGTGCCGACAGCCGGGTGGCCGAAGGAATCGCCAAGATGAGGTCCGGCGAGGTACACATCGAACCGGGGTACGACGGCGTGTACGGTCGCATCGAGATCCCCTTCGAAGAGCAGGAGCAGATGTCGTTGTTCTAGTCAGCTTTCGGCGAACCCCGCTTCGACCCGCCCTCGGAGCGTCTCTTTGATCGACTCGGGCGCGAACGCCGCGTCGACCCCGGCGAGGACGATCCGCTTGACGTCCTCGCGGCGAAACGAGAAAGCGCGGACGACGGACGCGTACTCGTGGGTCAGATCGACCTGCGACATCAACCGGTTGTCGGTGTTGAGCGTGATGGGAATGCCGAGGTCGAGGTACCGCTTGAGCGGATGATCGGCGTAGCGTTTCAAGAAACCGTTGATCTGAAGATTGCTCGTCGGACAGACCTCGAGGGGGATCCCGAGTTCGGCGACCCGCTGCTCCACCGCGGGGAGCTTGAACAGGTGGACCGCGTGGCCGATCCGAGCGGCGCCGAGGTCGATCGCCTCTTTGATGTGCTCGGGGCAGCAGTCCTCCCCGGCATGAAGGGTGACCGGGACGTCGGCGTCGTGGGCGAGCTCGACCGCCGCTCGGTGGATCGTCGGGGGAAAGCCGCGCTCCGGGCCTGCAAGGTCGAAGCCGACGACCCCCTTCCCGCGGAATTGCGCCGCGAGCTGCGCGACCTCCATCGAGCGCTCGGTCGTCTCGTTCCGGAGCGCGGTGAGAAGGAGCCGAGCCTCGATGCCGAATGCCTCCCTCCCGCGTTCGCATCCCGCAAGGGCCGCCTGCACCACGTCGCGCGGCGATAGGCCGTATTCGGTGTGGAGGAGCGGTCCGAATCGGATCTCGATGTATACGACGTTCTCCTTGGCGGCGTCCTCGCACAGCTCGTACGTGGCCCGCTCCAGCGCCTCGGCGGTCTGCAGGACCGCAATGGTGTACTGGAAGGACCGCAGGTACTCCTCGAGCCGGCCGCCCGAGCCCGGGATGACGGCCTTGCGGAGGTCGACCGAGTCCGGGAACCGGCGCTCGGCCGGGAGGCGCTTGGCCAGCTCGAGGAACGTTTTCAGACGGAGCGCGCCGTCGAGATGGACGTGAAGCTCGACCTTCGGAATCCGCCGGAGCCAACGGGTCGTCATGCGCTCACTCTACGCGGTTTCGACGAACCGATCAAAACGACTACGTCATCCGCTGCTTCGCCGATGCGACCTTGCGCCGGAGGCCGTCGGTCACGCCGACGCGGTCGTCGATCTTGATCGAGAGCGAGATGCGGTTCGACGTTTCGAGGAGCCTGTCGCGGCAGGCCTTGATGACGGCCATCACCTCGTCCCAGTCGCCCTCGAGGTTCGTCCCCATCGCGTGGTGCTCGTACGCAACGCCGCTCGACTCGATCACTTCGAACGCCCGGGCGACGTGCGTGCTCAGACTCTCGCCGACGCCGATCGGGACGATCGAGAACTCGGCGATCATGTTCCCTCCTTCTCGCTTCGCTCCCTCCCGTAGCCGAGGGTGTAGTCCGCTTGGTCTCCCTCGCCGACGATGACGATCGTCCGTGCGACCGGATCAAGCGTGATCCGCGCCCACGACGGCGGCGTCCCCTGGTCGACGAGCGCCTCGAACGTGACGTAGTGGATCCCGTCGATCTCGTTGTACCCGTTGTCGTGGTCGTGCCCCTGGAAGACGGCGATGACGTCGCCGTCCTCGGCGAGAACGGCCTGGACCTCCGGCTGGTTGGCGACGAGGGCGCGCCCCCACGCTTCGATGTACTCGTCGAGCATCTGGTGGACGAAGACGATCGTCGGTCGATCGGAGGCAGCGAGGTCGTCGCGAAGCCAGTCGACCTCCGCCTCCGGGAGGTATCCGGCGACGCCGGTGTACGTATGGGCCAAGTCCGACCCGTCCTCGGCGAACTGGACGTCGAGGACGACGAAGTGGTACGCGCCGACGTCGAAGCTGTAGTACGTCGACTCGATCCCGAGGATCGATCGGTACTGCCCCTTGTCGAGGTTGTAGACGTCGTGATTCCCGATTACGTGGTATCGGGGACCGTCGAACGCGGCGTACAGGCCGTCGGCCCACGCGAGGATTCCAGGGATCCTCGCCGGATCCCCCGGATCGGCGCCGAGGACGACCCAGCCGTTGACGAAGTCGCCGAGCTCGATGACGAAGTCCGGATCCCACGCGTTCATCGCGGCAGTGAACGCCGCGAGCCGGTCCGCGGTGTGGGTCATCCACTTCCCCTCGAGCGGCGAGTCGGTGTCGTGAGCGTGCAGGTCGGCGATCAGGCCGAAGCGTACCCCGTCTCCCGTGTCAGCGGCGGTGACGGCCCCGACGGCGAGAACCGTGCTGAGGATCAGTATCCAGGCGAAGACGCAACGACGTGGCACGGCGAGCCTCCTGGAGGTGACGGCTAGTACGGCAGCTCGTAGCTGTCCTGCAGCCCGAAGCCCTCGATTCGGATCACCCGAGCGTCCGGGTCGAGCGTCACCCGAGCGTACGTCGGCGGCGCCGGAACGTTGTGGTCGACCATCTCGGCAAACGTCACGTAGTGGATCCCGGCGATCTCTGAGTAGCGGTTCTCATGGTCGTGCCCCTGGAAGACGGCGATGACCTTGCCCGACGCCGCGAGGACGTCGCGGACCTCCAGATGGTTGTCGACGGGCGGTCCGCCGGCAAGGTCCTCGTAGTCCGAGTCGAGCGGCTGGTGGATCAAGACGATCGTCGGAAGGTCCGTTTCGGCGAGATCCTGCCGGAGCCAGTCGAGATGCTCGGGTGGGATGCCGCCCTTGGTGCGCATGTAGACGTTGTCGTAGTGCGTGCCGTCCGGATTGTGCTCGGCGTCGAGGACGACGAAGTGGAAGGCTCCGAGATCGAAGCTGTACTCCGCGGTCTCGAGGTTCAGTGCGGCGAGGAACTCCTCGAGGGAGAGGTTGTAGAAGTCGTGGTTCCCGGGGACGTGGTAGACCGGGCCGTCGAAGCCGTCGAGGAGCTCGGCTGCCTGAACGAGGATGCCCCCGATGCGACCGACGTCGCCGATCGCGCCCCCGTAGACGAGGGCACCATTGACCAGATCCCCGAGCTGGACGATCGCATCGGCCGGCCATTCGTTCATGGCGTCGACGAACGCGGTGAGGCGCTCGGGGAAGTTGACCATCGTCTTTCCCTCGCCCTCGAGCGGCGAGTTCTCGTCGTGCGCGTGGACGTCGGCGACGATCCCGAGTCGAACTGGCTCGGACGCCAAGCCGGTCCAACAGAGGGCCGCTCCGATGGAAAGCACGAGAAGGACGGTCTTCAACTTGCGCCTGTTTCCCATATCGACCTCCCGGAGATTCGCTGAGTTCGGACAAAGCCTAGCCGCCGAGCCCGCGGCGGACAAGGGTTGAGTTCGCGGCGCGGTCGCGCTACGCTGCCCGGCAATGAGCGAATCGATGTCCGTGGAGGAGCTGCAGCGGGAGATCCATCGCACGGCGGTCGAGCACGGCTGGTGGGATCAGCAGCGGCCGATCGGCGAGGTCCTGATGCTCGCCGTGACCGAGCTCGCCGAGGCGATGGAGGCGTATCGGGACGGGAATCCGCCGAGCGAGGCGATCGACGGATTCTCCAAGGTGGAGGAGGAGCTCGTCGACACGATCATCCGCGTCCTCGACTTCGCGGGCGGGATGGGCTACGACATCGACGGAGCGCTCCGGGCGAAGATGGCGTACAACGAGACGCGTCCGTACCGCCACGGGGGGAAGCTGGCCTGACCCGCTAGCCGGTCTGAGCGGCGGCGACTCCGAGCCGAAACGCGCGGACGTTCGTCTCGACGACCGAGTCCCCTTTGTCGGCGAAGAAGCTCCTGACGGCCCCGAGCAACGCCTCCTCCGGGAGGTTCAGGAACGGCGATCCGGCGCCGAGCATCACCATGTTTGCCGCCTGCAGCGCGCCGGCCTCCACGGCGAGGACGCCGGCGTCGATCAGCCGATGGATGGGCAGCTTCTCGATCTCGCTGAGGACGTCGTTCTCCTTCGGGTAGTTCGGGATGTTCACCAGCGGCGCGCTGCTGCTGACGACGGCGCCGGTCGGCGAGAGGTAGGGGAGGTAGCGAAGCGCCTCCATCGGCTCCAGGGCGAGGATCAGGTCGGCCGTCCCGGCGCGGACGAGGTTCGAATGCAGCGGTCGATCGGCGTATCGGAGGTGGCTCTGGACGCCGCCGCCCCGCTGCGCCATCCCGTGGACCTCGGCCTGCTTTACGTCCAGGTCGAGTCCGCGGGCGGCCTCTCCGATCACCGCGGCGAGGGCGAGGAGCCCCTGACCTCCGACCCCGGCGAGGATGACGTTCCGGTTCATCGGGCCTCTCCTCCCTCCCGGGCCTTCGTCCTTCGCGCCCGCCGGCGAGCGGTCTGGATGCACTCCCGCTGCGCGATGATCACCGACGGACCGTTGTGAGCGATCTCCCGTTCGAGGACGGTGACGTTCTCCTCGTGGTTCCTCGGATGCGGCTCGATGACGCGGATGTGATCCCGATCGACCCCGAGGCCGGCACAGATCATCGCGAGCCGGTTCTCCGCCGCCGACGGCTGGCCGCCGGTCATCGCGATCGTCAGGTTGTCGACGATCACGACGGTGACGTCCGCGTCTTCGTTGACGCAGTCGAGGAGACCGGCCATGCCGGAGTGGGTGAACGTCGAGTCGCCGATCAGGGCGATCGCCGGGTGAAGCCCGGCGGCGGCGGCCCCCTTGGCCATCGTGATCGAGGCCCCCATCTCGACGCAGGTGTCGATCGCCTCGTACGGCGGCAGGGCACCGAGCGTGTAGCAGCCGATGTCGGAGAAGACGACGCCCCCTCCGGATCGGTTCTTGAGGACCGCGTTGAGCGCGTTGCACGTGTCTCCGTGCGGGCAGCCGGGACAGAGGGCCGGTGGACGCGGCGCCGGGATCGACGATGGTGCGTGCGTCGGAAGGCGCCCGAGCTCGATCGCATCGGCGACTGCCTGCGGGGTCAGCTCGCCGACCCGGGGGAGGTGTCCGGACAGCCGCCCGTGAACGACGGGAGACGATCGCACCGGCGTCCCGCGGAGCTTCGCCTCGACGTACGGGAACCCCTCCTCCAGGACGAGGACGCGCTTGCAGGTTCCCATGATCTTCTTCAGGTGCGCGTCGGGGATCGGATACTGGCCGATCTTGAGGATCGGGTGCGGACAGGTCCCTTCGATTACGTCGAGGACGTAGCCGTAGGCGATCCCGCACGCGATGATCCCGAGCGACCGGTCGGGGCCGTCGGTGTAGGCGTTGAACGGGCTCTCCTCGCTCTCGCGGACGAAGTCGGGCTGCCGGTCGACGAGTCGGGCGTAGCTCTGGCGGGCGAGAACGGGGAGGAGGACGAAGCGCTTCGGGTCGGCCGGCATCGAGAACGGGTTCCGCGGGCGCTTCTCCCCGGTCGAGATCACCCCGCGGGAATGCGACAGCCGGGTTGTCAGGCGGATCAGCACCGGAATCCGGTGACGCTCGGACAGGGCGAACGCGTAGGCAGGGGCCCGATACGCCTCCTGTTGATCGACCGGCTCGACGCACGGCATCAGCGCGAGATCGAGGTAGACCCGAGAGTCCTGCTCGTTCTGCGAGGAGTGCATCGACGGATCGTCGGCGACGTTGATGATCAGACCGCCGTTCGCGCCGGCGATCGCCGCGTTGACGAACGGATCGGCGGCCACGTTCAGCCCGACGTGCTTCATGCTCGCCATCGCGCGCGCCCCAGCGTAGCTCGCCCCGAGCGCCGCCTCCAGGGCGGTCTTCTCGTTCGCGGTCCAGTGAGAAACGACGTCGCCGCTCGCGACCTCGGCGCTTCTCAACACGTACTCGGTGATCTCCGTCGACGGGGTTCCCGGATAGGCGTACGCAGCGGAGAGTCCCGCGTCGAGCGCCCCTTGAGCCAGCGCCTCGTTGCCCAACAACAGTCGGGGCGGCATTCACACCTCCTGTCGGCACGGGAACGATGAGATGTCGATCATCGGCGACAGAATACGGGGCCGGCGGAGGGGTCGCAAGGCGGGTCGGTGGGAGTGCCGGATATCCTGTTGGCGTGCGCCTTCGAGCGGCGCGATCAGTTGCCCCGTCGAAAGCGGGTCGATATACTGCGCACGATTTCTTCAAGATCCACCCAAGGGGGATACCGACATGGGGCAAGCAAGAAACATCTGCTTGGTTGGCCATTCTGGATGCGGCAAGACGGCGCTCGCGATCGCGTTGATGAAGAAGGCCGGAATCAAGGAGCAGCTCGCGCTTGACGCCTCGCAAGAGGAGAAGGAGCGCGGTCACACGATCGACCTGGGGGTGGGGACGTACACGGCGAAGGATCTCACCGTGACCCTCCTCGATACGCCGGGCGGCGACGAGTTCATCGAGGAGATGGTCAAGGGCGTCGCCGTCGCCGATCTTACCCTTCTCGTCGTCGGCGCGGACCGGGGCGTCGAGGTCGTCACCGAGCGGGCGTGGGAGATCACCGGAGCCGCCAAGCGCCCGACGGCTGTTCTGATCAACCAGATGGACAAAGAGAACGCGAAGTTCGACGACGTCCTCGCCTCGCTTCGCGACCACTTCGACGGGAAATTCATCCCCCTTCAGCTGCCGATCCGAGAAGGCAGCGACTTCGTCGGTCTCGTCGAACTGGTCACGAACCGGGCCGTCTACTTCGCGGACAAGGGGAAGACGGACGTCCCGGCCGATCTCGCCGTGGCGAGCGAAGAGGCGCGCGCCGCCCTCCTCGAGGAAGTGTCGACCTACGACGACGAACTGATGATGAAGTTCCTCGAGGACGAGGAGATCTCCACCGAGGAAGCGGCCGTGGCGTTGACCGGCGCCGTCGCCGGCGGCAATCTGGTTCCCGTCCTCTGCGCGTCAGCGACCGAGGGGAAGGGCCTCGATCAGCTGATGGCTGCGTTCGGTTCCCTGGCGGCGACGAGCGGCGATCCGTCCGGCGCGTGCCGCGCGGCGGTGTTCAGCCTGTCGAACGATCCGTACCTCGGGCGCCTTTCGTTCGTCCGAGTCCTCGACGGGACCCTGCAAGAAGGGAAGGCGCTGGTCGAGGTCGGGACGGGACGCAAGGTCGACGTCCGCGACCTGTACGCGTTCGAAGGGACGACGCAGAAGCGCGTCCCGCAGGCTGCTTGCGGCCGGGTCGTCGCCATCGGTAAGGCGGAGGATCTGACGCTCGGGACGACGATCGCGACGGACCAAGGCGCCGAGCCGTATTCGATGCCCGAGTTCCCGAAGCCGGTCTACTCGCAGGCGATCGTGCCGAAGAGCCAGTCCGACGTCGAGAAGATGAGCGAGGCTCTCAAGGAGATCTCGACGACGAAGGCGACGCTTCAGATTGACCGGGACCCGGTGACCAAGGAGATGCTGATCCATGGGATGGGCGACATCCATTTGAGCGTCTTCCTCGAGCGGCTGAAGAACCGCTACAACGTCTCGTTGGATACGCATCGACCGAGCATCCCGTACAAGGAGACGATCCGCAAGAAGGCCGAGGCGAAGTACCGTCACAAGAAGCAGACCGGCGGCCGCGGGCAGTTTGGCGAGGTCGTCCTTCGTCTCGAACCGTTCTCCGGTGAGGGTGGGTACCAGTTCCTGGATGAGATCAAGGGTGCGTCGATCCCGGGCCAGTACATCCCGGGCGTGGAGAAGGGCGTGATCGAGGCGATGGAGGAGGGGAACCTCGCCAAGTATCCGGTGACGAACGTTTCGGTCGCCGTCTTCGACGGAAGCTTCCACCCGGTCGACTCGTCCGAGCTGGCGTTCAAGCTTGCCGCGAGGCACGCGTTCCGCGACGCGTTCGACAGCGCTCAGCCGGTCCTGCTGGAGCCGGTCATGAGCGTCCAGGTGCGAGCCCCCGAGGAGTTCACCGGCGACATCATCAGCGACCTCAACGGAAGGCGCGGGCGGATCCTCGGGATGGAGCCGACGGGGAAGACGACGACGATCCGCGCGGAGGTTCCGCTCGCCGAGATGCAGAGCTACGCGCTCGATCTGAAGTCACGAACCCAGGGGCGGGCGACGTTCCAGATGGAGCCCGCGCAGTACCAGCCGGTGCCCGGGAATCTCCAGGACCGCATCATCGCCCAAGCCAGGCAAGAAGAGGAATGAACGTCCGCCAATACATGCAGTCGAGGGCCGTGACGGTCGCCCCGGACGCCCCGATCTCCCAGGCGCGCGACCTGATGGAGGAGCACGGCTTCGGACTCCTCCTCGTCGTCTCCGAAGACGGAACGCTTGAGGGGTTCGTGACGCGAGCGGGGTTGAAGGAGATCACCGACTGGGAGGCGCCGGTCAGTCGATTCTCCCATCCGGCGAAGTTCGCCGTGGCGCCCGAAGACACGCTCGAGAAGGCGGCGCTCATCCTGCTCGCCAACCGGCTGGTCGTCCTCCCGGTCGTCCGGGAGGGCAGGCTCGTCGGCGTCATCACGCAAGGGGAGCTTCTCAAGGGATTGACGCGGGGTCTCGGGATCGGTCTCGAAGCGACGCGGCTGACGGTGAAGGTGCGAACCGACAGCGAGGACCTCTACGACGTCTTTGCGATCCTCCGGGCGCACGGAGCGAAGATCGTCAGCCTCGCCCGGGCCGGGTCCGACGACGGGACGTGCGAGATCGTCTTGCGCGTTCAGGGGGTCGCGGAGAAGGAGAGGTTGCGGGCCGAACTCGAGGAAGCGCTGAAGAGCGCCCGATGAAGCGGCTCGACGTCCGAACCACGAAGCGTGAGGAGTTCGTTGACATCACGGCGCTCGTTCGCGAAGAGGTTCGACGTTCGGAGGTGCAAGAGGGGCTCTGCGTCGTCTTCTGCCCGCACACGACCGCCGGACTGACGATCAACGAACACGCCGATCCGGCGGTCTCGACCGATGTCCTGACGGCCTTGGGACGCCTCGTCCCCGATGACGGCCGCTGGACGCACCTGGAGGGGAACGCCCCGGCGCACGTCAGGGCGACGTTGATGGGAGCGTCGGTTCAGGTTCCGATCGTCGATGGAGACGTCGCGCTCGGCACGTGGCAGGGGATCTTCCTCTGCGAGTTCGACGGGCCGCGGAGTCGACAAGTCTGGCTCCGCTTTGTGGCTTGAACCGGCGGTTTGCGGTCGGTACAATTCGCCTGAAGCGAGCGAGCGCGCCAGCGTAGCTCAATCGGCAGAGCAACGGTTTTGTAAACCGTAGGTTGCCAGTTCGACTCTGGCCGCTGGCTCTGGCTGGTTTTTTGTTTGGAGGGGTACCGAAGCGGCCAAACGGGGCGGACTGTAAATCCGTTGGCGGACGCCTACGGGGGTTCGAATCCCTCCCCCTCCAGTTGTTGTGGGAACCGGGTTTCGGTTACACTTTGCGCTCAGTGATCGGAACGCCCGTGTAGCTCAGGAGGTAGAGCACCCCCTTGGTAAGGGGGAGGTCGTCGGTTCGACTCCGATCGCGGGCTGAAGGCTCGCGAGGGAAGTCATTCCATTGAGTGAGTACGTTAGAAAGATCGAGACTGCATAGTCCGTCTTAAGGAGGTTTAGGCGATGGCGAAGGAAGCGTTTGTGAGGGACAAGCCTCACCTGAACATCGGCACGATCGGACACATCGACCACGGGAAGACGACGCTGACGTCGGCGATCACGAAGGTGCTTGCCACCCAGGGCAAGGCGGCGGCACTGGCGTTCGAGGACATCGACAACGCGCCGGAAGAGAAGGCGCGGGGGATCACGATCAACGTCCGGCACGTCGAGTACCAGACCGAGTCGCGCCACTACGCGCACATCGACTGCCCGGGTCACGCCGACTACATCAAGAACATGATCACCGGTGCCGCCCAGATGGACGGGGCGATCCTCGTCGTGGCGGCGGACGACGGACCGATGCCGCAGACGCGTGAGCATGTCCTGCTTGCGAAGCAGGTGAACGTCCCGGCGATGGTCGTCTATCTGAACAAGGTGGACATGGTCGACGATCCTGAGCTGGTCGATCTGATCGAGATCGAGATCCGCGAGCTGCTGTCCGAGTACGAGTTCCCGGGCGACGAGATCCCGATCATCCGTGGATCGGCGCTGAAGGCGATGGAGCACGGTGACGAGCCCGGTCACCCGGACACGGAGTCCGTCGTCGAGCTGATGAAGGCCGTCGACGAGTACATCCCGCTCCCGGACCGCGAGGAGGACAAGCCGTTCCTGATGCCGGTCGAGGACATCTTCTCGATCAAGGGGCGCGGTACCGTCGCTACCGGCCGTGTGGAACGCGGGAAGATCACCCCCGGAATGGAGATCGAGCTCGTCGGCGTGCACGACGAGATCGAGAAGACGGTCGCTACGAGCCTCGAGATGTTCAACAAGACGCTCGACTACGCGATCGCCGGGGACAACGTCGGGATCCTCCTGCGTGGGATCGACAAGGACGAGATCGAGCGAGGTCAGGTCATCGCTGCGCCGAAGTCGATCACCCCGCACACCAAGTTCGAGGGCGAGATCTACGTGCTGACCAAGGACGAGGGCGGCCGTCACAAGCCGTTCTTCACCGGGTACAAGCCGCAGTTCTTCTTCCGGACGACGGACATCACCGGAACGATGCTTCTCCCCGAGGGCGTCGAGATGGTCATGCCCGGAGACCACGTCAAGATCAACGGAGAGCTGATCCACCCGATCGCGATGGACGAGGGGCTCAGGTTCGCCGTCCGCGAGGGCGGGAAGACGATCGCTTCGGGCGTCGTCACGAAGATCCTCGAATAAAGAGGAGCGACCATGGCGAGGAAGGGCGAGGCGGTCATCCACGTTGCGCTTGCGTGCAGCGAGTGCGGACGCCGCAACTATCACACCCAGCGGAACAAGAACAACACCCGCGGCAAGCTCGAGCTGAAGAAGTACTGCAAGTGGGACCGGAAACACACGCTGCACAAGGAGGTCTAGCTCGCGGCCGCCGAGAAACCGACGGCCGCGCAGACGTCACAGGCCCTTAGCTCAACTGGAAGAGCGTCCGACTCCAAATCGGAAGGCTGGGGGTTCGAGTCCTCCAGGGCCTGCAACCGGAACAGCGAATCGAGGAGCGTACCGATGATCGAGCGAATCGTGAACTACCTCAAGGGCGTTCGGGCCGAGATCGCCCGTGTGACGTGGCCGACGCGAAACGAGGTCATCTCACTGACCGCGTTGATTCTGCTGCTGGTCGTCATCGTCACGGTTTACATCTGGGGCGTCGACGGGATCATCGGAACCCTCCTGAGACTCTTCGTTCAGTAGAGGATCGGGCACCCATGCGATTGAAGAAGTGGTATGCCATTCAGACCTACGCCGGTTCCGAACTGAAGGTCAAAGAGGACCTGAACGAACGGATCCACAAGCGCGCCTGGGAGAAGGCGGTCGAGTCGTTCACCGTCGACGGTGAGGAGACCTTCTTCCTCGTTCCGGTCGAAGAGGTGATCACCTCGCGGAGCCGCCGCGGCGCGGGAACCGAGTACCGGATCCCTTACGACTACGATCTCGTCGCGAAGCCGAACGAACGGGTCCACCGCGGGGAGGTCATCGCGCGCAAGCCGCCTCGGCACATGGAGGAGACCGCGAAGGTCGTCGAGGTCGAGGCGTTCCAGCGGGTGATCGTGGAGATGACGAACCGGAACGAGGAGGTCTACCTGATCCCCGCGGACAAGCGGATCCGCAGGGACATTCGCGTCGGGGAGAAGATCCGGAACGGCGTTCCGCTGACTTCGGACTCCGACGAGCAGTACGTCGTCGTCAACCGCGGGACGATCGTCGCCCGCGACAAGGTCCGGCGCGTGACGTTCGAATACGAGGACGGCAAGGAGAAGAGCCGGCTCATCCCCGAAAAGTACATGGCGAAGGTACGGAAGGGGATCGGCTTGTCGGCCGGCGACCGGGTCGAATCGGAGGATCAGATCGTCAGCCGCGCCTCGGGACTCCTCAAGGTCAAGGAATACAAGGACAAGCGGATCGTCACGATCCAGCGGATCGAGAAGCGCCGACTCTTCCCCGGCTACGTCTTCGGGCGGATGGGCCTTGAGGAAGAGGAGATGATGGAGTTGATCGACGGGGTGAAGGGCGCGGTCCGCTACGTCGGGTCGAGATACAAGCCGATGCCGATCGAGGGTCCGGAGATGAAGCTGATCAAGCGGAAGGCCGGGCTGGCGCCCGTCCCGACGGCTGCGTCAGCGGCGGCCACAGAGATTGAAGACACATCGAAGCACGAGCCGAAGATCGAGATCGACTTCACCGTCGGTGAGGTCGTCGAGATCGTCGAGGGCCCGTTCGCAGACTTCACCGGCTCGATCAAGGAGATCGACAAGGACGCCGAGGAAGTGACCGTGATGGTCAAGATCTTCGGACGCGAAACCCCGGTGCGGCTCGGTTTCGAGGGCATCGAGAAGCTGTAGAAAGCCAGAAAAGAAAGGGGAGGAGGCGGAGTGGCGAAGAACGTCATCGCGAAGATCAACCTGCACATCCCTGCCGGCCAAGCGACGCCGGCGCCTCCGGTTGGACCCGCGCTCGGTGAGCACAAGCTCAACATCATGGACTTCTGCAAGAAGTTCAACGACGCGACGAAGGGCGAGACCCCCGGGACGATCATCCCGGTCGTCATTTCGGTTTACATGGGGGGGACGTTCGACTTCATCCTCAAGCAGCCTCCGGCTGCCGAGCTGATCAAGATGGCGGCGGGGGTCCAGTCCGGCTCTCCGGAGCCGAACCGGATGAAGGTCGCGCGGATCACGAGAGAGCAGGTCCGGAGGATCGCCGAGCGAAAGCTGCCCGATCTGAACACCTACAAGATGGAATCGGCGATGAAGATCATCGAAGGGACGGCGCGCAACATGGGAGTCGAGGTGGTGGAAGCGTGAGACGGAGCAGACGATATCGTGGAGCCGCGACGCTCGTTCCGCCGGAGACCCCGCTCGGAATCGACGAGGCGATCGAGAAGCTGAAGGCCGGCGCAACGGCCAAGTTCGATGAGACGGCCGAGGTCTCGATGAGCCTCGGCATCCGGCCGAGCCAAGTGGTCGTCCGCGGGACGTGCAACCTTCCCCACGGGACCGGGAAGTCGGTGAGGGTGCTGGCGTTCGCGAAGGGCGAGTCCGTCGCCGAGGCCGAGGATGCCGGAGCCGATTTCGTCGGCGGCGAGGACCTGGCGAAGAAGATCCAGGAAGGCTGGTTCGAGTTCGACAAGGTCGTCGCGACGCCGGACATGATGCCGGTCGTCGGAAAGCTCGGGAAGGTGCTCGGCCCGCGCGGTCTGATGCCGAGCCCGAAGACGGGAACGGTCACCAAGGACGTCGGTCAGGTGATCGGCGAACTGAAGCGGGGGATGGTCGAATTCCGGACGGACCGATACGGCGTGGTCCACACGGTCTTCGGCAAAACGTCGTTCGAGCCGAGCGCGCTGAAGGAGAATCTCGTCGCCGTGATCGAGAGCGTCGCCGAGCGGAAGCCGGAAGATGGACTGAAGGGGCGATACATGAAGAAAGTCAGCATCGCCTCGACGATGGGGCCGGGCATCGTCCTCGAACCCGCCGAAGTCCAGGCCATCGCGGACGCGGTGAGCTAGGAGAACGGGATGCCGACACAGACGAAGATCGACGAAGTCGCGCGCTTGAAGGAAAAGCTCGAGAACGCCATCTCCCTTGTCCTGGCCGACTACCGCGGCCTGACCGCCAACGAGATGGTCGAACTCCGCGAGAAGTTCACCAAGCAGGGGCTTGAGTACCGCGTGGTCAAGGACACCCTGGCGCGGCTCGCCGCGGACGAAGCGGGCATCGAGGGGCTCGCCGACCTGCTTGCCGGGCCGATCAGCATCGCCTTCGGGTACGAGGATCCGGCCGTCGCGTTCAAGCTCAGCGAGGAATGCCGGAAGACCTACGCCCCCCGCTACGAGCTGAAGGGCGGCGTGTTCGAAGGGGTGCTCGTTCCGGAAAGCGAAGTGGCCAAGTATGCGACGCTCCCGTCGCGCGAGGAGCTGCTGGCGAAGCTGGCGATGCTCCTGTCGAGTCCGATGCGGGCGATGGCATTCATGCTGCGGGCCAAGATCCGCGAACTGGCCACGCTCCTGGCCGAAGTAGCCAAGGTACGTGAGCAGGAGCCGGACTTGGAGGAAGAGCAGGGGTCGCAAGAACCACAGGATGAGGCCCCGCCAGAGCCGTCGGTCCGGGATCCTGAAGAACAGGCTGACGAAGAGACCCGGGAATCACCCGAAGAACAAGAACAGCAGGAAGCGCAAGAAGAGGAGGCATAGCGAATGGCAAAGGAAGACATCCTCCAGCAGATCGAGGAGATGTCGGTGAAGGATCTCGCCGAGCTCGTCGAGATGATCGAGGAGCGATTCAACGTCTCGGCGGCGATGGCGGCCCCGGTGGCGGTCGCCGCTGCTCCGGCGGCCGGTGGCGCGGAGGGCGACGCCGGCGGCGCGGCCGACACGTTCAAGGTCGTCATGACGAGCGCCGGCCAGAAGAAGATCCAGGTGATCAAGGAGATCAAGGAGATCACCGGCAAGGGCCTCAAGGAGTGCAAGGAGCTAGCGGATAGCCTCCCGGCCACGATCAAGGAAGGCGTGAGTCCGGACGAGGCGACGAGCATCAAGGAGAAGCTGGAGGCGGCCGGAGCTGAGATCGAACTGCAGTAACCACCGGGGGGGACACCTGGCCGGAGAGCCTGCTGCCGTTGTGCGCCTGTCTTAAGGCGGCGGATGCCGCTTTGAGGCAGGGCGTCTTTTCCTAGAGGGAGATCATGAAATACCGAGAACGAAGGTCCTACGGGCAAATCCAGGAGATCCTTCCTCCGCCGTACTTCCTCGCCGACGTGCGCGTTTCGTTCAACGATTTCGTCGAGAACGGGATCGCGCGTGCCTTCGCTGACATCACGCCGATCGAGGGACACGGCAAGGACGGCTTGGTGTTGGAGTTCAAAGAGCCCTACCTCGGCGAGGCGCGGAACTCCGAGCTCGAGTGCAAGGACAAGGACCTCACCTTCGCACGCCCGCTTCGAGTGACCGCTCGACTGCTCCAGGAAGGGAAGCTGCTCCAGGAGACGGAGCTTTACATCGGCGACTTCCCGATGATGACGAGCCGCGGTACGTTCATCATCAACGGCTCGGAGAACGCTCTGGTGAACGAGTTGACCCGGGCTCCCGGCGCGTACTTCACGCAGGAGGACGTCCACCAGTACAAGGGACACATCCTCCCCGAGCTCGGGGCTTGGCTCGAGATCCTCCTCGACACGCGCCGGATGACGCTTCGGGCGAACCTCGACCGGAAGGGGAAGGTCTCCGTCGCGACGCTGCTCAAGGCGCTCGGCTTCGGCGCGGACCGGATCCGTCGCTACTTCTCGTTCGAGGTCTCGCCGGTGACGGCGGAGAGGCTCGAACCGTACGTCGGCTGCCTGTCGGTCGACGAGATCCTCCCAAAGAAGGCCGAGGAGCCGCTCCTGCTGGCCGGTCAGGCGCTCCAGGAGGGACACCTCCCCGAGCTCGAGGCGGCGAAGCTGAAGTCGATCCGCCTGGTGAACCGTTACGTCCAGAAGGCGTTGGAGGAAGACCAGACGACGACGCAGGAAGAGGCGCTCCGAGCCGTCTACCGCCGCCTGCGGCCGTCGGATCGGTCGTCGCCTGCCCAGATGGGAGAGTACCTCGAGAACCTCTACTTCCATCCGACGAGCTACCAGCTCTCCGAGGTCGGCCGTTTCAAGGTGAACCGGAAGCTCGGGATGGGGCTGAAGCAGCCGGTTCTCTACCTCGCCGACATCGTCCGCACGATCCGGATTCTGATCGAGGTCCCGAGCGACGAGTCGCTTCTCGACGAGAAGGACCACCTGGCGAACAAGCGGGTTCGCTTGCCCGGTGAGCTCGCGGAGAACGCGTTGAGGACCGGCTTGGTACGGATGGCACGGATCGCTCGTGACAAGCTGTCGAAGTACGCGCTCGACGAGAAGGACACGATCCGACGGCTCATCTCCACGCGAACGGTGCAGGGGGCGATCAATCAGCTGTTCTACACGGGTCGGTTCTCGCAATTCCTCGAGCAGACGAACCCCCTCACCGAGCTGACGCACAAGCGGCGACTGAACGCGCTCGGGGGCGGACTGACGAAGCGTCGGGCGAAGATCGAGGTCCGCGACGTTCACTCGTCGCACTACGCGCGGATCTGTCCGATCGAGACGCCCGAGGGGCAGAACATCGGACTGATCACGTCCCTCGCCTGCTATGCGAGCGTCAACGACTACGGTTTCCTCATCGCGCCGTACCGGAAGGTCGTCAACGGGAAGGTGACCGACGAGATCGTCTACCTGATGGCCGACGACGAGGAGAAGCACCTGATCGCGCCGGCGACGGCGGCGATCGGGAAGAACGGGCGGTTGCTCGGCGAGCGGGTCGAGGTCCGGACCGGTCGCGAGGAGGTCCGGCTCGTTCCCCCGAAGGAGGTCGACTTCATCGGCGTCTCCCCGAAGGCGCTCGTCGGCGTCTCCTCGGCGCTGATCCCGTTCCTCGAGCACGACGACTCGAACCGCGCCCTGATGGGGGCAAACATGCAGCGCCAATCGGTCCCGCTGCTGCGCCCCGAAGCGCCGCTCGTCGGGACGGGACTGGAGCGGCAGGCGGCGATGGACTCGGGGATGCTCGTCGTCTCGGAGGCGGAGGGCGTCGTCGAGGAGGTCGACGCGCAGGAGATCGTCGTCAAGAAGGGGCGCAAGAAGGCGGTCTATCCGCTCGTCAACTTCGATCGCTCCAACCAGGACACGATCCTGCACCAGCGTCCGGTCGTCGATGCGGGCGACGAGGTCAAGGCGGGGGATCTCCTCGCCGACGGGCCGTCGAGCGAGCTCGGCGAGTTGGCCCTCGGGCGGAACCTGCTGGTCGCGATCATGCCGTACGAGGGGTACAACTACGAGGACGCGATCGTCATCAGCGATCGTCTCGTGCGCGAGAACCTGCTCGACTCGATCCACATCGAGGAGTTCGAGGTGAAAGCCGAGGAGACGAAGCTCGGGCCCGAGGAGATCACCGCCGACATCCCGAACATCTCCAAGGAGGACCTGAAGAACCTCGACGAAGACGGGATCGTCCGCGAGGGCACGGTCGTACGCACCGGCGACATCCTCGTCGGCAAGATCACACCGAGGGGGGAGTCGGAGCCGACGCCGGAGGAGAAGATCTTCCGGTCGATCTTCGGCGAGCGCGCGCGGAACGTGCGGAACACGTCGCTGCGGATGCGTCCGGTCGCCGGGACGGCGAAGGTCATCAAGGTCAAGAAGTTCTCCCGCGATCAGGGAGACGAGCTCGACGCCGGGGTCAACGAGCTGGTGAAGGTCTTCGTCGCGCAGAGGAAGACGATCGCCATCGGCGACAAGCTCGCCGGCCGGCACGGGAACAAGGGAGTCATCTCGACCGTCCGACCGATGGCGGAGATGCCGTTCCTTCCGGACGGTACGCCGGTCGACATCGTGCTCAATCCGATGGGGGTCCCTTCCCGCATGAATCTCGGACAGATCTTCGAGGCGAACGTCGGTTGGTTGGCCCAGCTGAGGGACGAGCTGGTCGCGACGCCGATCTTCGACGGTGCCAAGGAGGCGGAGATCCTCAGCGAGCTGCGCGAGGAGCGCGAGAAAGCGGGACTCGCCGAGGGGGACGACCACGACGGGAAGGTCGTGCTGCGGGACGGCCGGACGGGAAAGCCGTTCGAGCGCCCGATCACCGTCGGGTACATGTACATCCTCAAGCTCGAGCACATCGCCGACGAGAAGATCCACGCACGCTCCACCGGGCCGTACGCGTTGATCACGCAGCAGCCGCTCGGCGGGAAGGCGCAGTTCGGAGGTCAGCGGCTCGGCGAGATGGAGGTTTGGGCGCTGGAGGCGTACGGCGCCGCCGCCCTGTTGCAGGAGATGCTGACCGTCAAGTCGGACGACACGCGCGGGAGGATTCAGCTGTACAAGGCGATCCTCAAGGGGGAGGAGTTCCCCGAGCCCGGTCTGCCCGAGTCGTTCCGGGTCCTTCTGAGGGAGCTGCGGAGCCTCGGCCTGTACCCGCGCGTCTACGATCGAAGCGACCATGAAGTCGACATCACCTAGCGAGGGGGAGGAGGGCGAAGAACGGTCTGCCGGCTTCGTCCTCTATCGCCTCGCTAGTGGACGGCGGCTGTATCTCGTCCTGCGTCACCGCGACGGAAAGCACTGGGCGCTCCCGAAGGGTCGGATCGAGCCCGGGGAGGACGAGCTCGTCGCCGCTCGACGGGAGATCGTGGAGGAGACGGGAATCGAGTGGCTGAGCCCGGTCCCGGGCTTCCGAGCGACGAGCGTCTACCGGTTCACTCGTGGAGCACGATCGATCCTGAAGACGGTCGTCTACTTCCTCGCCGAGGCGGGAACCGATCGCGTTCGTTTGTCGAACGAACACAGCGACGCGGTCTGGCTGGCGGCGGACGACGCGAAGCGACGGCTGACGTACGCGGAGGGACGTCGCGTCCTCGACCAAGCGGAGGCGCGTTTGGGGCAGTAGTAGGGGAGGGACGGGAGTGGAGACCACGAATGAGTTCGCCGAGCGACGCCGGCGGCTGAACGAGATCGTCCTCGAGCACGCGGACCTCCCGGTGAAACGGTTCTTCGCCCTCGACCAGGACGTGTACGAGGACGGCGCGCTGCCGAAGCGGGCGAAGGAGTTGCTCGGTCTGGTCGCATCGACCGTGTTGCGGTGCAACGACTGCATCCGCTATCACCTGACCGAGGCGGCCGCGGCCGGGGCGACGGAAGCGGAGATCGGCGAGGCGCTGGGGATCGCCCTCGTCGTGGGGGGCTCGATCACGATCCCGCACCTGCGGCACGCGTTCGAGGTCCTCGAATCGATCGAGACGGAGAAACAGACGCGGAGCTGACGATGGCGGCACACCGAACCGTCGCCTAGAATCTCGACATCACTGGAGACAGGAACTGAGGAGGGACGTCCGATGGGGAAACAGGCGTTCATTGATCGAGCGTTGGCCGATCTACGCGAGAAGGGGCTGTACAACACGATCCGTACGATCGAGAGCCCGTCGGAAGCGTGGGTCACGATCGACGGCCGGCGGATGCTGAACATGTGCTCCAACAACTACCTCGGCTTCGCCAACGACGAGCGGCTCCGCGAGGCGGCGAAGCGCGCGATCGACGAGTACGGGGTCGGCCCCGGCGCGGTCCGTTCGATCGCGGGGACGATGAGCCTGCACATTGAGCTCGAGAAGCGGATCGCCCGGTTCAAAGGGACCGAGGCGGCGCTCTCCGTCCAGTCGGGCCTGAACACGAACCTCGCGACGATCCCGCTGTTGATGGGCAAGGAAGACGCGATCTTCACCGACGAGCTGAACCACGCGTCGATCATCGACGGAGTGCGGCTGACCAAGGCGCAGCGAGTGATCTTCGCCCATCGGAACACCGACGCCCTGGCCGAGAAGCTGGAGGAGCACAAGGGGATCGAGAAGAAACTGATCATCACCGACGGCGTCTTCTCGATGGACGGGGACCTCGCCCCCCTTCCCGCGATCGTCGAGCTCGCCGAGAAGTACGACGCGATGGTGATGGTCGACGACGCGCACGGTGAGGGCGTCGTCGGAAGCCACGGTCGCGGGATCGTCGATCACTTCGACCTCCACGGCCGCGTCGACATCGAGTGCGGGACGATGTCGAAGGCGTTCGGCGTGATGGGTGGCTACATCGCCGGCAGCGAGAAGCTCGTCGAATACCTCCGGCAGCAGGCGCGACCGTTCCTGTTCTCTTCCGCGGCGACACCGCCGGACGTTGCCGCGTGCATCGCGGCGATCGACATCCTCGAGAAGGACGACACACCGGTCCGCACCCTGTGGGAGAACGCGAAGTACTTCAAGGCGGAGCTGCAGGAGCTCGGCTTCGACACCGGCGCAAGCGAGACGCCGATCACGCCGGTGATGCTCGGTGAGGCCGACACGGCGTGGGACTTCTCGAAACGGCTCTTCGCCGAGGACGTGTTCGGAACGGCGATTGCGTTCCCGACGGTCCCGCGGGGCAAGGCGCGGATACGCGTCATGCTTTCCGCGGCGCACAGCCGCGAGGATCTCGACTTCGCGGTCGAGAAGTTCGCGCTCGTCGGACGTGAGCTCGGGGTGATCGGTTGACCGAGAAGGCCGCGATCCGGACCGACCGCGCTCCGGCCGCCGTCGGGCCGTACTCCCAGGGCATCCGCTCCGGCGACTTCCTCTTCACCTCGGGGCAGCTTCCGATGGAGGGTGGAGAGCTGATCGTCGACGACATCGAGCGCGCCACGCGCTGCGCGCTTGCGAACGTCGAGGCGATCCTTGGCGCCGGTGGAGCGACGCTCGCCGACGTCGTCAAGGTGACGGTCTACCTCTCCGACATGAGCGACTTCGCCGGCGTAAACGCGGTCTACGCGAAGACCTTCGGCGAACCGTTCCCGGCGCGGTCGTGCGTCGAGGTCTCCCGCCTCCCGTTGGGCGCGCCGATCCTGATCGAGGCCGTGGCCGTCCTCGCATGAGCGGGGACGACGCGGCACAAGGAGCGCCCAAGCCCGCCGCCTTCTTCGACGCGCATTGCGACACCGTGATGAAGGTCCTCGACGACGGCGTCGACTTCGTGCGCGGGGAGGGGAGCGCGCACGTCACGCTTCCCACGATGCAGGAGGCGGGGATCCGGGCTCAGATCTTCGCCTGTTTCGTCCTCAGCGAGCGGCATCCCGAGGAGGAGGCGGTGCGCGCCGAGGCGATGATCCGCACCGTCGGTTCGATGGCCGAGGGCACGGACGGTCGGATGCGCGTCGCGCGCACCCGGGAGGAACTGGCCGCCGCGTTCGCCGGCGGGCCGATCGCCGCGATCCTCGGCCTCGAGGGGGCCGACCCGCTCGAGGGGAGGGCGGAGAGGCTGCGGCACTTCGTCGATCTCGGAGTGCGGGATCTGATCTTCGCGTGGAAGGACAACCCGTTCTCCGGGACGGCGTTCGGAGAAGACACGCCGCTGACTCGAGAGGGGGAGCGGCTCCTCGGGTTGGCCGAGGAGCTGCGCGTCGTGGTCGACGTCTCCCATCTTTCCGATCGTGCGTTCGCCGACGTCTGTCGAATGGCGGCGAAGCCGTTCATCGCGAGTCACTCCGACTGCCGTGTCCTCTGTCCGAGCCTCCGCAACCTGACCGATCCAATGATCCGGCAACTGGCCGATCGCGGGGGGGTGATGGGGATCAACCTCGCGCCCGGGTTCCTCGATCCGGAGACCCACCGGTGGCAGACGCCGCTGTTCGTGGCGGCCCAGAAGCCGGGCGTGTCGGAGGAGGAGAGAACGCGGCTTCGGGAACGGGCGACGGCGATACCGCGGCCGCCGCTCGACTGGGTGGCGCGGCACGTCTTGCACGCGATCGACGTCGGCGGCGAGGACTGCGTCGGACTCGGTGGGGATCTCGACGGGATCACGCAGACGCCGGAGGGGATCGAAACGGTGGCGGACTATCGCGCGTTGGTGGCGCTGTTTCGCGACGCGGGACTGAGCGAGCGGCAGATCGACAAGGTCTGCCACCGGAACTTCGTTCGCGTCTTCGGCGACGTGCTTCCCTAGGCGCGCGCAGCGCGCCAGGCGTCGTAGAGCGGCCCGAGTGCATCGGTGTACCGGCCGCTCAGCACGAGGGGATCGGTCGATTCCGGCTCATTGTGCATCGTGGCGTACGGGACGCGGATCCCACGGACCTCGATCGTCCCGTACGGCTCTCCGGCGACAGCGACCCAATCGTCGGATCCGTAGGTCCGCTCCATCTCCTCGCGGGGCACCGAGTGTGTAAGGATCCCGCTCCGACGCTTCTCGTCGTAGCGGGCGACGTTGCGTCGCCACGATTCCTCGAACGAGACGGAGACGTACAGGATCGCCGCGCGCTCGAGGATCGCAGGTGAGAGTTGAGCGAGCGCGTCGGCGTAGCCGCTCGGACCGCCGCGCGAGAACTCGACGATCAGGGTCCGTTGATCGAGGCGACCCGGCTGGGCGAGGATGGGCCCGACTCGCTGGTTGATCTTCTCGATCAGGAACGCCCACAGGCCGTCGTCGGTGACGGCGTAGTTGCCGTTGCAGCGTTTCGAGTGGAGTCGCGGCCGGCCGAGCCGTTCCCAGACGTCGTCTTCCTCGAAGCGCTCCCACAGGATCGGGAAGTCGTCGACGACGCGAAACGGCGCGATCCGGAAGGTCTCGGCGCGCTCTGCGACCGGCAGGCCCTCCATGAAGTCGATGAACTCGCTCTTCCCGCTCGCGGGGCGCCCGAGGAGGAGGAGGACGTCGAACGTACCTCGGAGCGATTCGCGCGGTGCGCCGTAGGAAAGCCCGAGCGCGTCGGCCAGGTCGGCCACCATCTCGTGGGCCGGGCGATCGGCACCGATCCGGATCAAACGGGTCGCTCGTGCCGCGTGCCAGCGGTCGAGCTCCGAAAGCGTCCGATCGAGCACGGCGGCCTCGACCTCGTACTCGGGCGTGCCGCGAGCCTGCTGGCGCTGCAACGACGTCGACACGGGGATCTCCAGTCGGACGAAGGCGTCCGGAAAGGGGAGGGCGTCGCGGAGCCCCTCGTACGCCTCGACGAAGGTCGTGTCACCGAGCGCGAGCGAGTACGCGCAATGGACGCCGAGATGGGACTCCTCGAGGCAGAGAAATCCGCGGTCCAGGATCTCGAGGATCCGCGCTCTGCGTTCAGGCAGCGCGTCTAGGATCGCGGTCGTGAGGGCCTCGCGATCGCGGTACAGGTCGAGATCATTGCGCTCGACGATACCCTTGACGAGCTCCGGAAGGACGCGGACGGACTCGGGATGAAACCGCTCCAGGAGCGCGAGCACTTCGCTCTTCCCGACCGCAGGAAGGCCCTCGACGACGACGTGGTCCATGATTCACCTCTCCGGGGGATTGTACGAGTCGCGGGGAGGCGGCGCCCAGTGAAGATCAGGTCGGCGAACAGCGGTGCCCTCGACATCATGGGGTGCCTCAGTATAATGGGCCATTTCGAAAGGAGCCTGTGGAATTGAAGAAGCTGATCATCGTCGAGTCGCCGACCAAGGCCCGCACGATCGGACAGTACCTCGGGAAGGAGTACAACGTCCTCTCGTCGCAGGGGCACGTGCGGGACCTTCCGAAGAACGACCTCGGCGTGGACGTCGACAAGGAGTTCTCCTCGAAGTTCGAGACGAAACGGAGCAAGGTCGTTTCGCAGCTGCGCGACGCGGCCAAGGGCGCGGAGCGCGTCTTCCTCGCGACCGACCACGATCGGGAGGGCGAGGCGATCGCCTACGACCTGTTCACGATCCTGAACCGCGTGGTGAAGGACGAGAAGGCGTTCGCCCGGCCGGTGTTCAACGAGATCACGAAGCCGGTGATCCTCGATGCGCTGAAGTCGCCGGGGGCAATCGATCTGAAGAAGGTCGAGGCGCAGCGGACACGCCGGATCCTCGATCGATTGATGGGCTACCTCGTTAGCCCCCTGCTGTCGCGGACGATCGCGGGGAATCGGTTCGCCGGCCTCTCCGCGGGAAGGGTCCAGTCGGTCGCGCTCCGGTTCCTCTGCGATCGGGAAGCCGAGATCACGGCGTTCGTGCCGGAAGAATACTGGGAGATCGACGCGCGTCTCACGAACGGCGAGCCGTTCGTCGCCTCGGTGACGAAGCGGGACGGCGTGAAGCTCTCGATCTCGAGCGAAGCGGAGGCCGAAGCCGTGGCCTCCGAGATCCGAGCGGCCTCCGAGATCCGCGTGACGCAGGTGGAGGAGAAGGAGCGGAAGCGAAACCCTTCTGCACCGTTCATCACAAGCACGCTGCAGCAGGCGGCCTCCTCGCAGCTCGGATTCGGGCCGAAGCGGACGATGCGGATCGCCCAGGAGCTGTACGAGGGAATCGCGCTTCCCGGGGGAACGGAAGGGCTGATCACCTACATGCGGACCGACTCGGTCCGCGTGTCCGAGGTGGCGGTCGCGCAAGCGCGCGAGGTGATCGGGTCGACCTACGGGGAGGAGTACCTCTCGACCAAGGCGAGGACGTTCCGGAACAAGCGACGGTCGCAGGACGCACACGAGGCGATCCGACCGACCGACGAGACGCGGACGCCCGAATCGATCGCGGCGCACCTCTCAGACGACCAGCGAAAGCTGTACGCGCTGATCTACGGACGGTTTCTCGCCACGCAGATGGCGCCGGCGGTCTACCGGCAGAAGAAGATCGTCCTGGAGGCCGGCCCGTATACGCTTGAGGCCTCCGGGAGCGCTCTTCGGTTCGACGGGTTCCTCCGCGTCCTCCCAGACCAAAGAACGAAGGAAAGCCCGGTTCCGACGAACGTCGGCGAAGGGGATCGGGTCGTCCTGGAGAACCTCGAAACGCGCCAGAAGTTCACCGAACCGCCGCGTCGCTACAGCGAGGCCGGCCTGATCAACCTGCTGGAGAGGGAGGGGATCGGCCGCCCGAGTACCTACGCCTCGATCGTCTCGGTGATTCAGGATCGCGGGTATGCGGTCAAGGACGGCGGAAGCCTCCGACCGACCCTGCTCGGACAGATGGTCGTCGACTTCCTGCAGCGTCACTTCGCCGAAACGGTCAACCCGCGGTTCACGGCCCACCTCGAAGAGGACCTCGACGAGATCGAGGAGGGGGACATGTCTCGTCTGGACGCCCTCAACGAGTTCTACGGCCCCTTCTCCGAGCGACTCGCCGCCCTGGAGAGCTCGATCGACGGAGGCGGGAATCGCGTCTTCCAGGTGCCGACAGACGTCACGTGCGACGTCTGTGGGTCTCCGATGGAGCTTCGATACTGGAAGGGGTCTTTCTTCCTCGGCTGTACCGACTACCCGACGTGCCGAAACACGGTCAACCTGCCGCCCGGCCTACCGGTCCAGTACGGAGTCGAGGGCGTGAAGGTGGAGGAGGCGCTCGCCGCGGCGGCCGAGGAGCACAGTCAGACGATCCCCTGCACCGCGTGCGGCGGCGAGATGGAGATGAAGGTAGGCCGGTTCGGGCGCTACTACAAGTGCACCGACCCCGAGTGCGGGCAGACGGCGTCGGTTTCGACCGGCGTGGCCTGTCCGAGCTGCGGCGAGGGAGAGTTGGTCGAGAAGTACTCGGCGAAGCGTCGGCGAACGTTCTACAGCTGCAATCGGTACCCGGACTGCCGCTACGCGGTCAGCGAACGCCCCGTCAAGTCGTGCCCGGCGTGCGGCGCCGGCGTCCTGGTGGAAAAGAAGGGCGAGGAACTACGCTGCACGAACAAGGCGTGCGACCACCGGGAGCCGCTGCCGGAGACTACGCCGCTTCGGACAGAAGCTTGAACCACTCGAGCCTTCGCTTGAGGGAGGAATCCTGCAGCTTGGCGAGCGCTTCCTTCTGGATCTGGCGAACGCGCTCACGGCTGATGCCGAATTCGATGCCCACCTCGTCGAGCGTCTTCGGCTGGTAGTCGTTCAACCCGTAGCGCAGCTCAAGGATCCGCCGTTCTCGATCGGTGAGCCGCTCGTCGAGCGCCCGCTCGAGCTCCTGTACGAGGAGATGCTCGAAGGTCTCGCGCTCCGGTGATTCGACCGACGCGTCCTCGATGAAATCGCCGAGGACCGAACCGTCGTCGTCGTGCCCGATCGGCATGTCGAGCGAAGTCATGCTCTGGGCGGTCTTCTTCGCCTTGATGATGTTCTCGACCGTCGTCTCGAGTTCGGCTGCGAGGTTCTCGGGCGTCGGGAGTTCGCCGGTCTCCTTCAGGTAGTTCCGCTCGACTTGGTAGATCTTCCGGATCAGTTCGTTGATGTGGGTCGGAACTCGGATCGTCCGCGAGCGGTTGGTGATCGCCCGGAGGATCGCCTGGCGGATCCACCACGTGGCGTAGGTGGAGAACTTGTACCCCTTGGTGTAGTCGAACTTCTCGATCGCCTTCATCAACCCGAGGTTCCCCTCCTGAATCAGGTCGAGGAACGGCAGGCCGCAACCCCGATACTTCTTCGCGATCGAGACGACGAGCCGGAGGTTCGCCTCCGCCAGCTCTTCCTTCGCCTGCGTGTCTCCGTTCTCGATCCGCTTCGACAGACGGACCTCGTCTTCGCGGGTGAGAAGCGGCACGCGGCTGATCTCGCCGAAGTAGGTCCGGATCGGGTTGTCCGATTTCGACGAGCGCGCGGCGGTCTTGCGATCCTCCTCCGGTTTCGCGCTCAAGTTCCGGCTCAGGTTGATCGTTGCCTTCGACTCTTTCATCGACTCTCCTGAGGCGCATGCGCCTCCGACAAGCAGACAGAATCGGACGCCCCTCGGGCCTCCGATCCCCTATCGGTCTCGTGTAGTTCCCTTCTGTTCGCGTTTCTACCTGTTCGCATCCACGCGAGGACAGTATAGCACAACTCCGAAGAGAAATGAAGAGGCCTTTGTGCGGGTGAGGGCCGGAGCCGTGCGGGCTAGATCCGAGGGAGGAAGGCGATCAGTGCTGCGACGCCGAGGCCGACGAGGATCCAGAGCGTCGCGCCGTCGGCGTACAAGGTTCCCGGGCGGGCCCTGCCGAGGGCGACGGTCACGCCGAGGGAGAGTTCCGGGGTGAGTATCCAGCTGACGGGCAGCGGCTCGATCGACCGCGCCTGGAGGACGAGGGCGAAGGAATCGAGGACCCAGGCTTGGAAGCCGGCCTTCAGGTTCAGATGGGAGACGCCGATCCACGCGGAGCCGACGTCGTGCCACCGGACGGTGAGGCCGCCGCCGCCGAAGAAGCACGCCGCGCCGAGCCAGCCCTTGACCAGAAGCGACAGGCTCCCTTCGACCAGATCGGGGAAGGAGGCCGGGTAGGTCCCGACGTCGAGCGCGATCGTCAAGTTGCGCGAGAGGAGCGCCTCTCCGGTGAGGACCGAGAAGGATCCGGTCCAGTCGAGCGGGAGCCCGTAGGGGACCCCGACGGCGAATCCGATCGCGAACGGCGCCTGACCGAGCTCGGCCGCGCAAGGCACGGCGATCCCCAGGATGGCCACGAGCAACAAGACGCGAGTCCTCATACTTCGTCCCTGCCTTTCCGCATTCGAATGCTACGCGCCTACTCCCCGCCGATGGGAGGCCGCTCGACCCCTGTGCAGGGGAGGCGTGTCCCACCTCCGATCGGTCCGTCTTGCGGCCGGCGACCGTTCGGATACCCTGTCTGGTGCCCGCGAGGCAGGGAGGCCGGCATGAGGATCCGCGATCTCAAACCCGAGGACTACGATGAGTTGATCGCTCTTTGGGAAGCAGTCGGACTCCCCTATCGACCGCACGGACGGGACGGGCGCGACCGGATCACGCGCGAGATCGGAGGCGCCTGTTCGATCTTCCTCGCTGCCGAGGATCGAGGGGGAAGGTTGATCGGAGTCGTTCTCGGAACGCACGACGGTCGGAAGGGATGGATCAATCGATTGGCCGTCCTCCCGGAGCGTCGCGGACAAGGGGTCGGGAGCGCGCTGGTCGCCGCGGTGGAGGAGAGGCTCCGGGCGATGAGTATCGAGATCGTCACCTGCCTGATCGAGGACTGGAACGAGGAGTCGATGGCCTTCTTCGAGCGGATCGGCTACGTCAGACACCCGGACATCGCCTATTACTCGAAGCGTCGATCCCCGGAGACCTAGGGGCGGACGATCCCGCTAGGGGTTCGGTTCGACCGGCAGGTTCGGCAGGGTGATCGTCTCCTGTTGGCCCTCCTCGGAGGTCAGACCGCGATCGTCCCGTACGAAGAGCGCGATCGTGTACTCCCCTTCCACCGGATAGCGCACGCGGAGGATCGGGACCGTGACGAGCTTGGTGAATTCCAGCGGCGTCAGGATTTCCACGTCCTCTCCGAACGTCCACATGTAGGCGGCGATCGCGTCACCGTCGGGGTCCGAGGACGACGAGGCATCGAGATCGACGACGAGGGGGTCCTCCGTCACGTTGTAGAGCACGACGAACGACGCGGTCGGCGGTCGGCTGAGGAGAAAGCACCCGGCGACGAGGGCGAGCGTCGCTAGCAGGACGGCGAGACCGACGAGCCATCTCGCTCTGTTCATGTTGACCTCCTTCGCGATCAGGATAGCAGAACGCGCACGAGCGTGTCGACCTCCAACGAGCCTGCTAGGAAGAGGCTTCGTGGAGTGCTCTTGCGACGAGATCTCCAATGACCTGAGAGCGGTACTCGGCCGTCGCGCGGACGTCGGAGATCGGCGAGACGGCCTCGATCGCGAGACGCTTCGCTTCGGCGATCACGTCATCCGTCCGTGCGGTGCCGCGGACGCACTCCTCCACCGACTTGAGACGGACCGGCGTCGGCGCCACCGATCCGGCGGCGAATCGGGCTTCGGCGGTCCGTCCGTCTTCGGTTCGGAGCAGCGCGCCGAGCGACGCGATGGCGATCGTCAGCGCGCGTCGCTTCCCGACCTTGTGGTAGAAGGCGCTGAGATTGGGCTTTGGGATCGGCACCCGCACCGTGCGGACGAACTCGCCCGGTTCGAGGGCGGTCCGACCAGGCCCGGCGAAGAAGCCCTCGAGGGGCACGGTCCGCTCGCCGTTGCTTCCGACGAGGACGAGCTCCGCATCGTAGAGGAGGAGAGGGATTGCGCTGTCGGCCGCGGGCGACGCGTTGACGAGGTTTCCGCCGAGGGTCCCGCGATTGCGGATCTGAACCGAGCCGAGTGCGCGGAGCGCCGTCGCGAGGAGCGGAAGCGCATCGAGGACGACCGGCGAACCGAGAACCTCGCTCTCCGGGACGGCCGCGCCGATCTCGATCGCGCTCTCGGTTCGACGGATCCCTTGCAGGGTCGAAACGCGGCCGACGTCGACCAGCAGTTCGGGTCGGACGAGTCCCCCGCGGATCTTGACGAGGAGGTCGGTCCCCCCGGACAGGATCGCGGCGGACGGGTCGGACAGGGCGGCGATCAGCTCGGCCTCGTCGGCTACGCGTTGGTAACGCATGCGCGATTCCCTTCCCAGGCGTCGAGGTCCGCCGGTCGATCGATGTCGTGGACGGAGCCCGGGTCGTCGGTGTCGACGGTCGTGAGCTCCGTCCGGTGCGCTTCGATGTACGCGCGCCCCCCCGCGTCGCCCGAGAGCGCCTCGCGCAACCCCGGGAAGTGCTCGCGGTGAAAGAAGACGGGGAATCCCCTGCGCCCCGCGTGGAGCGGCGCGGCGATCGAAGCGCCGTTCTCCGCTGCCCGGAGCACGGCGCGGATCGTCTCGGTCCGGACGAACGGCATGTCGGCGTGGAAGACGAGAACGCCCGACGCGCCGGCGGACACGGCGTCGAGCCCGAGCCGGAGCGATCGGCTCATCCCGGCCTCCGGCCTGTCGTTCTCGACGACGGCGCACTCGGTCAGATCGACCGCGGTCGCGATCGTCCGTGCGGACCCCGTCCCGAGGACGACGATCGGCCGTCCGATCCCCGCGGCGCGGATCCGCCGGAGGATCCGCGCGAGAGCCGGCTCGCCGTCGACCGGCGTCAGCGGCTTGATCTCGCCCATCCGGGTCGCAAGGCCGGCGGCGAGGACGATCGCCTCCATCAGGAGCCCTCCCGCATCCGCTCGGCGGCGAGGCGGACGGCTTCGACGATCTTGCCGTACCCGGTGCAGCGACACAGATTCCCTTCGAGGGCGGTGCGGATCTCGTCGTCGGTCGGATCGGGGACCTCGTTCAGAAGTGCATAGGTCGACAGGATGAAGCCGGGAGTGCAAAAGCCGCACTGAACCCCCCCGGCGTCGACGAACGCCTGCTGGACCGGATGGAGTCGATCTCCGTTTGCGATCCCCTCGATCGTCAGGACGTCCGCGCCGTCGGCCTGAAAAGCGAGGACGAGGCACGAGTTGACCGGGCGGCCGCCGATCAGCACGGTGCACGCGCCGCATTCCCCCTCGCCGCATCCCTCTTTGGTCCCGGTCAGGTGGAGTTCCTCACGGAGCAGGTCGAGCAGCCGCGTCTCGGCGTCGACCTCCCGTTCGTACGGTCTTCCGTTGACCGTCAGTCGGATCTTCATATGTGCTCCTCGATCGCGCGCAGCGAAGGCTCGATCACGATCGGCTCTCCGATCGCCCGCCTCGCCGAGGCGACGTCCTTCAGTCCGTTCCCCGTGATCATAACCGCCGCCGACTTCCCGGCGAGGTCGCCCGTCTCGGCGAAGCGGCGCAGTCCGGCGAACGCCGCTGCACCGGCCGGCTCGGCGAAGACGCCGGTGCGCCGTGCGAGGAAAGCGATCGCGTCGAGGATCGCGGCGTCCGGGACGGTGACGAAGCGTCCACCGTTCCCGTGGACGTACTTGACCGCCTTGACGATGTCGCGCGGCGCCCCAACACAGATGGAGTCGGCAACGGTCGCCGCTTCGACGTCCTCGATGTCGACGTCCCCTCCGTCGTAGCGGGCGAAGGCGCGTGCGATCGGTGCCGCTCCCTCGGCTTGGACGCCGACGACCCGCGGCGATCGGTCGATCAGGCCGATCCTCTCGAGCTCGGCGAATCCCTTGCAGATCCCGCTGATCACCGAGCCGTCGCCGACGGAGACGAAGACGACGTCGGGAGGATCCCAGTCCGTTTGCTCGGCCAGCTCGAGCGCGCCGGTCTTCTTCCCCTCGACGAGGTACGGGTTGACCGCCGCCGACCGGTTGTACCAGCCGAACGCGTCGGCCGCCTCGGCGGCGAGATCGTACGCGACGTCGTAGGAGCCGTTGACGAGGAAGACCTTCGCACCGTAGACGAGGAGCTGCGCGACCTTCGCCTCGGGGGCCGTCACCGGCACGAAGATAATCGTCTCCAACGGCGTCGCCGCGGCGAAGCCGGCGAGCGAGCTGGCCGCGTTCCCGGTCGACGCGCACGTCACGACCGGCCTTCGCTTCTCCTGGGCCTTGATGACGACGATCGCGCTGGCCCGATCCTTGTACGACGCGGTCGGATTCTGACCGTCGTCCTTGACGATCAGCTCGGAGAGGCCGAACTCCGAGGCAAGGCCTGGGTATCGGTAGGCCGGCGTCCAGCCGACGCGAAGCGGCTGGATGTACTCCCCGCTCGCGATCGGGAGCAGCGGAAGGTATCGCCACATCGACGCGGTCCCGCTTCGGTCGAACGTCTCTCGCGTCAGCTCGCGCTTCAGTCGCTCGTCGTCGTACAGCACCTCGAGGGTCCCGCGGCGCGGGCCGCACGCCGGACAGGTGTAGTCGATCCGATCCGGATCGTACTCCGACCCGCAGGTGATGCAGCGAAGGGTCGCGATCCGGCCCATCAGCCGGCGCTCCCTTCCGGCTCCGTCGCGATCGGGAGGAAGGCGGCCGTCTCCGTGATGCCGGTCAGAAGGACGGCCATCTCGATCGCCGGACGGAGGGAGACCGAGCCGCTGAAGGAACCCTTCGGCTCGGTCGCGCCGACGGTGAAGTCCGCCGCGAGACGGGCACGGACCTCCGGCCCGTCGTAGGAGAAGCCGTCGTCGGTCCGCTCGAGTCGTGCCTCGCGGCCGCCGTCCCGCCGGTGGATCGCCCCGCCCTCGACGAAGAACGCGTTGTCCGGTTCGACTTCATACTCCTTCCGCCGGAGGAAGAGGCGCGGCTTGTCGCGGTACGGCCTTCCGTCGTGGACGCAGAACGTGGCGCAGTTGCCGCACTCGTTGCACAGGTCGTCGACGTGGAGGATCTGCCGACCTTGCACGATCGCCACCGACTCCTCTCCGACGGTCTCGAGCCGGCCGTCGCGGAGCTCGAGGATCGGCAGACGCACGTCGACCGTGGGCACACGGATCGAGACGTTCGCCCGGTTCGGGCAGACCTCGACGCACCGGTCGCAGAGAATCCGGCATTGGAGGCAACGCTCCGCCTCCGCGCGGACCGCGGCCTCGTCGAGCGCCGCCTCGACGAGGTCGAACCCGGTTCGCGCCTCGACCGGGAGGAACGCCGGTCGGTGCCCGGGCGACCGGCGTGCCTTGGCGACCTTCAGCCGCCGGACGTCCCCTTCCGACACGGTCCGTTCGGGGATCGGCGGGACCGCGAACGGGACCCCGAGCTCCTCGACGATCGCTTCGGCGGCCCGGCGGCCGTCAGTGCACGCTTCGATGATGATCGCCGGTCCGCGGGCGATGTCGCCGCCGGCGTAGACGCGCTCGGCGTCCGTTCGTCCCGTGGATCCGTCGACCCGGATCCGACCGCCGCTGTTCACCACGACGCCGCTTCCGCCGAGGAATCGGGCGTCGCTTCGCTGCCCTGTGGCGAGGAGGACCGCGGTCGCCGGAAGCTCGAAGTCGCTCCCGTCGAGCGGGACGGGACGCGCGCGTCCGTCCTCGTCCGGTTCGCCGAGCTCGTTGCGAACGCAGTCGAGGCCTACGACGCGGCCGTTCTCGACCCGGACGCAGGTCGGCGACGCGAGCTCCAACAGCTCGTTCCCCTCGGCGAGAAGGTCGTCGATCTCTTCGGCCTCGGCAGGCATCTCGGCCCGACCGCGGCGGTAGATGACGGTCGCCGGACGTCCGGTCAACCGCTGCGCGGTCCGGGCGGCGTCCATCGCCGTGTTTCCCCCACCGACGACGACCACGCGCTCGCCGAGCGCCGGCGGGACGCCGTGCGCGACGCGGTCGAGGAAGCCGAGCGCGCCGTGGACCCCGTCGGCGTCGATCCCGTCGATGTCGAGGCCGGCGTCGAGCGAGAAGCCGCACGCGATGTAGACAGCGTCGAAAGAACCCTCGACGGCGTCGAACCCCTCAGCGAGAAGCTCCTCCGGGGGCGTCTCGATCCGGTGATCGCACTCGATCGTGACCCCGAGCCGCTCGATCCGCGAGACGTCGTCGTGGACGATCTCCTCCGGCAGTCGGAACGCCGGGGCGATCGCGAGCATTCCGCCGGGACGGTCCTTCGCCTCGAAGACGGTGACGCGGATGCCGCTCGAAGCGAGGTAGTACGCCGCGGCGAGGCCGGACGGCCCGCTCCCGACAACGGCGACGCGCTTCCCGGACTCCGAAGCGGTCGAGACCGCGGCGGCCCCGCGTTCGGCCGCGAATCGTTTCAGCCGCCGGATGGCGACCGGTTCGTCGTAGACGTTTCGCGTGCAGCGGGTCTGACAGAGGTGGGTGCAGACGTACCCGGTCACGCCGGGCAGCGGATTCCGATGGAGGATCGTCGCGAGGGCTCGATCGTCCTCCCCGGCGGCGAGCCAATGGGCGTACTCCGGGATGTCCTGACAGACGGCGCATCGCGCGACGCACGGCGGCTCGACGCAGTCGAACGGTTCGAGCGCCGACTCGACCTTCGGGAGGCCGTGCGGGTGAAACCCCTTCTTGTACCGAGGATCGACGAGCGCCGCCCGGGCGAGCGCGGAGAGGCTCGCCGTCCTGTCGGACGCGAGGCCCTCCAGGTCGCTCGCGCCGCGGCGGTCGATCTCGTCCTCGATCCGCTCCAAGTACTGCGCGAATCGGCCGTAGCCGCCGGGTTTCAGCAGGTCGGAGGCGACCGTCACGGGCAGGGCGCCGGCGGAGAGGACGTCGGCCACGTTGAGTGCGTCGGCGCCGGCGGAGTAGGAGACGTTCAGATCGCCGTCGAGATCCTCGAACAGCCGACGGAAGAGGTTGATCGTGATCGGATACAGGGCTCGACCGGACATGTACATCTCCTCGCCGGGGAGGACGCCGCGGTGGTTCGCCATCGCCAGGGTGTTGGAGAGCTTGACGCCGAACGTCAACCCACGGCCGGCCGCGGCCGTCTGCATCGAACGAATCAGCTCAACCGCTCGGTCGTACCGGAGGTCGTTCTCAAAGACGGCGTCCGGAATGTCGATCGAACGATACCCGAGGTCGTCGTGGAGGATCCGAAGGACGGCTTCCTTCCCGAGGAGGGTCGGGTTCAGCTTGACGGTCGTGTGGAGGCCCCGCTCCTCGATCAGATAGCGGGCGATCTTCTCGATCTCGTCCGGCGGGCAGCCGTGCATCGTCGAGAGGGTGACGGAGTCGACGATTCGAGGAGGAATCTCGATGTCGGCGAACTCCGGGGAACGCCGGCGAAGGGTCGTCCGGAAGGTCTCGATCCCCTCGGCCGCGCTCTCCAACCCGTCCATGAACGCCTGCATCGGTGGACTGAGGATCCCCTCGAGGTTGTAGCCGACGCTCATGTTGAAGATCGTGCCGAACGGCGCGCTCTCGTGCCCGAGGACGCGCCGGAGGACGTGGGCGAAGACCCACGCCTTGACGTACTCGCCGAGGGATTCACGGAGTCGGAGCTCCTGCGACCACTCGACGTTGTACCCTTCGTCCTCCATGTCGATGCACGGCCTCGGGATCTCCAGCTCGTCCATGATCTGGACGGTCTTCAGCTCGATGAAGCGGCCGCCGCAGAGCCACGCGGTGAGGATGTTCTGCGTCAACTGCGTGTGCGGTCCGGCGGCCGGGCCGATCGGCGTGGCGAGGCGGTGCCCGAACAGGCGGCTCGCGTACGGCGCGTCGCTGCGGGGCACGAAGAACAGCTCCTCGGGCACGCCGAAGATCGACCGTTCCGCCTCCAGCTCCTTCAGGATCCAGTCGAGGAGATCCTCGAACGGGGTGGTTCGCATGCGGTCGGACATCGGATTCCCTTCCTAACCGAGACGCCGCCAGAGGCGTTCCGCCTGCTCGCGCGCGTGGGCGTAGACGGCCTCCCCGTCCACGTCGACGAACGCGCCGTCCCGCAGGATCGCCCGACCGTCGACGAACAGGTCCGCGACGCGGAGGGCGTGGACGGCGGTCCCGAACAGCAAATGGCCGAGGGCGTTCTCCGAGCGGAGCGGCGTCGGCGGGGTGTACTCCAACAACGCGATGTCGGCCGGAGCACCCGGCGCGATCCGGCCGAGCTCGACGCCGAGCAGCCGCCCCGCGATCCGGGGGTTGTTCCGGAACAGGAGGGCGTGGAGGGCGTCGAACCCGCCTGCGAGGGGATCGGACCGACCGTGCTTCTGCAGGATCCCAGCGGTGAACAGCTCGGCGAGCATGTTCGCGCCGAGCCCATCGGTGCCGAGCCCGGTCAGGACGCCACGCTCGAGGAAACCGGGCATGTCGAACAGGCCGACGGCGTTGTTCATGTTCGACCGAGGGTTGTGGACGACGACGGCGTCGCGCTCGGCGACGAGGTCCTTCTCCGAACCGTCGATGTGGAGGCAGTGGGCGAGGACCGAGGTCGGTCGGAGGAGGCCGTGGCGATCGAGCCGCTGCGCGATCCGCAGTCCGTGGTCGGCCTCACACTGTACTTCGTCCTCCGGTCCCTCTGCGACGTGGACGTGGACGCCGACCCCGTCGGGAATCCTCGATGCGACGCGCTCGATCGTCTCCTCGACGATGGTGAACGACGCGTGAAGCCCGAACTGGGCCGAGAAGAGCGGATTCGGCTCCCCGATCGAATCGATGAACCGGAGGTTCTCCTCGATCCCTTCGTCGCTTCGCTCCGGACCGTCGCGATCGGTGAGCTCGTAGCAGAAGACGCCGCGAAGGCCGAGCCGATCGCAGACCTCTTCCTTCAGGAGGTCGAGCGAGTCGGGAATGGCGTTCGGGCTGGCGTGGTGGTCGATCAAGGTGGTCACGCCGCATCGCGCCGCCTCCATCGCGCCGACCAGCGCGCTCGCGCGGATCGACTCGCGATCGAGCGCCTTGTCGAGCCGCCACCACAGCTGCTCGAGGATCTCGGTGAACGACGCGGGGGCGAACGGCGAGACGGACATCCCCCGAGCCAGGCTGCTGTACAGGTGCGTGTGTGCGTTGATCAGACCGGGAATCGCGAGCTTCCCGTCTCCGTCGATTCGCTCGGCGCCGGCACCGAGCTCGGACGAGGAGGCTCCCCCGGCGGGCGCGACGTCGACGACCCGTCCGTCGCGAATCAGGATCGCGCTCCGAGTGACGATCTCTTCACCGGTCCAGACTGTGACGGGCTTGATCAGCAGCTCCATGAACCCTCCTGACGTGCACTCCACCGCTTGGACTCGGCCGGCTCGATCCTGTAGGATAGCTCTTGTCGGACTGCCTGACAACATGGCGGGAACGCCGTTGGCGTCTCCCATTCAGGGAGGCGGGGCCAAGCGGCAACCGGCATGAAGTCAACAGGAATGGCTGGTTCCCAGTGGTTGGCCGAACGGAGGATCACCTGACGGTGCCGAAGCCCGATCCGTCGGAAGTACCTGCGGTCGAAATGCGGGGAATCGTCAAGCGGTTCCCCGGAGTGCTCGCGAACGACGAAGTCGACCTCGCCGTCCGCCGCGGGGAGATTCACTGTCTTCTCGGCGAAAACGGCGCGGGGAAGACGACGCTGATGCGGATCCTCTACGGCCTCTATCAGCCGGACGCCGGTGAGATCCGCCTTCACGGCGAGATGATCCGGGTCGCTTCGCCGAAGGCGGCCCTGTCGTATCGGATCGGTATGGTTCACCAGCATTTTCATCTCGTGCCGACCCTGTCGGTCGAGGAAAACATCGTCCTCGGACTCTCCGAAGGCACGGGGCCGTTTCTCCGCTTCCGGAAGACGCGTGCGCGGATTCAGCGCCTGGCCAAGGAGTACGGCCTTCAAGTCGATCCGAGCGCAAAGATCTGGCAGCTCTCGGTCGGCCAGCAACAGCGTGTCGAGATCCTCAAGGCGCTCTACCGCGACGCGGACGTCCTGATCATGGACGAGCCGACGAGCGTCCTGACACCGCAGGAGGTCAACGCGCTCTTCGGAACGCTGCGGACGTTGGTCAACGATGGTCTGACGATCGTGTTCATCACCCACAAGCTCGATGAGGTGATGGAGGTGAGCGACCGCGTGACCGTCCTTCGCAAAGGGAAGGTCGTCGTGACCGTCGAGACCACGGCGACGACGAAGGCTCAGCTGGCGAAGTGGATGGTCGGGCGGGAGGTCGTCTTCCGGATCGAGAAGAAGCCGGCGGAACGCGGCGAGAAGATCCTCGAGGTCCGCGATCTTCACGCGCACAACGATCGCGGGTTGCCGGCCCTTCGTGGCGTAACGTTCGACCTGTACGCTGGAGAGATCCTCGGTGTCGCCGGCGTCTCCGGGAACGGTCAACACGAGCTCTCCGAGGTTCTGACCGGGCTGCGGAGGGCAACGGGAGGCTCCGCGGTTCTTGAGACCAAGGATCTGGCGCATTGCTCGGCGCGCGAGATCGCCGATCTTGGGGTCGCACACGTGCCGACGGAGCGGATCCGGATGGGGACCGTGCCGAGCATGAGCATCCGGGAGAACCTGATCCTCAAGAGCTACCGGACGCCGGAGTACTGCCGGTGGGTCTTCCTCGACGAGAAGGCCGCGCATCGGAACGCGTGCGAGGCGATGCGGGAGTATCGGATTACCGCGCCGCACGACGGGACCGCGGCGAAGAACCTCTCCGGCGGGAACATCCAGCGGCTGCTCTTGGCTCGGGAGCTGTGCGGGCGCCCTCGGTTCGTGGTGGCGGCGCATCCGACGTACGGACTTGACGTCGGGGCGACGGAGCAGATCCGGCAGGTCCTCCTCGACCAGCGGGACGGAGGGGCAGGGATCCTGCTGATCTCTGAGGACCTCGACGAAATCGTGCAGATGTCGGATCGGGTCCTGGTCCTGTTCGGCGGTGAGGTCATGGGGATCGTCGAGTCCTCCGAGGCCGATCTGGAGGAGATCGGGCTGATGATGGCGGGAGCGCACCGACGGGAGGTGGTCGCGTGAGACCCCCGGCGTGGATCCAGATCGATCGGCGTCCCGCTCCGTCCCCATGGCTCGTCTTCGGGATCTCGGTCGCTGCGATCGTTGCCGCGCTGATCGTCGCCGGGATCTTCTTCCAGGGGTACGGGGTGTCGGCGATCCGCGCCTACGGGGACATCATCAAGGGAGCGTTGGGGAGCAGACTCGGGGTGACGGAGACGATCCGGCGGATGATCCCACTGCTCGTCATCGGCGTCGGGCTGACGGTCGCGTTTCGGGCCCTGTTCTGGAACATCGGGGCGGACGGTCAGCTGCTGATCGGGGCGGTCGCGGCGACGGGGATTGCGCTCTTCTCGGGGATCCCGGCGCCGCTTCTCATCCCAGCGATGCTCGTCGCCGGGTTCCTCGCCGGGGCCGTCTGGGGGGTAGTGCCGGGGATTCTCAAGGCGAAGCTCGGGATCAACGACGTCATTACGACGCTGATGTTGAACTACGTCGCGATCTTCATCGTCGAATGGTTGATTCACGATCCCTGGAAGGGTCCGACGATGCGCGGCTTCGCCTACTCCGATCCGTTCCCGCCGGCCGCGATCCTCCCAACGATCGCGGGAACGCGGATTCACTGGCCGACCCTTCTGATTGGGCTGGCCGCGGCGACGTTCTTCTTCTTCCTCGTAAAGCGGACGCGCCTCGGGTTCGAGATCCGCGTCGCGGGCGAGAACCCCGACGCGGCGCGGTATTCTGGGATCAGCCGGGTCAAGATCACGATCTTCGCGATGATGGTCTCCGGAGGTCTCGCCGGAATCGCCGGGGTCGGCGAGGTGGCGGGAATCCACCACATGCTTCTCGGCCCGCTGCACATCTCGCTCGGCTACGGATACACCGCGATCATCGTGGCGTGGCTCGCCCGTCGAAACCCACTCGCGGTGATCCTGACGTCGTTCCTGTTCGGGGTGATCATGCGCGGCGGCGACGTGATCAAGGTGACGCTCGGTCTCCCATTCCAACTCGTCAACGTCTTCAATGGGCTGATCCTGTTCTTCCTGATCGGGAGTGAGATCCTCATGCGGTACCGGATTCGGTTCGGACGGAGGCAAGAAGCATGAGCTGGGAGAGCTGGATCGTCACGACGCTCAGTCGGACGCTCGCCTACGGGACGCCGCTTCTCTTCGCCACGCTCGGCGAGATCTACGCCGAGCGGTCGGGCGTCCTCAACCTTGGCGTCGAGGGAATGATGATCATCGGGGCGCTCTCCGCGTTCGCGGTCGCGTACACGACGGGGAATCCGTGGCTCGGCGTCCTCGTCTCGGCCGTCGTGGGGGGCGCGTTCTCGCTGATCCACGCGTTCGCCTCCGTCACGTTGCGGGCCAATCAAGTCGTCTCCGGTCTCGCGCTGACGATGCTCGGCCTCGGCCTCTCCGGCGTCCTCGGTAGGGCGTGGGAAGGATGGCCGTTGCTGAAGCCGCTTCGCGAGGTGACGATCCCCGGGCTGAGCAGGATTCCGGTCCTCGGCCCGGCCGTGTTCGAGGGGCAGAACCCGCTCGTCTACATCGGGATGGGCGCCGCGGTTCTCCTCTGGTTCGTGCTCTACAAGACGAGAATTGGGATCAGCATCCGCGCGGTCGGCGAAGACCCGGCGACGGCCGACTCGCTCGGAATCAACGTGGCACGGGTTCGGTACCTGTGCGTGGTCGTCGGCGGCGTCCTCGCGGGGGTGGCCGGCGGGTACCTGTCGGTCGCCTATCGACCTTCGTGGACCGACGGGATGACGGCGGGGATGGGATGGATCGTCATCGCGCTGACCATCTTCGCGTTCTGGAATCCGCTCCTCGGGCTGTTCGGAGCGTACTTCTTCGCGATGCTGTTCCACTTGTCGTTCCGGCTGCAGGCGTGGCTCGCGCCGGAGCTGTTGAAGACGATGCCTTACGTGCTGGCGATCGTTGTGCTGATCGTCGTTGCACGCGGAACGTTGCAGAAACGGATGGGGGCCCCCTCGGCGCTCACGATTCCGTACACGAGAGGGGAGGACTAAGCGATGAGAGGAGGTGACCCGCAAGGGAGGAGGATGGGCAGGAACTGCAAGAAGGGTACTGCAAGGGTCAAGGAGGTCAACGTGCTGAGACGTGGTTTTCTGCTGATTGGACTCATCGCGCTGGTCGTTGCAGGCGCGGTGGCGGTCCACGGAACGGAGTACGTCCCCGGAGAGCCGCTGAAGGTCGGGTTCGTCTACGTCGGCCCGATCGGCGACTTCGGCTGGACGTACGCGCACAACGAGGCACGTCTCGATGTCGAGGCGCTGCCGTACGCGGAGACGGTCTACGTTGAGTCCGTCGCTGAGGGTCAGGAAGGGCCGGTCATCGACGACCTGATCGCGCAGCACGGCTGCAACGTGATCTTCACGACGAGCTTCGGGTTCATGGACGGGACGCTCGCGGCGGCGCTTCGTCACCCGGACGTGATCTTTGGTCACGCCTCCGGGTTCAAGCGGGCCCCGAACATGATGACGTACATGGCCGACTTCTATCAGGTGTACTACCTGAACGGGATCGTTGCCGGAGCGCTGACCGAGACGAACAAGATCGGCTACGTCGGCGCCTTCCCGATTCCCGAGGTGAAGCGGCACCTGAACGCGTGGGCGATGGGCGCCAAGGCGGCGAACCCGGACGTTGAGGTTCACGTCCGCTGGCTCTACTCCTGGTTCGATCCGGGAGCGGCGTCCGAGGCGACCGAGGCACTGATCGCCGACGGTTGCGACGTCTTCGCGTTCACCGAGGACTCGCCGACCGTCGTCCAGGTCGCGGCACAGAACGAATTGGTCAGCTTCGGGCACTACGGCTCGCAGATGTACACGTTCGCGCCCGATTACGTCGTCTCCGGTCAGGCAATCGACTGGGGCAAGATCTACGTCGACTTCCTCGACAAGGTCTACGCCGGCGTCTATACGGCGCACAACCTCGAGCACGTCGACTACTGGTGGCTGATGACGCAGGGCGCGGTCTTCCCGGAAGCCTCGCCAGGCGAGGTCATCAATCCGCTGTACATCGACGCGTTGAAGGCCTACATGATCAACGACCCCGTCTACGGGGAGATCTCGGCCTACGACCTGCACAACGTCCGGCTGGCGCAGTTCTCCAGCCCGGGCGTCACGTTCGACCCGTTCCAGGGGCCGATCTTCGACCGCCAGGACAACGTCCAGGTTCCTGGGGGGTTCTGGCTCTCGGTCGACTCACTGATCACGATGGAGTGGGCGTTCGAGAACGTCGTCGGCCCGTGGCCTGGCGAACCGGAATAGCTTGAGTCACTCGGCGGTCACCTTCGGGTGACCGCCGTTTCTCTAGAGAAAGCGCGAATGCCCGCACGAAGACCGCTGCACGAGATGACGCGCGATCTGACGGCCGTCGCCGCCGGAAGACGGCCGGCCGATCTGGTCGTTCGCAACGGCCAATGGGTGAACGTCTGCTCCGGGGAGGTCATCGGCGGGACCGACGTCGCCGTCCTCGGCAGCCGGATCGCCTACTGCGGGCCGGACGCCGGACCGATGATCGGCCCCGACACGACCGTCGTGGAGGCGAGCGGCCGGTACCTCGTTCCAGGACTCCTCGACGCCCACATGCACGTCGAGAGCACGATGCTCTCCGTGAGGAGCTTCGCCGCGGCGGTCCTTCCGCGTGGGACGACCGGTGCGTTCATCGATCCGCACGAGATCGCGAACGTCCTCGGATTGGACGGTGTCCGCCTGATGGTCGACGAAGCGCGCGTCACACCGATGCAGATCTACGTCCACGTCCCGTCCTGCGTCCCGTCCGCTCCCGGGCTGGAGACGTCGGGGGCCGAATTCGGGCCGGACGAAATCGCCGAGGCGATGACCTGGGACGGCGTGATCGGCCTCGGCGAGGTGATGAACTACCCCGGCGTGGCGGCGGGTGACGAGCGGCTTCACGGCGAGATCGCGGCGGCGCTGAAGGCCGGGGGGGTCGTCGGAGGGCACTACGCCTCTCCCGATCTCGGCGTCCCGTTCCACGCGTACGCCGCCGGCGGGCCGAGCGACTGCCACGAGGGAACGAGGGCGGAGGACGTCGTCGCGCGGGTCCGCCAGGGGATGTACGCCATGATCAGGGAGAGCTCGGCGTGGCGTGATCTGGCGGCGCAGATCGAGGCGGTCACGGTGGGAGGGATCGACCCGCGGCGCGTCCTCCTCTGCACCGACGATCGGCACGCCGGCACGCTGCTTCGCGAAGGGCACATGGACGATGTCGTCCGCCGGGCGATCCGGGAGGGCCTCCCGCCGATGACGGCGATCCGGATGGCGACCCTCAACACGGCGGAGCACTTCGGCGTGGCGCTCGACGTGGGCTGCATCGCGCCCGGACGGTACGCCGATCTTCTCCTCGTCGGGGACCTCGAGCGCTTCGACGTGACGCAGGTGATCGCCGCGGGGGTGACCGTCGCGCGCGACGGAGAGCTCGCCGTGCAAATGCGGCCGTTCGAGGTCCTGGACCGGGCCCGGCGGAGCGTACGCATCGACCGTCGGCTCGATTGGTCCGACTTCGTCGTCCACGCGCCGGAAAACGTGAAGTCGGTCCGCTGCCGCGTGATCGAGATCGTCGAGAACCAGGCGCCGACGCGGGCGGTCACCGCGGAGTTCCCGGTGGTGGACGGCGTCGTGTCTCCGGCTCGGGGAAGCGGGATCGCGTACTTGACGGTGATCGAGCGGCATCGGGGCAGCGGTCGGATCGGCCGCGGGTTCGTCCGAGGGTTCGGCCTTCAGGGGCGATGCGCCCTGGCGAGCACCGTGGCGCACGACAGCCACAACCTCCTCGTGCTGGGGAGCGATCCCGACGCGATGGCCGCGGCGGCGAATCGCGTCGTCGGGATCGAAGGCGGGATCGTCCTCGTTCGCGAAGGAGACGTGATCGCCGAGATCTCCCTGCCGATCGCCGGGCTGATGTCCGAGGAGCCGATCGGGGAGGTCGCGGCCCGCGCCGAGGAGCTGCACCGGGGGCTCCGCGCCTGTGGGTGCACGGCGGGCGACGCATTCATGACGTTCTCCCTCCTCGCCCTTCCCGTGATCCCGCGGCTGCGATTGACCGATCGGGGCTTCGTCGATGTCGACGCGTTCGCGATTGTGCCGCTGTTCGTCGAAGGGGATAATCCGTGAGAAATCGAGAGGGGTGGTCGAGACGCAGATCCGAGAGTACTTGAGGCCGGCGAGCATCGAGGAGGCGTGGGCGGTGCTCTCCGAGCGGGGGAAGGCGGCCAAGCCGATCGGCGGGGGGATCGATGCCATGCTGTACGCGACGCCCGAGACGAGGGCCGTGGTCGATCTCGCCGACACGGGACTGTCGTACGTCCGCGAGGAGGACGGGCTGGCGATCGGAGCGACGACGACGCTCACGGAGATCGTCGAGTCCGCGCTCGCCGGGGAGCACCTCGGCGGAATCCTGATCGAGGTCCTGGAGAAGGTCGCCTCGCCGCTCCAACGGAACCTCGGGACGATCGGCGGAACCCTCGGGAGCGCGCACCCCTGGTCCGACGTCATTCCGCTGCTGCTCGTGCTGGACGCTGCGCTGGTCGTCTACGACGGCCGGGAGCGACGGCTTCCGCTGACCGAGTACCTCGCCGATCGTGCGCGTGACCGGCACGCTCTGATCCTCGAGGTCCGCCTTCCGACGCCACCGGCGACGGCGGCCTGCGCGTTCGAGGAGTTCAGCGCGACGGGGTTCGACGTTGCGGTCCTCAACTGCGCTTGCTTCGTCTCCCTCTGTGCGGCGGGATGCGAGTCGGTACGGATCGCCGTCGGCGGCACGCCGGCCTTGGCGACGAGGTTGCCGGCGATCGAGGAGGCCCTGATCGGGGCCCCGCTCGATGACGGGGCGATCGATCGGGTCGCCGCGCTGGCCGGCGAAACGATCGACGCCCGCGACGATCGGCGGGCGACGGCCGCCTATCGCCGGGAGCTCGCGCGCGTCGCCGTGTCGCGCTGTCTGCGCCGTGTCGCGGAGAGGCTGGGGGTGACGGGATGACGATCACGCTGACGGTCAACGGGAGCCGGGAGACGGTGGCGATCGAGCCGGGCGAAAGGCTGTCCGATCTCCTCCGACGCGAGGGGTTCATGGGTGTCAAGATCGGGTGCGGTGCAGGGGATTGCGGGGCCTGCGCGGTCCTGCTGAACGGCCGGGCGGTCAACTCCTGCCTCGTCTTCGCCGCGAAGGCGGACGGGGCCGAGGTCGTCACCGTCGAGGGGCTCGAACGGGAAGGGAGACTCCACCCCGTGCAGGAGGCGTTCCTCGACGAGGGGGGGATCCAGTGCGGCTACTGCACGCCCGGGATGGTGGTCAGCGCCGTCGATCTGTTGTCCCGGAATCCGGATCCGACGGAGAGGGAAATCCGCCGAGGTCTGTCGGGGAACCTCTGTCGATGCACCGGCTACGTGAAGCAGATCCGCGCGGTACAACGGGCGGCCGCCGCGATGAAGGGTGGTGGGACGGATGCCTGAGCGCCCGGAGTTCACGGTCGTCGGGAAGGGCGAACGGAAGGTCGACGGCCGGTCGCTGGTGACCGGCAAGCCGGTCTTCGTCGCCGACGTCCGCCTCCCCAACACGCTGCACGTGAAGATCCTCGGAAGCCCTCACGCAAGCGCTTGGATCCTCAGCATCGACACGTCGGAGGCCGAGGCGATGCCCGGCGTGGCCTGCGTGCTGACGCACGAGAACACGCCTCCGACCCGGCACACGACGGCCGGGCAAGGGTTCCCGGAGCCGTCACCGTACGACGCGCGGATGTTCGAGGACAAGGTCCGGTTCGTCGGGGATCGGGTCGCCGCGGTGGCCGCCGAGACCGAGGAGATCGCCCTGGAGGCGCTGAAGGCGATCCGCGTCGAGTACGAGGAACTCGAGCCGGTCCTGTCGATCGACGACGCGCTCCGGAACGGCGCGCCGGTGATCCACGACGAGGAGGACTCGACCGGGATCTACGACGCGGGCCGGAACATCGTCGCCGACGTCGACATCGACGTGGGGAACGTGTCCGAGGGATTCGAAGCGTCCGACGTGATCGTCGAGACGACGTGCGAGATGCAGTACGCCCAGCACACGCCGATCGAGCCGCACGTGGTCTACAGCTACCTGGACAACGACGGCCGGCTCGTCCTGAGAACGAGCACGCAGGTCCCGTTCCACGCCCGGCGGATCGTCGCACAGACCCTGGGGATCCCGATCCGGGACGTTCGCGTGATCAAACCGCGGGTCGGCGGCGGCTTCGGGACGAAGCAGGAGGTCCTGCTCGAGGACGTCGCCGGTCTGGTGACGCTGCGGACGGGGCGGCCGGCGCTCGTCGGTCTGACCCGGAGGGAGGAGTTCGTCGCCGCGCGGACGCGGCACCCGATGCGCGTCCGGGTCAAGCTCGGCGCCGGGAGCGACGGCGTCCTTCGTGCGATCGAGATGGAGGCGGCCTCCAACACCGGCGCGTACGGCGCGCACGGGCTGACCGTGCTCGCCAACACCGGCTCGAAGACGCTCCCGCTCTATAACAAGGCGCCGAACGCACACTTCTACGGACAGGCGGTCTACACGAACCTCCCGGTTCCCGGCGCCTACCGGGGCTACGGCGCGACGCAGGGCTACTTCCCGTTGGAGACGGCGATGGACGAGCTGGCCGAACGGCTGGGGATCGACCCGATCGAGCTGCGGCGGCGAAATCACATCCGCGTCGGCGAGACCTCGCCGATCTTCGAGAAGCTCGGCGAGGGGCGGGAGGGCGTCGAGCAGACGGTCAAGAGCTGCGAACTCGAGCGCTGCCTTCAAATCGGGGCCGAGCGGATCGGCTGGGCGGAGAAGCGAGGAAGGAAGCACCGCGACGGCTCGTGGGTCCGCGGCGTGGGGATGTCGATCATGATGCAGGGATCCGGAATCCCGCTGATCGACATGGCCGCGGCGACGATCAAGATGAACGAAGACGGCTCGTTCAACCTGCTGATCGGTGCGACCGACATCGGGACCGGTTCGGACACGATCCTGGCACAGATCGCGGCGGAGGTTCTCGGCGTGCCGCTGGACAGGCTCCTGGTCACGTCGTCGGACACCGATCTCACCCCGTTCGACGTGGGGGCGTACGCATCGTCGACGACGTACGTTTCGGGGACGGCGGTGCAGCGGGCGGCGGAGAAGGTCCGCGGCCAGATCCTCGAGGTTGCGTCCGCGGCCCTCGGAGCGAAAGCGGAGGATCTGCGCCTGGCGGACGGGTCGGTCGTCGCGCCGGACGGCGCGCGCGTGTCGCTGGCCGACGTCTGCCTGCGGGCGATGTACGAGTCGGACCAGTTCCAGATCGCCGCGACGGCGTCCTGCGTTCCCACCGAGTCGCCGCCGCCGTTTCTCGCCAACTTCGCCGAGGTGGCCGTCGACACCGAAACCGGGCGCGTCGAGGTCCTCCACTACGTCGCCGCCGTCGACTGCGGCGTGGCGATCAACCCGGTTCTGGCCGAGGGTCAGATGGAGGGAGCGATCGTCAACGGGATCGGCTACGCGCTCACCGAGGAGATGCAGATCAGCTCGCGCGGCCGGGTCCGCAATCCGTCACTGTTCGGCTACAAGATCCCCGGGGCGCTCGACGTCCCGAAGCTCGAAGTGATTCTCGTCGAGTCGTACGAACCGACCGGACCGATGGGGGCCAAGTCGGTCGGCGAGATCGGCATCAACGGGCCGATCCCGACGATCGCCAACGCGATCTACGACGCGGTCGGCGTGCGGCTGCGAGAGACGCCGTTCACCCCGGAGCGGGTGCTCGCCGCGATGCGGGAGGCATCGTCCGCCTAGGATCGCGGCCTGAAGCAGGATTCACACTGCGTGGAAGGAAATCGAATGAAGGTCCTGATTATAACGAGCAGTCCGAACAAGGAGGGCCTCACCGCCGCGTGCGGCGAGGCGGCGAGACAGGGCGTGGTCGACGGGAGAAGCCGCGCCCGTCTGATCAACCTGAACGAGTTCGAGATCAACCGTTGCGCCGTCTGCGAGAACGGCTGGGGACCGTGCCGGACCAAGCACCGGTGCCGTCTGGAGGACGACTTCGCCGAGCTGCAGAAGATGTTCGGCGAGGCGGAGGGCTTCACCCTGGTGACCCCGGTCTACTTCGGCGAGCCGAGCGAGGCGATGAAGGCGTTCTTCGACCGGCTCCGTCGCTGCGAGGCGACGAAGAAGAACGGCGCGAAGTCCGTCCTGGAGGGGAAGCCGACCGTTTGCGTCGCCGCGGCCGGCGGCTCGGGGAACGGGGCGGTCCACTGCCTCGCCGAAATGGAGAGGTGGGTCCGTCAGCTGCGCGGAGAGCCGTTCGACTACGTCCCGGTCACGCAGAGAACGCGCGAATACCAGACGGAGACGATCCACGACGCCCTGGCGGCGATGTGCCGGCCGAAGGCCGCCGAATCGACGATGCCGATCTCGGCCCGAAAGGGGCAGAATCGCTCGAGGAAGCCGCGCCGGAGGATCCGACGCCGGAAGCCCTCCGAGTAGGCCGCCGGCTAGATCCCGTAGATCTCGGAGTACTTCTCCGTGACGTAGGCGATGAACGGCTCGGGGCTCAACGGTCCCCCGGTGATCCGGTCGATCAGCTCGGGCGGCTCGTAGATCGCACCGAAACGGTGGATCCTTTCGCGCAGCCACGCGAGGAGCGGAGCGAAGTCGCCGCCGGCGACCTGTTCGTCGAGCGACGGAATCTCCTCTCGAAGCGTGCGCGCGATCTGGGCGGCGTACAGGTTCCCGAGCATGTACGAAGGGAAGTATCCGATCATTCCGCTCGACCAATGCACGTCCTGCAGGACGCCGTCGGCATCGTCGGTCGGCGTTGCCCCGACGTAGCGACTCATCGCGTCGTTCCATAGGGCAGGGAGATCGGCGACGCGGATCGAACCATCGAGCAGCTTCACCTCAAGCTCGAAGCGGAGCATGATGTGGAGGTTGTAGGTCACTTCGTCCGCTTCGACCCGGATCAGCGAGCGGGAGACGAGGTTCGCGGCACGGTACAGCGCGTCGACGGAAGTCCCGTCGAGCGCGGGGAACGCGTCGAGGAGGATCGGCCGGAAGAACGCCCAGAACGGCTTGCTCCGACCGATCTGGTTCTCGATCAGTCGCGACTGCGACTCGTGGAAGCCGTACGACGCGCCGTCGTTCAGTTGGAGCGTGTAGAAGTCGTCGTCCATCCCCTGGCCGTAGAGCGCGTGTCCGCCCTCGTGCAGCGCGCCGAACAGTCCGGAGAGCGGGTTCGTCTCCAGGTAGCGATTGGTGACGCGGACGTCGCCAGGGGCGATCTGCGTCGTGAACGGATGCACCGTGTCGTCGAGTGCACCGGCGGCGAAGTCGTACCCGATCCGCTCGAGCACGGTGCGCGCCACGGCACGCTGCGCGTCGACCGGGAACCGGCCGTCGAGGACCGATCCGTCCGGCGGCGTTCCCTCGACGAGGAGCCGGTCGAGGAACGGGACGAGGCGTTCGCGAAGCGGACCGATGATCGCGCGGAGCCGAGAGCTCGTCATCCCCGGCTCGTACCGATCGAGGAGCGCGTCGTACGGGGACTCCCCGTATCCGTACAGCTCGGCGAACTGCCGCGTGTAATCGACCATCTTCTCCAAATGCGGCCGGAACGCCTCGAAGTCCGACGCCCGCTTCGCCTCCGCCCAGGCGGCCTGGCTCTTCGACTGCGCGATCGTGAACTCCTCGAACAGGTCGGGCGGGACGGCCTTGTTCCGCCGGTACTCCTTCCCGACGACGCGGACGGACGCGGCCTCCTTCTCGGGTAGATCGTCGCGCCCCTCGAGGTCCTCGATGCACCGGCCGAGCTCGTCGCCAGTTGCGAGTTCGAACGCCATCCGAGACAGCTTCCCGACCGTCTCGGCGCGGAGGCCGAGACCCTTCTTCGGCATGTGGGTCTCCTCGTCCCACGAGAGAAGGGCGACGGCCGAGTTCAGTTTGGCGAGTTCGGTCAGGATGTCGATGTACTTCGATCGAGCGTCCACGCGTGACGGCTCCTTTCTTCGGGTGTCGTGCGTCGGATTCCGATTCCCTCCACGCGCCGGACGCAGCCCGGCACGCAGTCCGCCCCTTCGCATCGGGGAATCGGTGAGACGATTCCCCGCACGTGCCGGACGAAGTCCGGCACGCAGAGTATAGCCGGCGGGCGGAATCGGTTCAGAGGAGGGACTCGATCAGGTCCCGCGACAGGCGGGTCGGGTGGCCGGTGAAGCGGACGATCCCGTCCCGATCGATGACGAACGTCCGCGGAATCCCGAGGACGCCGTAGTCGCCGGCGACGGCTCGCGCATCGGTGAGGGTCCCGTACAGCGGAACGAGATCCGTGTAGTCCCTCGAGACGACGTACGAGCGGGCCTCCGTCTCGGTCCGGTCGAGACTGACGCCGACCAGGACGACCTCGTCGCCGAGATCGCGGGCCATCGCCTCGAGCGAAGGCATCGACAGGCGGCACGGGACGCACCAGCTGGCCCAGAAGTCGAGGATGACTACGCGTCCGGCGTAGTCGGTCAGGGAGATCGACTCGCCGTCGAGGGTCGGAAGGGTGAACGCAGGGGCGACGTCTCCGACGCGGTGGCCGACGACCGGCGAGCCGGGGGCGGTCGCGGAATCCGATCCGGGCGAACCGGCGAGCCCCGGGACCGACGTGTCGACGGTGGTCGGCTCCGTCTTCTCCAGCTGAAGGAGGCAAAGCGCTGCGATCATCGCTGCGACGACGACGGACACTCCGACGACTCCGACCCACCAGAGCCTCGATCTTCGGGCTCGCTCGTTCTCCATGATCCTCCGTCGTTGCTCGAATCTCGCTTTGTCCCCGGGTCCCGTCTATCATCGACGGGTGCAGCGACAAAGACAAGGGGGAGAGAGCATGAGCAAGCGAACGTGGATCTGGAGCGGCCTGGCTGCCATCGTCGTGGCCGTGGTCGTCATCGTCCTCTGGCCGGCTCCGGACCCGCTGGCCGGGGTGGAGACCGTCGCGGTCCGCGTCGGCGACGAGCCGGCGTCCGGCGACGTGGACTTCGAGAGCGAGCTGCGGGTCGTTCTCGGGAATCGCGACATCGAGATCGTCTCCGACGAGGCATCGGCCGACGTGGTCCTGTCGCTGACCGACCTGCGCGTCAATCTCGGGGACATCGAGATCTCGTTGACCGAAGGGCGACTGAGCGGCCGTGCGAGCGCCGAGTGCATCCTGACCGACGTCCGGACCGGAGAGGTCCACACCATGGACTTCTACCTGAGGTTCGAGAACGGCTCGGTCCGTGCCGAACTCGTACCCCGCAAGTTCTGGCAGTTCTGGAAGTAGACGCAGGCGGATGACCGGAAGCCGGCTTCGCCCCACGCTCTGTCTCTTCGTCGCCTTGGCGGCCTCCTCGATCGCCGGCTGTGAACGGACCGTCTCCGACGTGGAGGCGGTCGATGACCGGACGTCGAGCCACCCGGCCGACGGCGTGCGTACGCTCGTCGTCGATTCGGACCGCGGGACGGTCGTGATCCGTGGCGAAACGGGCCGCGGCGCGATCGACGTGACGGCGACGCTCCGCGCGAGCGGCACGACCCTCGAACAGGCGGAGGCGCGCCTCGAAGCGCTCGACGTCTCCGAGACGCGGAGCGACGACACGTTGCGCCTCGGCTTCCGTGCCCCGGCGGAGGGGAAGGCGACCGCGGACCTCGTCGTTCTCGTCCCGCTGGGAACCTCGATCGACGTGAACGGCGGCGAGGTCGAGGTGACGGTCGGTTCGGTCACCGGGACGCTCCGGATCGCGACGGAGACCGGGGACGTCGTCGTGCGCGGGGCGGACCTCGATCGGCTCGTCGTCGAGTCGGAAGCCGGCGACGTCGAGTTCTCCGGGAGGCTGGCGGGAAAGGGAGCGGTCCACGAGCTGCGAACGGATCGGGGCGACGTCCACGTGCGGATCCCGCTCGACGCTCGGCTTCGGATTGAGGCCCGGCTCTCGCGCGGGGGGATCATCACCAGTTCTCTGCCGCTCTCCGGCGACACCGAAGGGACGGAATGGTCGGCGGTGCTCAACGCCCCGGACGCGACGCTCCGCCTGGAGACGCGCGACGGCCGAATCCTGATCGGGAGGCTCCACGAGACGTGAGCGACAAGAACGAGCCCGCCGTTTACCTCGAGACCGAGCGGTTGGTCCTCCGCAGACTGACCGAGGACGACGCCAAGCGCCTGTTCGAACTCGATTCCGACCCGGAGGTGATGCGATACCTGAACAACGGCCGGACGCACACCCGCAACGAGATCGTCGAGAAGGTCCTTCCTCACTACCTCGATCAGTCCGCGCGATACGGGGACGAGTACGGATTTTGGGCCGCGATCGAGAAGGCGACCGGGGCGTTCGTCGGGTGGTTTCACTTCCGCCCGTACCGAGCCGAGCCGGAGGCGATCGAGCTCGGATATCGGTTGATGCGATCGGCGTGGAGCAAGGGATTCGCCACCGAGGGATCGCGTGCGTTGCTCCGGGAAGGGTTCACCGAGCTCGGCGTCGACAAGGTCGTCGCCGACACGCTCGTGGGAAACGTCCGCTCGCGTCGGGTGATGGAGGCACTGGGAATGCGCCTGGAAGCGGAGTTCGTTCTCGACCCGGACGAGTTTCCCGAGTGGAGCGAGGGGCAGCGTCGCGGCGTCCGGTACGCGCTGACCCGATCCGAGTGGGCGGCGAATTGATCGGGGCGCTCCGGGAGTCGTCTTCGAAGCGAAAGGAGCGGAATGCGTAGGTCCGAGAACGCGGTTCTGCGAAGCGAGGAGCTGTTCGGTTCCGGCTTGTTCTGTGCCGAGAGCGTCCTGCTGGCGGTCGCCGAGGACCGTGGAACCGACTGCAAGCTGATCCCCCGGATCGCGACCGGATTGTGCAGCGGGCTGGCGCGGACCGGCGGGCTCTGTGGGGCGGTCGGTGGCGCGATCCTGGCGCTCGGGCTCGTCGCCGGCCGCGACGAGCCCGACGAGCCGGTCGATCCGATCTACGGATCGGTCCGCGAGGTCTTGAACGGCTTCGAGGCGAGGTTCGGCGGGACGTCCTGCATCGGACTGACCGGCTGCGACCTGGCGAGCGACGAGGGGCGCCGCCGGTTCGAGGAGACGGGTCAGCACGAGCGCTGCACGGAGTACGTCGGCGAGGCGACGCGGTTGGTGCTCGAGGCGCTGGCGCGGCGTGCTCCGACGACTGACGGCGACGACTAGCTCGTCAGCAGAGCGAGAAGGCGGTAGAGCCCGTACGAGAAGAGGCCGGCCGCGGTCGGCGTCGCCACCCAGCCGACGGCGATTCCGCCGATTCTGCGGGCCCGCACGGTGCGCACGCCATGGAGGATCCCGACCCCGATGACCGCCCCGACGATCGACTGCGACGTCGACACGGGGATTCCGAGGATCGAGAAGAAGTGAACCGCGAGCGCAGCGGCCATCTGGGCGGAGAAGGCGCTCACCGTGTCGAGTGGGGTGATCCCGCTGCCGACGGTCTGCGTCACCCGCCGTCCGAACGTCAGCACGCCCACGGCGAGAGCTCCGCCGCCGAGCAGGCTCAGCCATTTCGGGTCGATCTCGAGGTTGGTGATCGGCCCCATCGCGGTTCCGACGTGGTTTGCGCCCAGGGAGAACGAGATGTAGCACGCGCTCAGGATGAGAAGGGCGCTCGGTAAACGCTGCCAGACGGAGTGCTGTCCGACCCGCCGCAACAGCGTCCGGGCGACCAGGTAGATGACCACCGCCAGGATCCCGACCAGGATCGGGCAGACCACCCAGACCTCCACGATCCGCACGATGGCGCTCGCGTTCAGATCGGCGCCGACGGCCAGTCCGACGCCGGCGACCCCCCCGACGATCGCTTGCGACGTCGACACAGGGATCCGCAGCAGCGTCGCGATGGTGACGAAGATCCCGGCCGAAAGCATCGCGGTGAAGACGGCGAGGGACGGGAGCTCGGACGTGGCGATCCCCCTGCCGACGGTGCTCATGACTTCTCCCCCTTGGAGGAGGGCGCCGAGGAGCGCGAAGCCCGCGACCAGCAGGACGGCGCGTCGGTAGCCGAGAAGGCCGGAGCCGACCGTCGTGCCGACGCAGTTGCCGGCGTCGTTCGCGCCGATGTTCCAGCCGACGTAGGCGCCGGCGAGGAAGAGGGGGATCAGGCCGATCATCGTCGGCCTCCTCGGAAGATCTTGGGTCGAATCGGCTCTCGTTCGGTGTTCCTGCCGGCACTGCGCGCCATGGACCTCGGTCTCCTGTCGACGGGGCGGACCCCTACGGTGAGTTGATTGCGATGTATAGACTATACAGAACTCCGATGCACGCGGCAGCCTCCCGCGGCGCGACGTGAGCTGCTATGATGGGGGAAACGCAGGCACTGTCCGTTCGGAAGGGGTCCGATGACAGAAGCGGAGTTCGGCGTGATCGGCCTCGGCGTCATGGGGCGGAACCTGGCGCTCAACGCGGAGGGACGCGGCTACTCCGTCGCCGTGTTCAACCGGTCGACCGAGCGGACGGAAGCGTTCGCGGCCGAGCACCCGGGCCGTCGGATCGTTCCCTCGTACGACCTACCCGAGTTCGTGGCGTCGCTCGTCCCTCCTCGGAAGATCCTACTGATGGTGAAGGCCGGTCCGCCGACCGACGCCGTCCTCTCCGAGATCCTCCCGCTTCTCGATCTGGGTGACGTCGTCGTCGACGGCGGGAACGCGCACGACGAGGACACGGAGCGCCGCCTGGAGAGTGCGAAATCCCTCGGCGTTCACTACCTCGGCGCCGGGATCTCCGGCGGGGCTCAGGGGGCGCTTCACGGTCCGTCGATCATGCCGGGAGGAAGCGAGGAAGCGTACGCGATCGCCGGGCCGCTCCTCGAGACGATCGCCGCACAGGGGCCCGAGGGGACCTGCTGCGCGTACCTGGGCCCCGGATCGGCGGGGCACTACGTCAAGACGGTCCACAACGGGATCGAGTACGCGATCATGCAGGCGCTCGCCGAGGCGTACGACCTGATGGCCCGCGGGCTCGGCCTGCCGTCGGACGGGATCGCCGACGTCTTCGACGCGTGGAACCGCAGCGAGCTGGCGTCGTACCTGGTGGAGATCACGGCGAAGATCCTACGGACGATCGATCCGGACACCGGCGACCCGCTGGTCGAGTCGATCCTCGACGCGGCGGCGCAGAAGGGGACCGGGAAGTGGTCGAGCCAATCGGCGCTCGACCTCGGATCGCCGGCCCCGACGATCGCGGCGGCGGTCTTCGCGAGGTTCCTGTCCTCGCTGAAGGGCGAGCGGGTCGAGGCGGAGCAACGCCTCGCCGGCCCGGCCGAACGTTCCGGAGACCTCGCGATCGACGACGTCCGCAGCGCGGTGTTGCTGACGGTGATCGGTGCGTTCGCCCAGGGGTTCCGCCAGCTGCGGGACGCGTCGGCAGAGCGTCGGTACGGTCTCGATCTCGCCGAGGTCGCGAGGGTTTGGACCGCCGGCTGCGTCATCCGCGCCGAGCTGCTCGGACCGATCCGGTCCGCGTTCCTCGAGTCGCCGGACCTTCCGTTCCTGGTCCTCGCCGAGCCGTTTCGGTCGATGTGGACCGAGCACCAGGTCGGACACCGCCGGACCGTGATCTTCGCGCACCGGACCGGGATTCCGGTGCCGGCGCTGAGTTCGGTGCTGAACGCGTTCGACGCCTACCGGGCCGGGCGGCTGCCGGCGAACCTGATCCAGGCGCAGCGGGACTTCTTCGGAGCGCACACCTATCAGCGGATCGGTCGCGAAGGGACGTTCCACACCGAGTGGGAGACCTCGGAGTAGGGCGAGGCCGACGCGCCTAGTAGCCGATCCCCCAGACGTCGACGAACAGCGGACCGAAGCCGGTGACGACCGTGTCGACGACCTCGTTCGTGTCGAGGTCGATAATGAACGCGGGGAGGGACGGAACGAACGGAATGCCCCCGAGCCACCAGTCCTCCAGGTCCAGGATGTCGAGTCCGAACGGGACGACGGCGACCGAGTCACCGGGCGAGATCGCGACGTCCCACGGCCAGGCGAGGCCGTAGACGGCGTCGTCGAGGACGATCTCGTCGACGACCGTGCCGACTTCCCCCGCGCCGAACGCCGTCTCGATGACGTGCACGGAGCCGCCATCGCAGTCGGCGACGTAGGCGAACGCGTCGTCGTGGGTCAGCGCGACGCCGAGCGGCCAGCCGCCCCCGGGGAGAGTGAGAACGTCGGCGACGTCGCCGATCACCAGGTCGATGAGGAGGACCTCCCACGTGTCGGGGAGGGTGACCAAGGCCCACTCGCCGTCGGAGCTGACCGCGACCCCCCACGGCGCGCCGAAGAAGGAGAGATCGATCGAGCCGTCGGGGCTGTGGTCGGAGGTATCGATCCGAACCAGACTGTCCGGGCCGGAGCCGACGACGTACGCGAAGTCGCCGAGCGGCGAGAACGCGATGGTCGTCGGATAGCTCTGCACGGGGACCGTGTCGATCACGGCCATCGTTGAGGTGTTGATTACCAGCAACTCGTTGTTCGGCTCAAGGAAAAGGAAACCGCCGGTGGCGTAGAGCACGTTCCCACTCGGGCTGCAAGCCACGTCCCACGGAAGGTCGAAGAGGTCGCCGGTCTGCGCCTCGACGGTGTGGTCCGACGTTCGGATCCGTGCCACGCCGGTCGTCAGCGTGACGAACGAGACCCCCCCGACGTAGACGGACTGTCCGTCCGGATCGATCGCGACGCCGGCCGACCACTCGAACGGCTTGGTCGTGTCGGCGGCGGTGTTCGTCGGCAGGTGGATCTGGGTGACCGAGCCGTCGAAGAACGACGAGACGTACGCGATCGCGCCGCGGACGGTGATCTCGTCGGTGGCGGCCCCGGCGACGCCGTCGTCGTCGTAGACCGTCAGCGTCACGGTGTACGTCCCGGGCCAAGTGTAGGTGTGGTCGACCGTCTCCGCGGTCGTGGCGGCCTCGGCGCCGTCGCCGAAGTCCCGGGTGTAGACGACGATCGCCTGCGGCGCGACGATCCCGCGCGCCGGATCGGTCGACAGGCCGGCGTCGAACGTCACTTCCTCGTCGATGAACGGTTGCTCCGGCGCCCAGTCGAACTTCGCGACCGGCGCGCCGCCGCCGCCCTCCGTCGTCGCGACGACATCGAGCGTGGCGGTCCCCGTGTCGCCGTTCGCGTCGGTCACCGTGAGCGTGGCGGTGTGCAGCCCGACCTCGGCGTAGAGGTGGATCACCGGCTGCGAGAAGTTGGTGCCGACGTACTGAGCCGTTCCGTCGCCGAAGTCGAGCCGGAAGCTGACGAGGGCGCTGCCCGGCGCCGACGAGAGCGAGACGTCGAACGAGACGACGAGCGGCGCGTCGCCGAGGGTCGTGTCGGCACCGAGGACGGCGATCGGCCCCTCGGCGGCCTGCCCGGCCCCCTCGCCGACGGTGATCGTCGCGGTGTCGTGGTCGGTCTGCCCGTACTTGCTCGTCAGCTCGAGCACCGCTGTGTACGTCCCGGGAAGGGTGTAGGTGTGGTCGATCGGCTCGTCGATCTCGGTTCCGGTGACGAAGTCGGCGCCGTCGCCGAAGTCGAGCCGGAACCGATGGATTCCACCGGGTGAGGTCGAACCGGAGAGGTCGAACGTCACATCGAGCGGCGCGTCTCCGGTGGTCGGATCGACTTCGAGCGCCGCAGAAGGCGGCTCGCCGAACAGCGCGTAGAACCACTCGCAGGAGGTCAGCGCCATCAGCGCTCCGATAAAGAGCAACACGCAGAGCGCGGTTCTCGCTGCTTTCAACGTCCGATCGCCTCCAAGCCGGGATGGAATCCGGGCTCATCGTACGTCGAGCGGGCCGGCCGGGCCAAGGTGACGCGGTCGCGAGCGGAGGTGGCCTCGGTGGCCTGTGCCCCGATCAGAGGCCCCGCTTCGAGGGGAGGAATGTCCAGGACGCTGCTACGAGCCGGCGCTCGAGGTCCCGAGCGGCTCCGACGTCTAGGAGCGATCCCGGAACCGCTGCCAGACGAGACTCACCCCGAACAGGATCACCGCGATCGGCCACAGACGACCGAGCTCGGACCAGGCGCTCCAGCTGAGCACGCCGGTCGTGTTCAGCAACAGGACGACGCCCGCGGCCACGATGATCAGCGGGAGGAGAATCCCGCCGATCCTGCCTATGCGCATGTCATTCCCCCCTTGGCCAGGACCTCTCCCTTCGATCCAGGGTCGAGAGGAAGTGTAGCACGCCGGAGCGGAACGCCGCCAACGCTACGTCGAGCGGGCGAAGGAGGTGACCAGGACGACGACGAGGATGATCAGAGGGGAGACGAGCGACAGGAGGCGCCCGATCCGCGGGGCCGTCCGCTTCCGGAGAAGCGCCCGGAGCAGAAGCGCTCCGACGACGAAGCTCAACGTCACCGCGATCCATTGCATCGAGAGACGCCAGACGAAGGGACGGGTGGCGAGGGCGCAGACGGCCAGCCAGACCGAGGCGGCGATTCCCGCGGCCCACGCGAGCGCGAAGAGGAAGAGGACGCGGTTTCCGAAGACCGGCATCCTCCAGGTCAGGATCCCGGCCCAGACGGCGAGAAGCGACCCGCCGAGGATCCAGACCGAGACAAGCTGAAGCGCCTCCGCCGGGACGACGACGTGGGCCGTCAGGAGGAGAAGCGCCGCGAAGGCGCCTCCGCCGGCGACGGCGAAGCAACGCGTGGCCGCCGTCAGCGACGGTTTTCGGATCTCGGGCATTCGGGGCTTGTTCGTCGGGGCCATGCCTGGTGTGAGCGTACCTCGGAAGCGCCCGCGGGCGAAGGCGGTATGTCTCCACGAGACGAGACGAGCGTGCGCGGCCCGAACCCGGGTGGAGCCGGGCGCGTCGTTGCGATAGCATGGCGCCGCGATGGGCAGACAGGGGTTGATCCTCGACGGCGGCCTCGACGACGGCGCGCTGACGCGCGGCGCGGGGGCGATCGCGGCCGACGTCCTGCGCAGAGCGGGCTGGCGGGTAGAGGACCTGGCTCTCCGCGAGATCGACATCGCGCCGTGCCTCGGATGCTTCGGCTGCTGGGTGAAAACACCGGGCGTCTGCGTGATCGACGACGCCGGGCGGGACGTCGCCCGCCGGATGATCCAGTCCGATCTGCTCGTCTACCTAACCCCGCTCACGTTCGGCGGGTATTCCTCCGAGCTGAAGAAGGCGCTCGATCGATCGATCCCGAACATCTCCCCGCTCTTCCGCCTCGTACGGGGCGAGGTTCATCACGTGAAGCGGTACGCGCGGAATCCGCGGGTGATCGGGATCGGCGTCTGCGCCGTGGGGCCGCCCGACCCGGAGGAGGAGGAGCTGTTCGAGACCCTGGTCCATCGGAACGCGATCAACCTGCACGCTCCTGCGGACGGGGCGACGGTGATCTGCGTCACGGAGGACGACGAGGCCAAACGGGAGCGCATCGAGCGGGCGATCGAGGGGGTGATCGGGGCGTGAGCGACGGAGGCGGTCGGGTGCTCCTCCTCGTGGGAAGCCCGAAAGGGCTCGAGAAGAGCAACTCGGCCCGCATCGGCCGGATGCTCGTCAACCGGCTCGAGGGCCGGGGCTGGACGAGCGAGGCGGTCCACCTTCACGCTGCGGTCCGGACGGAGGAAGGCCGCGGAGCGCTGTTCGACGCGATCGACCGGGCGTCCGTCGTTTTGTTCGTCTCCCCGCTCTACGTCGACTCCCTTCCCGCCCCGGCGATCGCCGCGATCGAGGCGATCGCCGCGCACAGACGGACGGAGAGCGTCTCGCGGGTCCCGCGGTT
>CAZFZM010000001.1:77960-128043 GCA_964523545.1 uncultured Thermotogae bacterium
TCGAGGCGATCGCCGCGCACAGACGGACGGAGAGCGTCTCGCGGGTCCCGCGGTTCGTCACGCTCATCAACTGCGGCTTCGTCGAACCGAGTCAGAACGACACATGCCAGCGGATCCTCCAGCGGTTCGCGGAGCGCGCCGGGTTCGAGTGGCTCACGGGCGTCTCGTTGGGCGGCGGCGGACAGATCCCGAAACGGGTTCGCGAGGCGTTCGACATCCTGGCCGAGTCGATCGATCTGGAGATCCTCGTTCCCGACGAGGTCGAGCGGTTGACGCGGAAGCCGCTGATGCCGAGCTGGCTCTACGTCGTCGGCGGCAACTTCATGTGGCGGCGGTGGGCCGATAGGAACGGGGCGAAGGACCGGCTTCGCGACCGGCCGTACGAGCGGCTCGATTCCTAGCACCGAGACGAGCGATTCCGCACCTCACGCGGCGGGCGAGTTCCCGGGCTTCCGGCAGACCGCGATCGTGTGCGTACCCATGTCGAGGCAGCCCGGCTCCCGACTCGCTTCGAGTTCCATCTCGAGCAGGTGGGACCACGTTGGGTGGTTTTCGTCGAGCTCTTCGAGGACGTCCGCCCAGCGCGGCGACAGGCAATCGCTCGCCGACATCGCCTCGACGATCAGGCCGCCTTCCTCGAGGAATCGCCGAAGCTCGCCGGCCCGGTACATGTGCGTGTAGTGGCGCCCAGGTCCGATCGTCTCCGGGCTCAGGTCACCGCTCGCGATGATGGCCCTGTTTGCCTCCGGAGCGATCTCGAGGACCCCCCCGAGGTACTGGTGAACGGCTCCCCAGAGAGACATCACGCTCAAGAGGAGCAGACCGCCGCCTTTCGTGACGCGGGCCAGCTCGCGCAGCGCGTCGCATCGTCGGTCGAAGACGTAGCTGAGAGGCCCTCCGTAACAGACGACCGTGTCGAACGAGGCGTCGCCGAAGTGCGGTCGGAGGTCGCACATGTCGCATTCGATCCAGGCCTCGACCGACGATGCGAAGTCGAGACGCACCGCGTTGTCTCGGTTCAGCCGCAGCTGCCCCGGCGAGAGATCGGCCACGACGATTCGATCGGTGATGCCCGCCAATTCGCGGGTGAAGCGGCCGGCCCCGGCCCCGATCTCGAGGACCCGGTCACCGGCCCTCACGTACCGGCGCAGGTAGTGCAGGTGGACGTGGAACTTGACCCGTTCGACCGGCGACTCGTCCCATCGGTCCCACTCGCGCATTCCGTACTCGTCGTAGTGTGTGCGAATCCAGTTCGGATCGTAGCGGGCCATCCGATGCCTTCTGCCTCACCGAAGCGTCTAGTCCTCGTCGGTCCAGTCGCGAATCTTCTCTTTGATCTTCCGCTCGATGTGCTCCCCGAGATCGTCCCAGTCGGTCTCTTCGTCGACGCCGACCCATCGGCTGAAGCCTCGCTTGATCTTCGCCTCGATCCGTTCTCCGAGGTCGTCGCCCTCTTCCTCTTCCATCCACCGGGAGACGTGTCGGCGGATCTCCCGCTCGATCCGATCGCCGAACTTCGGCCAGTCCCTCCGGCGTCGCAGCTTCAGCCACCGGCTTGGCGTCGCGCCGATCCCGACCCACGCGAACATCAGGCTGACGAGGAACCACAGCCCCGCCGCCTGGAGATACGTCAAGGTCGGGGCGACGCCGAGGTGTCCGGCGACCAGGCTGTTCCACAGCAGCTGGATGATCCAGCTGAAGAAGAAGAACGCCGCGACCCCACCGGCAGCGATCACCTTGGCGAGCAGTTTCATGTCGGGTCCTCCTTCGCCCCGGTCGTGTCCGCGCGTTCGATCCGCCGACGGGCCCGGACCGGGCGTTCCCGGTCGAGCGATACGCCGGCGGGACGATGAACGCGGCCGGAGCTGCGTGCTAGTCGATGAACTTCCGCCACCTCTTCGACATCGTCGGCGAGACGCCGATCCCCGCCCACGCGAAGAAGATGATCGACAGGAACCAGAGCGCGGCGGCCTGCCAGTAGTTCAGCTTGACGGCGACCAGCGCGAGCTGATCGACGAGGATCGAGTTCCACAACAGCTGGATGATCCAGCTGAAGAAGAAGAACGCCGCGATCCCACCACCCGTGATTGCACCTCGTAGAAGCTTCATCCGTCGCGACACCTCCGTTCTTACGGCTTGATGTGTGGCATTCTACCACCAGTCAGTCGAGGGAAACGAGCGCTCGGTTCAACGCGGATCCGCCGGAACGACGCCGGATCGTCGGCTAAAACTCCCAGTCCGGGGACGGCGGCGGAAGGCGGAAGGCGCGGTCAAGACGCGCCAAGAGCTCGTCCGGCCCGGAGAGCTCGTCCGTCCACGAGAGGGTGCTCGCCGGCCGAACGCCGAGCCACATGCGCGAGAACGCGTTGACCGACGCCGTCAGGGTCGGCAACGACGGTTCCCGGCCCGCTGCGGCGCTGCACGCCGGGCCGACCTCGACGGCGTAATCGCCGGCGACCCCGCGCCAGGGCGACCCGTCCTCGAGATACGGCTCGACGGGATCGGAGAGGGTCAGGTTGAATCGGACCGGCTCCGCGTCGAGGGAGGTCCGCGCCAAGCATTCCGGGAGGTCGAGGATCCGCACCTGCCAGTAGGCGCTCGCGGTCATCCGGTTCTCGTGGGGCGACCGTCGTGTGATCTGGCGCGACTTGAACGGCTTGCGGAGTAGGTCCTGAAGCTGGATTCCCGGCGGCTCCCGCAGCTCGATCGAGCGGACCTGCTCCTCGAAGCTGCGAAGCAGACCGAGGAGCTCGAGGAACTCGTCCTTCGACCGATGGGCCGTCCAGAAGACCGAGTACGGCCCGTGCTCCGTCTCCTTCGCCGAGCACCACAGGTGGTGCGTCAGGTTCCCGTCCTGGTCGGTGTATCCGAGTCCGAAGCCGTTCTCGCCCCATTGCATGTCGGCGCGGGTCAGCTCGGGGCTGTCGATGTTGCACGAGCCGTGACGGCGGATCCGCAGGAGGCGATTGGCGTGCATCCGTTCCGAGTCGGAGAAGCCGAGGCGGACCGGAACCCGCGGCTTGACGCCGACCGTCAGCTGGGACGGGTCGAACGTGCACCAGTGCTCGTAGCCCCCGTTGCCGAATCCGAGCTGATTGTAGTAGCCCTGCTCGAAGACGCCGAGCATCGCGACGAGGCTTCCGGCGGCCGCCTCCTCGGCCAGCACGCGCGCCGTCAGCCGCCCGGCGAGCCCGCGCTTCCGGGCGACGCGGCTCGTCGTGACGCCGGTGACCGCAGCGAGCGACAGGTCCCGTTCCCCGTGACAAATCGAGCCGGGGTCGGTGGTAACCATGCACTCGGCGCTCCCGTCCACCTCGGCGACCATCGTCCGGCCGGACTGGACCAACCCGGCGAACGCCTCCTCGTGCTCCGGCTTGCTGCACCATCCCACCTCGCGGTAGATCCGCAGCACGGCGTCCCTGTCTCGGTCCGGCGCGTACTCCCTGAGCTTCATCTCCGTCCCTTCCGTGCGGTCCATCGGGGGCCTACTGCATGAACAGCCCGCCGTTGACGTTGATCGTCTGTCCGGTGACGTACCCGGCCTCCTCGGAGGCGAGGAACGCGACGACGGCGGCGATCTCGTCCGGCTCCGCGATCCGGCGGGCCGGGATCTTCGCCGCGATCTCTGCCTCCCGTGTCGCGAGCGCCTCGGCGTTCATGTCCGTCCTCGTGTACCCCGGCGAGACGGCGTTCACGGTGATCGTCGGCGCGAGCTCGAGGGCGAGGGACTTGGTCAGCCCGATCAGCCCGGACTTGGCGGCGGCGTAGTGCGATCCGTGATCCGAGCCGATCATCGCCCGGAGCGAGCAGACGTTGACCACGCGGGCCCACGGCTCCTTCTCCAGGTACGGCTGGGCGGCCTGCACGGTGAACATCGCCGCCGACAGGTTGACGGCGAGCGCTCGGCTCCAATCCTCGATCGTCAACGCGTCAAGCGTCCTGTGCTGAGAGAAGCCGGCGTTGTTGACGACGATCCGAATCCCACCGAACGCGGAGGCCGTCTCGTCGATCAGTCGCCGAACCTGGTCACGGTCGCCGGCGTCGGCCCGGACGACGATCGCTCGCCCGCCGGCCGCCGCGATCTCCTCCTCGACGGACCGTGCTCGGTCCTCGTTGGCGACGTAGTTGACGCAGACGCCGTACCCGAGGCGTGCGAGGCGTCGCGCGACCGCCGCGCCGATCCCTCGCGAGCTGCCGGTGACCACGGCTCCGGGAAGGAGAGGTACGTCCTGTTTGCGATTCATCGTGGCGCGGATTATAGCGGACGGAGGGGACGGTTCGAGTCGGTCAGATGTGCTTCAGCGCCTCGCGGGCGACCTCGCGCCGGCGCTCGTCCTCCAGCCAACGCATGAGTTCGGGACGGACGATCTCCGGACAGCGGCGCCCGAGCTTCCACATCGCGGAGGAGACGGCCCGCCAGACGATCCGGCGCTCGTCGAGCGAGAGCTTCCGCAGGACGATCAACGCCTTCCTGGCGATCTCCGCCGCCGGTGGGGCGGAGAAGGCCATGGCGACGTTCCACAGCACCCCCGGCTCGTTCGACGTCGACCACTTGACGAGATATTCGAACGTGTCCAACGGGTACTGCCGGAGGAGGCTCCCGCCGAGGATCGAAGGCCCGAGGGCGCGCCGGATCGAGGCGTCCTCGTCGGCGAGGATCGGCTCGACGAGCTTCAGGAGCGGAACCGCCCGCTCGAGATGATCGGGGCGCGCCGCGCGCCCGGCGGCGATGACGACGGCACGGCGGACGTTGGCCGACGGGTGCTCGCGCCACCCGTAGAGGTGTTCGAGCATCCGAGCGAAGTCGTCCCGCAGAAGGCGCCCGCACGTCTCGGCCGCCGCGTCGCGGACGGTCCAGTCCCCGTCGTCCGCGAGCCGCTGAAGCAGCTTCACCGCGGGCTTGGCGTCGTGGCGGTACCCGGCAGGGGCGAGTTGGCACGCGAGATGGCGGAACGCCGGCTTCGTCCGTCCGGCAAGGTCTCGGATGTGCTTGAGGACGACCTTCCCGTCTCCCGTCTCCTCGACGAGGCGGTCGGCCGCGTATCGGACGTCCTGGACCTTGGCCCCTTCGAGGGCGCGGGCGAGCGAGTCGAGCTTCCCTCGGGCGATGATTCGGTCGATCCGGTCTCGCATCGTATCACCGTGGCACGGGACGTGGGTCTTTCACTGTACCGGGCGACCCGAAGCGTCGTCAAGTTGGGGCGGTTGCTGCGGTTCCACCGATCGCCTACCATTCCACGCGGTCCGGAAAAGCCCGCACAAGGGGGTCGAAAGTGGGTTGCACGAAGGACTCCGCAGCGGCTCCGGCGTGGCCCCTGGGCAACGTCGATCCGCTGGAGATCGTCCGCCGCCGCATTCCCCATCCGCCGTTTCTCGTCCGCTAGTCGACGCCCGACGTGACGCGGGCCGAAAAGCGGACACGCGAGAACGGGAGAAGGGAGGAATGGGAATGCGAAAGGACGAAACACACAAACCGTATCGGATCAAGGTCGTCGAACCGATCCGCGCCCTCTCCAAGGCGGAGCGGGAACGGCGAATCGATGAGGCCGGTTACAACGTCTTCAACCTTCACGCGAACGACATCTACGTCGATCTCCTGACCGACTCGGGGACCGGCGCGATGAGCCAGGAGCAGTGGGCGGCGATGATGCGGGGCGACGAGTCGTACGCGGGGAGCCGGAGCTACGATCGGTTCCGCGCGGCGGTCGACGACGTCTTCGGCTTCGACTTCGTCCTGCCGACCCATCAGGGCCGGGCGGCGGAGAACGTCCTGTTCTCTTCGATCCTCAAACCCGGGGACGTCGTCCCGAACAACATGCACTTCGACACCACCCGCGCCAACGTGATCGCCAACGGCGGGAAACCGGTGAACCTCGTGGGCGACGTCGCGTACGAACCAGCATCGCGGCACCCGTTCAAGGGGAACATGGATCCGAACCGGCTCGAGCGGCTGATCGCCGACGTCGGAACTGAACGGATCCCGCTGGTGATGATGACGATCACCAACAACTCCGGCGGCGGCCAGCCGGTCTCGCTCGCCAACCTGCGGGAGGTCAGCCGGATCGCGCGGAGCCACGGGATCCCGTTCTTCCTCGACGCGTGCCGATTCGCGGAGAACGCCTACTTCGTCCGCGAGCGGGAGCCGGGGTACGCGGACAGGACGCCGCTGGAGATCGCGCGAGAGATCTTCGCCCTCGCCGACGGGATGACGATGAGCGCGAAGAAGGACGGCCTCGTCAACATCGGCGGAATCCTCGCGATGAACGATCCGGAGCTGTACGAGACGGCGCGGGACCGACTGATCCTGATGGAGGGTTTCCCGACGTACGGCGGCCTGGCCGGCCGGGACCTCGAAGCGATCGCCGTCGGCCTCTTCGAGGCGCTCGACATCCACTACCTCGCCGACCGGATCGGGGAGACGCGATACCTCGGCGAAGGGCTGTTGGCGGCCGGGATCCCGATCGTCGAACCGATCGGTGGACACGCCGTCTACGTCGACGCGAAGTCCCTGCTCCCGGACTTCCCGCAGCGCGAGTTCCCCGCCCTCGCTGTCGCGAACGGGCTTTACATCGAGGCTGGAGTTCGCGGCGTCGAGATCGGGAGCGTCATGTTCGCGCACGAGGACGAGGCGGGAAACGAGGTCTTCCCGGAGCTGGAACTCGTCCGTCTCGCGATCCCGCGCCGGGTGTACACGCGGACCCATTTCGATGCGGTGATCGCCGGCGGGGTGGCCGTTGCCGATCGGCGCGACGCCCTCCCGGGGTACCGGCTGGTCGAGGGCCGGGGCCCGCTGCGGCACTTCGTCGCCCGGTTCGAGCCGATCGAGCGCTGAGACCGCGCGATGCCGACCGATCGAATCGGTGAGCTGGCCGCGCTCGGAACGGCCCTCCTCTGGTCGCTCACCTACGTCCAGTTCACGATCGCGGTTCGCGCGATCGGGACGTCGCGGCTGAATCGACTCCGCCTGCTGGTCGCCCTCGTCTGCCTCTTCGTCGTGCACGCGGTCGTTTACCGATCGCCGATTCCGCTCGACGCAGAAGCCGCCCGCTGGGGCTGGCTGACCCTCTCCGGCGTTTTCGGGTTCGCCGTTTCCGATGCCTTCCTGTTCAGCGCACTCCTGCACTTGGGAGCGCATCGCACGTCGCTGCTGATGGCGCTGATCCCGGTCGTCAGCGCGCTCCTCGCGTGGGGATTTTTCGACGAGCGGCTGACGTGGATCCAAGCGATCGCCGCCTGCGTCACCGTCGCGGGGATCGCGCTCGTCGTCTCGGCGCGCTCCGCCCCGAAACGGGAAGGGGCGCCGACCGGACGTGCGCTCGTCGGCGTCCTCTTCGCCCTCGGCGCCGTCGCCTCTCAGTCGCTTCGCTACGTCCTGTCGGTGCAGGGGATGCGAGGCGGCTATTCGGTCCTGTCGACGAACGTCATCCAGATCCTATCGGCGACGGTCGCGGTCTGGGTCGTCGCGTTCGCCTCCGGCAGATGGCGGACGACCCTCGCTCCGCCGTTCGGCCGGAGGGCGGCGACGGCGATGTTCGGCGGCGCCGTGACCGGGCCTTTCCTCGGCGTGACCCTGTCGCTCGTCGCGCTGGCGAAGGCGCCGGTCGGGATCGCTTCGACGCTGATGGCACTCGTCCCGGTCTTCCTCCTCCCAGTCTCCCGGTTTGTCTTCCGGGAGTCGATCGGCCTCCGGTCCGTGGCGGGGACGCTCCTCGCGGTCGGCGGCGTCGCCGTCCTGTTCCTCTTCTAGCGGGACAGGAGTTCGCTGGGGATCTCTCCCCGCACGAGGCGCGGTGGATCCTCCGTCAGATCGAGGATCGTCGACGGCCCCGTTCCCGTCGGCCCGCTGACGATCAGATCGACGCCTGCGAACCGATCGATGATCCGATCGATGTCGACGAGCGGCGGTTCTCCGTGGCGGTTGACGCTCGTGCCGAACAGCGGGCGATCGAGCCGCGCCATCGTCCGCCGAAAGAACGGATGATCCGGGACGCGGATCCCGATCGTCCCTCCGCGAACCGCCGGGGAGGGAGCCCCCGCCACGGCGGGCAGGAGGAGCGTGTACGGGCCGGGAAGGAGACGATCGACGAGGCCGCGAAGGCGGCGGTCGATTGCGGCGAATTGCTCGATCGCTTCTCTCGCCGAAAGGAGGAGGGCGAACGGCTGATCGACCGGCCGGTCCTTCAGCGATCGAACGCGTTCGAGGCTCCGCTCGTCCCACGGGTTCCCGCCGATGCCGTAGATCGTGTCGGTCGGGAAGACGATCGTCTGCCCCGTTTCAAGCGCCTCCCCGACGGCGGAATCGATCTCCGGATGGTCGTGAGGTAGAACCCGAGGCATCATGCGCAGACGAAGTGGATCACGTCGCCGTCCTCGACGACGTAGTCGTGGCCACAGCGGTGCAGCTTCCCGGCGTCGCGGAGCCCCTTCTCGGATCCGACTTCCAGGAGCTCTTCGAGCCGCATCACTTCCGCGACGACGAAGCGCTCGGCGAAATCGGAGTGGATCCTTCCCCCCGCTTCCGGCGCTGCCGCTCCCCGTGGTACGGTCCACGCGCGAACCTCGGGCCCCTCGAACGTGAAGAACGTGATCAGGTCGAGCAGGCGATACCCCGCCTTGACGAGGGCGTCGAGCCCGGTCCGTGCGAGGCCGTATTCGCGAAGGAAGGTCGCGCGCTCTTCCGGTGACCCGGCGACCTCGGCGATCTCCGCCTCGAGGCGCCCCCGGATGGCGATCGCCTCGGTTCCGCGCTCGCGGGCGGCGCGCATCACGGCCTCGTCACGCTCTTCGTCGCCGTCGTCTCCGACGTTGGCGACGAACAGGCACGGCTTCGCGGTCAGCGGCGAGGTCTCGCGGAGGAGGTCCTCGATCGCGTGATCGACCGTCAGCGAGCGAATCGGCCGGCCGGCGGACACGCCGTCGAGTAGCCGATCCCACGCCTCGGCGCGTGCCGGCGCCTTGCGATCCGTCCCCTTGACCTCCTGATGTAGCCGCTTGGCGACGCGGCCGAGCGTTTCGTGGTCCTTGAGGAGCAGCTCGGTCTCGACGATCTCGATGTCGCGGATCGGGTCGAGCGTCCCGGTGACGTGGGCGACGTTCGGGTCGTCAAAGCAGCGGACGACGTGCAGGACGGCGTCGACGGCCCGGATCTCGGCGAGGAACTGGTTCCCCATCCCCTCGCCCTCGCTCGCGTGCTCGACGAGACCGGCGATGTCGATGAACTCGAGATGCGTCGGGACCTTCTCCTTCTCGGGGAAGAAGGAGGCGAGCCGGTCGAGCCGGACGTCGGGGACGAAGACCGTCCCGACATTCGCCTCAATCGTGCAAAACGGGTAGCTCTCGACCCGCGCACCGGCGTTGGCGAGGGCGTTGAAGATCGTCGACTTTCCGGCGTTCGGAAGACCGACCAGCCCACAGGTGAATCCCATCTTCCCTCCCGGCGATCCACTCGTCGCCAGTCGGCTCGCGGTGGCCGCCTCTCGGCTACTATAGGCGGCGGTCCGAGACGGCACAAGGTGACGGCCCCTTGGGGATCGGCTAGACTCAACGGGTGGGGTGAACATGGAGAGAAACGCGATCGACGTCCGGCTTCCCGATCTCGGCGAGGTGGACGAGGTCCGCGTCGTCCAGTGGCTCCGAGGAGCCGGGGCGACGGTCACGGAGGGAGAAGACCTCCTCGAGGTCGAGACGGAGAAGACGACGTTCGTCGTCCCGGCGCCGGCGAGCGGGCGCTTGGCCGAGATCGTCGCCGTCGATGGAACGACGATCCAACGGGGGGGAATCCTTGGCCGGATCCAGCGGCCCGACTAGGCGGGCGGTCCACCTGGCGCTCGGTCGGGCCGACTACGGGTGGACGCTCGATTTGCAGCGGACCCTTCACGCCCGCCGGAAGGTCGGCGCGACGCCGGACGTCGTGATCACGGTCGAGCACAACCCGGTGATCACGCTCGGGCGGAGCGGATCGCACGAGCATCTTCTCGCCTCGCCGGGCGAGCTGAAGCGAGAAGGGATCGAGGTGTTCGAGGTCGAGCGGGGCGGCGACGTCACCTACCACGGTCCGGGGCAGCTCATCGTCTATCCGATCGTCGATCTGCGCGAGCACGGACGCGACGTGAAGCGGTTCGTCCGCGGGTTGGAGGGCGCGACGATCGCGACGTTGGCCGACCTGGGGATCGAAGCCGGGCGGCGGGAAGGGTATCCGGGCGTGTGGGTCTCGGACCGGAAGATCGCGTCGATCGGCGTCTACGTCAGCGGTTGGGTGACGCGGCACGGTTTGGCGCTCAACGTGGCGGTCAACCCGGCTCACTTCGCGATGATCCGACCGTGCGGCCTGTCGGTGGAGACCGTCTCGGTCTGCGATCTCCTCGGGCGGACGGTCCACCTCGACCGGGTGCGGGACGCGTTGCTCGAACGGCTCGCCGAGCAGTTCGACTGGGTGATGGAGGCGTCGAGCCTGGTCGAGATCCTGGGAGGGGCGAGTGGGTAGACACCCGGAGTGGATCCGCGTCCGCGCACCGAGTCCGGCGGAGGCAGAAGGGATCCGCGCGATGCGCGACCTTCTCGATCGGCACCGCTTGACGACCGTCTGCCAAGGGGCGATCTGTCCGAACGCGGTCGAGTGCTGGGGAGCGCGAACGGCGACGTTCATGCTCCTCGGCGATGTCTGCACGCGGGCGTGCGGCTTCTGCGGCGTCTCGACCGGGGAGCCGGGAGGCGCCGTCGACCGGGACGAGCCGGACCGGCTCGCCGCCGCGGTCTCCGAGCTCGGGCTTCGCTACGTGGTTCTGACGTCGGTCGATCGGGACGACCTCCCCGACGGCGGCTCCGGCCTCTTCGCCGCCTCGGTCGATCGGCTGAAGGAGAGGATCCCCGGAATTCGCGTCGAGGTGCTCATCCCCGACTTCCGAGGGGATCGGCACGCTCTCGCCCGGCTGCTGGCGACCGACGCCGACGTCTTCGGTCACAACGTGGAGACCGTCCGCCGACTGACGCCGCGCCTGAGGGATCGCAGGGCGGGCTACGAGCAATCCCTGAGGGTCCTTGTGGAGCTGAGCGAGCGGGCCGCCGGCCGCCCGGTCAAGAGCGGGCTGATGGTCGGACTCGGCGAGACGGAGACCGAGATCCGCGAGACCCTGGTCGATCTCCACGATGTCGGCGTCGACGTCGTGACGATCGGACAGTACCTCCGCCCGAGCCGACGGGCCGTTCCGGTCGAGCGATACGTGACGCCGGCGGCGTTCGAGAAGATCGAGGAGGAGGCCAAAGCGATCGGATTCGCCGCGGTCGTCTCCGGGCCGCTCGTCCGCAGCTCGTACCACGCCTTACAGGTCTACACGGAATCATGCGTCTCCTGATCGAACTCGACCCGCTGGATCCACGGCGCGGGCTGGCGACCGACGAGGCGCTTCTCGAATCGGCTCGGAGTGGGGGGGAGGACACCGTCCGCCTGTGGGTGAACGGTCGAGCGGTCGTCGTCGGTCGATCGCAGTCGGTCGCCGACGAGGTCGATCTCGATTTCTCGGCCCGCAGCCGGATCCCGGTCCTGCGCCGGATCTCCGGTGGGGGGGCGGTCTACCACTACTCCGGGAACCTGAACGTCTCGGTCCTTCTGCGAAACGGGCGCCGGACCGGATCGGTCCGCGACGCGTTTCGTACCTTCGGAGCGGCGATCGCGGGGGCGCTCAGCGGAATTTGCGCGGAGGTCTCGGCGAGCGAGAACGATCTTCTGATCGGGAGCGCGAAGGTCGGCGGAGCGGCTCAGGCGCGACGCGGCGACGCCCTTCTCTATCACACGGCGCTCCTCGTCGGTCCGGTCGACCTCCCGATGGAGAGGCTGCTCCTCGCCCTCCGGCCCGGCTACCGGCCGCGGAGCGTTCCGTCGCGGCCGCGGGAGACGATCTCGTTGAGCGAGGCGTCCGGGCGCGAACTGCCGATGGCTCACGTCGCGGAGATCCTGATCGAGGCGCTCTCCGCCGCGTTGCTGGAATCGTCGGTCGAGGCTCCCCTCAGCGCGGAGGAGGAGCAGCGGGTAGGATGGCTGATCGCCCACAAGTACGGAGACCCGCAATGGAATCGATCCCACTGAGCGATCGGGACGCGATCGCGGCCCAGATCAACCGCCGGCCGCGAGGGCTCCTCGGGGTTCCCGTTCGCTGCTCGTACGGGTATCCGCAGGTGATCCGGGTCCGACCCCTCATCGACGGGGAGCCGTTCCCGACGCTCTTCTGGCTGACGTGTCCGTACCTCGCCAAGGAGATCGACCGCCTCGAAGCGGACGGGTGGATCGGCCGCCTCGAACGGAGGCTGGCCGAGGACGAAACCCTCCAGGCGGGAATGGGACGGGCGCACCGGCGGTACACCGAGGAGCGATCCGCCCTGCTGAGCGAGGACGAGCGGCGTACGATCCAGTCCCGCGGCCTCGCCTCCGGTCTGCTGGAGAAGGGGATCGGCGGGATCGCCGATCGTCGCCGGCTGAAGTGCCTTCACCTGCACGTGGCTCACGCGATGGCCGACGAGAACCCGATCGGTGCGATCGCATGCGGCATGCTGTCCTCGATCGAATGCGGCCCCGACGAAGTGATCTGCTCCGCCCTGCTGGAGGACGGAGCAGATCGTTCGGATCGGATCGACCGATAGGTCCCTCGGACCGATCGGCTACGGATCGGCCTTCACCGTCGGAGGCTGGTTGATGTTCTCGACGTGAACGAGGATCGAATCGGTCGCGGTCAGGCCGCACGGATCCGTCACGGTCAACGTGATGGTCACGTCCATGCCGTCGCAGCTGTCCGACGCCGGTGCGGTGTAGAGCCCCACGGACGCACCGAGATCGGCGAAGAAGCCTGCGGTCGCGCTCCACGAGTAGGTCAGCGCGTCCCCGTTCGGATCGCTGACACGCGGTGAGAGGACCACGGAGTCGCACTCGAGGATGCAGAGGTCGGGCCCGAGATCGACCGTCGGGGCCGCGTTGACGTCGTTGACGTGAACCGTCACCGAGTCGCTCGCCGAGAGCCCGCAAGGATCGGTGACCGTGAGCGTGATGACCAGCGATTCTCCGTTGCAGCAGGCCGTCATCGGGACGGTGAACGTCGGACACGGAGCGTACGGATTGTCGAGCGTGCCGCCGGTCGCAGTCCAGACGTAGCGTAGCTGGTCGCCTTCCGCATCCGACACGGCCGGGGTCAACTGGATGACCGTCCCCTCGTCGACGTCGAAGTCCGGTCCGAGGTCCGCGGTCGGGGCCGTGTTGACGTTTCGCACGTGGATGAGGACCGTGTCGCAGGCCGAGGCTCCGCATGGATCGGTGACGGAAAGGGTCGCGATGACGTCAACGCCGTCGCACGCCTCGATCATCGGTGCGATGAAAACGGCCTGAACGGCAGACGGGTCCTCGAACGAGCCGAGGCTGCCCTTGACACTCCACGCGACGGCGAATCCTTCCCCGTCGGCGTCCGACGCGGTCGCCCCGAGGACGATCGACGTTCCTTCGTCGACGCAGATCGGCTCTCCGGCGTCCGCGATCGGGGCGTGGTTCACGTTCAGGACGTGAAGGACGAACGAATCGCTCGCCGATGCGCCGCAGCTGTCGATGGCCGTCAGGACGACCTCGACGTCGAGGTTCTCACATCCTCTGAGCATCGGCGCGGTGTATACCGGGTGAAGTGAGGTCGGATCGTCGAACGACCCCGCGCTCGCCTGCCAGCCGGCGGTGACGATGTTGCAGTCCGCGTCGCTCACCACCCCGTGCAGCTGGATCGACTCGCCCTCGTTCAGCGTCTTGAGGCCGGACGGAGCCGGACAGACCGGCTCGGGAGCGGCGGGCGCTGGACACGGAGGCGTCGGAGGAGGGCACGGCGACTCGACCGGCGCCGGTGGGCACTCGACGATCGGCGGGCACGAGACCTCGCAGACCGGGCATCGATCGTAAGCGCCGGTCATGATCGTCCCTTCGAGGAGCGTGTCGGCGCCGTCGGCGGAGTAGAGCACGTTGTAGCCGCGACCGCCGAGGAGGGTGTCGATCCCCGCACCGCCGTCGAGCACGTCGTCACCGAGGTCGCCCTCGAGCGAGTCGTTGCCCGGGCCGCCGCAGAGGAGATCGTCGTCCGGGCCGCCGAACATCAGGTCGGCACCGTCGCTGCCGTCGAGGATGTCGTTCCCGTTTCCTCCTTCAAGAAGGTCGTCCCCGGGACCGCCGCACAGGACGTCGTTCCCGTCGAGACCGACCAGGAAGTCGTCCCCGCCCAGACCGAGGATCAGATCCCCTTCGGGAGTTCCGTAGATGATGTCATCCCCGTCGGTCCCATAGATCACGTTCGTCACGCCGAGGCAGGCGAACTGGGACGGGATCATGTCGCTCGGCTCGACGGACGCCAGGTCTCGGTCCTCAATGACGGCGTACAGCGCCTCGAGGAGTCCGGAGGCTTCCTGGATGCTCCAGTAGCTTCCGCCGGTCGCGGCCGCGAGGGCGCGAAGCGTCTGGCTCGCCTCGTCTTCGACGTCCAGGCCGAGAACGTGAATGGTGATCGGCGGGTCGAGCGTGGCGATCATGTCGGCCACGATGTCTTGTGCTCCGCCGCAGTTCCCTTCCCCGTCGCTCAGCAGGACGATGGCGCCTCCCTCTCCCGTCGCCGAGATCGCGTTGGCGGCCTCGGCCAGGGAATCGGCCAGCGGCGTCTTCCCTTGCGGTGTGATCTGCCCGATGGCGGAGATCATCCGATTCCGGACGACGTCATCGAGCGCGGCGATCGGGAAGAGCATCTCGATGTCCTGACAGCTCTCCACTTCGTTCTTGTAGTTGATCCGGTGTCCGTAGATCAGCAGTCCGATGTCCTCACCCGCGGGCATTCCGTCGAGCAGCTCGACCAAGGCGTCCCTGGCGGCATCGATCCTCGTCTTGACGGCGAGGAGCTTGTTCATGGAGTTCGATGCGTCGAGGATGAAGACGACGTTGTCCGGTATGGCGCTCGCGGCGACGGCAACAGTACAGATCAGAATCACCGCGAGGCACAGGCTTCGGGTTCGCATTCCGTACCTCCTTATCGATCGATCCAACTTCCACGAGGATTCTAGCCGATAGGGATGGTCGGAATCTGTGATCTGGATTACAGATTCGTCGATTCAGGCGCGCGGGTCGACGTCGAGCGCGCCGAGCAGCTCCCGCCGTCGGCCGGTCGGGATCAGTCCGGCGAGCGTGCCGCTTCGGACCTCCCCGCAGCCGACGACGTCTCCACGGAAGCAGAGGGCGACGTGTCCGTCGGTCTGATCCGGCGGCGCAGGGATCCTCTGCCCGAGGAGGACGCGCCGGAGATCGTCCGTTCCGAGATCGACGCGCGAAGCGGTGATCAGGGATCCCAGCGCGATCAGAAACGTGCTCGTCGGCTTGAGGCCGTCCGCCCGCCGTCGGAGGGTGCGGAGTCCCGGTGGCCGACCGGATTCGATCCAGGCGGGCGGAAGGGAGCGGCACGCCCAGATCTCCTCCCGCCGCACGATGAACGACAGGTCGTCGAGCGCGTCCCGAGGGACGCCGAACCGCTCGTAGAAGAGGCGGAGGACCTCCTCCCTAAGGACGCTCGAATCGTGCAACGAACCCACCTCCGCTGTCGAACCGATGAGGGTAAACGCGAGCGCAGCCCCGCACCTCGGCGGGATACGTCTCCTCCTCCCACGCCACGAGACCGGGCTCGACTTCGCAGGGGAGGTCCGGCGGCGCCAGGCGCGCCGGGCGCGTGCGGAGGAGGTGGGCGACGATCGATTCGTTCTCCTCCGGCGCGAACGTGCACGTCGAGTAGACGAGGACGCCTCCGGGCCGGAGAAGGTCGTACGCGCGGACGATCAGCCGCTTCTGGAGTCGAGCGAGACGGACGATCGTTCGCTTGGGCGCACCGGTCCGAAGCGACGGCTCCTTCCGGAGCGTCCCCTCGGCCGAACAGGGTGCGTCGACGAGGACCCGATCGAACCGACCGCGTCGTGGAAAGTCCTCCCCTCGATAGGCGGTGATCGTCGCGTTGAGGACGCCGAGTCGGTTGACGTTGGCGAGGAGCGATTGCTGGCGTCGGCCGTTGGGCTCGTTGAGGACGAGAGGGCCGACGCCCGCCATCCGAGCGGCGATGTGCGTCGACTTTCCTCCCGGAGCGGCGCACAGATCGAGGACCGTCTCTCCCGGCCGCGGATCGAGGGCGATCACCGGGAGCGTCTGCACGGCCTCCTGAACGTAGAGCAGCCCAAGCCAGTGTTCGATCGTGTTTCCCACCGGACGATCGACTTCGAGCAAGGTCGGTTCCCACGACAGCTGCGACACCGAGATTCCCTGCTGGAGGAGTCGTTCTCGCAGCTCCTCGGGCGAAATCCGGAGGGTGTTCGCCCGGGCGACCGTCGGGAGGGGACGTCGGCAGGCGTCGAGGAATCGATCCCATTCCGGGACGATCGAACGGTAGCGGGGCAGGACGTCGACCGGCGACGGAGCTCTAGCCGAGCGCATGGAGGAACTCGTCGTGCAGCCGTCCGTTCGTCGCGGCGACGCCCGCAAGGGGATTCCGAAGCGGCGCACCTCGTAGGTCGGTCACCCGTCCCCCCGCCTCCTCGACGAGCAGACCGCCGGCCGCGACGTCCCAAACGTGGAGCGACAGGTACCAGATCGCGTCGAAGCGGCCCGCGGCGACGTACGCGAGGTCGAGAGACGCCGAGCCGAGGGTTCGCAGCACGCCGGCCCGGGAGAGAAAAGGCGGTAGCCGTTCGATCATCTCGGCTCTCCGGCCCGGATCGTGCGACAGCCCGACGCCGAGGACGGCGCCTTCGAGCCGGTCCCGTGTGCTCACGCCGATCCGATCTTCGTTGAGGTACGCGCCGTCGCCGCGGACGGCGGTGAACGTCTCGTCGCGGATCGGATCGTGCATGCAACCGAGGACGACCTCGTCTCCGTCCGCGAGCGCGATCGAGACGGCGAAGTGGGGAATCCCAGCGAGGAAGTTGTTCGTCCCGTCCAGCGGATCGACGATCCAGCGTCGTCCCGACGTCCCTTCCGACGGTGCCGATTCCTCCATCACGAGCCCGTCGCCGGGGTGCTCGGCCGTGAGGACGTCGACGATCGCGTCTTCCGCGCGGCGATCGTAGACGGTCGTCGGGTCGTTCGGACGTTCCTTCGCACGGGCGTCCTTGTTCGGGGACGAGAAGCCCTGGGCGAGGACGTCTCCGGCGCGTCGGGCCGCGTCGACGGCGTTCCGAAGAGCTCGATCGGTGCCATCGAGGGTCATGACGCGGCGAGGAAGGAGCGCGAATGCATACGGGCTACGCGTCGCGCTGCCAGTAGACGCGGACCAACTGGGCGTCTTCGGCGTGCTTGATCGAGAGCGACCCCTTGCACGCGCTCTCGATCGCCTTTCCGATGCGGAGCGCCAAGTGGCTGTTCGTGGTGGCGATCTCCGTCGTGTCCTTGTCCTCTTCGATCCACATGATCCGTTGCAGAGGGCGATGGGAGGCGGCAGAGGCGGCCTGATTCCTGGCGATGTTGAAGATCTCGTCGCGGTGCCGATCGAGATACTCCCCGGACAGGAAGAGGAGTCCGGCCGGGAGCCGATCGATCTCCCTCCGACAGGCCGGGCAGTGGCTGCTGTGGACGGATTTCGTCGGTACTGGGGTACTGCCGTCCTGCCAGCGCCCGTTTCGATAGACGAGGCTGCACCGAGGACAGACGGTCGGTTCGGGGAACTTCCTGTCCTCGTGATAGGGATTCGAGCTTCTACCGCCGATACGGCCGCGCTTCTCGCCTTCTGCCATTCCCATCCCCCCGTTTCTCTTTCGTCGCGCGCGCTACGGCCAACGAAAAGGGGACAACGAACGTCGCGTTGCCCCGTGTCCGCCGGTCGCTCGTACCTCAGGCTGCTTTTTCGGCCAAGAGCTTCTCGAGGTAGGCGGTCGCCTCTCCGACGGTGGAAATCTGCTCAGCCTGTTCATCGGAGATCTCTATTCCGAATTCATCTTCGAACTCCATGATCAGTTCGACCGTATCGAGAGAGTCAGCGCCCAAGTCCTCGACGAAGGAGGACTCGTCGTTGACCTCCTCCGGGTCGACCATCAGCTGGTCGCAGATGATCGCTTTGATCTTGTCCGATATGTCGCTCATGCTCGATGAACCTCCCTACTGTTGCGTCATTCAGGGATGCAACCCCCCGTTCACTCCGATCACTTGACCAGTTATATAGGAAGCCCGATCCGAAAGCAAGAAGGCGACGACCTCCGCGACTTCCTCGACCGAACCGGCCCGCCGGAGCGGCACGCGATCGAGATAGGCAGCGCGAATCTCGTCGGGAAGGACGGCGGTCATCTCGGTTTCGATGAACCCAGGAGCGACCGCGTTGACGCGGATCCCCCGCCCCCCGACCTCCTTGGCGACGGACCGGCAGAGGGCGATGATCCCCGCCTTGGAGGCGGCGTAGTTGGCCTGTCCCGCGTTGCCGGTCTGGCCGACGAGGGAGGACAGGGCGACGATCGAGCCGGACCGGCGCTTCACCATGTGGCGAAGGACGGCGCGTATGCAGTGAAACGTCCCGGTCAGGTTGACGTCGAGGACGCGTTCCCACTCCTCGACCGACATCCGCAGGGTCAGCTGATCCGCGGTGATCCCGGCGTTGCAGACGAGGTGATCGATCCGTCCGAATTCCTCGATCGCACCCTGGAAGGCGGTGTGTACCTGCTCGACGTCGGTGACGTCGGCACGCCGGAACCGGAATCCGTGAAGGCTCTTCTCGGTCGATGCCCCCAGCGCCTCGTCTCGTCCGATGCCGACGACGGTCGCGCCGTCGCGGCAGAGCCTCTCGGCGATCGAGCGACCGATCCCCCGTGTCGCGCCGGTGACGATGCTCACATGCTCGCTAAACTCGCCCATCGATCGCCTCCTCGTACGTCGTGAAACGGATCCGCGTTTCCATTCGAGCACCGAGTCTCGTCAAGACGTCTCCGGCGCCGACCTCGACGGCCGTCGTCACACCGAGCTCCTCCAATCGACGGATCACGTCGTACCAGCGAACGCGGGCCGTGATCTGCCGGCAAAGAATCTCGCGCAGTGCTTCGGGGTCGCGCTCGACGGCCGCGGTAACGCTGGAGATGATCGGGACCGCCGGTGGGGCGAAATCGAGCCGGCGGAGGAACGGCTCGAGTTTGTTCTGGGCCGGGAGCATCAGCGGTGAATGGAACGGTCCGGAGACCCGCAGCGGGACGCTCCGGCCGCCGGCCTCCTCGGCACGGCGGCTCAGTTCCTCGACCGACGCCGGCTCGCCGGAGACGACGATCTGCGACGGACCGTTGTGGTTGGCGACGCAGACGCCGGACCCGACCTCTCTGCACAGGGACTGGACCGCGGCGAGGTCGAGTTTGAGGATCGCCGCCATCGTCCCGTCGATCCCGCTCATCGCCCGGCCGCGCTCGATCACCGCTTCCAATCCGTCGAACGGTCGCAACACCCCGGAGCTGACCAGCGCGCAGTACTCCCCCAGGCTGTGGCCGGCGGCGACGTCGGGGCGCCACCCGGCTGCACGAAGAGCCTCTTCGCGGGCCGTGCTGTCGATGAACAGGGCCGGTTGGGCGTTCTCCGTCAGGCCGAGCACGTCGGTCTTCCCTTCGGAGATCCACTTCCGGAGGGGCAAGCCTCGCGCTGCTGCCAGGTCGAAGAGGGAATCGACCCGATCGGACGGCGGAGGCAACACTTCGGGGATTCTCCCCTGCCCGGGGTACAGGAAGGCGACCGAATGGCTCATCTCGAACCGTCCTTCGGATCAGATCCGCACGACGACGGCGCCGTAGGTTACCCCGGCACCGAACGCGGTCATTACGACGACGTCCCCACGGTGGATCGTACCGTCGCGGAGCGCCTCGTCCAAGGCGATGGGGATCGACGCCGTGGAGGTGTTCGCGACGCGGTCGAGATTGGTAATCACCCGTTCGGGCGCGACGCCGAGCCGGCGGATCAGGGCGTCGATGATCCGGACGTTCGCCTGGTGCGGGATGATCCAATCGACGTCGTCTATGGCGAGGTCGGCGGCGCGGAGTGCATCGACCGTCGCCTTCTCCATCATCGGCGCGGCGTTGCGAAACACTCCGGAGCCTTCCATCTTCACGAAGTGCTCCCGCTCTGCGACCGACTCCGCGCTTGCGGGCGACCGGGTTCCGCCGCCGGGCATGTGGAGGAGGAGCGACTTCTCGGCGTCCCCGTAGAGGGCCGCGCCGAGGATCCCCTCGGCGTCGTCACCCGGCTCGAGGAGCACCGCGCCGGCGCCGTCTCCGAACAGCACGCAGGTCTGCCGGTCGGTCCAATCGGTGACGCGGGAGAGCGCCTCGGCGCCGATCAGGAGGACGCGCCGATGAAGCCTCGCCCGAATCAGGCCGTCGGCGACGGAGAGCCCGTAGACGAACCCGCTGCAACCGGCCTTCAGGTCAAAGAACGGTGCATCGACGAGCCCGAGTCCCTCGGCGATGAACGGCGCCGAACCGGGACAGATCATGTCGGGGAAGTTCGTGGCGACGAGCAGGAGATCGACGTCTTCGGGCCGAACGCCGGCTTCTTCGAGCGCGCGAGCGCCGGCGTGGACGCTCATGTCGGACGGGATCTCGGACTCGTCGAGAACGTGACGTGTGCTGATCCCCGTGCGCTGGACGATCCACTCCTCGGAGGTGTCGACGAGCTGCTCGAGATCGGCGTTGGTCAGCTGCTTCTCCGGCAGGTGGCTGCCGGTACCGGTGATCCTAGCCCCCATGCTCTCTCCAGCCGGACATCCCTCGGGAGAGGCGTTCGATCAGCCCGACTTCGACTGCGCGGCAGGCGGCCTCGATGGCGCTTCCGATGGCGACGGCGTCCGATCGGCCGTGTGCGATGACCACGACACCGTTCACGCCGAGGAGGGGAGCACCGCCGCGTTTTCGGTAAGAGAGCGATCTCTTGACCCGTGAGAACGAGCCGCTCATCAGGAGGGCGCCGACCATCGCGAGCACTCGCCCTCGGATCGTCGTCTTCAGGAGGCTCGTGACCGCGGAGATGCCTCCCTCGACCGCCTTGAGGAAGACGTTTCCCACGAACCCGTCGCAGACGACGACATCGACTGGCCGGTCGATCAGCAGATGATGTGCCTCAACGTTCCCCGCGAACGCCAAGGGACCGGCTTCGAGTTGAGCGAACGTGTCCGCGATCAGCCGGTTCCCCTTCCCGCGCTCGGCGCCGATGTTCAGCAGCCCGGTCGTCGGCTCGTCGACTCCGAGGACGTCACGGGCGTACGACGCGCCCATCAAGGCGAAGTGAACGAGCTGATCCGGCATGCAGTCGCTGTTCGCTCCGACATCGATGACCAGGATGTCCTCGCCGGTGAGCGTCGGCAGCGACGCGAGGATCCCGGGGCGAGGGATCTCCGGGATCCGGCCGACGATGAAGACGGAACCGGCGACGACGGCTCCCGTGTTGCCGGGCGAGACGAACGCGTCGACGTCGCCCTCCTTGAGTGCGTTGAGGCCGAGGACCAGCGACGAGTCCTTCTTCTCACGGACCGCCTTGACCGGAGCGTCCTCCATTCGGATCGTCTCCGTGCTTGGGAGGACGTCGAACTGCGCACCGGGCTTCTCCCCGGCGTCGGAGAGCGCACGCTCGATCTCCCGAGGATCGCCGGCGAAGACGACGTCGATCGACCTTCTCCGCCCCATGGCGACGCCGCCTTTGACCAGCTCGCGACTCGGGTGATCGCTCCCCATGACATCCAGAAGGATTCGCATCGACGCCTACTTCCACGCAAACGGATGGTGCCGAGGGCGGGACTTGAACCCGCACGGACGTTTGAAGTCCACATGGCCCTCAACCATGCGCGTCTGCCAATTCCGCCACCTCGGCAACACGCGCAATGGTAGCGGACGTCCGAAGGGGGGTCAACCGAGGCCCGAGTGCGGCGGAACGCCTGACGCTATGAGCGGAACTTGCCTTCTGTAGCAAATCGGCCTATGATGAAGTCTAATGCTAGAGTGAGATACTCCATCCCAAAGGGCGGAGGTGACGGGATGAATGGCAGGGCATTCGCCGGTTGGGCGATTTGTGGATTCTTGGTTCTAGTTTTCGTCTTCGCTGCAGGCCTTGGGGCGGTTTCTGAGTCCGCGACGTACTTCGGTGTCACGTTCCCTCAAGGAGATCTGGCGTTCGCTGATCGAGTGGTCGACTACGTGGCAGCGAGCTGTGTCCGGGACGCCTACGACGATCCCGAAGAGGCTCTCGGGCCGCCCGATGCGTGCCCCGCGGGCTGCAACGGCTGCGACGGCTGCGACACGAACGCCGTGGCCCTCGGGTTCCGTCTCAGTGCCCTCGACAGTCGTGGGTATCTGATCATCGAGTTCGTCGACAACATTCTGATCGATGTCGCCGGAGCTGACCTGTTCGTCTATATCACGAACAACAAGCCCTGCCGCGTGGAGATCAGCTCCGACGGATTCAACTGGATCTTCGTCGGAGAGACGGTCGGCTACCCCGGCGCGATCGACATCGGACCCTACGTCGGTTCGGGGGACGAGTTCCGGTTCGTTCGGATGAGCGACGTCCCGGCCGACGAGGATCATTCCGAGTGTCCGGGACCGAGCATCGACGCAATCGGAGCGATGGGCCCGGCGATCGAGGCGGCCGCTGGAGAGGCGTTCGGAAGCCTCGAGCTGCAGCCGATCGGGGATCTGGCGTTTGCCTTCGACTACCAGCCGGCCTCCTTCCTGATCGTGCTGGATACGTCCTCCAGCATGGGGGATTCGATCGACGGTGAGGCGAAGATCGAAATCGCCAAGGGCGTCATCCTCGATCTACTGGACAACCTCCCGGATGGCGCACATGTGGGCTTCCGAACGTTCGGAAGCTGCGGACACAGTCGGCTGGTGGCCCCGATTGCCCCGCTGGCAAGAGAAGCCCTGAAGGCGGAGGTGCGGGCCCTGAGTCCGGGAGGAGCAACGCCGATCGCGCTCGCGCTCGAGATGGCGAGGGATGACTTCGAATCGGTTCCCGATCCGAAGCTGATCCTGCTCGTGAGCGACGGCATGGAAACGTGCGGCGGGGATCCGGTGCTGGCTGCGAAGGACCTTCTCAAAGCGGGATACGATCTGCGAATTCACGTCGTCGGGTTCGATGTCAGCACGAACGTGCCGGCTCGCGATCAGCTCATCGAGATCGCTCAGTCGACGGGCGGTTTCTACTACGACGCCCGGAGTGCCGAGGAGCTCCGTCGTGCCCTGAGCGTCGCGGCGCCGTTCAGCTACACGGTCTACGACGAGGAAGGGAACACCGTCTTCGAGGGCCGGATTGGCGAAGCAGGCCCCGCCCTCCCCGCCGGAGTCTACACCGTGGTCATCGACTCCAACCCGCCCATTACCCTGACCGGCGTTGTGGTGAGGGATCAGTCGACCACGTTGATCACGGTCGAGCAGACCAACGGCGAATTCCACGCCGAGGTGGGGAACTAGAGAAAGAAGGCCGCCGCTGCAGCTTCGGACAGCGCGGACAGCGCGGACAGCGCGCTTCGGCTCTCAGAGGAGCGCCCCGCCGTGCACGCCGAGGACGCTTCCCGTGATGTGCGAGGCCTCGTCGGACGCGAGGAACGAGACGGCTGCAGCGATCTCGTCGGGCCGTGCGATTCGACCGAGCGGTACCTTCGCCGCCACGTTCGGCGGTAGGTTGGCTCCCGTGTCGACGTAGCCGGGTGAGACCGCGTTGACGCGGATCCCGTAGGGCCCCTCGGTCTTCGCCAGCGTCTTTGTCAGGAGAACGACCCCCGCCTTGGCGACGGCGTAGGGGAGGGTGTTCGGGGCCGCGCGCGCTCTCTCCGCGTGCATCGAAGCGACGTTGACGATCCCTCCGCACCCACGCTCCCGCATCCTCGGAACGACCTCTCGGCAGCAGAGGAAGGCGCTCGTCAGAGTGACCGCCAGGATCCGATTCCACTCGCCGAGCGAGGTGTCGAGGAGCGGTTTCAGCAGGAAGGAGCCCGCGTTGTTGACTAACAAATCGATCGGCCCGTTTGCCGTCGCCTCCTCGATCAGCCGGACGACGTCGCGTTCCTCCGTGACGTCGGCACGGATCAGCTCCGCCGAGGGGCAGCCGGACCGGACTTCCTCGAGGGCACCGACCGCCTGATCGCTGTCGTGCGCGTAGTTGAGGATCGGTTCGTAGCCGTCGCGGGCGAGCCGCTGTGCGATGGCGAGCCCGATGTTGCGTGTGCTGCCGGTGATCAGGGCGCGCCGTAGCGGGGGCATCCTAGGAGGGGGAGCGTCGGATCCGGTCGATGACGGCCGACAGGTCGTCCTGCACGTGATGGAGGCTCTCCCGGAGCCTGTCCGGATCGACGCGCGCCAGCGGCACGAGGGGATCTTCGGCGAGCCGAGTCAGGTACGCATCGATGTCGGTGATGACGGTCGACAGACAGGACAAGCCGGTCTTGTTGTCCGCCCCTTCGAAGTGCTCGATGCACTGATTGAGCTGGCCGATCGCATTCCCGATGAGGGTAAGAAGGTCGACCGCGTCGCTCGATTCGTTCACTTTGCTCTCCCTCTTCCGATGCGATTATGCCTCATGCCGGAGCGTCCTAGTTGGCGGAGCCTCGCTCGAGGCTGTTCTTCATCTCGTCGAGGATCCTGTCCTTCAGCCTGGAGACCTGACGTTGCGACAGCCCGAGTTCCTTCCCGACCTCCGATTGGCTTTTCCCCTCGTAGAAGAGCCCCTCGATCACCGACCGCTGGATCTCCGTAAGCTGCTCGATCGCAACGAGGATCCTCATCCGAACGTCGAACGGAAGATCGTCGGAGCCCGTCATCAGGTGCTCGACCGTCGGGGGGGACGGGTTGGGATCGCTGCTTCGCCTCTGCTGATCGATCGAGACGTACGTCATCGTCTCCCGCCCTCGCAGAAGGGTGGCCAACTGCCCCTCGGTGAGGTCGAGGCGCGCGGCCAGCTCGGCCATGGTCGGCGGGCGACCCTCCTGCTGGAAGAACGCCTCCTCGGCCTCCTTGACACGGCGGTTCATCGTCTGAACCCATTGCGGAATCCTGATGGTGGAGTGCTTGTCGCGGATGTAGTGTCGGATCTCGCCCTGAATCAGGTAGCTCGCGTAGGTGCTGAACCGGGTATTCCGTGCAAGATCGAAGTTGGCCACGGCGTTGAGGAGGCCGATGTAGCCGGCCTGGATCAGATCGTCGAGCAGTTCGCCGGAGCTGAGGAACTTGACGGCGACCGACTTCACCAATCCCACGTTGCGCCGAACGATCTCCTCCCGCAGCTCCGCCGAGTCGGCGAGGCTCTCCGCCTGCTGGAGAAGCCTGATCAGCTCCTCGTTCGACGACGCGGTATAGGGCGTTCCGCCTGCTTCCTGCATCTCGGTCTGTCACCCCACCAGCGGATGGGCAGTCGGGTTCTCAGGGCGAGTCTATCCGTTGCGGTCTCGCGGTCGGATGATCTGCGACCGCGAATTCTAGGACGTCTGCCACCACAACAGGAGGGCAAACAACACGGCGAAAAGGGTCAGCCGAAGGAGGCTGGAGCGAAAGACGAGTGACGGAGCCCGGGCGAGCGGAGACGGGCAGCCATGGATGGTGCACTCGCCGATCGCGTTTCGGAGCTCGAACTCCTGCGCGCGCCCGGCGCCGAGGACGACTTCGCCCCCGACGAAGACGACGGGCACCGCCGATACCTCCACCTCGTAGGCCGTCGCCAGCTCCATCAACAAATCGAGCGTCTCCGGATCGGCGATGTCGTATCGGGCGATCGTCGATTCCGGCAGCTCGGCCGTGAGTCCGGCGAGGACCTCTTCGACCAGGGCGCAATCGGGACATCCTTCCTCGAAGAAGAAGACGATCCAGGGCTTCTCATCGGCCGCGGCCGCCGGAAACGCCAGCGAAAGCGCCAGTGCAAGAACCGCGAGAAGAGCGTGCCGGTGTTTCATGCTCACATCCACCCTACGAAGACGGCGACGAGCATCCCCGCGCCGAGCAGGAACATGATAACCCCGGAGATCAGATGAAGCTTGCCGAGCCGCGCGGAACGCCACCGCTCCGCGCGCGCCGTCGTGGTGAAACCGAAGTGAACGGCGAGTGTGATCACGATCAGCGGGAGAACGAAGATCAGGTTGTACAGCAGTAGGTACAGGATCCCCTGGGTGCGCGTCGTCGTCTTGCCCAGGAGGGCGAGGATGGCGATGTACGGCCCCGAGGAGCAGGGCAACAGGAAAAGCGAGTCGAGGACGCCGACGAAGAAGGCCCCGGGGACGCTGACCACCGACGCGGTCAACCGCTTGACGGTCGGGCGCCACCGCTGGGGAACCTCGATGGTGAACCACTTCCCGTAGGCGAAGTAATCCTTCATGTTCCACAGCCCAAGGAGGATCGCGAGGCACGACACCGCGATGATGAACGGGCGTTGGATACCGGCCGCCTGGATCGCGGTGAAGATCCCGATGCCCATCAAGAAATATGAAACGTAGATGGCGATGGTGAACGCGAAGCCGGCCTTCAGCACGAGCGATTTGCGTCCCCTCCGCTCCGCCACCAGGAGCGTTCCGAGGAGAAGGACGAGGACGGCGAACGTACACGGGTTCACCGAATCGGCCGCCGCGGCGACGATCACCGCGGGGATCGTCAGCGTCTCGGCGAAACCGCCCCTCGACGCCGTCGATCCGTCGATCCGGGTGAGCGGGGACGGAGCGCCCGATTCGACAGCGAGGCCGATCGCCCGTTCGAGCGCGATCTCCTCGGATCTCCCTGACGGCACGAGCGGTTCGTCCTCCAGCCCGTAGAAGACGCCGCCGACGAGGGCGACGTCCCCGACGAAGAGGATCGGGACGGCCCCTTCTTCGACGCCGTAGGCCGCGAGGAGCTTCGGAAGGAGGTCGAGCGACTCGGCGTCGTGGATCTCGTAGTGAAGGATCTCCAGGTCCGGGTAGTCGGGGTGAATCGACTCGAGAAAGGCCTCGGTCCTCGCGCAGTGCGAGCATCCGGTCTCGTGGAAGAAGACGAGCGTCGTCGAATCCGCGACCGCCGTGAAGGCGGTCGCCGCGATCAGAAGGAGACCCACAAAGGCGAGCCTGGCGCTCAAGCGAGGCTCCGTTTCAACGAGTCGTCGGAGCACCGAGGTCACTCCGAGTCGGACACGACGAACCGATCCGCGAACTGACGGATCCACTCGTCCAGACCGCCGAGGAGGCTACGCGCTTGGTTGAAGCCCGCGTCGAGCATCATCTGGGCGACCGCGTCGCTCTGCTCGCCGGCTTGATCGTAGACGATGGCCAGGACGTCCTTCGGCAGGTCGTCGAGTCGGCCCGAGATCTCGGTGTACGGAATGCTGATCGCGCCGAACAGGTGGGACTCGCCGTACGCGACCGGATCCCGAAGATCGATCAGGAGGTAGGTGAGGTAGCGCAGCTCCGCGATGTCCACGCACTGCGGGCTCTCCTCCGGGCAGGCGAGCCGGCTCTGCCCCTCTCGGTCCGGCGGCTCGAACCCGTCGACGGCGATCTCGAGGAAGAACGTGCCGTACCAGCGCGTCCACTCGTCCATCCCTCCGAGGGCGTAGTAGGCGGTCGTGTACCCGAGCGCGGCGAGGTCGGCCGCCGCCTGCGCGGTCGCCCCTCCGTCTTGATCGATGAGAACGATGAGGGCGTCCAGCGGCAGGAGATCGAGCGACTCGGCCAGCTCCGCGAGCGGAACGTTCACCGCGCCGATCAGGTGCGCCGCCTCGTAGACCGTCGGTTCGCGAAGGTCGACGAGGAGGGTGAACAGGTAGTTCATGTCGCTGATGGAGACGTGATACGGTTGCGCTCGGATCACCTCGCCAGTGACGCGGAGGGTGAATCTCGGGCGATCCGAGGACGACGAGTCGGCGTACTCGGGGTCGTTGCAGTAGACGTAGACCGACTTGCTGATCGTGCCGCCGAACCCGGCCGTATTGACGAGGACTTCGAGCTCAACCGATTCCCCGGGCGCGAGGCGTTCGGTCGCCAGCTGGGTCGTCGTGCAGCCGCACGACGCCGCGACGCGGTCGATCTCGAGGACCTCGTCGCCGGTGTTCTCGATGGTGAACACGTGCGTGACGGCGAACCCCTCCAGCACCGAGCCGAAGTCGTAGATCGGCTCCTCGACGTGGATCTTCGGCGATCCGTACGCCGCTCCGGCGATCGCAAGACAGAAAACGATGATTGCGGGTAGAGCCTTCTTCATCACGGATCCTCCCTCTGGTTGTCTCCGGGGTATTGTACCGACAAGTCCGCTTTCGATCCTCCGGCGCCGCGCCCCGTGTCGGACTATCTACCCAATCCGGTGTGAATGGTTGCACGTTGGGGTTCCGTGCGCGGAATCCGCTGCGGCAGCGTGTGACGCGGTCCTTTGCGTGCAGCAAAGGCGCCTCGTATCATCCCGCCCGAAGGAGTGACCTCATGCACGACGTCCGACTGAGTGGAGAAGACGTGCTCCGGAGGCAACTGGAGTTGGCCGACGCGAACTACCACCGGCTGAAGGAGAAGGGCGTTCGGGCGATCAGCGTCCTCGGGGCGATCGGGAGCGGGAAGACGACCCTGATCGAGCGGCTGATCGACCGGCTCTCGGCCTGTGGAAAGACGGTCGGGACGATCGCAGCGGACTCTGCCGGGGACGATGATCATCGCCGGTTCGTCGCCCGGGGAGCGCGATCGGTCAACTTGAACACCCAGGACGAATGCCATCTCGACGCGCACACGGTCGATCACGCGATGGATCGACTCCCGTTGGGCGAGCTCGACTACCTGTTCGTCGAGAACGTCGGAAACCTGATCTGCCCGGCAGACTTCCCGCTCGGCGTCGACCGCGAGATCGTCGTCATCTCGGTGACCGAAGGGGACGACATGGTCCGCAAGCACCCGAAGATCTTCGCGCAGACCGACCTGATGGTCGTCAACAAGATCGACCTCGCGGACGCGGTCGGCGTCGATCCGCAACGGATCGTCTCGGACTACGCGAGAGTCAATCCGCACGGTGCGATCGCGCTGACCGACGCGCGCCACGAACGCGGAATCGACGACGTGATCGGAGCGCTGGGGATCGAATGCACGAGTACTCCGTCGTCAGTGAGCTGATCTCGGCCCTCCTCCCGAAGCTGGAGGAGCACGCCGGCCGGATCAGCGCCGTCATCCTGGTGAAGGGGGAACTGCGGATCCTCTCCGACACCGCACTGAAGAGCGCGTTCGAATTGCTCGCCCGGGGCACGCGGTTGGAGGGCTCGGAACTCGTCATCGAGCCGGTCGAGGTCCGCGTGCGCTGTCGCACGTGCGGCTACGAGGGGGCGGCTGACCACGTCCGCGAGGAGTCGTTCCACTTCTCGATTCCGATCCTCAGCTGTCCGACCTGCGGCGCCGAGGTCGACGTCGAAGCGGGGCGCGAGCTGTACGTCGACCGCGTGACGATCCAAACGGAGGCGCCGGCGGAAGCCCCATGAGCCCGAAACGAAAGCGCCTTCTCGTCCAGGGCGTCGTCCAGGGCGTCGGGTTCCGGCCGTTCGTCTACCGGATCGCGACGGCGAATCGCCTCGGCGGGTCGGTGAGGAACCGCGGCGACGCGGGGGTCGAGATCCTCGTCGAGGGCGAGTCCGCCGCGCTCGACGCCTTCCTTCGCGAGCTCGAGCACGGCCGTCCCCCCCTGGCGCGGATCGCTTCGATCGATTCGGAGGAACTCGATCCGATCGGCGAGACGGAGTTCGTCATCCTGCCGTCGACCGAAGAGGGCGAGCGAAGCGGGATCCTTCCCCCCGACGTGGCGATCTGCGATGCGTGCGTGGCGGAGGTGCTCGGTGCATCGAGGTTCACCGGGTACTGGGCGACCAGCTGCACCGACTGCGGCCCCCGGTTCACGGTGATCGAGTCGCTGCCTTACGACCGGCCGCGAACCTCGATGCGGGACTTCCCGATGTGCGCTGCGTGCAACGACGAGTACTCGAATCCGCTCGATCGGCGCTACCACGCGCAGACGACCGCCTGCGCGGCGTGCGGGCCGATGTTGACGTTCGACGGGGGGTCCGAATCGGCGCTCGACCGGGCGATCGGCGCCCTTCGCGAGGGAGAGATCGTTGCGATCAAGGGGATCGGCGGGACGCACCTCGCATGCGACGCGACGAGCGAGAGGGCGGTAGCGAGGCTGCGCGCCCGGATCGGCCGGCCGTGCCAGCCGTACGCGCTGATGGCGACGGAGGAGATGATCCCCTCGTTCGCCGAGCCCGATGACGCGGAATGGGCGCAGCTTCGGGACTCCGAACGGCCGATCGTCGTGCTCCGCGAGCGGCCGGGAGTCCTGGCCGAGTCGGTCGCTCCGGGGCTGCACACCGTCGGGGCCATGCTTCCCTATACCGGCCTCCATCACCTGCTCTTCGCGGGGATCAGAGTGCCGCTCGTGATGACGAGTGCCAACCTGCCCGGGCGTCCGATGCTGATCGCCGACGACGAGATCGAGCGGCGTCTGGACGGGATCGCCGATCACCTGCTGCTGCACGACCGTCGGATCGTCGCGCGCTGCGACGACTCGGTCCGAAGGCGGGTCGCCGGGCGGTTCGTCTTCCTTCGGCGATCGCGCGGCTGGGTCCCGCAGGCGATCGGGGCGGAGTTAGGCCGTGAACCGATCCTGGCCCTCGGCCCGGAGACCGACCTGACGTTCACGATCTACGCCGACGGTGCGGCGACTCCGTCGCAGCACATCGGCTCGGTCGACGACCTGGAGACGATCGGATTCCTTCGCGAGGCGATCGATCATCTCTATCGGATCACCCGGGCGCCGACGCCAAGGATCATCGCGTGCGATCTCCATCCCCACTTCGCGACGACGCGTCTCGCAGGCGAGCTGGCGGAGGAGCACGGGGCCCGCGTCATGCGCGTGCAGCACCACGCGGCGCACGTGCTCTCGGCCATGGAGGAGCACGGGCTCGATGAAGCGGTCGGGATCGTGTTGGACGGCTACGGCTACGGGTGGGACGGTGAGGCGTGGGGCGGCGAGCTGTTCGCCTGTCGGGGCCGATCGATCGAGCGGGTCGGCTTCCTCAGGCCGGTCCGTCTTCCTGGCGGGGATCTGGCGGCGCGCTTCCCGCTCCGGATGGCGGCGTCGTTCCTCCACGCGGCAGGCCGGCACGAGAACGAGGTCGAGTCTTCACTGGTGGCGCGCGGCCTGGACGGTCACGCCGCAGAGATCCTCGTCGCGCAGATCGGACGGGGCGTGAACGCCCCGTGGACGACGAGCGCCGGTCGCTTCCTCGACGCGGTCTCCGCGTGGCTCGGCGTCTGCCGGGAACGGAGCTACGAGGGGGAGCCGGCGATGCGTCTCGAGGCCGCCGCGGCCCGTGGGGCCGCGATTCCGATCGAGGTCGGCCTTCTGCAGCAGGGATCGACCCGCGTTCTGGACACGGTCGATCTGTTCGCGCAACTCGCCGAGATGGCGGAGACGGAGGCGATCGAGGACGTCGCGGCGACGGCGCAGGCGGCCCTGGCGAGCGGCGCGGCGCGGCTCGCGGTAGCGATCGCGGGGGAGCGGGGCGTAGCGGACGTCTGCTTCAGTGGGGGCGTCGCGTACAACGACGCGATCGCTTCGACGATCCGCGACGTCGTACGGGGCTCCGGTCTGCGCTATCGAACCAACGAGCGCGTCCCGTGCGGCGACGGGGGAGTCTCGTTCGGTCAGGCGGTCTACGCGGGGCGCGGCGTCGAGATCCTAGAAGCAGACCGGCCCGATGCAGCACCCGGCGATCGTCGCTAGTAGGCTCCCGAGGAAGCCGAGAGAAAGAACCCATCGAATCATGGGGCGGATTGTACGCCCGGTCATCGGGAACACAAGGACGCCGGTCGGGGTTTGAAGCCGCGAAGGACACGAGGGACGGCCGGTCGACCGTCCCTCGGGGCGAGTGACACGTTCCGGTGTAAGGAGGTGTGTGGTTCGTCCTCGGACGTACCCGCATCGCGGCGATCGGTTTCGTTCCCGCGCACGGCGCATGCGCCGTGCGCGCTGGCTACGGCGCGGCGGTCGGATTCAGCAGCCACCCGGCGATCCGTGCCTCCCAGCGTGCCTGGCCGGACGGGTTGTTCCCGTGTCCGGATTCTGCGTCGTAGCGAGCCTGGGCCGCTTTCAGTTCCTCGAGGATCTCGTCCGCTCGCCGATGAAGGGCCGCGTTCAGCTCGTCGATCGCGCCGTCCTTCGTGGCGCTCTGTGCCTGGAGGCAGGGGAGAAGGGCTTCCAGCTTCCGGCGGTAGACCTCGTTCAGGTCGAAATGCCCCTGCTCGTGGCGGAGGACCTGGTCGTCCCCCTTTCCGGGAACGACCCAAGACTGCGACGGCTCCATCGTGTTGGTGACCGTCACGCTCGTCACGTGCCCGGTCCAGGTGCCCCCGTTCGAGGTGACGGAGTAGCGGGCGTGCCACCGGACCGTCATGTGGATTGCCGCGGCTTCGTTTCGGTGGACGGCGTCGGCCGGTGGCGCGCATCGGAAGAGATCCCACGTGAGCGGCGACGACTCGTCCCACGGGACGCTCGCCTCCACCCCGATGGACGTTGCTGCGAGCGCGGCGAGCCCAAGGAGGCAGGCGAGAAGGGGTGCGCCCACAGCGCGAACCGAAGATCTCCGTGCGGTCTGCTCCACGAGTCCCCTTTCGGGTCGATCTTACCAGAGGTGAACGGAGTCTACCAGCCGCCGCCGCCCCCGCCTCCGAAGCCGCCGCCGGAGAAGCCGCCGCCGAACGAGCTCCCGCCGCTCCACGCCGACCGACCGCCCGATGCGGTCCGCGGCGCCGACACGAAGGTCCGCTCCATCCCACGCGTCATGTAGAGCATCGACAGGGTGAACAGATGCGGTCGGAAGACGGGGGTGCTTCCGACGTACCAGTCCGGCGGCTCGTCGAGCAGACCCTCGAACTGCTTCGTCCAGATGGACGTCAGGTTCAGTGCGATGGCGTAGGGGAGGAGCTTCCCGAACAGCTGGGGGTTCTTCTCCGGGGCGTCGTGATACTCGAGCCGGTCGATCTCGGCGCGACGGATGTACTCGGCGAGGCCGAGCACCTCCTCGAGGGCGCGGACGCCCTTCCGCGTCTTTCGCGGCATGATGGGGGAAAACGCGAGAACGACCAGCCCGCACAGGGCGACGGCGATCCCGAGGTAGAGCGACTGCACGTACAGGCCGAGGACGAGGCCCAGCGCGATCCCACCGAGGCCGAAGGACCGGTAGAGCGAACGGGTCCTTTCCGGATTGTGCGGGTAGTACCCCTTCTCGATCAGGCCGCCGTACAGCTTCGATTTGATCGCCGGGAGGTGTCGGTAGAACTCGTTCTCGAGCGACGAGAGGGTCCGCACGTCGGGATGTTCGGCGTCGAAGAGCGCGGTGAGGAGGCGCTGCTCGACGTCGGAGAGGTCCTCCGCCGATTCCGACCGGCGGACGAAGCGGTAGTCGATCGCCGTCCGTCCGAAGAACTCCTTGACGCGGTCGGTCAGCCCCTCCGCCTCGTCGACCTCCTCGATCGTCATGTGCCCCTTCACCGCGAGGCCGATCAGCATCGCGCTGACGTCGCGCAGATCGGCGCGGTCGTCGATGAGGACGCCGGCTTCGCCCGGGTGCATCCCGTGCGGGGGCTCGAACGCCGGGGCGATCGTCCCCTTCCGCGGGTCCCGCCCGACGCGGAACCAGAGGAGGAACATCCCGATCAGCGCGACGATCGGCAGCGCCGCGTACCGGTTCGCGTCGAGGAACCAGAGGAGCCGCTGCGCGGTCGACGGCTCCTCGATCGGGAGCTGATCGCGAGGGATCGCCACGTCGATCGCCAGCCCCTCGCCGGGCGAGAGGTGCTCGGCGGAGAAGACGAGGTCCCCGGCTTCCGAGACGGTCGCCCGGTCTCCGCGCATCGAGCTCCCGGTCGGGCCGACGTAGGAGATCGTCGACAGCGTCGCGCGATCGACCGTCCCGGGGAGGATCACCGTCGCCGTGGCGGCCCGAATCGGGATCCGCCAGTCGTTCCCGGTCGCGTTCCAGTACAGCTGGAGGTAGTCGTCGTGAAAGAGAATGGCCCGTTGGACGGTGTAGGCGATCGTGTAGGCGTACGTCCCGAGGATCGTCCGGTCGGGGTCACCGATTCGGAAGCGGACGTTCCGCCCGACGCGCCGGGTGGTGTACGGCACCGGTCCGCCGTCGAGCGCGATCCGGTCCAGATCGAGGTCGATCGTGACGTTGGCGCCGCGCGAATCCCGGTACGAGACCGGGATCTCCCGCTCGATCCCGTGGTGCGGGGTGAAGAAGGTGACGACGATCTCCTCGGTCACGCGGAGGGTTCCCGACGGATCGAGAACGATCGAGACGTCGAACCGCTCGATCTCGAGGCTGGCGAACGCGCTCGATCCGATCGCGATGAGGGCGATTGCGAGAAGGAGGACGAGCCGGACGCGGCGCATCAGAACCGGACGGGCGGCGCTTCCCGCTGCTCCTCGCCGGGGAGGGCGTAGAACTCCCGCTCGCGGAACCCGAACAGGTTGGCGATGACGTTGCGAGGGAAGACCTGGATCGTCGTGTTGAGGTCGCGGACGACCGCGTTGTAGTAGCGCCGGGACCGCTGGATGGCGTCTTCCACCTGCTCGAGCGTCTCCTGCAGCCCGAGGAAGTTCTGGTTCGCCTTCAGCTCGGGGTAGGCCTCGACGATCGCGAAGAGCGACTTGAGCGCCTCCTTGAGGCCCACTTCCGCTTCCGCCTGCTCGCGCGGCCCGGAGGCGTCGATCGCTCTCGAACGGGCGAGCGTCACCCGTTCGAACACCTCCGATTCGTGGGCGGCGTATCCCTTGACGGTCTCAACGAGGTTCGGGATCAGATCCCATCGACGCTTCAGCTGCGTGTCGATGTCCCGCCACGCTTCCTCGGACCGGACGCGGAGCCGGACGAGGCGATTGTACGCGAGCCCTCCCCAGAGGAGGACGATCCCTCCGATGATGATGACGTAGCTGATCGCGCTCATGCTTCCTCCTTACCCAGCGGTCCTGCGATTCTAGCGGGACGGCAGGGGATCGGCCAGCGGTCGCAGGGTGTGCGGCCGGCGCGCTGAATCCCCGTTGCGACGAAGGGATCGGCGTGATATCCTCCCGGCGCTTCGACAGAGATTCTCAGCGATTCAGGAGGGGCGTGATGTACAAGCGGTTGTTCACCCCCGGCCCGACGCAGGTCCGGCCGGAGATCCTCAAGGAGCTGGCGACGCCACAGATCCACCATCGGTCGCCGGAGTTCTCGGAGCTGTACGCAGCGATTCAGCCGAAGCTCCAGGAGGTCCTGTACACGGGGAACCCGGTCCTGTTGTTCACCTCGTCGTCGACCGGCGCGATGGAATCGGCGGTGACGAACCTCGTCGCCAAGCGGTGTCTGAACCTCGTGAACGGGGCCTTCTCGAAGCGGTGGCACGAGATCACCGTCGGCAACGGCGTCCCGTGCGACGCGTTCGAGGTGCCGTGGGACGTGGCGGTGAAGCCGGAAGCGGTCGACGAACAGCTCGCATCCGGTCGGTACGACGCCGTCACGCTCGTGTTCAACGAGACGTCGACCGGTCTGCTCAACCCGCTCCAGGAGATCGCTGATGTCGTTCACCGCTACTCGGACGTGCTGCTCCTCGTCGATGCGGTCAGCGGGATGGCGGGCACGAAGATCGAGACCGACGCGTGGAAGGTCGACTTCGTCCTCGCCGGAGTGCAGAAGGCGTTCGCGCTCCCGGCGGGGCTCGCCGTCGCGGCGGTCAGCGAGCGGGCGCTCGAGCGGGCGAAGACGGTTCCGCCGCGGAGCTACTACTTCAGCCTCCCGCTGATGCACAAGTCTCACCTGAAGAACCAGACGCCATCGACCCCGGCGATCCCGCACCTGTACGCGTTGAACGCGCAGCTCAACGACATGCTCGCGGAGGGGCTCGAAGCCCGTTTCGCCCGCCACGCCAAGATGGCGGGAATCGTTCAGACGTGGGCCAAGGAACACTTCGACGTCTACCCGGAGGCGGGCTACTGGTCGCCGACGCTGACGTGCGTCCGCAATACGAGGGAGATCGACGTCGCCGACCTGATCAACAGGTTGGCCGACGAGTACAACCTGCGGATCGCGAACGGCTACGGGGACATCAAGGGGAAGACGTTCCGGATCGCCCACATGGGCGACACGCAGGTCGACGAAATCGAGGGGCTGCTGAGGGCGATCGAGTCGATCCTCGGCCTGTAGGGGGTGCGATGATGGCGTTCAAGGTACTGGCTTCGGACCCGCTCGCCGCCGAGGCGATCGCAGCGATGCGCGACGCGGGGATCGAGGTCGACGAAAAGACGGGGCTTTCACCTGAAGAGCTGAAGACGGAGATCGGGCCGTACGACGCGATCGTCGTCCGCAGCGCGACGAAGCTGCGGGCTGAGATCATCGACGCGTCGGAGAACCTGCAGCTGATCGTCCGCGCCGGCGTCGGGCTCGACAACGTCGACGTCGACTACGCGAAGGAAAAGGGAATCGAGGTTCGGAACACGCCGGCGGCGTCCTCGAACTCGGTCGCCGAGCTCGCCCTCGGACACATCCTTTCGCTCGCGCGGCACATCGGCCGCGGGACGGCGTCGATGAAGGCCGGCAAGTGGGAGAAGAAGCAGCTGAAAGGGATCGAAATCGACGGCAAGACGCTCGGCATCGTCGGGATCGGCCGAATCGGACAGTCGCTCGCGGTGAAGGCGGCCGCACTCGGGATGCGCGTCGTCGCGTGCGACGCCTATCTGACCGAAAGCCCGATCCCGGACGTCGCGCCGATGGTCGGGATGGACCGGCTCTTGGCCGAGTCCGACTTCGTCTCGCTGCACATCCCGTTCGATCCGTCGGCCGGGCCGACGATCGGCGGAGCGGAGTTCGCGAAGATGAAGGACGGGGTCCGGATCGTCAACTGCGCTCGGGGGGGCGTCGTCGACGAGGCGGCGCTCGTCGCGGCGGTCGAGAGCGGGAAGGTCGCCGGTGTCGCGCTCGACGTGTTCGAGACCGAACCACCGCCTGCGGATCATCCGATCCTCGCCCTCGATCCGGTCTCGTTCACCCCTCACGTCGGGGCGGCGACCGTCGAGGCCCAGTCGCGGGTTGGCCGGGAGGCGGCGCAGATCGTCGTCGACTTCGCGAAAGCGCGCGGCTAGGGGGCGAGGAGACAGATGGCGACCGTCATCCCGTTTCGGGGCTACCGCTTCGACCCCGAGAAGGTCGGCCCGACCAGCGATGTCGTGACCCCACCGTACGATCGGGTTTATCCGGACGTCCAGGCGGCCTGCTACGAGCGAAGCCCGCACAACATCGTCCGGATCATCAAAGGGAAGGCCGAGCCGGGAGACGACGACGCGGAGAACGTCTACACCCGCGCGGCGGGCTTCCTTCGTCGGTGGATCGACGAGGGGATCCTCGTCCGTGACGTCGAGCCGGCACTGTACGTCTACCATCAGGAGTACGCGTTCGACGGCCGGCGCCTGACGCGAAAGGGGGTCGTCGCGCTGGGGAAGCTCGAGCCGGAGAGAGTCCGCGCGCACGAGCAGACGCTCAAGGGGCCGAAAGAGGACCGCCTGAGGCTCATGCGCGCAACGGAGGCGAACTTCGGCCACATCTTCATGCTCTACGACGACCCGGAACGGACCGCCGACCGTCTGTTGGCGACGGAGATCGACGGCCTGGAGCCGCTGATCGAAGCGGTCGACGCAGACGGGAACGCCCACCGGATCTGGCGTATCGGCGATCCGAGCACCATTGGGAGCGTGCAAGAGGCGCTCGCCGATCGCGACCTCTACATCGCCGACGGGCACCATCGGTACGAGACGGCGGTCACGTACATGCGGGAATGCCTCGCGAACGGCTGGAAGCCGGCGGCTCCCGAGTCGTTCGACGCCCGGATGATGACCCTGTTCAACGTCGCCGAGCCGGGGACGTCGATTCGCCCGATCCATCGGCTGGTCCACGGATTGGCCGACTTCGACGCGGAGGCGTTCCTCGCCGCCGCGGCCGAGCACTTCGTCGTCGAAAGGCATCCGGCGTTCGACAGGATGGTGTCGGCAACCCGAGCGGGTGGAAACCGGCACACGTTCGGATGCTTCACCGGCGGGACCTACGCGACGCTGACGCTGCGAGACGTCTCGGTCCTGGACGGACTGATCGAAGCCGACAGGTCGACGGACTACAAGCGTCTCGACGTCACGATCCTCCACGCGGCGATCCTCGATCGGTTGCTCGGGATCGACGCTCGCGCGCTGGAGGAACAGCGGAACGTCACCTATACGGTCGACGCGCGCGCGGGGGCGGACGCGGTGGCGTCCGGCGAGGAGCAGATTCTCTTCGTCCTGAACCCCACTTCGGCCGACGAGGTGATTCGGGTCGCCGATCGCGGCGAGAAGATGCCGCAGAAGTCGACCAACTTCTATCCGAAGCTCCTGACCGGGTTGGTTCTGTCGGTGATGGAGATCGAGAAGTGACCCGGTCGCACTGAGCGCCTGGGGCATGGTGTCGATGAAGGGGAGCTCAAGCGCTCCCCTTCTGTCTTTTCGCGCGGTACATCTGTCCCGGGTGTCGGGGACAAACCCACGACCTCATCCTCGCCCATTTCCGGTTGGGGCGGCCGTTTCTGATCTACGCTTCGGGCGGTGAGATCACGGAGGAGGTCATCATGCCACGGTTGTGTGCGCGAATCGCGATCTGCGTCGTCGTCCTCTCGCTTCTCGGCGGCGGGATCGCAATGGCTGACGACGTCGGGTTCTCCGGCTTCGTTGGGTTGGAGATCACATACACCCCGGTTCCGCCGACGTCCTACAACATCGGCGCGGACCTGGTGCTTGCGTTTGACGTTTCGGGGTTCTCGTTCGCCTCGGAGACGGGATTCGACCTGGCCGGCTTCCAGTCGCAGCAGGTGACTCTCGGCGTCGACCTGGGCGCGGTTCAGATCAGCGAGGAGATCCTGTTCGATCCGTACTTCAGCCGGAACGAGCTGAGCATCGACATGGCGATCGCCGGTGTCGACATCGGCGTGGACTTCATTCTGGCGAACATCGGCAGCGTGCAGACACCGACCTACAGTATGGGGGCGGTCATCGAGCTCTCGAGCGGGATCGTGTGCGGGTTTTCGATAACGAGCCTTACCGGATTCGGCGCGATCGACTTGGTGAACATCCTCGGGGGCGTTGAAGCCCCGTTCTCGTACGAGATGCTCTACCTGTTCAACCACCTGGACACGCTATGCACGCTGCCGCTCGATCTCGACGTGACGATCGTCCCGAACTTCTACTTCGAGGAGGAGCTCGTCCGCCTGGAGGCCGACTTCATGGGCCTGATCGCCAGCAACACGACGTGGTTCGATTCCACGGGTCTTTCGAGGATGCTGTTCGAGCTCGGGTACCGATTCGAGGAGCCGTCGCTCAGCTTCCTCGCGTCGATGGGGCTCAACGGTCTCTTCGTCATCACCGACATCGATTTCATCGTCGACCTCCAGATCGACGTCGTTCGTTTCACGTCCCACACGTGGTTCGTGGAGAATCCGCTTCCGGTACCGATCCCGATCGTCTTCGACGGCCAGGGGTTCGCGGTGTCGTTCGAGATCTGCGGCGTCCTGATCACCACGGAGACCGACTTCGACGGGTCGCTCCTGTTCGCCCAGCAGCTGATCGCGATCGAAGCGACGTTCGATCCGGTGACGTTCAAGAGCCTGACGACGTTCGACGCGGCCGGCTTCGCCAGCCAGTGCATCTACGCGGACGTGACGATCTGCGGCGCCAAGCTGTACACGAAGGCGGAGTTCGACTTCTCCGGAATCGATTTGGTGACGTTCGGGTTCGACTTCACGTTCGGCTCATGAGCGAACGGTCCGACCCGTCCCGGCGGGAGCTGGACGACCTCCTCCGGCTCCTGAAGGAGGAGAGCGAGGACATCGACGCCGTTCGAGAGGAGATCCTCCGTCGCGGGACTCCGATCATCGGCGAAGTGATCGCCGCGACCTTCTCCACCAGCGGGTTCACGACCGAAGAGCTGTTTCGCCCCGGCTATCTCGGCCTCCTCAACGCGGTCTACAACTTCGACCTCTCGCGCGGCAGGTCCTTCCGCGAGTACGCGGAGAACCTGATCAAGGGGGAGATCCGAAATCACATCCGCGATCGGGTCAAGCAGGCCGTGGTCCCGGACTGGATGCGCGATCTGAACCGCCAGATCGAGGTTGCCGAAGCGCGCCTCCTCCGCGAGACCGGCCGGCTTCCCAGCCTCGGCGAACTGGCCGAGACGGTCAACATCACCGAAGAGGGGCTGACCGAGATCTTCAAGGCGCGGGAGGCGCTGAGCTACGTCTCTCTCGACGCGAGCCAGCGGGAGAACGATCCGATTCCGGAGATCGATCTGAGCAGGATCCGAAGCAAGCGCCCCTCCGCCTTCCCGATCGAACATCGGATCAAGCTCGCCTCCGCACTGGAGCGGCTGGCCGATCTGCAGCAGTACCTCCTCCACAGCCTCTTCCGCGCGGACGAGTAGAGGAGAGGGCCGACGTACCCATTCCTCTCCGCTTTGCCCTTTCTGTCGGAGCATTCAACCTACTCCGCGTCGGCGGGCGTTGCTATAATGCGTGTGACCGACCAAGGGGGCGAGATGAAACGTACGATCATAGGGCTGAAGGTAGGGCTGCTGGCGGCCGTTGTCGCGGCCGTGGCAGGATGCGCGCTGTTCAATCCGGCGCCGATTGTCAGCTTCACGTGGACACCGTCGGATCCAATGGCGCGACTGGAAGTGCAGTTCACGGATCTATCGACGGACTCGGGCGGGCTGTTCGGCGGCGGCGGGATCGTCTCGTGGAGCTGGGACTTCGGTGATTCAGGAAGCTCCACATCTCCGAACCCGAAGCACGAGTACGAGAAGGGAGGGCAGTACACCGTCCGGCTGACGGTCACCGACGACGGCGGTACAACGGCATCGATAACCCGGACGGTTACAGTTACAGCGAGCCTCGACGGCCTCTGGTCGGGGTTTATCACTGACCTTGGCTTCAACCAGCTTTCGCTTGCCCTCGATCTCAGTCACGCGTCGACAGGGAGCATCAGTGGCCTCGTCACGATCGCTCTCATCACGCAGAACGTGACTGGTGGATCGTATAACCCAGCAACTCGAGAAGTGATGATTGCCTGCGCAGGGTTTAACCTCATCCTTCGCGGAACGCTCGACGCAAGTGAGTCGATCATGGAAGGCTTCTGGTACGATGACAACATTGGCTGGCGGGGCGAAGACTGGAGGGTTACGCTGAACTAGCCTGTCGGCGTATGGCGCAAGATGACGGCCGCGCGGTCCGATCGCGTGGCCGTTTTGTTCTCACCCACGCGGGGCGTTTCATCCGGTCTCGTTCACGTCCGCCGCCGCGCCGGACGTGAACGGACAGGCGGCGATGCAGTTCGAGCAGGCGGCGGTATTCCGGATCCAGAAGTCGTAGCACCGATCGGCGTTCACGGCCCAGCGGAGGACGCCGGGGCTGTTCGACGGGCAGGCGACGCCGAACGACGGCTCGCGCGCGCCGCTGATCGCCTCCCCCTCGCACGCGTCGGCGCATCGGCGGCAGCTCCGGCACGTGTCGGTCAGTCCGAAGTCGATCGGTCCGTCCGGCGCGAGCGGCAGGTCGGTGAACAGCTTGCAAATTCGGACGCATGGGCCGTACTCCGGCGTGACCAGCAGGCCGTTCCGGCCGAGCTGCCCGAGCCCGGCGTCGATCGCCAGCGGGACGCTCAACGCCGTGTCGTTCCCCATCGGGATCGCGCCGTACCGGAGGTTGCGGAGGAACTGGGCCGTGCAGGCGATCGTGAGCGCCATCCTGGAGTAGCCGATCCCGGTGGCGGCGGCCGACGCGTACGCGGGCGAAGTCATCACCGCGTCGCGATCCATCGCGATTCCGATCACGATGGCGTACCGGTACTCCGGTGGGACGGCGATCGGATCGCCGCTTCGATCGTGCGAGTAGATCCACCGCTCGTCGACGCGACAGATCCCGACGAGGTCGGCTCCGAACGCGCGGACCGTCTTCTTGACCTCGGCGCTCATCTCGGCCGGATCGTCGACCGGGTGCCGGCCGAGCTGCATCATCGCGGGGTCGGCCCGGCCGAGCCGCCTCCACGAGAAGGCCCCGCCGAAGCCATCGTGCACCGTCCAGGAGGCGAGGAGGCGTGCGAAGTCGACCTGCGAGTAGCCGGGCTCTCCCGTGGCGATCCGTTCCGCCGCGCCGCTCCGGTACTCCTTCTCGAAGAACGACGCGTTGCGATCCCAGTGCCTGCGCATGAAGACCGTCCGCCGCTCGTCGAACTGGCCGTGGACCGCGGGATCGACCGTGTACGGCGCGTTCTCGATTGGGTTGACCATTCGTTCCTCCCCGTCCGCCAGATCGTAGGTGGGCCGTGTGCCCTCCGCAAGGCGCCTTGAACCGATCCGCTTTTCCGTCAGAATCTGCGTACCATGCCCGCCGCGCGACTCGCCCTTACCGACGCACGAAGGTTGGCCCTGCACTGTCAACTTCTCGACGGAGGGAGTTCGCTGCCGGACGGGAAGGAGGGCGTCGCCCGGGCGATCGAGCGGCTCGGCTACGTGCAGATCGACACGATCGCGGCCGTCAACCGGGCGCATCACCACACGCTCTGGGTGCGCTGTCCGGACTACGACCCGGGTATGCTCCGCGACCTGCAGGCGGACGATCGACGCGTCTTCGAGTACTGGGCGCACGCGATGGCCTACGTGCCGATGTCGGACTACCGCTACTTCGTCCCACAGATGAACCGCATCCGCGAACACGGGCCGCCCTGGATGCGCGACTGGCGGGAGAAACACGGAGGGGTCATGGAGGTGGTCCTGGAGCGGATCCGCGCCGAGGGGCCGCTGACGTCGAAGGACTTCGAGCCGCCGCCGGGAACGAAACGGGGGACGTGGTGGGACTGGAAGCCGGCGAAACGCGCGCTCGAGCTCCTCTTCTGGCAGGGGGATCTGATGATCGCCGAACGGCGCAACTTCCAGAAGGTCTACGACCTGACCGAGCGGATCCTCCCGCCGAGTGTCGATCGGACGCCGCCCTCCGCCGAGGAGTGCGGCCGGTTCCAGGTTCGTCGAGCGCTCCGAGCGCTGGGGGTCGCCCGGGACCGGGAGATCCTCGAGTTCGTTAAGGTGGTGGAAAAGCCGGTCGTCCGTCGAGCGCTGGACGGTCTGGTCGACGCGGACGAGGTCGTCGAGGTGGACGTCGAGGGGGCAAAGGGCGGGGCCTGCTACGCGCTTTCAGCGCGCCTGGAGGAACCGATCGACGGAGCGGCCGAGCCCCGCGTGCACATTCTGTCCCCGTTCGACGGCTTGATCATCCAACGGCCTCGGACGAAGTGGCTGTTCGACTTCGACTACGCGATCGAGTGCTATCTCCCGGAGGCGAAGCGGAAGTACGGATACTTCGTGCTGCCGATCCTGTTCGGGGATCGGCTGGTCGGGCGGCTCGATCCGAAGGCGGACCGGAAGGCGGAACGGCTGATCGTGCGGAAGCTGTGGCTCGAGCCGGGGTTCGAGGCGACCGACGCGTTCCTGGCGCGCCTGGGAACGTCGCTCGCTCGGTTCGCCGCGTTCAACGGGTGCAAGACGGTCAAGGTGGAGCGGATGTCTCCGCCGAAGGGACGGGCCGCCGTCTCGCGGCACGCCCGCGCGGCCCTCGCCGCCGGGAAGGGGTCGGCAGGCTGAGGGGCATTCGATCGCCCGTCCGTCTCTCTTCCTCACGGGCAATCGCCTTCTGCGACGAGCCGCTCTTCGGCGTGGGCCGCGGCGAAGATCCCCGAGCGGACCGCCCCCTCGATCGTGGACGGCCACCCGGTCGACGTCCAGTCCCCGGCGAGGTAGAGGCCGCGGATCGGCGTGACGGCGCGGGGCCGGAGGGCCGCGGAGCCCGGCTCCGGGACGAACGTCGCGCGCCGGTGTCTGAGGACGAGCGTCTCCCGGGGCGCCGCCTCCCGGACGCCCGGGAAGAGCTCGCCAAGGGCGCCAAGGAGATCCCGGGACACCTCGTCGACCGGCCGGTCGATCCAGTCTTCGGCGGCGCTCTGAGAAAGGACGAGATGCGACGGACCTTCGCTCTGCGCCCGTCCGTGGAGCCGCGCGACGTCGAAGACGGCCTGGATCGGGGAGTCGACGGCGACGGCGAACTCGTCCTCGAGAACCGGGCGATCGAACCACGCGTGGAGATCGACGATCGGCGCCCAGCGAAGCCGGGACGCCTTCGCCAGCAGGGGCGCGAGCGGGCCTTCGCCGGGCACGAGAGTCGCCAAGTCGGCCGGCGGGACCGCGACGACCACGGCATCGGTTTCGAACGTTTCTCCGCTCGAGAGTTCGACACCACGGATCGACTCCCGATCGATCGCGAGCCTCTCCGCGGTCGCCGACGTGCGGACGGCGCCGCCCCGGTCCTCGATGTAGCGCCTGGCCGCGTCGAAGATCTCGGCGAGCGGTGTGGCGAAGAAGCCCACGTCCGCCCCGTCCGGTCGGAAGAACGCGTCCCGGAAGACCACCCGAGCGGCGTGGACGCCGACCACATCCGACGGCGCGTTCAGCGTCGCGACGCAGATCGGATCCCAGAGAAGTTCGATCGAACGGTCGGACCCTCCGCGATCCTTCAGCCACCTCGCGAACGGCACGTCCGCCCCGGCCCTGCCGAGGGCGATCGACAGGCCGGCTTTCATCGCGCGGATTCGGTCCCGGAAGGAGAGCGGCCGATACCCCAGCAGGGACGGCACGAGGTGAAGGACGCCCGGCATCGGCGACGAACGGAGGACAGCGCGCCCGTCCGGCCAGACGATCGGGATCGAGAGCGTCGGCTGGAACCGCACCGCGTTGGATGCCCCGATCCGGAGGAGGAAGCCGGTGGTGGCGGTACAGCAGCGCATCAGCACGTGCTGGCCGTAGTCGAGCGACTCGGCCCGCTCGGGAGAGAAGAACGAGCCGGCGCGGCCGCCGAGGCGCGGGGACCGCTCCAGCAGAAGCGGCCGGTGGCCGTCCCCGGCGAGCCGGCAGGCGGCCGCGATCCCCGCGAAGCCACCGCCGATGACGATGACGTCGTTCAGATCCGCTTCCATGACGAGGAGAATAACAGCCAGAGCTTCTCGGTCGCAGGGAGGGACACCCTCCGCGCGAAGACGGGGTAGTCGCCTGCGACGATCCGCGCGAGGATCCGACCGTAGATCTCCGACAGGAGCCAGGGGCAGGCGCGGCTCCGCCGAGGGAGATCCGGGAGGAGACGTCGGCCGGAGTCGAGGTACGATCCCGCGCGTTCGGCATGCGCGGCGAGAAGGGACCGAAGCCCCTCGGTCATCGCTCGCGCCGTCAGCCCGGCTTCGTCGACGCCGTGGGCGAGAAGTTCCTCAGTCGGCAGGTAGATCCGCCCGAGCGCCAGGTCCTCGTCGACGTCGCGAAGGACGTTTACGTACTGCATCCCGAGCCCGAGATCGACGGCCGCGTCCCGCATTTCGGCGGTCGGTGGGATTCCGTCGGTGAGGATCGGCAGGGTCGAGAGGCCGACGGCCGAGGCGACGCGGTAGCAGTAGGCTCGCAGCTCTTCGTTGGTTTCGATGCGCACCGGAGTCAGGTCCATCTCGACGCCTTCGAGGACGGCGCGGAGGTCCTCTTCGGAGACGCCGTACCGGTCGATTGCGTCGGCGAGGGCGAGGTCGCGTTCGGTCTTCGGTTCGCCGCGCGCCGCGGCCGCCAGCCGGTCCCGCATCGCATCCAGCGCTGCCCGGCGCGCTTCGAGATCGTCAAGAACGGAGCCGCCGGTATCCTGCGAGGCCTGGCGGTTCGCACTCCCAGATGATCGAACGTTTCTTTGCTCGCCAGCTGCGGGAACGGCGGAGCCATTCCCGTCCGGCTCTGATGCTGGCGGAAAGACAGCATCTGAGACGCAGTCCGCCTCGCGGCAGAACGCGTACAGTGCGTAGACGGCGCGTCGCTGCGCCCTGGGGAGGCTGAGGAACGCGAAGTAGAAGTTGCGTGCATGGCGGCGCGTCGTGCGAGCGCAGACGCGGTAGGCGTGCGCTAGATCCGGCGCCATCGATCCGAGAGGAGCGCGGAGAATGCGAGCCCGACCTTCTCCGGGCCGGAGAGCGTCGGACGACGGGAGAGGGTGTCGTAGTCCTGTCGCTCGATCTTGCGAAGGACCGCCAGGCCGCCGAGGGAGAAGAGCGCCAGGTCGATCCGCAGGTGACCGCGAACGCGGTCGATCAGAGGGAGGCCGGCGCGGAAGTACGAACGGGCTCGATCGACCTGAAGGCGTGTCAAGTCCCTCAGACCGGCCGAGGCGCGGTCGGCACACAGGGCGGATCGGCCGACGCCGTACTCGGCCATCTCGTCTTCCGGAAGGTAGACGCGGCCGATCGCGGCGTCCCGCCGGAGGTCCTGCCAGAAGTTGGCGAGCTGAAGCGCGGTGCAGGTGGCGTCGGAGAGGGCGAAGCGCTCCTCGTCCCGATACCCGTAGAGCATCAGCACGAGCCGCCCGACGGGGGTCGCGGAATGCGCGCAGTAGTGTCGGAGCTCGTCGAACGTGGCGAACGAGTTCCGCCGCTGGTCGATCCGATTCGCCTCGATCAACCGGGTGAACGGGTCCCGCGGGAGGGAGAAGCGTGCGATCGTCTCTTGCAGCGCGACGAGGACGGGGTGCCGCGCTCGCCCCGCGAACGCCGCGTCGAGCTCCCGCTCGAACCGGTCGAGAAGCGGTAACCGGTCGCCCGGAGCCTCGTCGCCGAGGTCGTCGACCGTTCGACAGTAGGCGTACAAAGCGGCGAGGTGGCGGCGCATCTCCCGCGGCGCGAGCCACGACAGGACGGTGAAGTTCTCGTAGTGCGCGCGCGCCAGCCTCCGGCAGAACCGGCTCGCCTCCTCGATCGACGCCGGCAACGCCGGCGGTTCGAGTAGCGCGCGGACGTGCGCGGCTACCATCCCTGAACCTGGATGACGACCTCGCGCAGTCGGGGGCGATCGAGCTCGATCAGGAAGACCCGCTGCCACCGACCGAGGAGCGCGATGCCGTCACAGATCGGGATCGTCTCGCTCGCCGACAGGAGGAGGTGCTGGCAGTGGGAATGGCCGTTCGGGCACTCGTCCTCGGTCATGTTGACGGTGCGGATGACGAAATCGTTGTGCCGGTAGTTCGCCTCCCTCGGCGCGGCCCGCTCGAGGAAGCGCGCCATGTCCTCCAGGAGCAGCGGCTCGTTCTCGTTGATCTTCACCGCGGCGGTCGTGTGCCGGGAGAAGACGGTCACCGACCCCTCGCGGACCTCGGACGCCTCCACGGCGGCGAGGACCTCGTCGGTGATGTCGATGAACTCCGGCGCGCCGGACGCCTCGCGCTCGATCACGCGGCGGTGAAGCTTCATCCCTACCTGTTCATCCATCGATGTTCTCATGCTCCTCCCCCTACCGCCGGATTCCTTCGCGAGCTCCGGCTCCCTGCAGCCGTCCGACGACGGCGTTGATCACGTCATCCGGCGTCGAGGCGCCGGCCGTGACGCCGATTCGACGCAGTCCGTCCAGCCAGGCATCGTCGATTTCTTGGGCGGATTCGATGTGGTACGTAGGGATCCCCGTCTCGCGGCAGGTCTCGGCTAGCTTCCGCGTGTTGGCCGACGTCCGGCTCCCGACCACGATCAGCGCCTCGACCGTCTCGGCGAGCTCCTTCGCCGCCTGGTAGCGTCGTCCGGTCTCGGGGCACGTCGTGTCGATGATCCGGATCTCCTGCGCCGCCCCGGTGAAGCGCCGGACGAGCGTCTGGGCGAACTCGGCGAACCGGGTCGGGTTCTTCGTCGTCTGCGCGATCAGCGCGATCCCCCGATCGCCGATCGGGATCTCGACGTCCGGCGACTGCGTCGCCATTCCACGCCCGCGCGTCCAAGACAGGATCCCGCGCACCTCGGGATGCTCGGCCTCGCCGTAGAGGACGACGGTGAACCCTTCTTCGACGAGTCGCGCCGCCGTCTCCTGCGCGCGGCGAACGATCGGGCACGTCGTGTCGACGAGCCGGAGCCCCCGCCGCTCGATCTCGGCGAAGACCTCCTCGCCGGCGCCGTGGGCGGTGATCGCGACGGTTCCGTTCTCCGGGACGCCGTCGAGATCGGTCGCCATCCGTGCGCCCTTCGCGGCGAGGGCGTCGACGACGTGGGCGTTGTGGACGATCGCCCCGAGCGTGTGCAGCGGTCCGCGCTCGGCGAGCTCGGACTCGATCATCTGCACCGCGCGGCGGACCCCGCCGCAGAAGCCGAGGACCTTCGCCTTGTCGATGTTCATTGTGCCTTCCTCACCGCGTGGCGATACCGACCGAGGGCCATCAGCGGGAAGACGTCCCGATAGAGGTGGTAGCGGATCATGAAGTCGGTCGGAAAGCCGGTCCCGGTGAACTGCGGCTCGTCCCATCCGCCCGAGTCGTTCTGACTCCGCGCGAGGTACTCGGCGCCGCGCCGCGTCGCCGGGCGGTCTGCCTCTCCGGCCGCGAGAAGGCCGAGGAGGGCCCACGCCGTCTGCGACGGGGTCGACGGCCCGCGGCCGCGCCACGCCGGATCGTAGTAGCCCTCGATCCGCTCGCCCCAGCCGCCGTCCTCGTTCTGGCGCGCGAGCAGCCAGTCGACCGCGTGGCGGACGTACGCGGCCCCCATGTCCTCGCCGGCGGCTTCCAGACCGGGGAGCACGCTCCCGATCCCGTAAGTCAGATTGACGCCCCATCGTCCGAACCAGGCGCCGTCCGGATCCTGCTCCCGCTTCAGGTAGGCGACGGCTCGGTCGATGGCTCGGTCTCCGAACCGGCGTCCGAGTCGACCGAGGCACTCGACGACGTGTCCCGTCACGTCGGCCGACGGAGGGTCGATCACTTCGCCGAAGTCGCAGAACGGGATCTGTCGTGTCCAGGTCTGCGTGTTGTTCCGATCGAACGCGCCCCAGCCGCCGTTTCGGCTCTGCATGCCGAGGAGCCACTCCTCGCCGCGGGCGACCGCCGCCGCCGCGAGCGGGTCGCCGAGGAGCCCCATCATGACGACCGCCGTGTCGTCGGTGTCCGGGTAGACGTCGTTGGCGAACTCGAACGCCCAACCGCCGGGCCTGGCGTCGCAGCGGACCTGCCAATCCCCTCCCGTGAGGACCTGTTTGTCGAGGAGCCACCGGACGACGCGCGCGATCCCCGAGTGATCCGGAGGGAGCTCCGCGTCTCGGAGCGCCATCAGCGCGAGACCGGAGTCCCACACCGGCGACAGGCAGGACTGGAGGCGAAACGACCCGTCCTCCTCGATCGCGAAGCCCGTGTCGCCGTAGAGGCCGGCGAACCCCTTCGCCAGCGGGCCTTCGCCGTCGAGGGAGTGGCCGCGCAGCTTCAGCGCGATCAGGGAGTAGACCCACGGCGGCTGGATTCCGCCCCACGACCCGTCGGCCTCCTGGCGCTCCAGGATCCACGCCTCGGCCCGGGCGAGGGCGCGGCGGCGGAGCGGCTTCCACGGGAGCCGTTCGTGCAGGCGGAGGACCCGGTCGAGGAGGAGGAAGCCACGCGCGCGCCACGTCGTCTCCGCCGGTCGGATCGACAGATCGGCGTCCTCTCGGCCGCGGGAGTACAGCTCGACGATCCGCGCACGCTGCGGGAGCGGGACGACCGGCCTGGCGTCCATGATGATCGACATCGGGACGATCGTCTGGCGCGCCCAACAGCCGAACGAGTAGACGCTGATCGGGAATCGCTTCGGCAGAAGGACGAACTCGGCCGGAAGGACCGGCAGGCCGCGCCAGTCCCACTCGCCCATCATCGCGAGCCAGATCTTGGTGAAGACGCGGACGTTCTCCACCCCGCCGCGCGAGAGGATATACGCTCTCGCCTTCGCCATCTCCGGCGCGTCGGTCGCGATCCCGGCCATCTTGAGCGCGAGATACGCCTCGACCGTCGTCGACAGCTCGGGCGGGCCGCCGTGCCAGTTGGACCACGTCCCGTCGTCGCACTGCTTCGAGAGGATGTAGGCCGCGGCGTCGCGCGCTTCCTTCGGGTCGCTGTTTCCCAGGACGTGGCGGAGGAAGACGTGCTCGGCGGTGATCGTCACGTTCGACTCGAGCTCG
>CAZFZM010000001.1:128143-187577 GCA_964523545.1 uncultured Thermotogae bacterium
TCCATGTCGACGGCTCCGACGCCCTCGGTTGCCAGGGCGCGCTTCTCGTCCGGTCGGAGGACGTGATCGGCGGACTCGCCGAGACCGACGTGGAGGCTGACCGATCCACCGTCGAGGACGCGCCGCGCCCGGGCGAGGAGCTCCGAATCGATGCGGATCTCCTCGCCGCGGTGCCGGACGGTTCGCGCGAGGAACAGGTCGCCTCTTCGAATCCGCGGATCGATTCCGCCGCAGAACCCCGTCGCGACGAGGAGGGACGCCTCGATGTCGTGGTTCGCCATCGTCTCCCTTGATCGCTCCCCGATCGCCGTGCGGACGACGCGGACGCCTGGTCGGCGGGTGATCCACCGCGCCTCGATCCGGAAGGAGGTCGTCACGAGGATCATCGTCCCCACGCCCCTCGGGCCAATCGGGCGAGCGCCCTCGGCCGGTGAAGCGCGTCGAGGATGCTCGCCCCCTCGAACGACGAGTGCATCATGCAGTTCGCGCATCGCGGATCGCGCCCCGGGCCGTATCGCTCCCACACGCTGTCGGCGAACAGCTCGCCGACGTCGTCGACGTGGCGATCGGCGAGCGCGTAGCAGGGGAGGCGCCATCCGAGGACCGTGTACGTCACGGTCGTCCAAGCGGCGCAGTCGTACTCCCGTTCTCCTCGGAGGAAGTCGAGGTAGAGCGGGTTGTTGTAGAACGGGAAGCCTTTCGAAGGATCGAGGACCCGCCGGAAGACGGCGATCGACTCCCGACGCTGAAGGAAGAGATCCCGGTTCGGGACGTCCTCGTACGAGTAGCCGGGTGAGACCATCAGGCCCTCGACGCCGAGATCGACGAGCGTGGCGAAGAGGGCGTCGAGATCGTCGACGTCCGAGCCGTGGAAGAGCGTCGTGTTGGTGCAGACGCGGTGCCCGCGCGCGACGGCGTCGCGGATCGCCGCCACGGCGGTCGCGTACGTTCCAGGACGCTCGGTGATCCGATCGTGCGCCGACTCCGTCCCGTCGAGGTGAACGACGAACGCCAGCCGCGCCGACGGTTCGAACAGGTCGAGCTTCTCCTGCAGCAGCAACCCGTTGGTGCACAGGTAGACGAAGCGGCGGTCTGCGATGACGGCGCGGGCGATCTCGTCGATCTGCTGGTGAAGGAGAGGCTCCCCGCCGGAGATCGACACGATCGGTGCGTCGGAGGCTCGGACGGCGGCGAGCGACTCGTCGACCGTCAACCGCCGGTCGATCACGTCACGATACTCCCGGACGCGCCCGCACCCGGCGCACGCGAGATTGCAGGCCTCGAGCGGCTCGAGCATCGTGACGAGGGGAAAGCGACCCGCCCGGCGGGCGGTACGCCCGATGAGATGTCGGGCGACGGAGAGGTCGAGCCGGAACGGCCTGGTCATTTCTCCCTCCTCGCGAGGAAACCGATGAGCTCTTCCATCTGCGATCGTGCGTCGTCCGAGAAAGGGATCCGCTGAAGTCGTTCGGTCGCGTCGTCCACGTACCGCCGGACCATCGCCTCGCACGCGTCGCGCACGCCGAGTTCGTTCATCCGCCGGATCAGCCAAGCGACGCGCTCCTCGGCGACCTCCGCTTCGTCCTGTTCCCCGTAGATATCGCTCAGCACGGCCCGGTCGTCGCTCCCAGCCCGTTCGAACAGGAGAACCACCGGCAGCGTCTTCTTCCTCCGCCGGATGTCCGAGCCGGTCGCCTTCCCGAGCACGTCGTCCTTTCCCCAGATCCCGAGGAGGTCGTCCTGGATCTGGAACGCCCGGCCGACGGCCTGCCCCAACTCGGTCAGCGACGACCGGCCCCGGCCGTTGACCCCGGCGGCGAGTCCGCCGAGGTCGAAGGCGCAACGGAGGAGGGCCCCGGTCTTTCGGTCGATCATCGAGAGGTATTCGTCGGCGGTGACCCCCCGATGCTCGAACTCGAGGTCGTGACACTGCCCCTCGATCATCTCGCGTGTCGCATCGATCAGGCGGACGGCGGCGGCGGGGGAGGACTTCAGCGCGGTCGCGATCGCCAGGACGTGCATCAGATCGCCGGCGTTGATCGCCTGCTCGACGCCGACGATCGTCCAGACGGCCGGGCGACCGCGGCGGGTGCGATCGCGGTCCTGGATGTCGTCGTGGATGAGCGAAAAGCCGTGAATCAGCTCGAGGCCGACGGCGCTCGGTAGGGCCGCATCGAGGCTCGCCCCGAGCTGCTCCGCGACGAACAGGACGAGGCTCGGCCGGAGGAGCTTTCCGGTCGCGTGGGTCGGTGCCCCGGCTTCGTCCTCCAGACCGACGTGGTAGCGGAGAATCGAGCGGAGCGGTCCGTCGCCATTCAACGAGTGCGACAGACGGTTCTCGATTGCACCTCGATATCGCTCCAGGATTCCCGGTACCAAGCGCTCCCCCCCTCGATCAGACCGGCCACCGGAGGAGCCCACGCTCCTCGGCTGCCTTGACTAGTTCCGTGGCGCTCCGAGCGCCGAGCTTCCCCATCAACCGGGCGCGGTGACTGCGAACGGTGTGAATGCTCCGGCTCATGATCTCAGCGATCTCCCGGTTTCGCTTCCCCTCCGCGATCAGCTGCAGGACTTCGCGCTCCCTCGTCGTCAGGAGGTCGTGCTCCTTCGGAGCCTCCGCGTCGATGCATTGTTCGCCGGCAGCGACTCGCTCGATCACCTCGATCAGCCGATCCGGCGTCTCGTCCTTCACGACGTAGCCGCTCGCTCCCGCGGCGCGCGCTCGGCGGGCGAGGTGGGCGTCCGGGTGCATCGTCAGGATGACGACGCGCGTCTGCGGGGAGAGCCTGGTGATCCTCCGCGTCGCCTCGATCCCATCGAGGAGAGGCATCGAGACGTCGACGAGCGCGACATCCGGGCTGTGCTCACGAACCGCTCGCAGAAGCGCTCGCCCGTCCTCCGCCTCCGCGACGACATCAAACCCGTGAGACGAGAGCGTCGTGCGTATGCACGTGCGCACGAGATCGTGATCGTCCGCGAGCACCACCCGGATGGCCATCGTGCCCTGATTCTACGGGCACGGGAAGGTGAGAGGGAATGGGGAGGCGTGCTAATTGGGTTTCACTAGAGACCGAGACGCCGGGCGCAGCCGACGAGGCCGGCGCGCGTGCGGACGCCGAGCTTGGCCATCAGCCGCTGGCTGTACGACTCGACGGTCTTCGGCTGGAGGTCGAGGGCAGTGGCGATCTCGCGGTTCGTCGCCCCGCGGCCGATTCGGGCGAGGATCTCGCGTTCGCGCTCGGTCAGCTCCCCCTCGACCGGGATGGAGTCACCGGTCGCGACGGTCCGAATCGCCGCGATCAGCTCCTCGACCGGGGCCGATTTGGCGATCAGTCCGCGGGCGCCGCGCTCACGAGCCGCGGCGGCGTACTCAGGTTCCGAGTGCATCGAAAGGACGAGCACACGGGTCGCCGGACTCCGTTCGCGGATCCGATCGATCAGTTCGAGGCCGTTCGCGTCGGGGAGGGCGATGTCGAGAAGGAGGACGTCGGGGCTCGCCTCGCCGATCTCGCGGACCGCGGACGCGGCGTCGCCGACGTTTGCGACGACCTCGAAATCCGGCTCGGCCGAGATCAGGTCCGCCAACGCGTCACGGACCAGCGTGTGATCATCGACGATCGCGACTCGAATCGGCATCGGACGGAACCTCCACGGCGACGATTGTACCCCCGCCGGGTGCCGGCCGGATCGAGACGCTTCCCCCGCTGAGCTCGACCCGCTCCCGGATGCCGCGGAGGCCGAGCCCCTGCGGGTCGTCCGGACGGCAGCCGACGCCGTCGTCTCGAACCGTGAGGCGAAGCGCCGCCCCCTCGGCGTGGAGATCGAGGGAGACCCGATCGGCGTTCGCGTGACGGACCACGTTCTGCATCGCCTCCTGCGCGACGAAGAAGAGGAGGCCCTCGACGCCGACGTGAGGGCGCTCCGACAGGTGCGCTTCGACGTCCACCGTGAGCCCGCTCTCCGCCGCGACCGCCTCCGCGAGCCGCTCGAGCGACGGAACGAGCCCGAGGTCGTCGAGGAGCGGCGGTCTGACCGAGTAGGCGAGCGAGCGCGTCTGCTCGATCGATCGATCGACGATGTCGCAGACCTCGGCGTACGCGTCGTCGCCGAGGCGATCCTTCTGCGGTGTCAGGCGGAGCTTGATCGCAGCGAGCGTCTGGATCAGGTCGTCGTGAAGGGTGCGGGCGATCCGGCGGCGCTCCTCGTCCTGAGCCGTGAGCAGGCGACGGGACAATCGGGACAGCTCCCTCTCGCGCCGTGCGAGCATCCGGTTCTTGTGCGCGAAGACGTCGGCGAACGACCGGACGGTGAGCGCGACGACGGCGTACAGACCGACCGCGCCGGCGAGGATCGTCGTCAGGGAGTAAGCGAGGTTCCGGTGCGGCTCCTCGACGGCGGAGAAGAGGGATCGGTGCGAGATCAGTCCTCCGTATTCGAGGAGGACGAGGCTCGAATACGAGAGGACGACCAGGAGCGTGACGAGGGAGCCCTGAAACCGCGTCAGGAAGATGTTGGCGTAGATGACCGTGAACATGTAGAAGATCACGCCGATCCACTCGCTTCCTCCCATGAAGTGGACGAGGAACGTGATCAGCAGGACCTCGACGACGAAGAAGCCAGTGTGAACCCAGTGAAGAGATCGCAGCGTTCGCTGGCGATCGACCAGGTACTTGAACGGGAACGTCAGCAGAAACCACACGAGGGGCGAGTAGAAGAGCGGGTTCAGGTAGCTGATTCGGCTGGCGAGCAGAACGAACAGAGCGACGAGCGAGAAGACGCCGAGGGTGAGCCGCCGGACGAGGATCGTTCGAGTGATGCCGCGCTTCAGCTCGTCGAAGTCCGTGATGTCGTACATCCTGTGGCTTCCCCCTCTCCGCCGCAGGGGATCGTAGCGGGCCGACCGAATCGGCACAAGAACCGCACGGCTTTGTGCCGGACGTCGTGCCGGATATCATCCGTCCCTGGAGGAGGGCGGATGAGCCGTTCGAAAAGGCGGATCGCGTTGCTCGGTTCGACGGGGTCGATCGGGACGCAGACGCTCGATGTCATCGACCGACTGGCCAAGTCCGGCCGGGCGTTCGAGGTCGTCGGACTGGCCGCGGGATCGAACACCGACCTCCTGGTCGAGCAGGCGGGGCGATACCGCCCGAAGATCGTCTCGATCGCCGCGGCGGACGAAGTCGAGCCTCTTCGGCGACGTCTTCCCGAAGGCACCGAGATCCGCTACGGTGAGGAAGGGCTTCTCCGCCTCGCGGAGCGCGACGACGTCGACGTCCTCGTCAACGCGGTCTACGGCGCCGCCGGCCTCCCTCCGACCCTCGCCGCGCTCTCGCTCGGCAAGACGGTCGCGTTAGCGAACAAGGAGAGCGTCGTCATCGGCGGTGAACTCATCCTCGGACTCCTCGCGGAGCACGGGGGGAGGCTCCTGTCGATCGACAGCGAGCACCACGCGATCCATCAGTGCCTGCACGGACACGATCCGAGCGACGTCCAACGGCTTCTCCTGACGGCGTCCGGCGGCCCGTTCCTGCACGCCGATCCCGAGGCTCTGGAACGGGTCACTCCGCAGGAGGCGCTGGCGCATCCGACGTGGGCGATGGGGCGCCGGATCACGGTCGATTCGGCGACGATGGTGAACAAGGCGTTCGAGGTGGTCGTCGCGCATCACCTGTACGGAGTGGCGTACGACCGGATCGACGTCGTCATCCATCCGGACTCGTACGTTCATTCCCTCGTGGAGTTTCGCGAGGGGTCGATCAAGGCGGAGCTCGGGCCGAGGGACATGCGGATTCCGATTCAGAATCTGCTGATCGATCCGGATCGGGTCGACACGGGTTTGCCGCGGCTCCCCCTCGATCGCCCCTTGCGGCTAGAGCTCCTGCCGTTCGACGAGAGCCGGTTCCCGGCCTTCTCGACGGTCCTCGAGGCCGCCCGCGAAGGGGGGACGGCGCTGGCGGCCGTCAACGCAGCCGACGAGGTGCTCGTGTACCGCTTCCTCGACGGGGAGATCCGATTCCCAGGGATCGCTGAGGGGCTTGCGACGGTTCTGAATCGTTGGCGGAACGAGAAGAAGGACGAGCCCGGCGATCGGGCGCCCGAGCTGTCGCGCCTGCTGGAGGTCGACCGCTGGTCCCGCGACCTGGCGCAGGATTTGAGCTTAGAGGGGACGGCGTAATGGACCCACTTCACGTGAGCCGGGCGGTCACTCCCAGAGGACCGTGCTGATCAGCTGGGAGTTTGTCTTCCGCAAGCGGGTCGCGAGGACGGCCGCGAGGTTCTTCATCACGACATACCCGATCCGGTAGTCCTTCTCGAACAGCTGGAGAAGGTCGTCGCTCGGGATCGAGACGACCTCGCAATCGGTTTCGCATTCGGCCGTGGCCGATCGGTTCCGCCGGTCGGCGAGGGAGACCTCGCCGAAGACCTGTCCGGCGGTGAAGCGCTGGATCGTCGTGCAATCGGCGTTGTCGCCAAGCGTCAGCTCGATCCGAACCATCCCCTTCGTCAGGATGTGGATCTCGTCTCCGTAGCTCCCCTCGGCGAAGATTCTCTCTTCCGCAGCGAACGTCCTCTCGCGAGCCAACGCTGCGACGTCGCTGAGTTCACCGGGCGTCAATCCGTTGAACAAAGCGGCCTTTTCGATCGGACTTCCCTGAACCATGACCTTCTCCTTCGGACGAACAGTGCTGGCCCCTCAGATTCTCGTGGAATCCTGTGGCCGATCCTAGCGAGTCAGGATCGGCGATTTCAAGCAGAGGCACTGCGGGTCGGTTGACGAACGGACGGTTCGCGGCATAGAGTTCTTCCACTGGCCGTAGGTGCGCCGCGGGTTCGCGGTTGGTCGGGAAGCACGCCGGAAGGAGGACGGAGATGGAAAACGCCGACGCGGCGGACCGCGCCGTCGGACTGATCGAGGCCGCCGTTGGCGCGGAGGGCCTCGCCGGACTGTCTGACGGAGTCCTCCCGCTCTTGGCCGAGCTGACTCGAACCACGGGAAGCTTTCTCTACGTGTCGGATCCGCGTCTTCATGCTCCCCACTTCGCCGGATACGGCCTCTCGTCGGAGGAGTCGTCTGCGCTGGAGACGGCGTGTCCGAACTGGTTCGACGAGGTCGCCGACGACGGGATCGAGGCAGTGGACCTGACCCTCCGGGTCGAGGACGTCGACGTACCGTACGCCGTCTATCCGCTTCCGGTCGACGGGCGAATCATCGGTATCGTCGGTGTCCCCGCGGTGGATCTTGACTTTCTCCTGCCCGAGGACGTCTGGTTCCGGGTGCTTGCGGCGCTCGGTCGCGTCGCGGACCGCCTCGCCGCGCAGGCCAGCGCCGAGCGAAAGCTCCTCCATCTCAACACGTACCTCACGGTCAGTACGATGCTCGCCAAGTCGGTCGACCTCGCCGAGCTGTTGGAGATCGCGTTGTATTGCAGCATGGAGGCCGCCTCGGCCGAAGCGGCTTCGATCCTCCTTCTCGACGAGGCGAAGGAGAATTTCCAGTTCTACCGCGTCGAGGGATCGGCGAAGCCGCTTCTCGGGGGGGCGACGTTCCCGGTGACCGAGGGCGTCGCGGGGCGCGTTCTCGAGTCGCTGGAAGCGGAGATCGTCAACGACGTCGAGACCGACCCGCGCTTCTACGAACAGATCGACCTGAAGACCGGCTATCACACGCGGAACATGATCGCGGTGCCGCTCGTCGCCGGTGACGAACGCGTCGGAGTCCTCGAAGTGTTGAACCGGCTCGACGGCGGTCCGTTCACGGCCGACGAGCGGCTGATCCTCGTGTCGGTCGCCGACGAGATCGCGTTCGCCGTTCGAAACGCCACCATCTTCGACTACGTCGTCAACACGTACTGCAAGCGACGCCAAGGGCAGAACTCCTGCAAAGGGTGCGAGCGGCCGCTCGGCTCCTGGACGCCGTGCATGCGGTATCGCGAGTTCCTTCCCTAGAATCGGGAGGTCACGGCCCAGCGGAGTTGTGGTGCTCCGCGCTTCGCGAGTATCCTGGAAACTTGCAGCATCGAGGGGCGGCGAGTCCATGTTCGATCCACCGCGGGAGGCCGAATGTCGACCGAGCTGCTGAACGCGTACCTGCCGATGGACCGGAGGCAGGCGCTTGCGACCGGTGAGACCCTGCCCGAAGGCGCGACGGGATCGGTTCTCCTTGCGGACATCTCCGGATTCACCCCGTTGACGGAGGCGCTGGTCGCGGGGCTCGGACCTCGCCGCGGTGCCGAGGAGCTGACGAAGCTCCTGAACGCCGTCTACACCGAACTGGTCTCCAGAGTCCATCACTTCGGCGGGAGCGTCGTCTGCTTCATCGGGGACGCGCTGATCGGCTTCTTCCCGGACGACGAGGGTGTCCGCGGACTCGCCTGCGCCTTGCAGATGCAGCGGGCGATGAAGCAGTTCCAGGCGATCGCGGCGCCGCAGGGGGGGAGGGTGTCGCTGACGATGAAGGCGGCGGTGGCCGTAGGTCCGGTGCATCGGTACCTGATCGGTGATCCCGAGATCCAGCTACTGGACGTCCTCGTCGGGGCGACCGTCGATCGTCTGGCGGAGGGGGAGCATCTCGCGGAGCGTGGCGAAGTGATCGCTTCGCCGGAGGTAGCGCGGAAGGCCAGTGCCCATCTGATGGTCGAAACGTGGCGAGGGCGATTCGCGGTCGTGGAGGGCCTCAGGGAGAGTGTCGAGCCGGCACCGTGGCCGGATCTTCCCTCGGACGGTCTGACGTCTGAGCGGTTGCGACCGTACCTCCTGGGGTCGGTCCACGAGCGGGTCAGAGCCGGCCAAGGGGAGTTCCTCGGGGAGCTCCGTCCGGTCTCCGTCCTCTTCCTCCGATTCACCGGGATCAACTACGACGAGGACGCCGCAGCCGCTTCGAAGTTCGACGCCTTCACGAAATGGGTCCAGGGAGCGGCCGATCGCTATGGTGGCTACGTGCTCCTGCTGACGACCGCCGACAAGGGGAGTCACCTCTACGTCGTCTTCGGTGCGCTCGAGGCGCACGAGGACGACCCACAACGGGCGCTCGCGACGGCGATGGAGCTGCAGGCGCCTCCGCCGGAGCTTGACTTCATCACCGGGATCCAGATCGGCGTCAGCCACGGCCGCGCGCGCGTCGGGGCCTACGGGGGCGGGGCGCGCCGGACGTACGGAGCGCTCGGAGACGCCGTCAATTTGGCCGCGCGGCTGATGGCGGCCGCACCGGTCGGCGAGATCCGCTGCAGCGAATCGGTCTACGAAATCGCCAAGGGACAATGGGCGTTCGACACGCTCCCGCCGGTGGAGCTCAAGGGGCTCGACCGCCCGCAGCCGGTCTACCGTCCGCGCGGGCGGGACGAGAGCGGCGCGGTCGATGACGCCACGATCCTGGTCGGCCGGCGGGCCGAACTCGAGACCATCCGGGCGGCCATGAACGACGTGGAAACCGGCAAGCGGCGGATTCTGCTAGTCGAGGGCGAGGCGGGGATCGGGAAAAGCCGGCTCGTGGAGGAGCTCCGTCGGCTGGCGATCGGAGGCGGGTTCGCGTGTCTGATCGGAACGGCGGACAGCCTCGAGCAGCACACGCCGTACCGCGTCTGGAGGGTTCTGCTTCGCGGCCTGTTCGAGCTGGGGGCCGGCGGCGATCCGTCTGCCCAGCGGGAGCTCGTTCTCCGGCGGCTCGCCGCGATCGATCCGACCTACGTCGATCGGGCGCCGTTGTTGAACGATGTCCTCGGGCTCGGCCTTCCCGAGTCGCGGATCACGAGCGGCTTCGACCCCGAGGTCCGTCAGGAGTCCCTGTTCGCGCTGATCGGAGAGCTCCTGGTTCATCGAACGACCGCGGGTCCGATCGCGTTGATCGTTGAGGACGCGCACTGGCTGGACTCGCTTTCGTGGGAGCTCGTCCTGTCGGCGACGCGCGCGTTGGCCAATCGGCCGGTCCTCTTCGTCGTCACGCACCGCCCCTACGCGGAGGTCGTGCCTTCGCAGCACGCCGCCCTGTCACGGATGCGGGGAGTAGAGAGGCTCCCGTTGGGAGCGCTGCCTCCGGACGAGACGGTCGCGCTCGCTGCCGCCCGACTCGGCCTGGAGTCGTCGGACCTCCCGGAGGCCGTTGTTGCGTTGCTCACCGAACGGGCGGAAGGGAACCCGTTCTTTGCCGTCGAGCTGATCGGGGCGCTGCGCGATCAGGGACTGCTCGCCATCGAGAACGGGGCCTGCGTGGCGATCGGAGACGAAGACGCGCTTCGGGCGAGCGTCCCTGATACGCTCGAGGGTGTGGTCCTGTCGCGCATCGACCGGCTCCCGACGGAGGAGCAACTGACGGTGAAGGTCGCCTCCGTGATCGGTCGAAGCTTCCTGATGCGGACGGTGCACGACGTGCATCCGACTCCGATCGACAGCGTCGAGCTGCGGGCTCATCTCGATCACACGACCCGCCGTCGTCTGACGTTGCTGGAGGCCGAAGAGCCGGAGCCGAGCTACGCGTTCCAGCACGTGGTGACTCAGCAGGTTGCCTACGAAACCCTCCTCTTCGAGCAGCGCCGCGAGCTTCACCGGTGCGTCGCGGGTTGGTACGAGGAAACGTACGCCGAGCACCTGGAACCGCATTACCCGTTGCTGGTCGTCCACTGGAACCGGGCCGGACACGGCGAAAAGGAGTGCGAGTACGCCCGGTTCGCGGGAGAACAGGCGGCGGCCCGGCACGCGAACGTCGAGGCGGAGATGTATTTCAGCCGGGCGCTCGAGCTGATCGACGAGCTCGACGGACGCCGAGACACCGAACGTCGGTTCGAGGTCCTCCGGCAGCACGCGAGGACCCTCGGCCTTCTCGGTCGCGTCGAGGAGGAACGGGCCGATCTGGAGAGGCTCCTACCGATCGTCGAGGCCTCGGGCGGACCGTCCAGGCGTGGTGAGATCCGCCTCCTCTGGTCGGATTTCCACAGACGTTGCGGGCAGTTCGAGGCGTCGAAGGAGCAGGGCGAGCTCGCTCTCGCGGTGATGGAGGAAGCGGGCGACGCGGTCGGCCGAGCGAAGGCCCTGACGCACGTCGGGAACGCACTCGAAGGGGCGGGTCGGTTCCAGGAAGCGCGCGAATTTGCGCAGAAGGCGCTCGACGCGTTCCGCGAACTCGACGCGCTCGACGGCCAGGCGGCGGGCCTGAAGTCGCTGGGGATCATCTCCGCCCGTCTCGGCGAGCTTCCCGAAGCGCTGGAGCGGTTCGGCGAGGCGCGCGAGCTCTACCGCCGTGTCGGCGATCGGAAGGGAGAGGCGGACATCCTCGGGAACCTCGGAGCGCTCAACTATTACCTCGGTGACTACGAGCGGTGCATCGAGTACACCGAGCAGGCTCAGCCGCTCTTCCACGAGATGGGAAACCGGATCGGGTCGGCGAAGTGCCTGACGAATCTCGGCAATTCCTACAGCGCGCTCGGCGCGTTCGCCGAAGGGCTGGAGCATCACGAGCGGGCGCTGGAGGCCTACGAGCAGTTGGAGGACGCGAGCGGGCGTGCGGACAGCCTGTGCAACATGGGGATCGCGCTTGGCACGCTCGGTGTCGGAGGTCAGCTCGAGCTGACGTTCCGGACCCACGACGAAGGAGAGGAACTGAGGGCCGCCGCCGAGACGACCGGCCGAGCAATGACCCTGTACACGGAGATCGGGAGCCAACGAGGCGAGGTCATCAGCCACTTCAATCTCGGGATGATCCGGCTGTGCGTCGGGGACGCCGAAGCGGCCGAGGCGCAGCTGCAGGATGCGTTGCGGGTGAGCCGGGAGCTGGGGTTGGGTCGGCTCGCGACGCGGTCGCTCGCGGCCCTGGCCAGAGCGCGCTTCCTCGCTGGGGATATCGAGAACGCGGCGAGGCTGTCGGCGGAGGCGATCGAGCTTCTCGGGGATCAGGCGTCGCCGGAAGCGACCGAAATTCACTTCACGCAGTATCGGATCCTTCGTGCAGTCGACCGCGAGAAGGAAGCGCTCCCCCACCTGAAGGCCGCGCACGATCTGATTGCGCAACAGGCTGAAAGGATTCGTGATGAGACCTTGCGCCGTCGGTTCGTCTCGACGTACGACGAGGTGATGCTCGCGTGGGAGAAGCACCGGGCGACGCCACCCGCGTAGGGGACGCCGCCCGTGAGACGAATCCGATTCCGCTCTTCGCTAGAAGAAGGCCACCGCCGCCTCCCCCGGCGGATCGGTCGGCAGGTGGAGCAGGTAGTATTTCTTGCCTGCGATGAACTGATCCTGATGGATTCCGAATTCGACGGTCGCGTTCCCGGGAATGATGTAGTAGATCTCGGCCCCGTTCGCCTTGTACCCCTCGGCGTAGAGGTTCGTCATCGTGATCGTCGAACCGGCCGTCTCGCTCCCGGTCTGCGTCGATTCGACCTTGAAGTAGAAGATCGAATCGGGGATCGGGACCCCGTCCATCGTCAGCTGACCGAAGACGGCGAGCCCCTCGATGTTCGACGTAAGGACGACCTCGCTGACGTAATCGGACGTGACGGTCACCTCGTCGGAGGCGGAGCAGCCAGTGTCGCGGACGACGGTTACGGTGTAGATGGCAGAGCGGTTCACGGTGATCGATTCGGTGTGCCCGACGACGTCACCCATAGTGTTCGTCCACGTCACGGTGTAGGGGCCCGGGCAGCGGTCAATCGTGGCTGTCAGCACGGCCTCGGTGTCCTCGAGCGTGAGCTCTTGGTTCGGCCCCGCGTCGACGAGCGGCGGTTCGGTGTCTTCGACGACGACGACCGAATCGCTCGCCGAGCAGCCGTTCGATCCGATGACCGTCACGGTGTAGGTTCCGGGCTCGTCAACGGTGATCGTCGCCGACTTGCAGATCGTCAAGCCGCTCGGTGTCTTCCACTCGATCGTGTACGGAGGCCGCCCGCGCGAGATGTTCGCCGTGAGGGTCACCTCCTCGTCATCGCAAGTGATTACGCCGTCGACCAGAGCGCTGACGATCGGCGTCTCGACGTCCTCGGTGACGATGACGTCGGCGAGGGCCGAGCAGCCGTTGTAGCCGGTCACGAGCACCGTGTACGTTCCGGCTTGACGGACGGTGACCACCGGGTCGGTACCGATGACCCGCTGACTTGCGTCCTTCCATTCGTACGTGTACGGGGGCGTTCCGCCGGTCGCATTGGCCCGCAGATCCGTCTCCGTGACGGCGCAGGAGAGGAGACGATCGGCGGTGGCCTGGACGACCGGCGCCCCGATGTCCTGAACGACGTCCACGGTGGCCATCGACGAACAACCGTTGCTCGAGGTGACGCGCACGGTGTACGTCCCGGGGGTTCGAACCGTGACGGTGTCATTGCGGCCGATGACGGCTCCGCCCCGGATCCATTCGATCGCATACGGTGAACAACCGCCCGACACGTGCGCCGTGAGGGTGACCTCCGAGTGGGCGCATGAGAGCTCGTGATCGACGGTCGCGGTGACCGTGGCGGTGCCGTAGTCCGCGGTGACGACCACGGTGTCGCTGACCGAGCAACGGTCGGCACCGGTGACCGTGACCGTATAGGTTCCCGGTTCGCTCACCACGATCGACTGGGTGTTGCCGACCACGCCGAATCCGACGCGCGTCCACTCGTACGAGCACGGCTCACACGACGGCTGGCTCGGACAGAAGTCGGCGGCGAGCGTCGCCTCGGGCTGTGCGCAGGTGAGGATCTGATCCGAGCACATCGAAAGCGTCGGTGCGCACTTCGGTGCGCAGCTCGGGCCGGTCGGTGCGCACCCGGGCGGAGCGCACGGTGCATCCACGACGGAGACTTCCTTGAGCACCGTGGTGCTCGTTCCGCAATGCGACGCCGAGAGCTCGGTGATCGGGAGGGTGCACTGCCACGGCGAGACGACGAGCGGATACCGGTCGACGACCGGTGAGCGGTACGGGGTGTCGCCGATTCCGTCGCAGTTCTCGTCGGCCCCTTCGTAGTCGCTCCAGTAGTTGCCGATCAGGCCGCAGTACCAGAGGTTCCTGCCGCCGGGATCGTGGGCCGAACGGGCGTTCAGGACGAAGCTGTTCCTCGTGATGGTGTTCTCGCGGGAGCCGAGGCTCATCGCGACGCCGGTGCGGTTTTCGGCGATCAGATTCCCGACGATTCCGTTGTAGTGCGAGTTCTCCAGCAGAACGCCGCGCTCGTTACGAAGGAGGAGGCAGCCTTCGATCGAGCCGTTCGACGCGTTCAGGAGGCGAATCGCGGCGCCGGAGGCCCCTTCGATGACGCAGTTACGAATGACGAAGTGCCGCGAGGTATTCTCGATATTGATCCCGAAATCGGCCCCGATCGCGATGATCCGCCATCCCTCGATGACGTACGGTGATTCCGCGCTTCCGCAACCGGAGATCACGCCGTCGGCGCAGTCGAAACCGTCGTTCCCGTAGATGTAGATCGTCTCCCGATCCTGCCAGCAGCGGGTCTCCGTTCCGGATTGCCCGCTTGCTGGTGCAACGAGGACGACGGCGAGCAGTACTGTGGCAGCAAGCAAAACGTCCTTCTTGAGCATCATCGCCTCCTTGACGCAGCGCACATAGAATGAATCCGCCGCTTCTGTTCCGAGCTTCAGTATAGACGTGCCGCCGTGAAGGGTCGGTAACGCTCGTCACAGAAGGCCGCTTCGCTGCGGGCAAGGAAGAGCGCCGATTCGGTCTGAGACGTAGGGCAAGCTTGACAAACCGGACTCCTTCAACTATTAAACGGATGCTTAACTACGAGGGAGCACACATGCGCAGAGCGGAGGCGACGGAGGTGTTCAAGGCACTCAGCGTGCCGAGTCGATTGCAGATCTTCGCGTTGCTGAAGCGCGAAGGCCCGCTGCCCGTCAAGGAGATTTCCGAGTCCTTGGGGATGACCGCACCGGCGGTCTCGCAGCACCTCCGCGTGCTCCGGACGGCCGGCTTGGTCACGTCGAAGCGGCAAGGGTACTGGGTCCCGTATGCGGTGGACGCCCGTGCCCTCTCCGACTGCTGCGGAATGCTGGTTCGGATCTGTGCGTGCCCCTCTTGCGCCGGCGAACGAGGAGCCAAGTTGGCGGACGAGCTCGAATCGCTCCTCGACCGCCGGGAGGAGCTCCTCAGCGAGCTCCAGCGGGTCGAGTCCGAACTGGAGGCGCTGCGCGAGTAGGCTCTCCCTAGGCGCCCTGAGCGAAGGAGAACTCCCCCGATTCGAACAGCTCGATGCACGCGGTGACCACCTCACCGTCGAACGAGGAGCCTCGCTGGGCGCGGATCTCGTCGAGGGCCCGTTCGATTCCGAGCGCCGGCCGGTACGGGCGGTGGGCGCTCATCGCTTCCACGACGTCTGCGACAGCGAGGATCCGGGCCCTCGGATCGATCGCGTCGCCTGTGAGTCCGCTCGGGTATCCCGAGCCGTCGAGCCGTTCGTGATGCTGCTGGATGATGTCGGCGACCGGCCAAGGAAACTCGATCGGACTCAGGACCTCGTACGCCGTCTGGGGGTGACGCTGGACGATCTTGAATTCCGCTTCGGAGAGTCGGGACGGTTTGGCGAGAATCTCGGCCGGAATCGCCAGCTTGCCGATATCGTGTGTCAGTGCGGCTACACGGATGCACTCGATCTGTTCGTCGGGCAAGCCGATTCTCGTTGCGATGCGCGTGGCGAGCTCCGTGACCCTTCGTTGATGGAGTGCGGTGTAAGAGTCCCGCATCTCGACGGTCTGCCCGAGCGCGGTGATCGTCCCGCGTAGCGCGGTTTCGATCGAGCGGGCGGCCAGCCGCTCGCGGGTTACGTCGCGAATGATCCCCTGGTACCCCACGACCTCTTCGCTCTCCCTTCGGGCGCTCGACGTCAGCAGGCAATCGAGTTTCCTTCCGTCTTTCGCGGCGAGGAGCACCGGGAAATCCTTGACGCTTCCGTCACGCTCGACGGAGGATTGGAACCGCAATCGAGACCTCGGATCCGCGTAGAGTTCGTCGGCAGTAAGCGTCATCAGCTCGTCGCGGGTGTATCCGAACAGGTCGACCATCGCCTGATTGACGGCGACGAAGCGGCCGCTTCGCGTGGTAATGTAGAGGGGATCGCGCGAGTCCTCGAACAGGCTCTGGAGCCATTCAGATCGGTCCGCGAGCTTGCGCCGAGCCTCCCGTAGCTCCGTGACCTCGAGCGTCACCTCGATCGCCTGGTCGGCTTCCTTCCCCTCCCCTATAGGGATCCCCGTGATCCGCCAGACGCGACCGTCGGGCGTCGTCATCTCTCTACGACGGACGCCCCCCGCCTTTCGGGCCTCGGAGACCGGGCACTCCGGGCAAGGTTCGCTTCGTGCGGGCCAGATCTCGAAACAGGCTCTTCCGATCAGATCTTCCTTCGGCGCGCCAACGGATCGCGCCGCGGCCTCGTTCAGCCAAAGAACGCGGTGCTCCGCGTCTTGGAGCACCACATGTTCGACCAAGTGGTCGTAGATCCCTTCGATGAGCCGTTCGGTGGTTGGCATCGCTCGTTCCGACTGTAGCGTCCTTCATGGCAGTTCCTGCCGAATCCTGTCCGAATCAGAAGGGACGTGTGTGCGATCCCGAGTCGAACCGTGCCGGAACGTCCGTGGGAAGGCGAAAAGCCCGAGAGCCTCGGAGCGGCGGCGATCTGAAGCGGAAGGCGTTGACAAGCTGCGAGCGGTTCCGTTACTTGGGGGAGACCGTTAAACCGGCGCGGGCGTCTGCCACGTCCTGGATGGTCGTCTTTTCGAGGAACTCGACGACGGCATCGCGGGCCGGTCTCCAGATTGCGTGGAGCGTGCAAGGCCTCTTGCAGTCACAGGGGTCGAGGAACAGCGGACAGTCATTGAGGAGTGCCGTTCCGTCGAGCGCGACGACCACGTCCTTGATCGTCATCGTGCTCGCCGGTCGGGCGAGTTTGATCCCGCCCTGCTTGCCGCGGGTCGCCTTGACGAATCCCGCGCGATGCAACTGGTTGATGACCTTGGCAAGGAGCGGATAGGGAGACGACGTTGCCTCGGCGATCTGCTTCGTTGCGACCAGGCCGTCCGACGCGCGCGCCGCGACCTCGGCGAGTGCCAGCACGGCGTACTTCGCGGTCTTCGAGTAGAGCATCCTCTCTCCTTGTCCGAAGCTGCCCGAAGACCGTACACGTCCCCGTGCCGGGATGCAAGCGGCACGCAGCGGTCACGGGTAGATTCTCGGTCACTCGACCCCGAAGAGCTTCTCCCTCTTGCGGCGTGCGGTTGAATCGAACCCATGGCAGGCTTATCTTTCTTCGCCGACATGAGCGCGATCGGACAGCGAGCCGCTTCGAGCCTCGCGCAGGAACGACAGACCGGAACGTCTCCCACAGGGACGCTGTTCGACGTCAAGCGGTTCGCCCTGCACGACGGACCGGGCGTCCGAACGACCGTCTTCCTCAAGGGCTGTCCGCTTTCCTGTTCGTGGTGCCACAACCCGGAGAGCCAGAGCCCGATGCCGGAGCTGATGTTTTGGGTCGACCGATGCGTCGGATGCGGGGCGTGTGCTGCGGCGTGCCCGAACGGGGCGATCTCGGTCGCTCGGGGCAAAGCGCTGACAGACCGCCCGCTCTGCACGGCTTGCGGCGCCTGTGTGGACGTCTGTCCTTACGACGCGCGCGCGATCGCGGGGGAGGCGTGGTCGCTCGAACGCTTGGTCCGCGAAATCGAGAAGGACACCCTCTTCTACGACGAGTCGGGCGGAGGAGTGACGCTGTCGGGCGGCGAGCCGCTCGCCCAGGTCTCGTTCTCGATCTCTCTTCTGTCGGAGTGCCGAAAGCGGCGGATCCACACCGCGGTCGACACGTGCGGGCACGCGGAGTGGGGGGATCTGAGGAACGTGGCCCGGTTGGCCGACTTGGTACTCTACGACGTGAAGCACGCGGACGCCGATCGGCATCGGGAGCTGACGGGTGTCACGAACGAGAGGATCCTGGAGAACCTCCGCCGACTGGACGGCGAGGGGTGCACGCTGTGGATCCGGGTCCCCGTCATTCCGGGCCTGAACGATGCCCGTGAGGACCTCGCCGTGCTCGGCGGGATCGTCGCCGATCTGGACGCCGTCGAGGCGATACACTTGCTGCCGTACCACCGCGGCGGGGAGGCGAAACGGGAACGGCTCGGGAGGACGGCTTCACTGAGGACGGAAGCGATGGATCCGACGGACGCAGCGAACAGGGCGGCGGAGATCCTGCGGAGGATCGTCGACGTCCCGGTGTGCGTGGGAGGCTGAGTCGATGAACGAGCGGATCGAGCGTCTTCGGCGCGAGTCGGTCGACACCCCTCCGTCGGTCAGCGGCGAGCGGGCGGAGCTCCTGACGTCGTTCTACCATTCTCTGGGTACCGAGTCGTACTCCGTCCCCGTGCAGCGGGCCCTCGCGTTTCGGTACCTCCTCGAGCATCAGTCGATCCACGTCGGCGAGAACGAGCTGATCGTCGGGGAACGGGGGCCGTCGCCGAAGGCGACGCCGACCTATCCGGAGCTCTGTTGTCACACCCTCGAGGACCTGCGCGTCCTCCCGATCCGCGGGAAGACGCCGTTTCGGGTCGACGAAGCGACACGGGATCTCTACGCCGAGGACGTGATCCCGTTCTGGGCGGGACGGAGCATGCGGGACCGCGTTTTCACCGCGATGACGCCGGAGTGGACGGCGGCGTTCGAGGCCGGCGTCTTCACCGAGTTCATGGAGCAGCGATCCCCCGGGCACGCCGTTCTCGACGACAAGATCTATCGGCTCGGGTTCGAGGAGTTCAAGACGTGGATCGAGTCTTCGCGGGAGCGGATCGCGTCGTCCGGCGACCCGGCGAAGGATGAGAAGCTCGAGGAACTGAAGGCGATGGCGATCTGCTGCGACGCGATCGTCCGCTTCGCCGAGCGACACGCGGAACGGGCACGAGAGCTGGCGGATACGGCGGCCCCCCAGCAACGGGACGTGCTCCTCCGAATCGCCGAGGTCTGCGAATGGGTCCCCCGCCGCGCCCCGAGGACGTTCCACGAGGCGTTGCAGACCTACTGGTTCGTCCATCTCGGCGTGGTGATCGAACTGAACGAGTGGGACTCGCTCAATCCGGGGAGGATCGACCAGTACCTTTTCCCTTTCTACCGGCGCGACATCGACGAAGGACGGTTGACGGTCGACGATGCGAAGGAGCTGCTCGAGTGCTTCTGGGTCAAGTTCTCCAACCAGCCGGCGCCCCCGAAGGTCGGGGTGACGGAGGAGCAGAGCGCGACGTACAACGACTTCACGCTGATCAACGTCGGCGGGGTCGACGCGAACGGCGAGGACGCCGTCAACGAGCTCTCGTACCTGATCCTCGACGTGATCGAGGAGATGCGACTTCCGTACACGGGATCGTGCGTCCAGCTGTCGAAGGCGAATCCGGACCGGTTCCTGCTGCGCGCCCTCGAAGTCGTGCGGCGGGGATTCGGCCAACCGTCGGTCTTCAATACCGACGCGATCCACCAGGAGTTCCTGCGAGCCGGGAAGTCGCTCGCCGACGCGCGCGGGGGCGGACCGAGCGGCTGCGTGACGGTCAGCGCGTTCGGCAAGGAGAGCTGCGTCCTCACCGGTTACGTGAACTGGCCGAAGATCCTCGAGATCGCGCTCCACGACGGGGTCGATCCTCGGACCGGACGACGGATCGGGCCACAGACCGGGGATCCTCGGACGTTCTCCTCGTTCGACGAGCTGCTCGACGCCTATCGAACCCAGCTGCGTCACTTCGTCGACCTGAAGATCGAGGGGAACGGTCGGATCGAGCGACTCTTCGCCGAGCACATGCCGGCGCCGTTCCTCTCCGTCCTCGTCGAGGACTGCATCGACCGCGGCTGCGACTACAACGACGGCGGTCCGCGATACCCGACGACCTACATCCAGGGCGTCGGTCTCGGGACGACGACGGACGCGCTCGCCGCGATCGAGGAGCAGGTCTACGTGCGAAGGACGATGACGATGGACGAGCTCCTCGATGCACTCGACGCCGATTTTGACGGTCACGGGTCGCTTCGGGGCGTCCTGATTCACCGGTCCCCGAAGTTCGGCAACGACGACGAAAAGGCCGATCGGATCGCGCGAAAGCTGTTCAACGCCTACTTCGATGCCGTCGACGGGCGACCGAACACCAAGGGCGGTCGCTACCGGGTCAACCTCCTGCCGACAACGGTCCACGTCTTCTTCGGGGAGATGGTCGGCGCGACGCCGGACGGTCGGAAGGCGGGCGTTCCGCTCTCCGACGGGATCTCGCCGGTACAGGGGGCCGACACGCGGGGACCGACGGCCGTCGTCCGTTCGGTCGGGAAGATCGATCACGTGCGTACGGGCGGGACCCTGCTGAACCAGCGGTTCCTTCCCGACGTGCTGCGCGACGAGAGCGGCCTGCGGAAGCTCGGCGATCTGGTTCGTACGTACTTCCGGATGGACGGGCATCACGTCCAGTTCAACGTCGTCGACTCGGAGACCCTCCGACGCGCCCAGGAGGCGCCGAGCGAGTACAGAGACCTGATCGTCCGCGTCGCGGGCTACAGCGACTACTTCAACAACCTCGATCGATCGCTTCAGGACGAGATCATCGCGCGGACCGCCCACGAGGAGCTGTAGACGGTCCACTCGCTGTGCGCTTCCAGAGCAGACGCGGTCATCGTGTTGCGTCTCGCCGAATGCTTCCAGCCTCGGGTTCTGCACACGCGGGGGCCTCGGCCGGTGACTTCGGAGTGTGAGCCACGCCCCGTTGAGTGAACATCGTTCACTCATGTTTGACAGCCGTTCACACCCGCCCCTATACTGGCGTCATGGAGAGCGAGCGGCTGGCGGAGGTCGGGTGGCGCATTCGCAGCATCCGAAGCCGGAAGCGAATGACGCTTCGTGCCCTCTCGAGCGCTTGCGGACTGTCCGTCGGATTTCTGTCGCAGATCGAACGGGGGCTGTCGTCCTTCTCCATCTCTTCCTTGCGCTCGATCTGCCAGGCGCTCGACGTCTCGCTCGCCGATGTTCTCGTCATGTCGAACGGTCCGGGGAATGCGATCCTCGTGGACCCGCGCCACTCGGCGATCACCAAGGGGGACAACCGGCCGCACCTCAGCCTCTCGGATGCGTCGGTCAAGTATCGATTTCTGAGCACCGGATTGCCGGGTCGTCGATTCGAAGCCGTGGTCGGCGAGATGGCGCCGGGAAGCCACAGCGAGTCTCACTCGCACGAAGGAGAGGAGTTCGGCTACGTCCTCGAAGGAGGGGTCGTGCTGGTCTCCGACGGGGAGGAGCACGAGCTGGGATCGGGGGACAGCTACCACCTGCTTGCCTCCATGCCGCACGCCTGCAAGGCGGGAGACAAAGGGGCGAAGGTGCTCTGGGTCCAGACCGCCCGCTACGTGCGTGCGCTGAGCCTCCTGGGGAAGGAAGCGCTTCCCATCGGGACGCTCCCGCCCCCCCCGATGGAGAACGGAAGCGAGCCGGCCTTCGTCAACCTCTCGCAGACGGCGGTCCGCTACCGATTCCTGAGCGGGAGCCTCGCGGACGCCCAGTTGCGGGTCTTCGTGGCCGAGATCCCCGCGGAGAGCGAGGAGGAACCGACGGTCTTCGACGGGGAGGAATTCGGCTACGTCCTGGAAGGTCGGGTTCAGCTCACGGTCGGCGCGGACACGTATCCGCTCGGAGCCGGCGACTGCTATCACGTCCCGGCGGCGTCCTCGCGGGGCTACCGCGTCAACGGCTCGTCGAGCGCGAAGCTCCTCTGGGTTCAGATGGGAGCCGGTTCGGTGGAAGCGGAGGCGGTCTGGAGCGAAACGATCGAGAAGGCGGGGGAACCCGTGGATCGGCCCAAAGTCGTAGTCAAGTCGCGTCCTAGGAGGGATTGATGTACAGACTGAGTACGGACGTGGGTGGAACCTTCACGGACGGCGTGCTGCTCGACGAGTCGTCGGGACGCGTCGTCGTCAGCAAGGTCTCCTCCACGCCTCGCAACCCGGCGATCGGCACGATCGAGTCCGTTGAGAAGTTCTCGATCCCGCTGCGAGACGTGACGTTCCTCTCGCACGGAACGACGGTCGTCATCAACGCATTGATCGAAGGCAAAGGGGCCAAGACGGCGCTTCTCACGACCCGAGGATTCCGGGACGTCATCGAGATCGGACGGTCCAACCGTACGGAGATGTACGACGCGCTGTACCGGAAGCCACGCCCGCTGGTCCCCCGCTTCCTCCGGCTTGAGGTAAGTGAGCGGATCGACGCGGACGGCCGTGTCGTCTCTCCGCTCTCGGAGGCGGAGCTCCAAGAGACGCTCGAACTGCTTGTCAGCGAGAAGGTCGAGGCCGTTGCCGTCTGTCTGCTGAACGCCTACGCAAACCCCGAGCACGAGATCCGGATCGGGGAGTTCCTGCGCGAGAGGCTCCCGGACGTGACGGTCTCCCTTTCGCATCTGATCACTCGAAGGTACTACGAGTACGAAAGGACGAGCACGACGACGCAGAACGCCTACGTGATGCCGGTTGTGCGAACGTACCTCGACAGCCTCGAAGAGGAGCTCAAGCAACGCGAGTTCGGACAGGTACTCCAGATCATGCAATCGAACGGCGGCGTGATGGCGGCGTCCGTCGCGCGCGACATGCCGATCGCCATGGTCGAATCCGGCCCCGCGGGCGGTGCCATCGGCGCTGCACAACTGGCCAAGCTCATCGGCTTCGAGAACGTCATCTCCTACGACATGGGGGGGACGACGGCGAAGACGTCGATCATCACCGGCGGCCTGCCCGAGACGACGGAGCAGTATCTCGTCGAGGGACGCCCGATTCTGCTTCCCGTCGTCGACCTGCGCGAGATCGGAGCCGGTGGCGGAAGCATCGCGTGGATCGACGAAGCCGGGGCGATGCACGTGGGTCCCCAAAGCGCCGGCGCCGATCCGGGCCCGGCCTGCTATCAGCGCGGCGGCGAGGAGCCGACCGTCACGGACGCGAACCTGCAGCTTGGGCTGCTGGATCCCGACTACTTCCTCGGTGGCGAGATGGAGATCTCGGCGGAGCTCGGGCGCGAAGCGATCCAGCGGGTCGCCGACCACTTCGATCTGAGCGTGGATGAAGCGGCGCTCGGGATCGTCAAGATCGTCAACACGAACATGTCCGGCCTTCTTCAGTCGATGACGGTGAAGCGCGGCTACGATCCAAGGGAGTTCGCGATGGTCGCCTTCGGCGGGGCCGGGCCGATCCACGCGGCGGCGATCGCCAAGGAGCTCGGCGTTCCCACCGTCATCGTTCCGCCGTCCTCGGGCGTCTTCTCCGCCTGGGGTATGCTGATGGCCGACCTCCGGCACGACCTGAGCCAAACGTTCATCACGTCGCTGGACGGCGCGGAGCCGGGTGCGGTCAGCGACCTGTTCGGCGAGCTCGAGCAGCGCATCGTTGGGGTTTTCGCGAAAGAGAACGTCGACGAGGAGGCGATCACGGTCACGCACGAGCTCGATCTCCGGTACGTCGGCCAGGAGCACACGCTTGCCGTGACGGCGCCAGCCCTGTTCAGCGAGGGCGTGAAGTCACAGATCGCGAAGGCTTTTGACGATCACCACCTGCGCGTGTACGGGCACAACGCTCCGGAGGAGCCGAAGGAGATCGTCTCGCTCAAGGTGATCGGACTGGGCAACGTGACCAAGCCGAAGCTGGAACGGATCCCGGACGGAGGCGAAACGCCGTCGGCGGAGGCCGGACTGGGAGCGCGGAACGTCTACGTGGGCAAGGGGCAGTACCGCTCGTTCGACATCTATCGCCGCGATCTCTTGAAAGCCGAAAACGTCATCCGCGGGCCGGCGGTGATCGAGGAGATCACCGCGACGACCGTCGTCGAGGGAGGTCAGGTTTGCCGGGTGGACCCGTACGGCAACCTGATCATCGCAATCAGCGAGGAGGGCCGATGAGAACGGATCCGATCACGCTTGAGGTCATTCGAAACCGCCTGATCGCGGCGAGCCGCGACATCCGAAGGACGATCGAGCGGGCAGCGTACAGTCCGATTCTGTACGAGGTCGTCGACTTCAGCTGTGGCATCCTCGACAGCGAAGCGAATCTCATCGCGGAGACACCCGGACTCCCGATCTTCCTGGCGAACCTGGGGTACGCGGTGCTCTCGACGTACGAGACGATCGGTCGGGACAACCTGCGGCCCGGCGACATCATCCTGTGCAACGATCCGTACAACGGAGGCGGAACCCACTGCCCCGATCTGGTGGCTCTCTGTCCCGCGTTTCACGACGGCAAGATCAGGGGGTGGGCCGCGTTTCGAGGGCACACGGTCGACATGGGCGGGATCTACCCCGGAGGCTGGTACAGCGACACGACCGAGGTCTATCAAGAGGGCTTTCGGCTCCCGCCGGTCAAGCTCGTGGTGGAGGGAACGCCGAACGAGGAGGTGTTCCGCCTGATCCGGGCCAACACGCGAGTCCCGGACGCCGTCCTCGGGGACATCCGGGCGATGGTCGCTGCCGTCAGGAAGGGGAGCCAGCGGTTCCTCGAGGTGATCGACCGGTTCGGGCTGAACGTGACGCTCGCCGCCCTGAACGAGATCCTGCTGCAGGGGGAGAAGCTGGCGCGTGCGGCGGTCCGGAGGATCCCCAACGGCGTCTACGAAGCGGAGGCGATCCTCGACGGAGACGGAAACGACGACGCGCCGCTGGACGAGAAGCTCCTCCTGAAGCTGAAGATCACCGTGGAGGACGACGAGATGACGGCCGACTTCACCGGAACCGGGCCGCAGAACCGCGGGCCGATGAACACCCCCGAGCCGTCGACCGTCTCCGCCACGCGGTACGCGTTCAAGATCGTGACCACCCCGCAGCACCCGAGCAACGAGGGGTTCTTCCGCGCCCTGAACATCGTGATCCCGGACGGAAGCTTCCTCAAGCCGCATTTCCCGGCCGCCTGCGCGATGTGGCCCACGCCTTCGTCCACGATCCCGGATCTGTTCCTGAAGGCCCTCGCGCCGGCGATCCCGGATCAGGTCAGGGGCGGGCACTTCGGCGACGCGATGGCCAACTTCATCTACGGGATCGATCCCGCCTCGGGGAAGTACTACGTCTGTGCCGAGCCGGACGCCGGCGGGTACGGCGGCAAACCCACCGAGGACGGCGAATGCGCTCTGTTCTCGATGACGCTCGGCGACACGTACAACGTGCCGGCCGAGGTCCTCGAGGTGCGATACCCGTGGGAGGTGGAGCGGTTCGAGCTGTGGCAGGATTCCGGTGGAGCCGGGAAATACCGCGGCGGGCTCGGCGTGGTCCGCGACTATCGCCTCGGGTTCGACGCCGGCCTCACGGTGACGACCGACCGGGTGAAGTACACCCCGCCGTGGGGGGTCTTCGGAGGAAAGCCGGGGAGCACGAACCTCACCGTCGTCGACCGCCTCGACGGGACCGAAGAGCGCTGGCGGAAGATCTCCAACCTCCCACTCAAGAAGGGCGAGGTCGTCAGCTTCCGCGGCGGCGGTGGCGGCGGGTACGGCTCCCCGCTGGAGCGAGCCCCGCAGTCCGTTCTTGCTGACGTGATCAACGGATACGTGTCGCTGGAAAGAGCGCGAAGCGACTACGGCGTCGTGATCGATCCGTCCTCCATGAAGGTCGACGGGCAGGCGACCCAGCAGCTGAGGGCGGAGATGAGAGAGGGAGAAGGGCGGACCGAGGAATGACAACGAGGTTACGCTTCCGATTCGAGCGGGGCGGGGGGTTCACGGCGAGGCTGTGCCCCGACTTGTCGCCGGAGACGGTCAAGGCGGTCGTGGCGATGCTCCCGCTCGAGGCGACCGTCTACCATTCGCGCTGGTCCGGACGGGAGATCAACTTCCCCGTGGAGAGCCCCAAGAGCGTGCCGCGCGAGCGCCAGACGTGCACGGTCAACACCGGGGACGTCATCTACTGGAAAGAGTGGGAGATGGGCGAAGCGGCGCAGGAAGCGCTGGCGATCTACTACGGAGCCGAGGTGACGCGGGATCATCGAGGCTACCTCCCGGTCAACGTGTTCGCCCGGGTCCCTCCCGACGAGTGGTCGGAGATCGAGAGAGTCGGGCTGCGGATCTGGAAGGAAGGCGTGGAAGCCGTGACGGTCTCCGCCGTGGAGGAGGAAGCGTGACGCTTTCGTCGGGTACTTCTCTGAAGCGTGTGGAGGCGGTGCGCAGCGGTTTGGAGCGCGTCGGTGCGGACGCAGCGGTCTTCGGCCTCTCCTCGAATCTGCGCTACCTCACGGGCTTCACCGACGAACCGGGAGAGCGGCTGCTCTGTCTCATCGTCGGGCGCGAAGCGGAGCCGACGTTCGTCGTTCCCGAACTCTACGCGGACGAAGTGAGTGCCCATGCCTCCGGAATCACGATGCGCGTGTGGAGGGACGGGGAGGACCCCGCGGCGCTTCTGTCCGCCGCCGCGCGCGGCCTCGCGGATCGGGCCGGTCGCATCCTGCTCGACGACACGCTGTGGGCGACGTTCGCGCTTGCGATCCAGGGCGCGTTCCCGGATCGGAGGTTCGGGCTGGCCTCGGAGGCGATGGAAGAGCTGCGGATGTGCAAGGACGAAGACGAGATCGGTTCGATGGTGCGTGCCGGTGAGATCGCCGACCGGGCCTATAAGGCCGTCACGTCTCAAGCGATGACCGGACTGTCGGAGATCGAGCTCGCCGGACGATTGGAGGCGGAGATGCTCGCTGCCGGGGCCGAGGGCGTCGCGTTTCAGACGCTCGTTGCGTCAGGCCCGAACAGCGCGCTTCCGCACCACCGCGCCGGGACGCGACGGATCGAGGTTGGCGACGTCGTGATCCTCGACTACGGATGTCGCGTCGCGGGGTACTGTTCGGACGTCTCGCGGACCGTCGTGTGCGGGGAAGCGAATCCCGAGCTGCTGCGAGTTCACGAAGCGGTTCGCCGGGCGCACGCGGCGGCGCGGGACGCCGTGCGCGTGCAGGCGCATGCGGAGGCGGTCGATCGAGCCGCGCGCGGGGTGCTGGTCGAAGGAGGATACGGAGATCGTTTCGTGCACAGGACCGGTCACGGCATCGGTCTCGACGTGCATGAGCCACCGTACATCGTGGAGGGAAACAAGCGGCGATTGGAGCAGGGGATGACGTTCTCGATCGAACCCGGAGCGTACTTTCCGGGGCGCTTCGGCGTCCGGATCGAGGACGTCGTCGCGATCACTCGGGAGGGAACGCTGGCCATGACGCGCACTCCGCATGAGCTGAGGTGCGTCTCGTGAGGTGCATGACGCGGATCGCCGTCCGCGATCCGCGGAGGAGGTGCGCCGTTCCACGGATCTGGAAATGGGGGGGAAGGAGGTGTTCCGCGATTCAAACGACGGAGAGAAAACGGTTTCGACAAGGAACGCTGCGAGGTGATGCAAAGTGAAGAGAAGAGTATTCGCTTTATCGCTGGTGGCCGTTCTTGCTGGCGGACTACTGGTTTGGGGAGCCGTGGAGAACGTCGTGGTGATCAACGGGTACCCGGTCATCACGTCGGATCCGGCGACGGCGTCGGACTGGTACGACACGGAGGCGATGTACAACCTGTACAGCCCGCTGGTCTACCCCGCGCCCGAAGGAGGAGTCAGAGCCCACTTGGCGACAAGCTGGGCGCCTGTTGACGGTGACTTCACGCACTGGCGGTTTACGCTGCGAGAGGGAGTGAAGTTCCACTCCGGCTACGAGATGACCGCCGAAGACGTCGCATTCTCGATGACCCGATTCATCACCATGGGAAGGGGGAACTCGGGTCCGCTCGGGCAGGTCACGGCGGAGGCGGTCGATCGCTACACGGTCGACTTCTTCCTGGACAAGCCGAGCGCCATCTTCCCCGACACGCTGGTGTTGTTCTTCGTTGTAGAGAAGGACCTCGTCCTGGCGAACATCGATCCATCAGGTAACTACGGGGACTTCGGAGACTACGGTGAGGACTGGCTCGCCACGCACGACGCGGGCAGCGGTCCTTACATGATGACCAACCACATCCCGGGCCAGCGCTTGGACGCGGTCCGGTTCGTCGACTACTTCGAGGGCTGGAGCGACGAGGGTTGGGGGCCGAACGAGGTACCGATCGAGCGGCTCGTCTTCATCATGGAGACCGACTACACCACGTTGATGACGCTGCTGAAGAACGGCGATCTCGATCTCGAGATCAACGGCGGCTGGACGCTGCCGCAGTTGGAGGAGATCGGGGAGGACCCGGATCTCGATCTTGACATCGTGTGGGCTCAGAACGTGACGGTGTGGATGAACTCCAAGGTCCCGCCGACCGATGACGAGCACTTCCGGAAGGCCATCCTGTACGCGTTCGACTACGAGAGCATCGTCGGGCCGTGGGAGGCCTTCGGTAACGGAGAGACCGGCATCCTTCTGCCGAACATGCCGGGCTACGTGGCGATCGAACCGCAGCCGCGGGCGCAGGATCTGGAGCGGGCGCGCCAGGAGCTGGCGTTGTCCAAGTACGCGGACAGTCTGGATGACGTAACGGCTGTCTTCCACTTCTGCGGAGGTCTCGACTTCGAGGAGGACGTCGGCTTGCAGCTGCAGGCCGACATGGCGGATCTCGGCGTGACGGTCGAAGTGGCCGGCCCGCCGTGGCCCGAGTACTCGGCGGAGTGCTCCAGCCCGGAGTCGACGCCGAACATGACCATCTTCCTGTTCGCGCCGCAGGCGGCGCCGACGCACGACTACTACACCTACTCAATGTTCCATCCCAACGGTCTTGGGTGGATCTTCGAGGCCCACTGGTACTTCGACGATCCGGAGATCATCAGTCTGTTGGAGCAGACGCGGGCGGAAACGGATTCGGCGGCGCGGCTGGCGCTGTACGAGCAGCTTCAACCGCTGATCGCGGATCACGCCCTGGCGTTCTACCCGTATCAGAAGCCGACGCTGTTCGCCCACCAGGCGTACATCGCCGGCCCGAAGGAGACGATCGTCTTCGTCGGTCCGAGCGAGAACATGCGCAACTGGCGGATCAACCTCCAGCTGAAGGAGGAGCTGCGCGAAGGCTAGGCGAAGGTTGGCGGGGAGCGGGTCGCTCGACCCGCTCCCCATCGTATGATCGCGTGAGAGCGCGTTTGGGGAGAAGATGCTCACATTCATCGGCAAGCGGCTGTTCCAATCGCTGTTCGTCCTGTTCGGTCTTTCCCTGCTGATCTTCTTCATCGCGCGCGTCATGCCGGGGGATCCGGCGCGCGCAGCGCTGGGGCATCTGGCGACGGAGGAGCAGGTCGAACGGCTCCGAGAGGAGATGCACCTCAACGACCCGTTCCCCGTCCAGTACTACTACTGGCTCCGGAACCTGGTACACGGGGACCTGGGCAGGTCGTCCTACACGCGCCGGCCCGTCACCCTGGACCTGATCCAGTACATCCCCGCGACGTTCGAGCTGATCCTCTTCGCGACACTGATCTCCGCGATCGTCGGGCAGGTGACGGGCGTTCTTGCTGGCTACTTCCGCAATTCCTGGTTCGACGGCGCTTCACGGCTCGTCTCGTACCTCGGAATCGCGACGCCGTCCTTCGTCGTGGCGATCTTCCTGCTGTTCATCTTCAGTCAGGTCCTGAAGTTGGCGCCGGGCGTGGGCCGGCTGCCGATCATGATGACGCCGCCTCCGAAAGTCACCGGGTTCATGACCGTCGACAGCCTGCTGGCTGGCCGGCCCGACATCGCGCTGACCGCGCTGAAGCACATGGTCCTGCCCGCGATCAGCCTGGCCGTGATTCACATCGCGCAGGAGGGCCGGATCACGCGGACGTCGATCGTGGAGAACATGCAGAAAGACTACATCACGGTCCACAAGGTGCACGGGATCCGCACGCCGCGTCTGGTGTTCAAGTACCTGCTCAAGCCGTCGATCATCCCGACGGTGACCGTGATGGGGCTCGACTTCGCGTTCCTCATGTCGAACGCGTTTCTGGTCGAGATGGTCTACATGTGGCCCGGATTCTCCCGATACGCGGTCACGGCGATGCTCAACAAGGACCTGAACGCGATCGTCGCGGTCGTGCTGGTGATCGGACTCACGTTCGCCATGGTGAACCTGCTCGTCGACATCATCACGATGTTCCTCGATCCGACGATCCGGCTTCGTAGGGAGGGATCGTAGCGATGCGTGAACAGCTGAAGGCGGATCTGCAGGCCTCTCTCAGGCAGAAGCGCAGGGGCTTTGCCAAGGGGTGGTACAAGTTCTCGCGCAACCCGCTCTCGGTTCTCGGTCTGGTCGTGCTCCTCCTGATCGTCCTTGCTGCGATCTTCGCGCCGTACATCACGCCGTATCCCGAGCACGCGAAGCCGTACACCAACTTCCAGGATGGGGGGAAGCCTCCCAGCCTGACGCACTTCTTCGGGACGGATCGGGTCGGACGAGACATCTTCAGCCGGGTGATCTTCGGCTATCGCTTCTCGCTCACGATCGGGATTGTCGTTCTCTCTCTCGGCGTCGCCCCGGGGGTGATCCTCGGTCTGATCGCCGGCTACCATCAGGGGACCTGGACCGACACGGTGATCATGCGGATCACCGACATCTTCCTCGCGGTTCCGCCGTTGGTTCTTGCCCTGGCGATCACCGCGATGCTCACGCCGAACCTGATGAACCAGATGATGGCGATCGCCCTTGTGTGGTGGCCTTGGTACTCCCGCTTGGTCTTCGCGCTCGCGTCGTCGCTGCGGAGCGAGTACTTCGTCCGAGAGGCGGAGCTGACCGGGGCGAGCAAGCTGCACATCATGTTCAGGGAGATCCTGCCGAACTGCCTGGCGCCGGTCATGACGAAGATGACGCTGGACATGGGGATCGTGATCCTCCTCGGCGCGACGCTCAGCTTCATCGGTCTCGGGGTTCAGCCGCCGAAGCCGGGACTGGGGACGATGGTCGCCGAGGGCGCGAAGCGCCTCCCTGGCGAATGGTGGGGGACGATCTTCCCCGCGTTGGCCATCGTGATTGTGATTCTCGCGTTCAACCTCGTGGGCGACGGGCTGCGTGACGTCTTCGCCGTCGAGGAGGTGTAGCATGGCCGAACCGCTTCTCGACGTCGTCGATCTCCACGTGGGATTCCGGATCTTCGAGGGGGATCTGAGGGTGCTGAACGGCGTGCGGCTGGATGTGGAAGCGGGCGAGCGCGTCGGACTCGTCGGCGAAACGGGCTGCGGGAAGACCACGACCGTGAAGTCGGTCCTGCGCGTCCTGCCGATGCCGCCGGCGAGGGTCACGGGCGGTCGGATCTACTACCGCGGCCGAGACGTTCTCACGATGCGGCGAAGAGAGGTCCAGGCGCTCCGCCGCCACGAGCTCACCGCGATCTTTCAGGACCCCCTTTTGTCGCTCAATCCGGTGTTCACCATCGGGACCCAGTTGCGCGACATCGTCAGGGATTCCGCCATCGGAAAGGGGAAGCGGCTTTCGCGTCGGGCCGTCGTGGCCCGCTGCATCGACGCACTGCGGGAGACGGGAATGCCTGACTCGGAGCGCATCATGACCAACTACCCGATCCAGCTCTCCGGCGGCATGCGTCAGCGCGTGTGCATCGCCGAGGCGCTCTCGACGAACGCGAGGCTGCTGCTGGCCGACGAACCGACGACGAATCTCGACGTCACGATCCAGGACCAGATCCTCCGAAGGCTCGATGAGCTCGTGGACGAGCACGACGCTTCGGTCGTGATGATCACACACTCGATGGGTGTGGTGCGCGATCTGACCCAACGAGCGAACATCATGTACGCCGGGACGATCGTGGAGACGGGAGAGACGAGGAGGCTCCTCGAGGACCCGAAGCACCCCTACACCCAGGGCCTCATGGCCAGCGTCCCGAAGCTGACCGGCGAAGGGATCAGCGAGGGGATTCCCGGACGGATTCCCAACTACCTCGATCCGCCCTCCGGCTGTCGTTTTCACCCTCGATGCGCCCATCGGATGGAGATCTGCAGCGACGAGCCGCCGCCGTTCTTCGAGATCGGGGACGACCATCGGGCGGCCTGCTACCTCTACCAGGAGGGAACATGACCGCGGACCGCATCCTGAACATCGAGAACCTCGTCAAGCATTTCCCCACGAAACGGGGCGTGGTCCGCGCGGTGGACGACATCACGCTGTTCGTCGATCCCGGCGACACGCTGGGGCTGGTGGGCGAGTCCGGATCGGGCAAGACGACGACGGCTCAGTGCGTCGTCGGGATCTATCCCCCGACGTCCGGGCGGATCACCTTCGAGGGGAACCCGATCGACGTCGCCTTCGCCCGCCGCCCCAAGGAGTTGAAGCAGAAGATCCGGATCGTCTTCCAGGATCCCGGATCGTCACTCAACCCGAAGCGGACGATCAAGCAGATCCTGTCGGTGCCGCTGATGGTCCACGGCATCGGAATGCCGCGGGATCGGCTGGGCATCATGAGCCGTCTGCTCGAGACGGTCGAGCTGCCGCCGGCGGAGTACCTGTACAAACATCCGCAATCGATCGGGGGAGGGGAGAAGCAGATGGTCGCCATCGCGCGCGCGTTGGCGACGAATCCGCGATTCGTGGTGTTGGACGAGCCGACATCGGCCCTCGACGTGTCGGTGCAGGGCAAGATCATCAACCTCCTGATGCGCCTCGGCGAGGAGCTCGACCTGACGTATCTCTTCATCACGCACGATCTGAGCCTGATGAGGAACGTGGCGACGAGGGTCGCGATCATGTACCTCGGCAAGTTGTGCGAGATCGCCCGCACGGAGGAGTTCTTCCGCTCGCCCAAGCACCCGTACACGCGGATGCTCCTGTCGTCGATCCCGGTCGTCACGGACCAAGAGGAATCGTTGAAGCCGGAGAAGATCGTTTCCAAGGGCGAGATCCCGAGCCCGGTCGACGTGCCTCCTGGGTGCAGCTTCCACCTGCGATGTCCGGAGCGAATGCCGGTCTGCTCCGACGTGGATCCGGCGATGATTGCCGTGGACGACGGTCGCTTCGTGCGGTGCCACCTGTATGGGCCGAAATAAGCCAAGGCGCCCGGTGCGGAGAGCGGGAGCCGCCGAGATGGGAGGGTCAATGGGCACGCGGCTGGCGATCGACATCGGGGGGACGTTCACGGATCTCGTCGCCCTCGATGAGACAACCGGCGAGGTCACGCTGGAGAAGGCCCTGACGACCCCCGCGAACTTCGCGGACGGCGTGACGGACACGATGGAGAAGGCCGGCCTCGAAGCGGCGGACGTGGCTCAATTCGTGCACGGCACGACGGTCGTGATCAACGCGCTGACGGAGCGGCGGGGCGCCGTGGTCGCTCTGGTCACGACGGAGGGATTCCGGGACGTCCTGGAGATCCAGCGGGCGAATCGGACCGACATGTACAATCTGATGTACGAGAAGCCGCGGCCGTTCGTCCCGCGCCGCTTCCGGTTCGAAGTGCCGGAGCGAGTCACCCATCGAGGCGAGATCCTCACCCCGCTCGACGAGGAGGCGGTTCGACGGGTTGCCGAACGTTGCAGGATCGCCGGCGTCGAAGCGATCGCGGTTTGTTTCCTGAACGCGTACGCGAATCCGGATCACGAGGCGCGCGCGCAGGAGATCATCGAACGGCTCCTCCCTGACGCAGCCGTCACCGCGTCGCACGAGATCACCCAGCAGTGGCGGGAGTACGAGCGGACGAACACGACGGTGCTCAACGCGTTCGTGAAACCCGCGACGGCGCTGTATCTGTCCACGCTCGACCGGCGCCTGTCGGAGATGGGCTTCTCCGGATCGAAGCTGGCGATGCAATCGAACGGCGGGACCACGACGTTCCGCCAGGCCGAGCGGATCCCGATCCATCTCGTGGAATCGGGCCCGGTCGGGGGCGTGATCGGAGCCCGCGTCGTCGCTGCGAAGGTCGGCGAGGAGAACATCATCTCGTTCGACATGGGGGGGACGACGGCGAAGGTGAGCCTGATCGAAGGTGGAGAGATTCGGATCAACACCGAATACCACCTGGAGAGGTCGGCGACGTGGGCCGGGTACCCGCTGCGGATCCCCGTGGCCGACATCGTCGAGGTCGGCGCAGGAGGCGGATCGATCGCGTGGATCGACGCGGGAGGTGCGCTGCACGTCGGCCCACGAAGCGCCGGCGCCGATCCGGGGCCCGCCTGCTACGGCCTCGGAGGAAGCGAACCGACGGTGACGGACGCGAATCTGGTCACGGGGCGGCTGAGCGCCGACTACTTCCTCGGCGGGCGGATGCGCCTCGACAGAGGGACGGCGGAGCGGGCGGTTGCGAGGATTGCTGAAGCGTTCGGCCTTTCCATCACGGAGACGGCGCTTGGGATCCTACGACTGGCGAACGCGAACATGCAGGCGGCGCTCGAACGCGTCTCCGTCGAGAGAGGATACGATCCCCGCGATTTCGCGCTCGTCGCGGCGGGCGGGGCCGGCGGCCTGCACGCGCCGATGCTGGCCCGCGAGCTCCGAATGCGCAAGGTCATCGTACCGCGGGCACCGGGCCAGTTCTCGGCGTGGGGGATGCTGATGACCGATCTCCGCCACGACTTCATCCGGACGCGCGTTACGCCTTGCGATCACGAGTCGCTCGACGAGATACGTGAGATCTTCCTCGACCTCGAACGGGCGACGATGACCCAGTTCGAAGGGGAGTCCTTCCCCGCGGAGCGTGTGTCGACGGAGCGGCTCCTCGACCTCCGGTACAGGGGGCAGGAGCACACCGTTCGAACGCCGGTCGCTCCGTCCGATCTGGACGGGGCATTGGGCACCGTGCTGGAGACGTTTCACCGGCTGCACGAGCAGGCGTACGCCTTCCGCCAGGACGACCCGGTCGAGATCGTGAACTTCCACGTTGTTGGGTGGGGAGCGGTCGACCATCCGAGCATCGCTGCGAGGGAGGCGGCCGGCTGCGACCTCACCGCAGCGGAGAAGGGCGAGCGGCCGGTGGTCTTCGAGGACGGCGGGGCCGTGTCCAGTCGGGTGTTCGAGCGCGATCTCCTTCCGGTGGGCGAACCGATCGTCGGCCCGGCCGTCGTCGAGGAGCCCGCCTGTACGACGATCGTCTGCCCGGATCAACGGGTGGTCGTGGATCCGTTCGGAAATCTAGTGATCACGGAGGAGGCGCCATGACCGATCGACGACAGACCGATCCGTTCACCGTCGAGGTCATCAAGCGGGCTCTGATCTCGGCCGCGGAGCAGATGTTCGTCGCCCTCGGGCGAACGGCCAGAAGCTCGGTGATCTACGAAGTGCTCGATTACGGATGCGCGCTTACCGACGCCTCCGGACGGATGATCGCACAGGCGAACGGGATTCCCGCGTTTATCGGCGTGCTCGGCGACGCGGTCCGCGACGTGCTCGACAAGTACGGGGCCGGCGGATTGGAGGACGGGGACATTCTGATCACGAACGACCCGTACATGGGAGGAGCGACGCATCAGAACGACGCGGTCCTGGTGATGCCGATCTTTCACGACGGAGATCTCGTGATGTTCGCCGCCGGGAAGGCCCACTGGAACGACGTCGGCGGGAAGGACCCCGGGAGCTGGTCCGCGAACGCGACCGACATCTATCAGGAGGGGATCCAGTTCCCGGTGGTGAAGATCTTCAACCGGGGTGTCGAGGATCGAGACGTCGCCGACATCCTCGCCCGCAACGGCCGCATCCCGGAGATGACGCTCGGCGACATGCGCGCCCAGGCCGCGTCGCTTCGGGTCGCGGCGCGTCGGGTGGGGCAGATCTGCGAGAAGTACTCGATCGGCACCGTGCTCGAGTCGGTCGAGGCGTACCTCGAGCAGGGCCGCCAGGAGGCGCTCGCCGAGCTGAAGCGTCTGCCGAAGGGCGAATACACGGCGGAGGAGTACATCGACGACGACGGGCTCGGTGGGGAAGCGGTGCTCGTCAAGGTGAGGGTCACGATCCGCGACGACGCCTTCGTCATCGATTACACCGGCACGGGGAGGACGTGCCGCGGGCCGATCAACAGTCCGCTGTCGGTCGCGCTGAGCACGGCGAAGTTCGCCTACCAGGCCGTCGTGGCACCGCACGCGGATCCGAACGAGGGGTTCTTCGCGCCGCTCCGCGTCGTCGTCCCCGACGACTGCGTCTTCAATCCCGTGCGACCGGCACCGGTCAGCACCTACTGGGAGTCGGCGAGCTACGCCGGGGACGTCGTCTGGAAGGCGCTGGCCGAGGCGATCCCCGACCGGATCCCGGCCGGGCACTTCCTGAGCGTCTGCGGGACGACGGTGAGCGGGATCGGCGACGAGACGGGGGACTGGTTCATCTGTGTCGAGCCGAACGCCGGCGGGTGGGGCGCCGGAAACGGGAAGGACGGAGAGCACGGCTTGGTCTGCACGAGCGACGGCGAGACGTACGTCTTGTCGGTCGAGGTCGCCGAGACGCGCTACCCGTTCCTCGTCGATCGCTTCGAGCTGAACACGGCCGAAGGCGGGCACGGTCGATGGGTCGGCGGGCGCGGGCTGGTCAAGGACTATCGAATCACCAACTCGGCGGCGCAGGTCACGGCGAGCTTCGGCCGCAGCCGCTTCCCTCCGTGGGGGCTGGAGGGAGGGACCGAGGGCGCCTCCAACGTCGTCGAGATCCGCCGGGCCGACGGCTCGGTGGAGCGTCGTGGTCGATTCTCGAGCGAGCCTCTGGCACGCGGCGACGTCGTCCGCTTTATGACCGGCTCCGGCGGCGGATACGGCGACCCGCGCGAGCGGGAACCGGCGGCGGTGCTCGACGACGTCCTCGACGGGTACATCTCGGAGCTCACCGCACGAGAGGTGTACGGTGTGGCCCTGGAGGGGGATCCACCGAAGGTCAACCAGGTCGAGACGGTGCGCCTGCGGGGAACCGACCGATAGTGGTCGGGCGGCTTCCGGCCGTTACGGCACGTGCGGACGTCGGGCGAGCTCCTCCTCCGAGCGCTTCTCCAGCCAACCGCAGAACCGGCTCAGGCCCTCGCACGCAGCGGAGAGGACTTGCCTTCCTTTCGCCTCGTCGGCGAGCCGTGGGTCCCCGACGTTCCCCTGTTCCGTGAAGTCGGCGACGTCGAATCCCACGAGCACGCCCTCGACGTACGTTCCCCACTGGTCCACCGAACTCGCCTCGTCGAACCGATCGCTCCGGACCAGCTCGGGATGGATGGCCTGCATGACGCTCGTTTCGATCGATCCGGCGTGAGCGGTCGGATCGGGGAACAGCTCCGCGATGGTGGAGTTGACCGATTGCCACCAGTTGAACACGAACGCGTAGATTTTTTCCTCCCGCAAATGCCGCACCGCATGATCCAGCGGGCTGCAGTTGGTTGCATGCCCGTTGACGAACACGATCCGTTTGAGCCCGTGGGAGGCGAGAGAGCGGGCCAGCGCGATCGCCTGATCTCTCAGCGCCCCGGGCGAAACGGTGAGCGTCCCCCAGAACTGACCGTGCTCTTCGGAGACGCCGACCTGGATCCCGGGAAGAAGCAGCCGATCGTCCATCTCCGCGACCTCTCGAGCGATGTGCGAAGCGATGTACCAGTCCGTGCCGATCGGGAGGTGCGGGCCGTGCTGCTCCATTGCGCCGACGGGGAGCAGCGCCACACGAACGCGCCGAAGCGCCTCGCCCGCGTCGGGCCAGCTCAGTTGCGCCAGTTCCATGCGACCTCCTTGTGCCCGGCTGTCGATCGGTCTCATCATAGCAGGTAGCGCCAGGGTCGAGTACCTCCTGTACGACCGTAGCGCCCGGCCGGTGCAGGACGGCCTACCGGACGAGGAACCCCTCGGACAGCGGGTCGCGCGGGTCGATCCAGAACGTGTGTGATCCGGTGATGTGCGCCGCTCCCTCGACCTCCGGGACGATCGCGTCGCGGCCGCCGAACGTCGTCTCCTCGAGGACGCGCCCGACGAAGCGGGTCCCGATGATGCTCTCCACGGTGTGCGTCTCCGCGAGTCCGATCTCCCCCCGCGCGTAGCGGAGGGCGAGCCGGCCGCTGACGCCCGTCCCGGTCGGGCTCCGATCGACCTCGCCCTCGGCGAAGACGCAGACGTTGCGGCTGTCGGCATCATCCGACAGGGCGGGCCCAACGAAGATGGTCCCGTACAGGAAGCCGAGCGACTCGTCGTCCGGATGAACGAGTTCCACGGCCTCCGCGACGGCCCGCTTGATCCGCGTTCCGACGTCGATCAAACGCTCGGCCTCGCCAGGCACGCATCGAAATCCGAAGTCCCCAGCGGCGACGTAGGCGTAGTACGCACCCCCGAAGGCAAGATCGTACCGAATCGGTCCGATTCCGGGAACCTCGACGGTCCGGTCCAGCGAGACGACGTAGGACGGCACGTTGGCGAAGCGGACGGAGGAGACGCGGCCGTGTTCGACCCGCGCCGTCGCTCGCACGAGGCCGACGGGCGTGTCGATCCGGACGACGGTCTCGGGAGCGTCCATCGGGAGAAAGCCGGACTCGAGCGCGACCGTCGCCACGGCGATGATCCCGTGGCCGCACATCGTGCTCCAACCTTCGTTGTGCATGAACAACACGCCGAAGTCGGCGGCGCTCGTGACCGGCTCGGTCAGGAGGCATCCGTACATGTCGGCGTGGCCTCGCGGCTCCCACATCAACGCCGTTCGCAGCGCCTCATGGTGGGTCTCCGCGAACCGGCGCTTCTCCGCGATCGTCGCTCCGGGGATCTCCGGGCCGTCGACGAGGACGCGGAGCGGCTCTCCCGCAGTGTGCGCGTCGATCGTCCGGTACGACCGACCGTCGCGCGGAGGATTCCAGTCGGACGGCAGCTTCGGGTGCACGCGATCCTCCCTTCGGCGGAATCAGCGAAAGCGGTCTGTCGCTGGACGGATTGTGGGTCCGAGGCGCTCGGCGGGCAAGTCCGCCTCGGGTTCGCGGGATCGCGGCCGAGCACCGACGGCTATAATCCGGCCACGATCTCCGGAAGGCGGCGAGCGTGAACGTACGGCTGAACGACCTCGATCGATCGATGCTGAACGGCGACCTCGGCGAGGCGACTCGCTTCGCGATGTCCGTTGTCGTCCGGATGGCCGAGGCCGTCGAGGCGTCCGACCTGATCTCGGTCGAGCAGGCGCACATCGACGCGTGCGCGCTGATGTCGGAATCGAACCTGGAGTTCGTCCATCGGTTGGCGGAGCAGGGCGGGCGCGTCCGCGTGCCGACGACGCTGAGCATGGTCTCGCTCGATCTGGAGCACTGGAAGGAGCTCGGCGTTCCGAGGGAGTTCGCGGAGCGAGCGACGCGGATCGCCGAATCGTACCGGCGGCTCGGCTGCGTTCCGACGTGGACCTGCGCCCCGTACCAGGGCTACCTGTCGCCCCGCTTCGGACAGCAGATCGCCTGGGGGGAGTCGAACGCCGTCGTCTACGCGAACTCGGTCCTCGGCGCGAGGACGATCCGGTACCCGGACTTCCTGGACGTCTGCGCCGCGATCACCGGACGGGTCCCGTATACGGGGCTTCATCGAACCGAGAACCGTCGCGGGGAGCTCGTCGTCCGCGTGCCCGAGACGGGCGAGGCGTCTTGGGCGAATCCGTCCGCGTGGGCGGTGGTGGGGCATTTGATCGGCGAGCTCGTCGGAGAACGGATCCCGGTCATCGTGGGCCTCCCTCGACCGGCGACGTGCGAGCAGCTGAAGGCGCTCGGAGCGGCTGCGGCCTCTTCGGGGTCCGTGGAGATGTTCCACGCCGTTGGCATCACGCCGGAGGCGCCCGACCTGAAGACGGCGCTGCACGGGTCGAAGGACGCGGAGGAAGTACGTCTGACGCGTGAGGCGCTCGCTGCCGCGTGGGATCGGATGTCGTCCGCTGTTGAGGGAGAGGAGCTGGACGCGGTGATCCTCGGCTGTCCGCACTTCTCCTACGCCGAATTCGATGTGTTGGCAACGGAGATTCGCGCACTCGATTCGCAACGTGTTCGTCCGGGCGTTCAGTTCCTCGTCCTGTCCGACTCTGCCTCTCTGGCGCTGGCGTGCAAGGGAGGGCTGCTCGAAGGTATCAAACGGTTCGGCGCGACGATCGTCCGCGACACGTGCCCGTTTCATTCGCCGATCGTCGCGGACCGGGCGCCGGCTGTCATGACGAACTCCGGGAAGTGCGCTTACTACGCGCCGGCGGAGCTCGGTGCGTCGGTCGCGTTCGGCACGGTGCGGGATTGCGTTCGATCGGCGGTGGCCGGGGTCGTGACGCGAAAGGTGGCGCCGTGGGCGTGATCGTGAGCGGGAGGGCCGTTGTCCCCGGAGAAGCGGTGGGGGTCGTCCTTCGGTCGTACCGGACGATCAGCCTTTGGGGTGGGATCGACCCGGAGACGGGAAGGATCATCGACCCTCGAAACGACCGGTGTGGTGCGTCGCTCGCCGGGCGCGTGTTCGTCTTCCCGGGAGAGAAGGGGTCGAGCACCGGAAGCGCCGTCCTCCTCGAGTTGGTCCGTCGGGAGATCGCCCCCGCGGCGTTGGTCACCGGCTCCATTGCACCGGTCGCCGCCCTCGGCTCCGTCGTAGCCGAAGAGCTGTACGGGAAGCCCGTTCCGGTTGTCCTGGTCACGGAGGAGGACTTGGATGAGCTCCAAGACGGCGTCCGGGTTCGCGTCACGACGGAGGGCACGCTTCGCCTCGACTGACTCAAACGGGTTCGTCAACACGGATACAGGAGGAAACCGATGCGCCAAGCTGCGTGCCTGCTTGTGGGGATGATGGCCTTTTCGGCGTTCCAGGCGCCCGCGCGGGCGAGCGATGAGGGAGCGGCTCTGGCCCTGATTCACGGGCTGCTGATCGACGGGACGGGCGCCGAGCCGACGGAGGACGCCGTCGTGGTCGTCCGGGACGGCAGGGTCGTTGCTGCCGGTCCGAGCCCCGAAGTCGAGATTCCCGTCGACGCCGAATGGATCGATGTGGAGGGGCGGGCGATCCTCCCCGGGTTCATCAACGCGCACGTCCATCACGGGTACGACCCGGAGAACTTGCGGGCTTGGGCGCAAGAGGGCGTCACGACGGTGCGGGACCTGGGAGCGGTCTCCCGGTGGCTGGAGCGTGGGCCTTCCGTGTTCGAGGAGAGGGACGAACTGAACCGCGACGCCTTGAACGCGCGGTTGGTCGCCGCCGGTCCGATCGTGACGACCGTCGGCGGCTACGGCAGCCATCCGGTGACATCGCCGGTGGACGCCAGGGAGAAGGTGGACGGCTTGATCGACGCCGGAGCGGACGTGATCAAGATCGCGATCGAGGACGATCTCCAGGGGAGGGAATGGCCGCTGCTGTCGCCGGAGGAGATCGCGGCGATCGTGGAAACGGCCCACACGCGGGGCGTCCGGGTCGCGGCGCACGTCTCGCGCTCCGAACACGTGCAGATGGCGATCGACGCCGGAGTGGACGACGTCAACCACATGGCGGTCGACTCCGTCTCCACGGACTGCCTGAGCCGGATGGTCGAGCTGGGCATGGTCTGGATTCCGACCCTCGAGCTGTGGAAAGGCGTCAGCCAGCGACACGGATTGAGCTGGGACGCGGTCGCGGCTCGGAATCTCCGTCGCTTCGTCGACGCGGGAGGGATCGTCGCTTTGGGCACCGACTTCGCGGGCTACACGACGCCGTTCGATCTCGGAATGCCGATCACGGAGATCCGGCTGATGCACGAGGCGGGGATGACGCCGATGCAGATCATCGAGGCGGCGACGCGAAACGCGGCGACCGTCTGCGGATTGGGGGACGAGCTCGGCACGATCGAACGAGGCAAGATCGCCGATGTGATCGTCGTCGACGGGAATCCGCTGGAGGACGTTGAACGTCTCGTGGACGTCGTGATCGTCGTTCACAACGGCGTCGTCATCCGCGACGAGCGCTGAGGGCCGGGGCCCGTTCAGGGCGTCAGCCGCATCGAAGAGAGGACGCGGGTTCGGTTTTGTAGCCCCCCCTCGACGCGGCCGCTCCGTTCTGTTTCTCTGCCCGCGTGGTTCGAGCGGCGCGGACTTGTATTGAGAATGAGAATCATTATCATCTTGGTGCCATGAGACTCGTCCAACTGCAGCCTGGTGACAGCGCCCGCGTCATACAGATCGATCGTGGCCGCGGATTGCAGTGGCGATTGAACCGTCTCGGCATCCACACGGGGGACGTCGTGACCCTGGAGGGACGCGGCGCGCTGCACGGACCGCTGCTGGTCACGGTCCACGGAATGCGCGTGGCGTTGGGACGCGGTGTCGCGCGGCGGATTCTCGTGGAGCCGCTGGCCGTGTCCCGTCGAACGCCGCGAAGAGGACGTCATGGAAGGCACCGGGGAGCCCCCCATGGCTGATGTTGTCGATCAGGTGCTCGCGAAGATGCGCGCGGCGGGCAAGCGGATCACGCCGGAGCGCAGGCTGCTGATCGAGATCGTCACGGCCAACCCCCATCTCGATGCGGACCGGATCCACCGGTTGGCCAAGCGCGCTCGTCCGGAGATGGGACTGGCCACCGTCTATCGAACGCTGAAGGTGCTCGAGGAGTGCGAGTTGGTTCGTACCGACGGGTTGGGCGAGGGCCACGCCCACTACGAGATTCATGGCGACGATCACGTCCATCTCGTTTGCTCGGAATGCGGCAAGATCCTCGACGTGCCGGTGCCGGCCGCTCTGCTGAAACGCATCGAGTCGCGAGGCTTCCGCCTTCAGCGGACGCACTTCGAGTGCTTCGGCGTCTGCTCCGAATGCTCCGAGCAGCGAGCCTCTAAGAACCAGGAGCCGTAGCGTGCGATCTTCCTCGCGTCCCCTCCCGCGGATCGCCCTGGTCGGGCAGCCGAACAGCGGCAAGAGCACGGTGTTCAACCACCTCGTTGGGTACAAGGCGCACACGTCGAATCTGCCAGGCACGACCGTCGAGTTCCTGAGCAGCGAAGCGTTCGTCGACGGCTCGCGCATCGAAGTCGTGGATTTGCCCGGAACCTACTCGCTGACGTCACTGGACGAGGCCGAGGCCGAGACGCGGCGCAGCCTTCTTACGAACCCGCCGGACGCCATTCTCAACATCGTGGACGCGTCCCTGCTTTCCCGCAGTCTCGAGCTGACGTATCAGGTGCTCGAATTGGGCATTCCCACCGTCCTGTGCCTGAACATGATGGACGAGGCGCGCAGGAAGGGCATCTCGATCGACGCCGGAGCGCTCGCCTCCCACCTGGGGATTCCCGTGATCGAGGCGACGGCCGTTCGTGGAACCGGGGTGAAGGAATCCGTGTCCGCGGCGGTACGAGCCGCCAAGCAGGCTGCGTCACACCCGATGCCGAGCTACAGTGCCGACATCGAGGAGGTCATCCGGAGCGTGGGGGAGGCGTTGGCGGGCTCGGGTGATGACCGGTTGGGGACGTCGCCTCGATTGTCGGCCATCAAACTGCTCGAAGAGGACCCGTGGTTTGCGGACACACTGGCCCGCCAGCCCCCCGAAGTCGCCGAGCCGGTGGAGGCCGCGAGAGAACAGATCCGCTCGCTCCGGGGGCAGACGGCGGCCCAAGTGATCGCGGCCGAGCGCCACCACCGATCGATGTCGACGTTCGAAGCCTCATCCCAGGTCGGCGCTCCCCTCCGATCGCTGCGCGACCGGATCGACGGCCTGCTGATGCATCCGGTGCTCGGACCGATCGCCCTCGGCGCGATCCTCTACGGTCTCTTCCTCATGGTCTTCAAGGTAGGGACTCTGCTCGAGGGACCGCTGATCGGCGGGTTCGATCGGCTCCTCGAATGGTTGGGAACCCAGCTCCCGGCGGAGGGGATCGCGTTCGCTGTGCTCTCCGGGCTCGTCCAGGGGATCGGGGGTGGGCTGGGGATCGTCCTGCCGTATCTCGTACCCTTCCTAATCGGCCTGGCACTGCTCGAGGACATCGGCTATCTCCCGCGGGCCGGCTACCTCGCGGACAACCTGATGCACCGGATCGGTCTGCACGGCAAATCGGTGATCCCGTTCATCCTCGGCTACGGGTGTAGCATTCCCGCGGTCATGGCGACGCGGATCCTCGAGTCGCGGCGCGACCGCTTCGTCACGGCGATGCTCTCCCTCATGGTGCCTTGCGTCGCGCGGACGACGATCATCTACGGCCTCGTGGGGTATTTCGTGGGGCCGCACCTGGCGTTCTCGCTGTACGTACTCAACCTGCTCGTGATCGGACTCGTCGGAAAGTGGATGACGGCCGTGCTGCCGAGCGTCACGCCGGGTCTCATCCTCGAGATCCCGTCCTACAAGATCCCGTCGCCGCGCGTTGTGGTGTCGAAGGTATGGCTGCGCGTCCGTGAGTTCCTCCGGTACGCGATGCCGATCCTCGTGGTCGGCAGCGTCGTGCTCGAGCTCCTGTCGTATTGGGACGTGTCGTCGTTCCTCGATCTCCTGGCCCGGCCGATCACGTGGTCGCTCGGACTGCCGGCTGTCCTGGGCATTCCGCTCGTCTTCGGCGTGTTCAGGAAGGAGCTGTCGCTCGTCATGCTGTTTCAGGCGCTCGGGACGACGCAGGTCGCCGCGGTGCTCACCGCGGCGCAGATGTACGTCTTCGCGGTCTTCGTGATCTTCTACGTACCGTGTATCGCGACGGTCGCGGTGCTCCGACGCGAATTCGGCACGGCCCGAACGCTCGCCATCGTCGGCGGGACGACGGGCGTTGCGCTCGTCACCGCACTGCTGCTGCGCGGGGTGTGGGCCCTCTTCTAGGTCTGAGGTCTGCCGCCGCGCGGTCGTGCAGCCTCGGGGCAATGCGGAAGGCGTTCGCCCGTCGCCTCGTGGCAGCCGATCGGTTCCGCGGCTCAACCTCGTTCCATCGAGAGGTCGAGGCGCGTTGGGAGATCCGCGCCGCGCCGCGAGCATGTGACCGCGGCGGCTCTTCCTGCGAAGCGGAGCGCCTGCACGATCTCGGACCGCGGCAAGGGATCCAGGCGAGGGACCGCCAGTCGACCGAGATCGAACAGCGCGGCCAGCAGTCCGGCCATGAACGCGTCGCCCGCTCCGACCGTGTCCTCCACCGTCGTTGTCTCTCCGGGGACGTCGACTCGTAAACCGCGCGCGTAGGCGGTCGCCCCCCGATCGCCGCGGGTCAGGACGACCAGACGGGTCCCGGCCGCCAGCCATCGATCCGCTGCTTCGTCGTGGCTCTCGCCGGGACAGAGGAACGCGAAGTCGCCTACGCTGAGCTTCACCACGTGCGCGAGCGAGCACCAGTGTGCGAACGTCGCACGATACGAAAGGGGCTCGGGGATCAGGGTGGGTCTGACGTTCGGGTCGAACGTGACGACTCGCCGGCTGTGTTCCCGTTCCATCAGCGCCGTCAACGTCTTCCCGGTCGGATCGAGCGCCATCGAATACGATCCGAAATGCACGGAATCGATCTCCGCCGGTAGCGTCTCGGGCAGATCCTCGGCGACAAGGGAGCGATCCGCGGTCCCCGCGATCTCGAAGACGTACTCGGGCTCCGCTTCCGGCGACACCTTGACGCGAGCGACCGTCGTGGGGCGTGGGCTTCGGACGACGAACCGCGTGCTCACACCGCTTGCCCTCAAGTGGCTGCACAGCGTCTCGCCGGGCTCGTCCGTCGAGATCTTCCCCAGGAAGTCCGTCGGAACGCCCAGACGGGCGAGCCCGACGGCGACGTTCAGCGGCGAACCTCCGGGGATCGGAACGTACCTCGTCTGTCCCTCGGTCTCCACGGGAACGAGGTCGACCAACGCTTCGCCGCAAACGAGGACGCTCACGGGTCTTCGCTTCTCCGAAGGGACCCCGGCGGTCGGACGAGCCGCGGGGGACGGCACCGAGCAGCGCGGCTCCCCGAGACCACGATCAGATCCCGTCGACGGTGCGCCTTGCGATCGCTTTCTTGTACCAGTGGTAGCTCTCCTTCGGTGTGCGCTTCCCGCTCTCGAAGTCGACGTAGATCAATCCGAATCGTTTCTCCAGGCCGAAGGACCACTCGAAGTTGTCGAGCAGCGACCAAACGAAGTAGCCGCGAAGCGGGATCCCGGCGTCGACGACCCGTGCGACCTGAGTCAGGTAACGGCGGTGGTACGAGACGCGGTCGGGGTCAGGGACCGTACCCTCGCTGTCGACGGAATCGGGGTACGCGGCGCCGCTCTCCGTGACGTGGTATGCCGGAAACGCGTACTCCCTTCGAAGCGTGTCGAACACCTCGAACAGGCCCTCGGGGTACACCTCCCACCCCATGTCGGTCGTCTCGTCGCGCGGGCGGACCGTTCGCGGCGCGTTGTCGGACTCGGCCACGGCGTCGCTCCGCACGACGCTGCGGGTGTAGTAATTGACGCCGAGGAAGTCGAGCGGAGCGGCAATCTGATCCAGGTCTCCACTCTGGACGAACGATTCGAGAACGGAACGGTCGTACGGAGCCAGGGAAGGATAGCCCCGACCCGAGATCGGGTCGAGGAACGTCCGGTTGAGCGCACCGTCGAGCCGCCGCGCCGCGAGGACGTCGTGGTCGCTCTCCGAGGCGGCGTGGAAGGGACAGAGCACGTACGTGATCCCGACGTTCGCGTTCGGCGAGACCTCGCGCAGGATCGGAACGGACCGTCCGTGGGCGAGGAGAAGGTGGTGGACCGCGGCCAGCGCTTCTTCCTCGCTCCGATGGCCGGGTGCGTGATGCCCCTCGTAGTAGCCGGCGGTGGCGCTGACGAACGGCTCGTTCAGCGTGATCCAATCCTTCACGCGGTCGCCGAGTCTCCTCGCGACGACGCCCACGTACTTGCAGAAGGCGTCGACCGTATCGCGGGCCGGCCACCCGCCCCGATCCTGGAGCGCCTGAGGGAGATCCCAGTGATAGAGGGTCACGAACGGCCGGATCCCCTTCTCCAGCAGCCCGTCGACGAGGCGGTCGTAGAAGTCGAGTCCGGCTTCGTTGGCGGCTCCGACTCCGCGAGGAAGGACGCGGGGCCACGAGATCGAGAACCGGTAGGCGTCGAGACCGAGAACCGTCATGAGGTCGAGGTCCTCTCGCCAGCGGTGGAGATGATCGCAGGCCACGTCGCCGGTCGTTCCGTCCTCGATCGTGCCCGGCGTGTGAGCGAATCGATCCCAGATCGATTCGCCCTTCTCGTTCTCGTTCCACGCCCCTTCGATCTGGTAGGACGACGTCGCGGCACCGAAAACGAAGTCCTCGGGGAAGCGGTGCTCGGTCATGGAGGGCCTCCTAGGGTGACGATCACGTTGTGGGTTCCCCCGTCTTCGAAGGTGGGGAGGACGGATCCGTTGATTCGCTCTCCGTCGATCCGGATCTCTCGGACGCCGCCCGGGGCGCCGTCCGGATTCTCGACGCGGATGTCGTACGTTGCGCCGCGGAAACGGCGGAGGACTCGGTATTCTCGGACGTCGGGAGGCACGCAGGGATCGATCTTGAGTCCGTCGAACGTCGGCCGGATACCGAGGATCCATTGCGTCGTGGCGACGTAGGCCCAGGAAGCCGTTCCGGTCAGCCACGAGTTCCTCGCTCGTCCGTGATCCTCGGCGTCGCGCCCGATGATCGTCTGGGCGTAGACGTACGGCTCGCATTCGTGCACCTCGCTGATCCCCTCCCGCCTGGACGGGTTGATTCGCAGGGCGTAGTCCCAGGCCTCGTCAGCGCGCCCGAGGCGGCACGCCGCGATCACTACCCACGGGTTCGTGTGGCAGAAGACGCTCCCGTTCTCCTTGTAGCCTGGAGGATACGAGCTGATCTCACCGAGGTTCAATCGGTACGTCGTGTAGGCCGGCTGGAGGAGCAGAATCCCGTGCTCGGTCAGAAGCTTCCTTCTGACGGTGTCGAGCGCCGCCGCGGACTTCCCGTCGCCGACGCCGATGCCCGCCATCGTGCAGATCCCTTGTGGCTCGACGAAGATCCTTCCCTCGTCGTTCTCTCGCGATCCGATCTTCTCGCCCCGTGCGTCGTACGCGCGCAGGAACCACTCTCCGTCCCAACCGTGTTCCGCGACCGCGGCTCGCATTCCGACGATCGCAGTTCGCAGACGGGACGACGTCGTTGCGTCGCCGGCGCGGGAGGCGATCTCCGCCAGGTCCTCGGCCGCCAAGCAGAAGAGACCGGCGATGAAGACGGATTCGGCCGTCCCTCCGTCCCGTATCGGCACCGTCTGGAACGGCTCGTCCGGGTCCGTCGAATGGCTGTTCAGATTGAGGCAGTCGTTCCAATCGGCCCGTCCGATCAGCGGAAGCCCGTGCGGTCCGAGGCGCCCCAACGTGTGGTCTGCCGCACGGACGAGGTGCCCGTACAGCGGTTCGGCCGTCCGGGGTTCGTCGCCGTAAGGCACCCGTTCCTCGAGGATCTCCCAATCTCCGGTCTCCTTGACGTACGCCGCCGTCGAGAGGATCAGCCACAGCGGATCGTCGTTGAACCCGCTCCCGATTTCGTCGTTGCCCCGCCGGGTCAGCGGCTGATACTGATGGTAGGCACCGCCCGAGACGAGCTGCGTCGAGGCAAGGTCGAGGATCCGCGTGCGGGCCCGGTCCGGAATCATGTGAACGCAACCGAGCAGATCCTGGTTCGCGTCCCGGAAGCCGATTCCGCGGCCGATCCCCGACTCGTATCTCGACGCGGAGCGCGATACATTGAACGCGACCGCGCACTGGTACGGAGTCCACGTGTTGATCATCCGATCGACATCCGGCTCGGGCGTCTGAACCCGGAGGGCGGACAGCCGTCGGTCCCACACGTCGTGAAGGCGCTTCAGCGCCTCGTCGACGGTGTCCAGCCGGAGGTAGCGCTCGATCGTTTCTCGGGCAGCGCCGACGTCGGGCGTCGTACCGCCGCCGTCCGATTCCGTGGCGGGGCTCTCGTGGTACCCGAGCACGAAGACGATCCGCTTCGATTCGCCCGGCCGAAGGTCGAGACGCACGTGGTGCACGCCGACGGGGCAGCCCCCGGCTCCGATCGTGTCGGTCGACGCTCCGCGCTCGACGGCCAACGGCCGGTCCCAACCTCGGTAGGCTCCGAGGAACGCGTCGCGCTGCGTCTCGAACCCGACGAGCGGCTCCGAGCAGGCGAACGTGGCGAAATGGTCACGCCGCTCGCGGTACTCGGTCTTGTGAACGATCACGCCAGCCTCGACGGCCACTTCCCCGATGTTCAGGTTGCGCTGGAAGTTGGTCGCGTCGTCGAGCGCGTTCCAGAGACAGAATTCGACGGCCGAAAACAGCGAGAGCGCGGCCGGCGTGGTCCGGTGATTCGTGAGCCGCATCGACCAGATCTCGAGGGTTTCATCGAGCGGGACGAAGTAGGTCGTTTCCGCTTCGATCCCGGCGTGCGCCGATCCGATGACCGTGTACCCGAGGCCGTGACGGCAGGAGTAGCCGTCGAGACTCTTGCGCGTCGGCTGCCACGACGGGGACCAGTATTCTCCGTTCCCGTCGTCCCGGAGGTAGAGGTACCGCCCGTTTTCGTCCACGGGGACGTCGTTGTAGCGATAGCGCGTGAGCCGGCGTAGCCGCGCGTCGCGGAAGAAGGAGTAGCCTCCCCCTGTGTTGGAGATCAGCCCGACGAAATCCGCGGACCCGAGGTAGTTGATCCACGGGAGGGGCGTGTCCGGTCGGTGGATCACGTACTCCCGGCGCTCGTCGTCGAAGTGGCCGAACCTCATCGGATCGCTCCGTCGATCCGACGGGCGGTGGCTCGCGATCGGAGAACGGGCGAGGACCTCTTGTCCACGAGCTTGGCCTCTGGATTCGTCGTTCTATGCATGGGAAAGACTACCGCGAACCACAGGAGCCTCGCACGACCAGCTCCGTGGGGAGAACGAATCGCTGCGTCGACGACGGTCGCCTCCCTTCCGACGTCTCTCCCTCGATCACGTTGATGAGCGTCTCGACAGCGAGCTGACCGATCCGTTCGATCGGCTGACGCACGGTCGTTAGCTCGGGATCGACCGTCAGCGCCGAGGGGATGTCGTCGAAGCCGACGACGGCGATGTCCTCGGGGACGCGCATGTCGGCCGTTCGGATCGCCTTGATCGCACCGATGGCCATCGAGTCGCTCGCGGCGAAGACCGCCGTAGGAGCTTCCTCCAGAAGTCGCATCATGGCCGCCCGACCGCCCGCCTCCGTGAAGTCCCCCTCCACCACGAGTGCGTCGGGCACGGGCAAGCGGTACGTGCTCATCACCTCGCGGAAGCCGTCCAGGCGATCCTGACTGGGTGTCATATCGAGCGGCCCGCTGATCGTCGCGATCCGCGTGTGCCCCAGCCGAATCAGGTGCTCGGTTGCCATCCGGGCGCCTCCGATGTTGTCGACGTCGACGTAGTTCACGCGATCGTCCGGATGCCTCCCGATGTTGACGAACGGTATCCCTTCCTCGAACAGACTGGGGATCAGCTTGTCGTCCAGAGACGCGTTGGCCGCGATCACGCCGTCGAGATACCCGCTGCGAGCCACGCGATCGTGCATCACGCTCGATTTGACGGAGCCCGTGAACAAGGAGAGGATCATATGGTACCCGCGCCTGTTGCAGGTTTCCGTCGCACCGCGGAGCATCAGAGGGAAGTACGGGTCGGTGAACAGCTTCGTAACGGATTCCGGGACCACCATGCCCAGGATGTTGGTCTTGTTGGTCGCGAGGCTCCGAGCCACCGCATGCGGCCGATAGCTGCACTTCTCAATCGCGGCCTCGACGCGGGCACGAGTAGCAGGACTGACGTTTGGGTGGTTGTTGATGACACGGGAAACCGTGGAGCGGGAAACCCCGGCGTGTTTTGCGACCTCATCGAGCGTTCGGGCCATGATACCTCCGTGGAAGCGCTTTCAAGCCTACCACGGGAGGCCTTGTCTGTCAATCCCTCGCTACGAGACTCCGCAACGTCGATCTCTCGCGGGTCACCAGCGAGGTGGCGATACGAACGGAAAGCCTCCCCGCACGGGCGCATCGTGGGACCGAAATCCCAGTAAGGATCAGGGGAATTCCCATGGTTGCGGCTCGGGGGATCTCGCGTGTAGCGGCTGCGTTGCCGGGCCGAGCCGGCATACGGCGCGGACCGGGCGATGGGAGGAACTGCAAGGACTTGTTGGGAGCGGTGCCAATCGTTAGCTTGTCGCTACAATCGCCCTTGGAACTGCGATATGTCGCAGAGGTTGTCCGAAGACACGAGATCTGCGAAGTGCGAATGGACAGAGGTTGATGCTGGATCGAGGCTCTATAAGCGCTAAACTGCGTATGGAACGTATAAAACACGATGCTTGACACGCGCTGAAATTCGTGCTATGGTTGGGAGCGCTTCCAAGGAGGCCACATTGGACCAGATGCCCGAATCTGCTGCAGTTGCCGTTCCGGCACGCGGATCCGTAGTTCTCAGCCAAGCGGTGGGTCCTTCGCCAGCCGCACGCAAGAAGATCGACCTTCCTCAGTCTCGCAATCTCGGTCCCAATGGGCGTCCCTGCGAGCATCTCCACTAGATAGATGTCCGGAAACTCGTCTCGGGGGTGATGCGAACGGACGAAGAGCAAGGGCAAAACGGCGAGCGACAAGAGGTAGCAGCAAAGGGAGGCTATATGTGGTCGAGGAGTAAGAGCGTCATCATCATGCTGGTGTTGGTGCTGTTGTCCGTAGGAGTGCTCGGCGCGTTGGCCGTCGGGCAGGTGTATGAGCGGAGCGAGACGCTGTACGTGGGCGGCGCGGCGTGGGGCCCAGCGTCCACGTGGAATCCATTCCAGCCGGGGAGTCTTGCGAACACAACCGGAACGCTCGGTTTGGTATATGAGACGCTGTTCAACTACGACCCGTTGTCGAACATGATGATCCCATGGCTAGCGGAAAGCGGGGCGTGGGTCTCTGACACTGTGTACGAGTTGACTCTCCGAGATGGCATCAGGTGGAGCGACGGGACACGATTGACGGCGACCGATGTTGTCTTCACGATGGAATTGGCCAACCAGTACACGGCGATGTGGTTCGCGCCGATGTGGGACTACTTGGTCAGTGTGGTCGCCGTCGGTGACCTGGGCGTGCGATTTGAGTTCACCGATGCGCCCCTGTACCAGGAATTCGACAACAACCTCTACAACATCCCGATCGTCCCGAAGCGTCTGTGGGAAGGCCGAACGGAAGAGGAAATCACCATCGGAGCAAACGAGCGTCCGATCGGCTCGGGCGCCTACCTGTACGACACCCACGCGGCGGACCGTAACGTCTGGGTGCGGAACGAGAACTGGTGGGCGATCGACGCCCTCGGCCTCTACCCCGCCCCGAAGCGGATTGTCGATATCCGCTTCTCGAGCAACAACGTTGCGCTCGGTTCGGTCATCAAGGGCGAGCTCGATTTGAGTAACCACTTCCTGCCCGGCGTAGCGGCACTGTCCGACAACAACATCGTCACGACGTACTTCGAGGAAGCGCCGTACATGCTCTCGGCGAACACGGCCGTCCTGTTCCTCAACACGATCGTGGCACCGATGGACGACGCGGCGTTCCGGAAGGCGCTCGCCTACGCCATCAACACCGACGACATCGTCAACGTCGCCTATGCGCAATTGGTCGCGGCCGCCAGCCCGACGGGCCTTCTCCCGTCGCTGTCGGACTTCGCTGACCAGGACGTCGTGGCAGAGCTTGGGTGGACCTACGATCCGGCGATGGCCGCGCAGATCCTCGCCGACGCCGGCTATGTCGACGTCAACGGCGACGGGTACGTCGAGGCACCGGATGGCTCCACGATTGCGCTGGAAGTCACCTGCCCGAGCGGATGGACGGACTGGATGGCTGCGATCGCGGTCATCTCCGACAGCTGCAAGGCCGCCGGGATCAACGTCGAGGACGTCACTCCGGACTACGGCGCGTGGAACACGCAACTTCAGACTGGTACGTTCAACATGACGCTGAACAACTGGGCCGCGATGAGCAACACGCCGTGGACGCTGTACAACCTCCTGTTCAGGCATCCGATTCAAGCCCAGATGCAGAGCGGGAACTTCGGCCGCTACGACAACCAGGAGATCTTCGATCTGGTCGATGCACTGGCCGCGATTCCGACGACCGACATCGACGAAATGAAGGCCGCCTGCGCCGACATTCAGACGATCATGCTCACTGAAGTGCCGATGATCCCGTTGTGGTACAACGGATTGTGGGCGCAGTACAGCGACGCCGTCTGGACGAATTGGCCGGTCGACGGAGACAACACGCCCAGCCGCCTGCCGACCACGTGGTCAGGCTATTGGCAGTTGGGTGGTCTGATGATGCTCTGCGAGCTAGAACCGGCAGAGTAGATTGAGCTTCTCACCGCCCCTTCCGGTAGACTATGGAAGGGGCGGTTTCCTATCTGCGCCCAGTAGGCGGGAGTCCGCGTGAGACGCTACTTCGGAAGAAAGCTACTGATCTACCTAGTCACCTTCTTCCTCGCGGTTACGATCGATTGGCTGATCCCACGCTTGATGCCCGGAGATCCGATCCAGAACATGCTGGCGAGAGCGGCGCTGAACGCGAACGCCGCGGAGAGGATGTACACCTACTACACGCATGCGTTCCAGTTGGATCTCCCGGTCTGGAAGCAGTACCTGAATTTCTGGAACGCGCTGTTCCACGGCGACCTCGGCATCAGCACCTACCTGTTCCCGACACCCGTGGCCGACGTCATCAAGGACGCCGTACCGTACGACATCTTCTTGCTGTTGCCAGCGATCCTGCTGAGCTGGTGGGCCGGGAACAAGTTCGGCGCGTTTGCCGCCCGAACGAAGCGATTGGACAACACGGCATTGCCGATCGCATATCTCCTGACGGCGACCCCGTACATGTGGCTTGGGATCCTGCTCGCCTGGCTGTTCGGGATCATCCTGGGTTGGTTCCCGATCGCGGGCGCATACAGCTACACAATGGGAACCGACCTCACGTGGACGTTCGTCGGAAGCGTCCTACAACATTGGTTCCTTCCGTTTGCTTCGCTGTTCATCATCTTCTTCGGCGGTTGGGCGATCGGGATGCGGAACATGATCATCTATGAGCTGGAAGCGGACTACTCGCACTACTTGGAGGCGCTCGGAGCGCCGAGAAAACTGATCAGGAAGTATGCGTTCAGGAACGCGATCCTTCCGCAGATCACCGGATTGGCGCTGCAGTTGGGCGTGATCGTCGCGGGTGCCCTTGTCACGGAGGTTGTCTTCTCGTATCCGGGCATCGGCTATCTTATTCTCGCGGCGATCCAGAACCAGGACTACTTCCTCGTGCAGGGGTGCTTCCTGTTCATCATCATGGGGGTCCTGTTGGCCAACTTCCTGATCGACATCGCCTACGTCATCGTCGATCCAAGAACGCGGAAGGGAATGGTGGGGGAGTAGCGATGGCGGAAGCGACGGGAAAGAGGAAGCGCAACGAGTTCCTCTACTTCGCTCTCCGCAACAACAAGCTGAAGATTGGCGCCTGCATTGTCCTCTTCTTCCTCGTGTTGGCTGCCGTCGGCACGCTGCTCACGGACCACGATCCGGAAGCGTTCATTGGCCCGATGTCGGATCCGCCGTCGACCGACTTCTGGTTCGGGACCACGTTCTTTGGTCAGGACGTCTTCGCGCAGTTCGTGGCCGGCCTGCGGGCGACGTTCGTTGTGGGTGCGCTCGGCGGAGGTCTCGCCACGCTGATCGGGATGCTCGTCGGATTCGTCGCCGGGTATCGAGGAGGGATGATCGACGAGAACCTGAACGTACTGACCAACATCGTCCTCGTGATTCCGACGTTCGCGTTGCTGCTGATCATCTCGGCGTACTTCGAGGTTCGTGGACTGATCCTGGAGAGCGTCTTCATCGGAGTGACTGCCTGGCCTTGGGCAGCACGGGCGATCCGTTCCCAAACGCTGTCCCTTCGATCGCGGGAGTTCGTCGACCTGGCGAGGATGAGTGGGATGAAACCGCTACGGATCATCTTCACCGAGATCGCGCCGAACATGATGTCGTACCTGGTCATGGCGTTCATCCTTCAGTTCGGCGGTGCGATCCTGATCGCCGCGACGCTCGATTTCATCGGACTCGGCCCGACGACCGGGTTCTCGCTCGGCATCATGATGCAATACGCCGTCCTCTGGGGCGCGCTCCCGCTCGGAACGTGGTGGTGGTTCGTTCCACCGGGTGCCGCGATCGCGGCGATCGTCGGCGCGCTGTATTTCATGAACGTCGGCCTCGACGAAGTCTTCAATCCGAAACTGAGAGAGACGTGAGAACGTGAGCCTGCGAGTCGAGAACCTGACGGTCTACTACCAGACCCTGCGCGGAGACGTCCGCGCGCTGGAGAGCGCGACGTTCTCCATCGCGGACGGCGAGATCATGGGGCTGGCCGGAGAGTCGGGCTGCGGGAAGACGACGCTCGCGAACGGCCTGATTCTCCTCGTCCCCCCGATGCGTCACGTCGGCGGGCGTGTCCAGCTCGACGATCGGGAGTTGCCGGTTGCCGACGTCGAGGCGATGAACCGGTATCGGTTCAAGGAGATCTCGGTCATCCCTCAGTACGCGATGAACGCGATGAATCCGACGCGCAAAGTCGGTCGAATGGCGGCGGAGCTTCTTCGGTCGCGCGGCATCGACCCGAAGCGCGCGCTGCCCGAGCTGGAGAAGCGGCTCGACCTGGTCGAGCTCAATCGCAACGTCCTGAAGATGTACCCGATCGAAATGTCGGGCGGAATGAAGCAGAGGATGGTGATGGTCCTTTCGACGCTGATGGATCCGTCGCTTCTTCTGGCGGACGAAATCACGTCGGCGCTCGACGTTTCGACGCAGAAGGCGGTCGCGAAGATGCTCGTCGACTTCCGCGACCGGAAGATCGTCAAGAGCATCATCGTGATCACGCACGACATGTCGATCCTCTACCAGATCGCCGACAGCATCCTGATCATGTACGCCGGCCAGCTGGCGGAGAAGGGGCCCACCGAAACGATCATCCACTCGCCGAGGCACCCGTATACGAAGTTGCTGATCACCTCGCTGCCGAAGGTCGGTATCAAGCACGACGAGACGCGCCTGAAAGGGATCCCCGGGAAGCCACCGCTGTTGCTCGACCCGCCGGAAGGATGCCGGTTCAGGGAGCGGTGTCCGGCCGCGTTCGAGAAGTGCGTCGAAGTGCCGCCGTTTCTCGAAATCGAGTCCGGCCACTTCGCCGCCTGCTGGAAGGAAACCGGTCCGGATGCTTAGGCTCGAGAACGCATCGAAGACGTATCGGGTCGGCACGTTCGGCGGGAAGCAGCTTCACGCGGTCAGCGACGTCAGCTTCACTGTCGAAGACGGTGAGGTCGTCTCGCTGATCGGCGAGAGCGGAAGCGGGAAGAGCACGATCGGCAAGATGATTTTGCGGCTGATCGGGACCACCGGTGGGAAGATCACGTTCGACGACCGGGACATCTCGACGCTCCGGGGCGGGGCACTGAAGGCGTACTACCGAAACGTGCAGGGCGTCTTCCAGGATCCGTTCAGTTCGTATAACCCGATCTTCAAGGCAGACCGCATCTTCGAGATCATCCGCGGCCACTTCTATCCCGGCGGCAAGGACCGCGAATGGAACGAGAAGGTTCACGGGGCCCTCGAATCGGTCGGGCTGAACCCCCGGCACGTGATGGAGAAGTACCCGCACCAGCTGAGCGGCGGACAGCTGCAGCGCTTCCTGATCGCCCGTGCGTTGCTCCTCGACATCCGTTTCCTCGTCGCGGACGAGATCATCAGCATGCTCGACGCGTCGACGCGGATCGACGTCCTCAACCTCCTTGCCGACCTCAAGGAGCGCGGCCTCGCGGTTCTGTTCATCACGCACGATCTCTCGCTCGGCTACTACATCAGCGAGGAGGCCGCGATTCTCTATCGCGGTTGCGTCGTCGAGATCGGCGACACGGAGAAGATCTACGACAACCCGGTCCATCCGTACACGCGGATGCTGATGGCGTCCGTTCCGCGGCTCGACCGGAAGTGGGAGGACGTGGAGATCGAGCTCCGAGCCAAACAGGAGGCCCTGTCGACCGGCTGCGTGTACTATGAACGCTGCCCGGAATCGGAGCGAAGGCCGTGCTGCAAGGATCGACGACCCGAGTTGATCGAGATCGAACCGGGGCACCGCGTCGCCTGTGCCGGGCGTCCGTCCGACGACTGAAGGGAGGATCGCGATGCGCGTGCACTCGCTGGCCGGTGCGTGGGAGTTCCGCGAGGCCGGTAGCGAAGAGTGGCTGCCGGCTCAGGTCCCTGGCTGCGTGCACACGGATCTTCTCGAACTCGGGAGGATTCCCGATCCCTTCCTCCGAGACAACGAGCTGCTGGTCGCGTGGGTCTCCGACGCGGATTGGGAGTATCGTCGGCGATTCGACGTACCGCGCGAGCTGCTCTCCGAGGACAAGCTCTTCCTGGTGGCGGACGGGATCGACACGCTGTCGACCGTTGTCCTGAACGGCTCGACGCTCGGCTCGACGAACAACCAACACCGAAGCTGGCGATGGGACGTCACGGATCGGGTCCGTGAGGGGGAGAACACGCTCGAGATCCGGTTTGTCAGTCCGACGGCCGCGGCGAGCGCGGAGCAGGCGAGGCGGCCGATGACGAGCGTGGCCGATCAGATCGCCGGCGCCCCGCACATTCGAAAGGCGCCCTGCCAGTTCGGTTGGGACTGGGGACCGAAGCTCCCCTCGGTCGGCGTCTGGCGGGACGTGTGGCTCGAAGGGCGAACCACGGCACGGCTCGTCGACGTCGAGCTCCGCCAGGTCCATGCCGAAGACGGCGTCACGATCCGAGCCCGTGTCCACGCGGAGCGGTGGGCGAACGCGACGCTCGAAGCCGTGCTGCGCGTCGCCCCTCCGGACAGCGGTACGCCGCTCGCTGCGCGTTGCGGGATCGACGACGGGGGGGGCGTTGTCGAGGTGAAGATCGAACGCCCTACGCTCTGGTGGCCGAACGGATACGGCGACCGGCCGCTCTACGATGTCCTCGTCACCCTCGTGGCGGACGGAGAGACGATCGACGAGCGAAGCTTCCGGCTCGGAATCCGCACGCTCGAGCTTCGGCAGGAGCCCGACGAATGGGGGAAATCGTTTCGGTTCTTCGTCAACGGGGTTCCCGTCTTCGCGAAGGGAGCGAACTGGATTCCGCCCGACGCGTTCGTTCATCGCGTCAGCGACGGGAAGCTCGAGCGGCTGATCGCCAACGCCGCAGCGACGCACCAGAACATGCTCCGCGTGTGGGGCGGCGGCCTCTACGGATCCGAGCGATTCTACGATCTCTGCGATCGCTACGGCCTCCTCGTGTGGCAGGACTTCCCGTTCTCGTGCAGCGTCTATCCGCTGGACGAGGACGGCTTCCTCGAGAACCTCCGCGTAGAGGTCGAGGAGAACGTGCGCCGGATTCGGCATCGAGCCAGCCTGGCGCTGCTGTGCGGCAACAACGAGATGGAACAAGGCTGGGAAAGCTGGGGATGGGCGAAGCTCGAGGCCGAGGACGAGCTCGTGGAGCTCGCGCGGGGCATCCCCGCGCTTCGGTCGTTGGTGCAGACGCCGGGCGAGGAGACGCGGGTTCCCGATTGGGAAACTCTGAAAGCGGCCTACGAGCGCTTCTTCCATCGGACGCTCCCCGATTGGCTGACCGAGTTGGCGCCGGACGTGACGTACTGGCCGAGCTCGCCGTCGTCGGGCGCGCCGTTCCACGACGCCAACGGCCAAGCGCAGGGGGACGCGCACTACTGGGAGGTCTGGCACGGCCGCAAGCCGTTCACGGCGTTCCGTTCGTGCCTGCCGCGGTTCATGAGCGAGTTCGGCTTCCAGGCCTTCCCGACGCTGAAGACGGTCGAGGCGTACACCGACCCCGAGGATCGGAACCTCACCTCAAGGGTGATGGAACATCACCAGCGCGGACGGCACGGGAACGGCTTAATCGTGGCGCAGATGACCGATCACTTTCGGGTACCGAGCCGGTTCGCCGACTGGATCTATCTGAGCCTCGTCCTGCAGGCCGAGGGCATCCGCTACGGCGTCGAGCATTGGCGACGCCACGTGCGCCGCGTCGGCGGGACGCTCTACTGGCAGCTCGACGACTGCTGGCCGGTGGCGTCGTGGTCGTCGATCGACTACTACGGGCGTTGGAAGGCGCTGCACTACTTCGCGCGGCGGTTTTACGCCCCCGTGCTGCTTTCGGTGCTGGACGAGCCGCCGAGGATGGCCGTCCACCTCACGAGCGATCTGGCGGAGGATTGGAGCGGGACCGTCCGCTGGTGCCTGGAGACGCTGGCCGGCGAGGTGCTCGAGGCTGATGAACAGCGGGTCACGGCCGCTCCGCTGTCCAGCGAGCAGGTCGTCTCGCTCGACTTCGCCGATCGGTTGGACCGGGAAGCGCGGCGGGGCGTCGTGCTCGTCACCGAGTTGGCGCAGGGTGACGAACGTCAGGCGCTCGCCGTCCATCCGTTCGTTCCGAGCAAGCACCTCGATCTGGTCGACCCGGCGTTGCGGGCCGACGCGCGGTGTGAAGACGACCGCGTTGTCGTGAGACTGAGATCCCTTTCGCTGGCGCGCTTCGTGGAGGTTGCGTTGTCCGGCGCTCCGGACAGCGTGTTCTCCGACAACTACTTCGACCTGCCGGCGGGTCGAGACGTCGAGATCACCTGCGCAACGCCGCCGGGATGGACGTCCGAGCAGGTGC
>CAZFZM010000001.1:187677-225643 GCA_964523545.1 uncultured Thermotogae bacterium
CGAGACGTCGAGATCACCTGCGCAACGCCGCCGGGATGGACGTCCGAGCAGGTGCGGGGTGCGATCGAGGTTCGTACGCTCTACGATAGCTACGCGGGGACACGACATGGCAACGGGGAGGTGGCTCCGTGAGACGCTCCGAGATCAACGCCCGCATCGTGGACGCGATCGACTTCTTCGATCGCCACCGGTTCTTCCTCCCGCCGTTCGCCCATTGGGCTCCCGATGCGTGGCCGGAGGACCGGGAGAGGATCCGTGAGATCCTCGATCGGGGCCTGGGATGGGACGTGACCGATTTCGGGCAGGGACGGTTCGACGAGCTCGGCCTGCTCCTGTTCACCCTCCGGAACGGCGCCGTCGAGGGCGCCGGAACGAGCGCGAAGCCTTACGCAGAGAAGGCGATGATCGTCGGCGTCGATCAGGTGACGCCGATGCACTACCACTGGAGCAAGGCCGAGGACATCATCAACCGCGGCGGCGGGCGGCTGAAGATCCGTGTCTACGCTGCGGACGCGGAGGACGGCCTCAGCGACGCCGACGTGACGTTCGTCGCCGACGGCGTCACCTACACCGTCCCGGCCGGTCACGTCGTGACGCTCGCGCCGGGGGAGAGCGTTACGCTGACGCCGAAGCTGTATCACAGCTTCTGGGCCGAGGGGGATCGCGTCCTCGCCGGGGAGGTCTCGAGCGTGAACGACGACGAACGCGACAACCGGTTCCTCGAGCCGCTCGGACGCTTCCCCGCGATCGACGAGGACGAGCCGCCGTTCCGGCTGCTCGTCTCCGACTACGGGCGGTTCCGCCAGGCGGAGTAGGCATCGACTGGCTCCGCCGAGTCGTTAGATTCTATTGCCGAACTGCAAGGGGACGACCCCTTCTCACGTGCTTCCGTCAAACCAGGCAGGTCAAGCAGGCGAAGCACAGTGGACCGTGACCCAGCAGCCAAGCTCTCCTAGCAGCCGTTCGTCTCTTCGCGCCCCGGCCAATCTGGGCAGTAGTCCTCGGCGTCCGGAACACCATCGCCGTCGCGATCTTCGGCCGCAGGATCGGTTGGCGGAGGATCACCCGCCCGCCAGGCCGCGGCTTCTTCCGCGGTGATTAAGAGATACAGCCGGCCGTACTCCTCGCTCGGTTCGATCTCGGAGCCTTCGTGCCATTCGTTGAAACTGGTGATCAGGATCCACTGCGGCTTGCTCGAACGGGCGGCGGCCCAATAGGACCGATAGGTTGCGCCGTCGGCCCGGTCGGCCTTCGGGCTGCCGAAGCGAGGAGCGGCCTCCTGATAGCCGGGGAGGACCGTGGCGGCGAACAGCGCGCCCCGGATCCTCGCGGCCAGCGAGACCGAGCGGTACTGCTCGGCGGTTTCTTCCAAAGGCATCGCCACCGGATTGTAGGTATGCAGTCCCTGAAAGACCGTCAGGAACTCCGGTGCGAGGCTGTCGGCCACCGCGAAGACGCTCTTCCCGCGCTCGTCCAGCGTGTTGAAGACCGCCTCCCACTGTTCCAGGGTGAACTTCGCGGTCACCCGAACGTAGAAGAAGATCACCGGCAGCTCGCCGACGTGGAGGAACGCGGGCGATGACGCGTAACGCGTCACGATGGTGCTCACGTCGGCGATGATCTGGGAGTATACCTGAGCGTCCTCGTAGTAGACGGTTACGTGGAAACCCTCTTCTTCCGCCACGTCGAGCAGGACGCGGAACGCCCGGTCCTCGAACGTGCGCAGGCCCCACCATGAAGCGATGAATCCGTCGATGCCGGCCGCCTTCGCCTCGCGGACGTGCCGGCGGACGGTCTCCGGATCGAGCGAATCGTAGTAGCCGGCGGCGGGAACGTGCGTCGAAGCGCGATTCGCGCGGTACGGGTCCCAGTGCACCCACGCCCCGCTCGGCCCGTCCGGCGTGCCGTACCACGGGTAGTAGAAAGCGAGCACGTTCAACCCGCCGAAAGACGACGCCGAGGGCGCCGGAACGATCTCCGGCTCGATCTGCGACGTGATCTCCGACGCACGGAACGAGAACGTGCGGGAGTTCTCCGGCGGACCGCCCGGCACCACGCCGCGGTGCGTATAGCGGATCAGCGGGCTGGTGCCTGAGCCGTCGTGTGGCATAAGGGAAACGGTGGTCGCGCCGAGGTGCCCCTTGTTGATCTGGATCTGCATCCAGGACGAGGAGATCTCGGCCAGGTAGCCGCGGAAGCGGACGCTCACCGACCTCTCGTCGTGTAACGCCTTGCTCACCGCGAGCGTCGCTGCCGCCGAGATCGCGAGATCCTCCGCGCCGGCCCCTTCGACAACGTCGTACGACTCCACGACCAGCGTCCCGCCGAGGACGCGAACGTCCGTCCAGTCCGACGTGGTCGTTAGGAGGATCTCCACCGGATACAGCTCGTCGCCCGAAACCGCGGCGGAAGCGAACGACGCGGCGAGCAGACCGGCGATCGACAGAAGCCCCAAGGCCAGAGAGCGCATAATCGCCTCCTTTGCCGGAAGGAACCTATCACATCGGAGCCTGTAGGGGAAACGATCGTCTGCGTCAATCCAGGCTGCTCCTTAAGGAGTTTTGGACTGCGTCCCTGGAAACCGTCGGCTCCTCATGCCGCAATGCGGGACACGCCTCAGCCGTGATTGAAATTCGAAACTGACGCTCTGACCCTTGCTGTCCGGGATTCCGCTGGCTACTTCCTGAGGAACGGCGCGTTGCGCCAGTGGGATTTCCGAAGGGGCAAGAGGCGAAATCCATTCTCATTTCCTCGTGACCCCGCCGCCTCGATTTGTCACTCGCCCTGGCCCGGCACTATTGTGCGAAACAACTGCGTTCCGAGTGGTGGATCCGGAAACCCAGGGAGGGCTGGTCAATGTACGACGAAATCGAGATCAATCTCGGGAATCTGCTACTGTCGCTCTCCGATGCGATGGATCTCGCAAGTCCCATGATTGCCACTCACGGTATCCGGACTACGTTCATCGCCTGGGAAGTCGCCCGTCACGCCGAAGTGAAGCCGAGCGACATCGAGACCTTGTTTGCTGCTGCGCTTCTCCACGATCTTGGCGCACTGTCCGTCGAGGAGAAGACCCAGCTTCACGAAGAGGAGGAGCTGAACACGGAAAGCCACTGCATCAAGGGAGCGTCGTTCCTCAGCCGGGTCGAATTCCTTCAGCATCTGGCCCCGCTTGTCCGTCATCACCACGACCGATACGACGCACGGTCGAAGTCGGGACAGACGGACCAACCTCAACTGGCGCAGATCATCCTTCTCGCGGACACGATCGAACGAGCCGTCGATCGAGATGTCTACATCCTGCACCAATGCGGCAGGCTCCGGAAAGCGATGAAAAGACAAGCCGGGAAGTTGATCGGTCCTGACGTGGTCGACGCCTTCCTGGGCGCGTCCACTCGCGAGGACTTCTGGCTGGACCTAGAGTCCCCACGGCTCTACTCCCTGTTGCTCCACCGGGGACCCTACCGGGGGAAGCAGGTGGGGATCCGTGAGCTCAAGCAGATCTCTGAGATGTTCCGTGACATCATCGACTTCCGTTCAAGATACACGGCTACGCACTCCTCCGGCGTGGCGAGAAGCGCGATGCTCATCGCGAAGGCGTTTGGGATGGCCGAATTCGAGGTTCAGTTGATGGAGGTGGCCGGCAACGTCCACGACCTCGGCAAGCTGGCGGTGCCCAACGCCATCCTCGAGAAGCCGGCGAAGCTGTCGGAAGACGAGTTCCAGGTGATGAAGAAGCACACCTACTTCACCTACACCATCCTCAACACGATCGGGGGGCTCAGGCAGCTGCCGGAATGGGCGGCGTTCCACCACGAGCGGCTCGACGGCGGCGGCTACCCGTTCCATCTGTCCGGCGACACGCTGGACACCGGTGCTCGAATCCTCGCGGTCGCTGACGTCTTCACGGCCTTGGCGGAGGATCGGCCGTACCGGAGGGGTTTGGACGATGACAAGATCGTCGAGATCGTTACCCAGATGGCCGCAGACAACAAGCTCGATGAGCAGGTTGTGCGGGTGCTGACGGATAACATGGAGAGCATACGGGCCGAGGTGGCTGAGTGGCAGGCGCAGATGCTGAACTTCTACGAGACGCAGTTCGTTCCGTTGACCTCCGCAACCGAGGCCGGACGAGGATAGGCCGAGGACCGTCCCCAATTCGTGGTCGCGAGGCAAGTCGGGATCGATCCTAGGGGGCTCCGGACAATCTCCGGGATGCCTCGGAAGACCGAGGCACGCCGTCCAGAACCTAGGATCTAGCGATTTGGCGGGGCGGGCACTGAGTCGGGGGAAGCGGTACAGTTCCGCCGTTGCAAGGTCGGGACCACGTACTGTGACCCCGCCGATCCCGGGAGCGTCTTGAAGCCATCCCCGGGCGGATGCTTCGACTCCGAAAGGCGGGAAGAAAGCTAGCGAAATAGGGTGCGCGTCCCCCGATTCCCAAGCCTTTGACAGAGTATTCGTTCCTTGTACAATGAACGCGGTGGCGAGAATGCCAAGGAAGCCGATGAACGAAGACGACCCACTCGTGCCAAAGCAGGTCTCATTGCCGCTCTCTCTTAAGAGGAAACTGAAGGAAACTGCCCTCAAGACCGGGAAGTCGGAATCCGAGATTGTACGGGCAGCATTGGTCGCAGAACTCGCGAAGGCGAGCACGGACAGGGGTTGAGTCTCGCGGAAACACACGGAGGAGAACATGAGCAGCAGCAAACCAGAACGCGGCGGACCATACGTCACCCAAGCCATCTTCTGTGAGCGCGTACTGCAAGAGAAGGATGGGGTCCTCTCGCCGATCAGGGTAATTGACACAGTGACAACTCGGGTTGTCCCTCTGTCAGAAGAGGCGAAGCAGCAGGTCCAGAAGCCGGACAAGGTATCCCGGAAGCTCTACGCTTTACTGACGATCAAATCTGGAGGAGTCAAAGGCAAGCGAACGGTCAGGCTCGCATGCGAGTCTCTCTCGCTCGAGATGTCAATGCCCATCGTTCTCGAAGGCGGGTATCACGGAATGAACCTCGTGATTGAGATGAACCTGGAGATACCGGAAGGGGTCCACTGGTTCAGCGTCTACGTCAGCGGACGACTGGCAACGAGATTCCCGCTGCGAGCAGTCATCCAGTTGGGAGAAGTTGAATCGACACAGTCGGAGTCAACGACGGCTGCTCAAGCGTAGCCGTCGCAGTGTCGGTCTTCACGCTATCGTGACTTCCGCAAACACAGCGCTCAAGCACATGCCGCAGTTCATACCTAGTCTGTGGTTCGCTGCTATATCCGCCCGTGAAATCGTCGAGGTGAACTTGGATATCGCGGGCAAGCGCTATCGCCCCAGGATCGTTGGCTACTTCGACAGTAAACACTGCAAGCCATGCATTGAGGGTTCCCAGCCGAATCTCCCCGGCCAGGTACTCAGCGAGTCGCGTGCGGACCTGCGTTTCGCAATCAGTCATCAGGATCGTCATGCCCCGCTATTCTAACTGGGATGTCGTCTTCATCCCAGAAGACGACATCCGTACCATGTTCGATGAAGGAAGTTACTGCGAATTGGCCGCAGTTGGAGTATTCACAACCTTCTACGCCTACAACAAGCACCACCATCCATGCACGGAAGACCTCCCCCACTGCACAATGAGCCAGCGCCTTGGGTTCAGAGACGGAGATGGAAAGACGGTCGCAGAGGCTCATAGATTTCTGAAGCCAGATGGCGAGATTGGCGGATCAGGATTACTCGACCCCAAGGTCATCTTCGACCACAACACACACACTGTCTACCAGCTACACCGAGCGTAAATCGGCAACGCGCCTTGGCAGAGCTTTGTGCGATGTAATGCATATCACGCTTAGCCCCTCCCTCAGTCCGAGGCTTTCTCATAACCGATAAACGCGATGTTTGTATGTTGTGGCGGCTGGACATCGGGGCGCGAAATGCGAAGATGGGAGGATGGACGAACTCTGTCAGCCTTTCTGTATCTTTTCGCCTTTGCGCAACTGGATTCCGCCGACTGCTTTCTAAGGAGCGCGGCTTCCACTGCAGTAACAATCACAGCGGGTACAGACTGCGTTGCAGCACGTACACAGGTATCGATCCACCCTCCGACAAGTCCCACGCGTTACTCACCATGTGGCCCAGTGACCGAAAGGTACTTCCCAGGGGCATGTTCAGCTCGTTCTCGTTTCGCTCGAATCTGATATCTCCCCTATCTGCGGCAATTGCATCCAGCACCACTCGGGAGTTCGCGCAGAGTACCTCCGCGATGAGCCTTGCTCGGTGACGCGAGGCCGCTAGTTCCTTATTGGGGCAGAACCTGGATCCACCAAGGTCCGACTGAAGATCGTAGTCCAGGAAGTCGCTATACCAAAGGCTGGATTCACGCTCAAGTATCACGCCTAAATCGGCTTCGAATTCGTCGTTTCCGCGGAAACGAATCCGGACGCTGGAGTGCCACTGCTGTCCGTCCCGCTCGAACAAGAACTGAGGAGTCAGGCTTTCGATTGCGGTATCTCCATCGTCGTAGCCCAGCGGAGCTTGGTACTTGCTGACAAACACGTCGTGGTGTTGTTTCCGCACGGAAAGCGGCGATACGGCGGTATGAAGCAGTCTCGGATACCAGAACGCGGACGTATCCATTGTGAAGACACGGACTTGCCTCCAGTCTGAGCAGTACTCTTGATCAGTCATGTTCCCTCTCAACATTGGTCGGATGGTGTGAACTCGGCGCATGCTCCTCCCAGGCTGCCCTAAAGAAGATCACGGCCTACGTACCGCCGATTCGGCGCCCAGCAGATGCTCTGTCATCTTCTGAACTGAGTTCTCGCCCATGAAGGTTTGTCCGTCGATCTCGGATTCAGGGAAGGCCCCCCGATACCGCTCCAGAATCTGCTGGGTGCTCCCATTTGCGCCGTGGACTCTGTTTACGATGGTGACTCTCTTCGGTCGAGCGACTGACCGTAGGAAGAGTCTCATCGTAAGGTCGGTCTCGGGCAGTGAGTACCCCACGCACCAGACCTCATCGGCTTGGGCGAGTGCCTCACGAGCAGCTGTCCATAACGCCCGGATTGTGCGGTTTTCGTAGAAACGGGACTTCTCCGAGACAGGGGGAACAATCAAGGGAGTCTTGTCTTTCGTGAGACGCCTGACTTCTCTATCCGTATCGTTCGAGCGTCCCCAATCATCCTGAGATGGAGAATCCGAAGTCACAGCTCGGTAGTAGATCTGCTCGCCGGGAAAACCCTCGTGTCCTGAGTAGAACCAGTTGATCGAGCCGTGCAGCTTCACCAGTCGGAGCGTGTCTACCTTTTCTCCTCCGAGCGTTCCCGATTGGCGCAGGCGAAGAACAGAAAGAGGCATATCGTAGAGGTCGAATTCCCGCGGTCCATCGCGGTTAGCCCTACCCGGGAGTGCCTTGTGGAGTGTGCGTTCCAGAACGGTGTCGTAGTTGAGTGTGATCACGATTGCTCGTGTCTCGTGCAGATACTGCACCAGATCGGCTGCCCACTCCGGAACCGGATGCTTGAACGCCTGCGCTTCAGAGCGGGCGATCTCTTCTGCAAGCGCCTTCTGAGTTTCTATGAACAAGGCCTGATCTCGTAGGACCTCCTCAGGATCCTTCCACGGCTGTGCCAAGTCGAGGTAGCTTAACAGGAGCTCCGGATTCTCCACTAGCCTGTCGTACGGGCTCTCTCGGAAAGGCGCCCTCTCGCGGAGTCTGTCAGCCAGCTCGGCGACTGTCGGCATTGCCCCAGAGAACGCGCGCGAGAAGCCGGAGCCAAGGATGAAGGCTGTTTCGCTTGAGTTCACGCTTGCTCCTGCATTCCCGCTCGTTCGAGGTTCAGCGCGAGCAGCCGTTCGAGGATGTCGTCGTCGCTGAGGGAGTGAGGCCAGGCGTAGGCGTCGAGTACGGCGTCGTCGAGGGCCTTGTGGGCGAGGTCGAGCCAGGTGGGGCGCTGGTTGTACAGGTTGGTCAGGGTGCGTTTCTTGAGCTCGGCTTCTGTCGCGCCCTCGGGGTTCAACCAGCGGTCGCGCTTCTCGACGAGATCCACCGCGGCGGCGGCGATCGCCTGGACGCGCGGATCGTCGACCGGCTCCTTGCCCGGCGGCCATGGGAACGGGAACGTCTCGAAGCAGGTCGTCGGCGTGTATCGCGGGCGATCTTCCAGCTGAGTTCCCTGACGGAGCGCCCACAGCTCGTGGATCTTGGAGTGGAGGACGCCGAAGAAGTAGTCGTCCTCACGGGCGAACACAACGACTTGGCAGTCCGGTAGGGTTGGTGTCTCCAGCCACACGAAAAGGCGATGCTTGGCAACACGAGGCGTGCCCCCGAATCGGGAAAGCGGCGAGATTGCTTCTCTCATGTCTGGCGCAGGGCGCCTATGTAACCACCAATTCGTACGTTCTTTCTCACTCCGGGAAGAAGCTCTGATAGGCTGGACTACAGCCCGTGTGTATTCGAATGGAGCCTGATACTGAGCGGCCTCCGCGAATCCGGTATCGCAGCCAAAATCGATGATCCAGAAGTGTCGCCAACGGTGCAGGATGTCCTTTGCGTTGTAGTACGGTCGAACGACGTCCGAGTTCGGTCGTCCATTGGGATTGCCGCCGGTACCGAGCATCTTCCTTGCCGTTTCCTCGTCGATGTCAAACGGTCCGCCCTTCTCATCGCTGCGGAAGCAGATGGACCTGTTCTCGGGGAGAGCGGAGGCAGAAGTGAGGTCAGCCACCGCTGAAAGGTCCGCGTTGATTCTTTGGGCAAGTTGACCATCGAGTTCTCTCTTGGCTTCCGACCCGTCATCGAGCCCAATCATCGATACATGGACGGCTGCACCTTCGAGGATCCAGTTGCGATCGGACTGCGCCCAGAAGATGTCGCCGGTTTCCTTGATTCGCTCAAGCGTCTTGCGGTTCGCGCCGCCCCGTATTCCTTGGGTCGCGAGGAGGCCGGCGCGCTTCAGCTTTCCCAATTCGATCATTGCCCGGGCCTTCTCGAACCAGTAACAGCAAAGGTCGGATGCTCCAGGGATCCGGGCCCTGTAGAGCTCGAAAAGCCGTTCGACGTAGTCATCGCCGAGTTCCGATCGCAGCCGGAAGCTTCCGAGAAACGGCGGATTGCCGATCGCGACGTCGGCCTCGGGCCATTCGGGCTCGTTCGGGTTCCCGTCCTCGTCGGACGCGAGGATCGCGTCCATCTCGTGGATGTTGTCGAGCTTCTTCAGGATCGGCTCCTTGGGCTGGCCGAAGCCGTTCTCGCGGAGCCACTGGATGTAGCCGATCCAGATCGTGGCCTGGGCGAGTTCGTGGGCGTACTCGTTGATCTCGATTCCGAACAGCTGCTCCGGCGCGACGGTGGGGAAGAACATCGGCAGACCCAGCTCGGTGGCGAACAGGATCACGTCCTTCTCCAGGTCGAGCATCTGCCGCAGCGCGACGTAGAGGAAGTTCCCGCTCCCGCACGCCGGGTCGAGGACCTTGGTGTCGGCGATCTCGTCGGCGAAACCGTGCAACAGCTTCTCCAACCGCCGCCGAGCCCGCGTCTTCGCCCCGCCGGCCGAGTCGGCCGTCCGCCATTTGTCGCGCAGCTCCCGGGCCTGTTCCTTGACCTCTTCCCAGCGACGCCGGAGCGGCCTCATCAGGACCGGCTCGACGATCAGCAGGATGTCGTCGCGGCTGGTGTAGTGGGCGCCGAGCTGGGCGCGCTTTCCGGGATCGAGGCCGCGCTCGAACAGCGTCCCGAGGATCGACGGCTCGATCGACGACCAGTCGAGCCGGGCGACGCGGGAGAGGACCTCCAGTCCGTCGCGATCGAGCGGGAGGGCGTCGGCGGTGTCGAAGATCCCGCCGTCGAAGTGCGGGATCCGATCGAGGCCGAAGAAGCCGCCTTCGGCCATGTGCCCGAACAGCTGTTCAAGCAGCTCGCGGAACCGCGCCGGATCGTCCTTCGTCCCGTCGATCAGCTTGGTGAACAGCCCCTCGGGCAACAGGCCGATGTCCTCGGCGAACAGGCAGAAGAGGATCCGGATCAGGAAGTGCGCCGCCTTCTCCGGGTCGTGGCCGGCGTTTCGAAGCGACTCGGCGAGCTTCCCGAACTCGGCTGCCGCTTGCTTGGTGACGCCCTCGGGCGTCTGTTCGGCGCGGAGGCGCTCGGGATGCTCGAATGCGTTGCGGAGGATCGCGAGGCCCTCCCGGGTGAGGAGGTCGTCTAGCGCGAGGGAGAACGTCTGCTTGATCGTGTTGGTGAAGTTGGTGTGGACCACGATCGTCTCCATGTCGGAGACGATGAGGAGCGGCGGGTTGAGGAGCGCATCGCGGTAGAGCTGGAGCTGCTCGTAGGCGGCGTCGAGGTCCCTGTGCTTCCCTTTGTATTCCCAGGCGAAGCAGCCCTTCTTCCAGACGTCGGCCCAGCCGTGGCCGCCGGTCCGCTTCCCGACGCCCTTCTCGAACGTGAACGTCGCGCCCTCGGGGTCGGCCTTCGCCGGTGTCGGGTGGCCGAGCATCCGGCAGAGGTCGATGAAGTGCTCCTGCGACGCCGAACGCTCCTTGAGCGACGAACGCCGCCACTTGTCGACGAACTCCTGCGGGGCGATTTGTGGATGATCCCCGGACACGCGCTATTGGCCTCCTTCAACCGATTCGAAGCCAGTCTAGCAAGCAGGCGACGAGGCCACAACGGCCCGAACGTTGCTCTCGCTACCCGCGGCGTGCCTCAATCTCCCCGAGGCAACGCTGAACTCAGTCGAACAGCCCCTCGCAAATGCATTCGATGATGACCTCGGCGAGCGTCAGGTCGAGACCCGGGACTCCCAGCAGGACGGTCTCAATGGCCGCTTGAGAGCAGTAGTACACGTTGTACGGTCGATACTCCTCGAGGCGGAACGCGAGATACGTGTCCACACCCGGGCATTCCGCGAAGTCGCTTTCTTTGGACTCGTTCAAGCGGGCGAGGCACTCCGTGCAGGGATCGCTGGACTGTGGGGGAGGGGGCGACGCTATCCAAGCCCATCCCAACCCCATGAGGTCGTTTGCGATGTACGAGAACTCGTTGAGGTACTCCGCCGCAATTGCCGCGCAATCGATGATGACCACGTTCTCGAAGTCGTCGGCACTGGCCGCGTCGGACCAGTCGTAGGAGCCCGTGATCACGATCTGCCGATCGATGACCACGAAGCTGTGATGAAGGAGGCCGGCCTGGTGTTCCACGGCCGTAGGGATACCCGCGGTCGCGAGATTCGGTGACTCTCGACCCGCAGCGGTCTCCTGCCCTTCGTCCAGCAGGACGTAGACGTCCACACCGCGCCGATGGGCCCGGATCACCGCCGCCCCGAACTCATCGTCCGTGAAGGAGTACATCGCGATCAGAAGCTGTTCCTCCGCGGCATCGATCTCGGCGATCAGTCGCTGCTTGATGTTCTGACCGGCCAGAGGCGAAGCGAACAGCGCCTCGACGTCACATTGAACAGCACTGACAGCGCACGCCAGGCAGAGCACCAACAAGGCCGTCGCAGAAGCGTACCTGTTCATTTCCCACCTTCCTTTTCCGAGTACGATGCGTCCTTCTCGTTTGACGAAACTCGCCATAGGTCCGCGTCTCGAGGCGGGCCAAGCTTCCTCCTCCAACCGATTCAACACCAGTCTAACAAGCATGAGGAAAAGTGACAACGGAACGGGTGCTACGCAGAAGTGCGGCGCGGCAGCCTCGCTGCGGACTATCCCAGCACGACGTCGACGCGGTTTCGATCTTGAAGCCGGTCCGCCGGGACGAGATTGTCGGGAAGCGGCTCGCCGTTCAGGGCGATCGTCTCCACGCCGCGGCAGACGTGATCGGGGTTGCGGACCTCGATCTCGATCGTCTTGCCGCGGAAGCGGCGGGTCGCGGTGAACCCGTCCCACGCACTCGGGACGCACGGATCGATCCGGAGGCCGTCGATCTCGGGGCGGAGGCCGAGGACGTACTGGGTGGCGCTGAAGTAGGCCCAAGGCGCGGCGCCGGTCAACCACGAGGTCCGCGTGTTCCCCGGACGCGGGGAGAAGGTCGAGTACGTCGTCTGTCCCTGCACGTACGGCTCGATCTGCCGGATTTCGGCTCGCTCGTTGTACGCGGCCGGCATCGCGGCGCGGTAGTAGGCGTGCGCCCGATCGCCGTGGCCGAGGAGGCACTCGGCGATCACCCCCCACCCTTGCGTGTGGTTGAAGATCCCGGCGTTCTCCTTGATCCCCGGGTTGAAGACGACGGCGCGCATCACGTCGATCGACGTGTTGACGAAGGGCGGCGCGGAGAGCATCAACCCGTACGGCGTCGCGAGATGCTCGTGGACGGTCTCCATGCACCGCTCCGCCTGCTCCGACGTCGCCGCGCCGCTGATCACCGACCAAGCCTGGGTGTTCAGGTAGATCGCGCCCTCGTCGGACGCGCGCGTCCCGTAGACGGTCCCGTCCTCGCCGATCGCCCAGATGAACCGATCGCCGTCCCAGGCAACCGCCTGGATCGCGGCGTCGAGCGATGTGCGGTGATCGAGCGCCCACGCGGCCTCCTCCGGCCGCCCGAGCCGCTCGGCGATTTCGGCGTAGACGGTCAGGCCGAGTCGAAGCTGGAACCCGACGAACAGGCTCTCGCCGTGGTAGCCGAGGCGGAGGCAGTCGTTCCAATCGGCCAACAGGCCGCAAGGAAGGCCGTGGGCTCCCGTCCGTTCGAGGTTGAACTCGAGCGCCCGTCGCAGGTGTCCGAAGACGGTCGCTTCGCCACGGTCGGCGTACGGGAGGACCTTCTCGTAGAAGGCGACGTCTCCGGTCTCGTTGACGTACGCCGGGACCGCGTTGAAGAGCCAGAGGCAGTCGTCGGACCGGTAGGCCTCGGGTTCCGGCGGCGTCTCGTGTCCCGGTCGGTGCTCGAACGGCTTGATGATCGGCATCGCTCCGCCGTTCGAGAGCTGGCCGGTGAGCATCAGCTCCAGGCGGGCGCGGGCGTCGTCCGGCACCGCGGCGACGACGCCGAGCACGTCCTGGACGGAATCGCGAAAGCCGAGGCCGTCGCGCTGCCCGTCGTAGACGAGGCTGGCGGCGCGCGACCAGGCGTAGGCGATCAGGGCGTTGTACGGTCCCCAGACGTTGATCGTGTGATTCAGCGCCTCGTCGGGCGTGTCGACGACGAGGCTCCCGAGTTTGGCGCGCCACGACGCCTTCAGCTTCCGTAGCTCCTCCTCGGCCCGGGCGAGCGACCCGAACTCGGCGACGGTCTTCTTCCCGACGGAGCGTGCGTCGCCGATCCCGAGCATCACCAGCAGCTCGCGGCTCTCGCCCGGTCGAAGCGCCAGATCCGCCTGGAGCGCACCGCACGCGTTGTCGCCGTAGGCGTCGCTTCCGGTGCACCGTCCATGCTCGACGACGAGCGGGTTGCGATACGCACGGTACGGACCGAGGAACGCCTCGCGGCTCGTGTCGTACCCGGCGAGGTCGGCCCCGACGAGAGCCATCCAGGCGTGGTTCGCGATGTCGTGGACGATGTCCTCTTCCGCCGCTCGCGTCAGGTGGTCCTGGATCGCGATCCGCAGCAGTCCGTCGTCGGTCATTCCGCCGCGGACGATGAACAGCGAGTACTGCAGGTTCACCCGATCCTGGTACGTGTTCCACTGGTTGGTGAACTCGCAGAACGAGAAGACGGAGATCTCTCGCGGCCGGTCGCTCTCGTTGGTGACCTTCAGCCGCCAATACTCGAACGCCTGCCCGAGCGGGACGAAGTAGGTCGTCTCGGTCGCGATCCCGGCGTACCGCGACGCGATGATCGTGTACGCCGTGCCGTGCCGGCAGACCGACTCGTAGTCGTCGAGTGGCTTGCCGACCGGCTGCCAGGAGGCGGACCAGTAGTCGCCGTTCCCCCGGTCTCGGAGGTAGAAGTACCGCCCCGGCTGATCCATCGGTACGGCGTTGAACCGCAGACGCAGGAAACGCCCGCGCGCGCCGGATCGGTAGAAGCCGTAGCCGCCGGCGTTGTTGGTGATGATCGCCCCGTACTCGGTGGAGCCGAGGTAGTTGCTCCAGGACAGGGGCGTGTCCGGCCGGGTGATCACGTACTCCTTCGCCTCGTCGTCGAAGTGACCGTACCGCATCGCTTCCCCTACTCTCGCTCTTCCAGGCGGTCCATCATCTCGAAACAGGCGCGGCTGTGGTGATACGGGCAGTTCCACGGCCCGGCCTTCCCTCTCGTGGGATCCGGCGTGCCGTCCGGGGCGATGCGCTTGAACCAGCCGCCGTTCTCACGATCGACGAACCGGTCCCGCACGAACCGCCAGCATCGGAACGCCGCCTCGGCGAACCGCTCGTCGCCCGTGATCTGGTAGGCGTTGTAGAAGCCGACGATCCCCTCCGCTTGCGGCCACCAGTCCTTCCCGCGATCGAGCACCTCGTTCGGGGTGCTCTCGCTGAACAGCCCGCCGTCGGCGTCGATCCCGTCGCGGTGAACGGCGTCGGCCAGGACGACGGCGAGCCGGCGCGCCCCGTCCTCCAACGCGGGATCGCCGCTGGTCTCGGCCGCTTCGCAAAGGAGCCAGCTTCCCTCGATGTCGTGGCCGAACGAGACGGTCTCCGACAGGGGGCGCCATCGATCGTCGAAGAAGGTCCGCAGGTGCCCGGACCGCGGGTCGAGGATCCGCTGCATGAAGGCCTGGAGGAGGGCGTCGAGTTGCGCCCGAAGACGCGCGTCGTCCCATGCCCGAAGCAGGTCCGTGTACGCCTCCAGGACGTGGAGCATCGTGTTCATCGACTTGGGGGCGTCGAGGTCCCTGTCGCTCAGGCGGGCGTCCGCGAGCGGCCGCCATTCGCGCGTGCTCCCCTCGAAGTAGCCACCTTCGACCGGGTCGTGCGCGTGCTCCTCCAGCAGGTCGAACAGCGCTCGGGCGAGCTCGAGGCCGCGGGGATCCCCGGTCGCCCGATGGAACTCGCTCAGGCCGTAGATGCCGAACGCCTGCGCGTAGTGGTGCTTCCGGTCCGCGATGGGCGTGCCTTCGCGGTCGACCAGCCAGTAAAGCCCGGCGTGCTCCGGATCCCAGAAGACGCGGGTCAGGACGTCGTACATCCGCTCCGCCGCTACGAGGTACGCCGGATCGCCGAGCCGCCGGTACGCCGCGGAGAAGGTCCAGAGGACGCGCGCGCAGAGGACCGACGAGCGGGGCACGTCGTCGTCGACCCGGAGGTCGTTCGTCACCGCCCCGTGAAGCCCCCCGTTGGTCTCGTCGACGGCGTGGGTCATCCAGAACGGGAGGATGTTCTGCGTCAGCTCCTCCTCGAACTGTCGTCTGAGTTCCGCTCTCTCGTCCGGCGATACCATCCGATGCCCGTTCCTTTCGATCGGTTCCTTCATCCGTCCTTGGGAGCGGCCTCCGTCCGGACCGGCCTCGCCGGATTGCCGGCGACGACCACGTCGTCCGGGACGTCCTTGGTGACGACGGAGCCGGCGCCGATCACGCACCGATCGCCGATCGTCACGCCGGGGCAGATCACCACGCTTCCCCCGAACCAGCAGTCGGCTCCGATGGACACCGGCCGGGTGTTCTCCAGTCCGCTCCGCCGAAGGTCGGCGTCGAGCGGGTGCGACGCGGTGTAGATCTGCACGTTGGGACCGAACTGGGTGTGCGTGCCGATCGCCACCCTGGCGCCGTCGAGAACGACGCAGTTGAAGTTAAAGAAGACGTCCTTCCCCGTGTAGATGTTGTATCCGTAGTCGCAGTAGAACGGCGGCTGAATCCACGTCGATCGCGACGCGTTCGGAAGGAGCTCCCGTACGATCTCCGAATACGCTCCGGGGTTCCCTCCGGCCTGCGCGACGTTCAGCCGGTGTAGTAGCTCGCGGACGCGGAGTCTCTCCGCGACCAGCGTTTCGTCCGAGGCGTCGTACAGATCGCCGCGCAGCATCTTCGCCTTCTCCGTGTCAGTCATTCGGTACCCTCTCGATCGTGGCGAGTCACTTCTTGTCTGTCCACCGTCGCTCCTGCCGACATCATACGTGCTGCGGCCCCCTCACGGGAGCGCGCACGCGCGCCGACGAGGGCTCCGATGCCGGGTCGAGGCCGCCGCGCACTGTGGTTCGTGCTGGCGCGGCGGCGGCTCGACCGATTCGGCCGTCCGCCGGTCCGACGTGCGGGCCGCGCGCTGGTTCTCGATCTCCTTTTCCCACTTCAGGACGTAAAAGACGGCAGGGTTCATCGCGCCCTCCTTTCGTACTTCCGTAGCTTTATGAAACCGGTTGCAATCATCGGCAAAGAAATCTTCATCCGGACTCGCGAACAACCAACTCCACGGGCACGGTCACGTTCGTCACCATCCCTGTTCGGAGGTACTCGACCAGGTTTCGGGCGAGCAGCCTTCCTGCTTCCGGGACGTTCTGTCGGACGGTCGTCAGGGGCGGGTTGCTGTGGGCCGCGATCGAGAGGTCGTCGTAGCCGACGACGGTGACGTCGGCCGGCACGCTTCGTCCTTCCTCGCGGATGACGTCCATCGCAGCGATCGCCATCAGATCGCTGTTCACGAAGACAGCGTCGAGGTCCGGGGCTCGCTCCAGCAGGCTACGCATCACCGCGGCGCCCGACGTGTCCGAGTAGTCTCCATATCCGATCAGTGCCTTGTCGACGTCCCGCCCCACGTCGCGCAGGGCGGCCTCGTACCCCGCGTACCGATGCTTGACCTCCGGTTCCCCGAGCCTTCCGCCGAGGAAGGCGATCCGCTTCCTTCCGGCCCGGATCAGGTGCTCCGTCGCCAACCGCCCCCCGGTGAGATCGTCGCCGGTGACGGAGCAGTAGCTCTGGCCCGGCTGCGGGAAGCCCCAGACGATGAACGGGGCCCCCATCTCCAGCAACGCCTTGACGTGATACTGCTTGCGGGCCGATGTCTGCAGGATGAACCCGTCGACGCGGCCGGTGTCCAGGTATTGACTCGCCCACCTGGTGTCCTTCGGATCGACGTGGAGGACCAGCGTGTCGTACCCGCTTTCGTGCAGGCCCCGCGTGATGCCGCCGAGGATCTCCAGCCCGAACAGGTCCGCCCAAGAGAAGTCCTTGTGGTAGGCGTGGGTCACGAACGCGATCGTGCGGCTCTGTCGCAGGCTGAGCCGACGCGCCGGCGCGTTGACCTGAAACCGGTGCCGCCGCGCGATCGCGAGGATCCGCTCCTTCGTCTCGTCGGCGACGAGCGGGCTGTCGTTCAACGCGCGGGAGACGGTCGATTTGGAAACGCCGGCCAAGCGGGCGATATCGGCGATCGTGCGGACCGTTTCGCTGTTCATCGGCTTCTCCTCGGTGGCGTTCACCTCGTCATGCAACCGGTTGCATTATACACGACTTCGATCGGCTGCCAGCGTCTCGGGCGCGGGGGTCGATCGGTCGACGATTCTGGGATCCCGCGGTGTGGCCGTGGTCGACTCCGCGAACAACCTGTTCCGAAGGGTCCTACCCCTCGCTCTCCGGTGGACGCTTGGCGCGTGCGTGTAGCTCCCGCTTTCTCCACGGCCGGCCGAGGAGGAACCCGACGATCACGCCGACCGCCAGACTGAGTGCCAGGAGGATGATGCGTGACATCGCCAGATCCCAGAACAGCAGGCGAACAGAGACGACCTCGGTGTTCTGCGCAACGACAACCAGGAACAGAACAAGAAGCACGAGGATCACGACGCTTCGTACTCGCATGGTATCTCACCCCTCATGGGACGGAGGCGGCTCCGTACGGAGGGCCGCCTTGCCTTCCTCGGTCTGCCGGAAGATCCGGGAGGTCCGGTAGGCGAAATCGATGGACGGTTCGGCCGCGAAGGCCTGGAGAACGGCTTCACAGACGGATTCCGTGCTCTTCCGCCTCGACCTCGCTTCACACACATAGCGAAGAGCCAGTTCGACCCCGTCGGGTACGATGCGGGTGTAAACAACGGGGTGAACGTTCGCCGAACGGATGAGGAACTTGCGCGATGCGTCCCGGATGAAGCGCGCGGCCTCGTCCGTCACGGACTCGACCCGGTCCTGCAGGATCTCTTCGAGGATCGTCTTCGCGCGACGCCAGTCGGATTCGAACGTGACCGTGACGGGGATTTCGTTCCACACGTAGTTGAACCCTTGGGTGACGTTGGCCAGTGGCTCGACGAACACCTTCCCGTTCGGTACGTGGACGATCCGCCCCGTCGTCTGCTCGCCGATCTCCGGAGCGGCGACCTCGAGAACGGAAAACGTCGAGACCCCGATGTCGATGACGTCCCCACGTAGTGACCCGATCTGGATTCGATCTCCGACCGTGAACGGGCGCCTCCAGCCGATGAACATCCAGCCGAACCAGTTGACGATCGGATCTCGTAGTGCGATGGCGATTCCGGCCGACACGAGCCCCAAGTACGTGACCAGCGATTGGATCCCTTCGAGCCAGGTACGCCCAATGAGTATCAGTCCAACGATCGTGAGAGAGTAGGTGGCGGTCTTTCTCCACCGATACCGGACTCGCGGATCGTCCGTCCTTCGATGCACCACCGCGATCCACGCCCATCGGATCAACCACGCGAGCACGACGATGGCCGCGGTGAGCAGAAGCTTGCCCACCGTCTGAGAACCGAGTCCCGTCGTCTCGCCCAGCCAGGTGATCGCCCGTTCCATGCACTGCTCCTCACGCTCGCGGTGTGACTAGGATACAGCGCCCACTCCGGTCAGGCGAGTGGCCTATGGTCGTCCCCGCGGACCGGGCGGCGTGAGCCGGGGCATCGCGCGGGAGGAAGACCGCGATTCAGGGGCCGTCACCTATTCGTATCGTAGCGCCTCGACCGGATCGAGCGTGGCGGCGCGGAGCGCCGGGTAGAGGCCGAAGGTCACCCCGATGAGGAGCGAGAAGCCGCAGGCGAGAAGCGCCGGCGTGATCGAGATCACGAACGGCCAGTCGCCGAACAGCGAACCGAGCCAAGCGCAGAGCCATCCCATCCCGAGGCCGATCAAGCCGCCGAGGATGCTGATCATGATCGACTCGACGAGGAACTGCGTCCGGATGTCGCTCGGCCGCGCGCCGATCGCCATTCGGATTCCGATCTCTCGGGTCCGCTCGGTCACCGATACGAGCATGATGTTCATGATCCCGATCCCGCCGACGAGCAGGCTGATCGCCCCGACGCCCCCGAGGATCAGGCTCATCGTGCCGATCGTCTCCTCGTAGCTTTCGATCGCTTCCTTCTGAAGCGTGACTGAGTACGGGCTCCGCCCGCGCCAGAAGCCGGTCGTCGATGTACTCGACGCGCTGATCACGTCCTCGAGGATCGCCTCGATCTCGGCGCCCGCCTGCTCGATGACTTCCTCGTCCGCCGCCTGCGCGATGTACGAGCTGAACTGGCGCGAACCGGAGAGCAACTGCAGCGTGGAGAGCGGCACGTAGATCGCGTCGTCGAGGTTCTGGAATCCGACCGTCCCCGCCTCGCTCATCACGCCGATGACGGTGAACGAAACCTTCTGGTTCGAGATGATGAGGGTCAGCTCTTCTCCGACCGGATCCGTGTCCGAGAAGTACTCGGACGCGAACTCGTAGCCGAGGACGACGACCTTCCGGTCCTCGTCGAGGGCGTGGATGAATCGCCCGCTCGTCGGCTCGAAGTCGTCGAAGAGGTCTTGGTACTCCGAGGTCACGCCGCTCAGCGAGGCGTCCCACTCCTCTCCGGCGATCACCGCCGTGGCCCGCGACGAGGACGTCGGAACCACCTGCGAGACCGACTCGGCCGCACTGATCTTGTCCGTCAGCTCCTCGGTCAGCGCGCGCAGCGTCGACGCGGACGAGATCGCGCCCGGGAAGATGTTGATCGTGATCGTCTTCATCCCGAGCCCGGAGATCTGCGCCGCGACGTTCGCGGTGGCGCCGTTGACGAGCGCGATGACCGCGACCACGGCGGCGACGCCGATGACGATTCCGAGGACCGACAGAGAAGTCCGCATCTTGTGCGCCTGAAGCGCGCGAAGCGCGGTCCGAAGCAACTCACGCAGACCCATTTCGATCCTCCTCCACCAACCCGTCCTTCAGCACGATCTCGCGCTTCGTGACCTGGGCGATCTCCTGTTCGTGGGTGACCAAGACGACCGTCTTCCCCTCATCGTGCACCGAGTGGAAGAGAGCCAGGATCTCTTCGGTCGTGTGGCTGTCGAGGTTGCCGGTCGGTTCGTCGCCGAGGATGAGCCGCGGCGAGTTCGCTAGACCGCGCGCGATCGCCACGCGCTGGGACTGCCCGCCGGAGAGCTGCGTCGGCCGATGGTGTGTGTATTCGCCCAACCCGACGCGCTCCAAGCATGCACGCGCGATCTCGGCCCGCTTCCTGCGCGAGACCCCTGCGTACGCAAGCGGAAGCTCGACGTTGGCCTGGGCTGTCGAACGCGGCAACAGGAAGAACTGCTGGAAGATGAACCCGATCTTCGCGTTGCGGATCCTCGCGAGCTCCTCGCGGGACAGGGCGCCGAGGTCCTGCCCGTCGAACATGGCCTGTCCGGACGTCGGTCGATGCAGCGCGCCGATGACGTGCATCAGCGTCGACTTCCCCGATCCGGATGCCCCGGTGATCGCCGCGAACTCGCCCTCGTGAATCTCGAGATCGATACCGCGCAGCGCCCGATAGACGACCTGGCCCATCGGGTAGTCCTTGGTGACGTTTGTCAGTTCGATCATGGCATCCCCGGGAATCCACCACCCGGCATCCCGCCGCCGGGGAACCCGCCCGGCATCTGCTCGTTCTCGCTCGAGGACGACGTGGTCACGATCGGCGCCTGCGGGACGACGACGTCTCCTTCCTCGAGGCCGCTGACGATTTCGACGTACTGGTCGTCCATCGCGCCGATCTCGACCGGCTGCGGCGTCGGCTCCTCATCGACGAACTTCATGACCAACCACCGGTCGTTCGGTCCCTCGAGGAGACACGTGATCGGAACGATGAGCACGTCTTCGGCGGACGAGGTGAGGATCTCCATCTCCACCGTGTAGCCGACCAGGACGCTCGAGTCGGCCTCGGAGAGGAGGGCCTTCACACTGACGACCGTGCTGTTCCCGCTCGAGGTCGCGACCCCGCCGATCTCGACCAAATCAACGTTCCACGATTCGTCCGGAAGGGGCTCGATGATCGCCTCGGCCGTCTGGCCGACGGCCACGTCCGGCGCGTCGAGCTGGTCGACCTCCGCCTCGACGTACAGCTCGCTGGTGTCGATCAGGCTCAGACTCCAGCTGGAATCCGAAGACGTCGGCTGAACGATCTGGGTTACCACGCCGCCGAACGGGGCGCGAAGGGTCGTCGCATCGTAGTTCTCCTGAGCGATCTGATAGGTCAGCTCCTTCTCGCGGATCGTCGACGGAATCCCTTCGGCCTGAGCCTCCTTGAGTTCACGTTCGGCCTGCAGGAGGGCTAGCTCCAACTGCGTCTGATCGAGTTCGACGAGGACGTCTCCCTCTTCGACGCGGTTTCCTACCTTGACGAGGATCTCTTCCACGTCGTCCCCGGGGAACGTGTAGGTGTATTCGTCCCTGGGAACGACCGAACCGTAGACCGTCAGTGTCTGGCGGATGTCCCCCCGCCCGACGGTGTACGTGCTCTGCCCATTGGCCGCCGCCGATCCACCGTTATGGCTGCTCAGTATGAGAGGGACAACCACCCCGGCCGCGATGATCACGACAGCGCCGATACCGAAGATCCAGATTCGTCGTTTCCGTTTCATTGGAGCCACTCCTCCCAATCCAGTTCGAGTCCAAGCGTGTCGCGATAGTTGAGGTACGCCAGCAGGAGGGAAGCCTCTCGCTGGCTCGCTTCGAGGATGAAGGCGTCTCTCGACTCAACGTACTCCTTCCAATCGGCGTCCCCGATCGACCCTACCTCGTACTTCACGGTCATGACCTGCTCTTCCAGTGCCCACTTCTCCTCCTCCAAGGCGAGCCGATCGAGATCCCGGAGCGACTCGACCAAGCTCGCCTGCTGATTGAGGAGGTCGTTTCGCTGCTGGGTTCTCGCTCCGGAGAGCTTCTCCTCGGCGAGGGCCAGGTTCGTGCGGGCGATCTCGATCTGGTCTCCGCGGTCCGGGGAGAAGAAGTCGAACTCGATCGAACCGCCGAGCGCCCACGTACCGTTCGTGTATCCGGCTTCGATCGACAGATTCGGAAGCACCTCCCGAAGCCTGCTCACCAGATCGTCCTCGGCGTCCTCGACGCTCTGCAGCGCCGATCGAACGGCCGTCGACGCTTCCACCGCTACGTCGATCAGATCGTCGCGTTCGGCGAGCGCTTCGGCGTCCTCGCGGAGGTCGTCGATCTGCAGCGCGAACGGGGACAACTCGACCGGCTCCGTCGTTCCGAGGGTCTCGCGGGCGAACGCCTCGATCCCCTGCTCGTAAGCCGTGCGGAGCTGATCCAGCTTGATCTCCGCTTCGAGGACGTCGAGTCGGGCCTGATTCAGCGCCGACGAGCCCTTGATCCCCTCCTCGACGAGCGCCTCGACCGAGGCGAGCTCGTCGTTCGCCTGCTCCAGCTGCAGCTCCGCCTGAGTGACCGCGGCTTCATCGGACAGCAGCTGGCTGTACGTCTCCAGCGTCGCCAGGATGACCGCGTTCCGCGTGTCGGCGAGATCCGCCTTCGCATCGGCGACGGACTCGCGCTTTCGCTCGATCTCCGACAGCACGCTGCTCGATTGCGAAAGGTCGATCTTCTGGCTGTACTGCAGATTCCAGCCGTCGAACGCCCACGACCCCTCGTCGACGTTCCACGTGAGCCCCAAGCTGCCGGAAAGCTGCGCCGACGAGCCCAGCGGGAGCGACACGCTCCCGCCGAGGGAGCCGGCCAGCTCGCCCGATAGGCCGCCGAGGGTCAGGCTCGGAAGTTGAACCTGGAACGAGAGCGCCGGCAGGCTGTACGACGCCAGCGAGGCGTCGAGCTCGAGCTCGGCCAGCCGCAGCGACAAACTTGCTTGCCGCAGCTCCGAATGTTGGCTGAGTGCTCGGTCGACGGCCTCTGCGACCGTCGTGGCCGACGCGCTGATCCACGGGACCGATAGACCGATCCCGATTGCCAGCAGAACCGCAAGCCTTCTCCATCTCATGAATACGCCCTCCTTTACCGGCTCGCGACCGGCCCGATGAAAGGTGAAAGGCCCCCTTCAGTCGCCGCAGACGGTACGCACCACTTGTCGTGGAAGCCGGGCAGAGCTGTGGCAGGACTGTGAAGAATTCTGCCCAACGAAACCGGATTGACGGACATCCTCCCTTTGCGTCACCCACGCGGGAATGCCCCGGGCATTCCCGCCCGTGACGCGCGCGCCACCCGCGTGGCGTCGGAGGTGACCCAAAGGTGCCCCCAAGCGTCTGCTCTGCGTTCATGTTGCGTTGGCCATCGACCCTATCATCGGCACGAGGGGGTGCGCGTGCGAATCTTGCTCGTCGATGACGATGCGTGGCACGGTTCGGTGATCGAGCGCGGGTACACCGAGGAAGGCGAGGCGGTTCGAGGAGGCGCTCGGCGAGCTCATCGCCTTCTGCGCACTGGCGACGTCGAAGGACGACCGGACGTGGTTTCCTCGCCGCTTCATTGGCCCGCGCCGCGCTTCGAAACTTGACGGGGATCGGACAGATGCGGTACTGTATGAAACGTTTACGTAAACGTTTACATCCCTGGAGGATTCCATCTCCACGCGTAGAGGCGCCACCAAGGAGGTCGCTGTCTCTCGATATACTGGGAGGCGAACGTCCGGGTCGGCGAGGAACCGACGGAGTAGTGCGGTCGGGAGCGCATGACCCGACATTGGAGGGCGAATCAGATGATGTCCGTCATCGCCGATCCGGCGGCCTGCGAGATTGTCCCTCACCCGAACCGCGCTCGGAAATCCTCATGAAGCCAACGATCGAAACGGCGAAGGACTACGACGACCTTAGTGTGCGAGCTGCTCGCTTTCTGTGCGATTTCATCCGGTCGACTCCTCAAGGTGTGATTGCGTTGCCGACCGGTCGGACTCCCGTCGGGGCCTATCGGCGGACGATCGAGCGACTTCGGACCGGTTCATTGGACTGGTCGGGGCTGTTTCTCGTCGACATCGATGAGATCGGCGGCCTTCCTCCCGATCATCCCGCAAGCTGTGCTCAGACGCTGCGTCGACAGCTTCTCGATTGGCATCCGGTCTCGATGGCTTCGTGTCGCCTTCTCAACGGTGCAGCGGACGACCTGATCGCGGAAGCCGAGCGTCACGAGCAGGCGATCCACGAACGTGGAGGCCTTGATCTGGCGGTACTCGGCATCGGCATGAACGGCCACATTGCGCTCAACGAACCCGGCACGGCCTTCGACTCACGTGCCCACGTGTCCACGCTCACGAAGTCGACGATCGAGAGACTCCCATTGCCCGGCGTATCTGACGAGATGACACCGAAACTCGGCTTGACGTTGGGAATCGGGACCATCCTTCAAGCGCGGAGGATCCTGTTGCTCGCGAGCGGCGAGGACAAGGCCCACATTCTCAACGCTGCGCTGAACGGCGACATGTCCGAGAGCGTCCCTGCTTCCGCGCTTCAGATGCACCCGGAGCTTCACGTCCTCGCCGACGAACCGGCCTTGACCCACTGGAAGCCCAAGCAGGAACGAGCATGATCACAAAAGCGGAGGGGGAGATGGCTGCGAAGCCCTTGAAGGTTTGCGTGATTGGCGGTGGAAGCACCTACACGCCGGAGCTGATCGACGGCATCATCGGTCTGGGACGCTCGCTACCCATTGAGGAAGTGGCGTTGATGGACGTCGATGAGCGGAGACTCGAAACGCTCGGCGCACTTGCCGAGAGGATGGTGGCCGTCTCCCGTTGTGAGATCGCGGTGAGGACGACGTGCGATCGCCTGGACGCACTTTGCGATGCCGACTACGTGGTCACTCAAATCCGCGTCGGCGGGATGAAGGCTCGGATCCAGGATGAGCGGATCCCCCTCAGACACGGGGTCATCGGGCAAGAGACCACCGGGCCCGGTGGGTTTGCCAACGCCCTGCGAACCATTCCCGTGATGCTCGACATCGCGGCCGACATGACCCGGGTCGCCCCGAGGGCTCGTCTCATCAACTTCACCAATCCGTCCGGCATCGTGACCGAAGCGCTGGCCAAGCACTCGGAGGTCGAGCCGATCGGATTGTGTAACGGACCCATCGGAGCGCAACGAGCCATCGCTCAGATGCTGGACACGGATCCAGAGCGAATCCAGATGGATTGGGTCGGGCTCAATCACTTGAGTTGGGTTCGCGGGGTCACGCTGGACGGACGGGAGATCATCGGTGACGTCATCGAGCGGGCCATCTCCAGCGGGCTCGTTTCTCAGTTTGCACCGGCCTTGCTGAGGGGGCTTGGGATGCTGCCGAGCTACTACCTCGACTACTACTACAACACGAACCGCGTCCTTTCCGCGCAGCAAGCTGCGACGCGCACCCGCGGCGACGAGGTGCTCGAGATCGAACGGCGGCTCCTCGACAGCTACGCGGACCCTGCGCTCGTTACCAAGCCGGCGGAACTGGGGAAGCGTGGCGGAGCCTACTACTCCACGGCCGCCGTGTCCCTCATCCGTGCGCTCGAAGGCGAGGACGGCATCCACATCGTGAACGTGCCCAACGGTGGAGCCATCGCGGGGCTTCCCAGCAACGTCGCGGTTGAGGTTCCGTGCGCCATCGAGAGCGGCACGGTGCGGCCGTTGCCTTGTTCGCCCCTTCCTGTAACGATTCGCGGGCTCGTGCAGGTCGTGAAGTCGTACGAGGAGCTCACGATCCAGGCGAGCGTGAAGGGCGACGAAGTGGCCGCGGTCCTGGCGCTCAATGCCCACCCGCTTGTCCCAAGCTACGATACGGCGCAGAAGATCTGGGAGGACATCAAGAGGATCCATGCGCGCTATTTGCCGCAGTTCGCGTGAGAGCGGCGATTGGAGGACGTACTCGTGGAACATGTGCTGGGCGTGGATGGGGGCAATTCCAAGACGTTCGCGTTGATCGCCGACGTCGAAGGACACTCTCTCGGCTTCGCTCGGGCCGGTGGAAGCAACCACGAGCGAATCGGCTTCGCCGAGGCCGAGCTCGTTCTTGAAGGCGTCGCACGCGAGAGCCTTGCGCAAGCGGGCTTGGAAGCGCCAATCGACTGCGGATTCTGGGGCCTCGCCGGAGCGGACGTGGCGTCCGACTTCGAGGCGCTGAATGCCATCGTAGCGCGAATCGGCGTTGCGAGGAGCAACACGGTGAAGAACGATCTGGCCGCCGCCATGGGGGCAGGATTGTCGCAAGGATGGGGCGTCGGGATCGTCTTCGGAGCCGGGTTCAGTGCCGGAGGAGCTGCGCCCGACGGACGCGAAATCAAGTTGCCTTCCATGGGGGCCGCAACGGGGGATTGGGGCGGCGCAGGGGTGCTGGCGATGGAGGTGCTCCGGCTGGCTCATCGCAGCTACGACGGGCGCGGCGACACGACGCTGCTCGAGAAGCGCGTGCCCGCTGTCTTGGGGATCTCCTCGTTCGATGAGCTCCCCGCTAGAATCCGCGACGAGACCGTCGATTGGGAAGCGGCTTGCGGCGAATTGCCGCCTCTGTTGTTCGAAGTAGCCGCCGCCGGCGACGAGGTCGCACGCGGCCTGGTCGCCCGCGTCGGGGAGGAAGTCGGCACGACCGCTGCTGCGCTGATCGAGAGGCTCGGATTGCGCGGGAAGGACGTCGAAGTGGTGCTCGGCGGGTCCGTCTTCCGTGGTGAGGGATCGCTTCTTATCGAAACCGTGCGGACGACGATCGGGCAGTCCGCGCCGAGGGCGCGAGTCGTCCTTCCCGAGTTCCACCCCGTCGTGGGCGCCGTCTTCCAGGCGATGAGGGATCTCGGGATCTCGGTGGACGATCGAATCCGCACGAACATGCGAACTAGCCTCCCAACCGAGTTGCTCGAACCGAGAGTGGAGTACGGGTAGTACGGGTCGATAGCGGGTTGGGTCGAAGGCAGTGCCGCTTGTGGGAGGATGAAACTCCTTCTGTGAGGGCTCGGCCTACCTGTCAAAAGCTGGTGTGTCTTGACAATGCTCCTCTCTCGTCCTATGCTGGTCTCGTCATGTGCATGTGGAGGGTCTGTACGCGCGAGTCTGTGCTGTACGCTGACGTCCATATGCTAGTTATTGACAAGCTCTGCGCGCGCGGTTAGCCCCTACGAGGGACCGCGCGAAATCGCAGAGCTTCGCAGACTGCAGGCATTTGCCTGCGGTCTTTGTTTTTTGCCTCGCCACATGGAGAGGAGGTGATCGCCAAGAAGAAGACTCTGGCCTGCGAGGAGCTGTACGTCTGGAATTTGGAGGTTGAAATGCGATTGAAACTGAAGCTAGGTGTTGTACTTGGAATCGTGGCTGCGATGGTCGTTGGCATCGCTGTGGCTGAAGAGGATCCGATCAAGATCGGGGCGTTGATGGCGCTCACCGGGGGACTCGGGCCGTACGGTCCGTCGATTGCCGATGGCGCGCAGATGGCCGTGGACACGATCAACGCCGCCGGCGGCGTCCTCGGTCGGCCGCTCGAGCTCCTGTTGCGGGACACCGCGACCTCGCCCGATGTCGGACGCGATGCGGCGAGCAAGCTCGTCGAGATCGACGGGGTGACGGCAATCGTCGGTGCCCTATCCAGTGGCGTTACCTTGGCGGTGTCCAGTGTGACGATCCCCGCGGAGGTCGTCCTGATTTCGCCGGCCTCGACGGCTCCCTCGATCCCCGCGTTGGACGACAACGACTTCGTGTTCAGAACCGTTGTGTCCGACGCGGTGCAGGGTGTCGTGTTGGGGCGACTGGCGAAACTTCTCAACTACAGCAACATCGCGATCATCTACGTCAACAACGACTACGGAAAGGGGCTGGCGGACACCGTTCAAGCGACGTTCGAGTCGTTGGGCGGAACCGTCTCTGCGAGCGTTCCCTACGAGGAGAACAAACCGTCGTACCGCGGCGAGGTGGACCAGCTGCTGAGCGGTAACCCGCAGGCGATCGCCCTCGCGTGCTATCCCGTCGACGGGAACAAGCAGATCGTCGAGGCGACCGAGGCCGGGTACACGGGACAATTCCTGATGACCGACGGCATGAAGGGCGAAGGCGTGACGCCGGGCCCGGGCTGCCGGTCTGCCGCGTCCGGAGGCCCTCTCGAGGGTGCATTCGGCACGGTGGCCGCCGCGGGGTTCAAGGCCGCGCAGTTCGAGGCCGATTACGCTGCGGGAGGGTATGGTCCGAGCACGATCCCCTACTACGACAAGGCCTACGATGCCGTGATGCTCATCGCGCTGGCGATGATCAGAGCGGGAGATACATCGGGCGTCGCGATCCGCGACAACCTCCGTGCCGTGGCCAATCCGCCGGGCGAGGTTGTCTACTACGACGAATGGGAGAAGGCCGTTGCCCTGCTGCAGGCCGGGCAAGAGATCAATTACCAGGGCGCTGCCGGGTTGGTCGACTTCAAGGACACCGGCGACGTGGAAGGCGCAATCGAGATCTGGAAGGTCGAAGGTTGCGAGGTCGTGCGCGTGATGGAGGCTCCGGGCTAGGGCGACTTGTTCTAGAGGTCGCTCCCGGCTTGGGAGCTTGGAGACTCTACGGGGGAGGCGACTCCGCTTCCCCCGTGTCCTTTGGTCGGGCGCGTGCTGCGCGCCGGCTCTTGATCTCGGGAAGGAGTCCTTGAGGACGTACGAGGATGATCACCTCGAGGAGGAGGCCGATGACGATGATCCGAACAGCGGCGGCCTGGGGCGCGCTGAACGGAAGGTATCCGGTGATGAAATCCGTCGCCGCCCAGATCCCCCAAACGGTGAAGGCGCCCAGAATGGCCCCCTTGTTGTTGCCGGTCCCGCCGAGGATCAGCATCACCCAGACGATGAACGTGCCGTAGAGCGGCTCGAAGCTGTTCGGAGAGATGAACCGCGCGTAGTGCGCATAGAGCGCGCCTCCGATTCCCATGATCATCGCGCCGAGGACGAGCGCCTGAAGCTTGTACGCAAAGACGTTCTTCCCCGACATCGCGGCGACGTCTTCGTCCTCGCGGATCGCCCGAAGGACCCTCCCCCACGGGGAGCGAGCCAGACGTCTCATGACGAGATAGAGGACGACGAGGACCGCGGCGACGAGGGCCAGATAGAACCAGTTGTACGCCTTGGAGATCAGATCCCCAAGCCAAGGGACGAGGTCCGGGCGAGCCCTGACGAATCCGATGGCGCCCTGGTGGATCGGCTCGTGCAACGGCGATGGGATCTGCTGCAGGCCCCAGACTCCGTTGGTGAGCCACGACTCGTTCTTCAGGACCAGGCGGATCGTCTCGGCGATGCCGATCGTGGCGATCGCGAGGTAGTCCGCCCTGAGACGGAGCGTGGGCAGCCCGACGAGAAACGCGACGGCGCCGGCGACCAAGGCCGCGGCGAGCAATCCGATGACGAAGGGGAGCTCGAACCCGCCCACGACGCGACCGTCCCAGACGTCGGGCGGCGGACCGGAGATCAGCGCCGCCGTGTAGGCCCCCACGGCGTAAAAGCCTGCGACACCGATGTTGAACAGACCGGTGTACCCCCACTGGAGGTTCAAACCCAACGAGAGGACCCCGTACGTGCCCGCCGTGATCGCGAAGAACACGAGGTAGTTGACGATGCCGACGAACAGCTCCATCACCGCCTCCTTCCGAGCAGGCCCGTCGGTCGAATCAGCAGCATCAAGATCAGGATCGCGAAGGCCACGGCGGGTTTGTAGCCGGTCGAGATGAAAGCGGTGGAGACCTCCTCCGAGATGCCGACTACAAGACCGCCGACGATCGCTCCGTACGGATTGCCGATCCCTCCGAGGATCACCGCGGCGAAGATGGAAAGGAGCATCTGCCACCCCAATTCGGGCGTGATGAACTTGTTCTCCAACCCCGTGAGGACGCCGGCGATGGCGGCGAGGGAGGCACCGATGACCCACGTCCAGAGGATGACCCGCTCGGTGTTGATTCCGGTGACCCTCGCCAGCGAGGTGTTGTCAGACGTCGCGCGCATTGCCTTCCCCATCTTCGTGTAGCGGAGGAACAGGTGAAGCAGCAGCGCGAGCATCACGGCGATCGCCACGATGAAGATCTGATCGGGCTTGACCCGGATTCCCAACCGGGGAATGAGAACGGCGCGTTGGATCGCGCTCGAATAGTAGTGCGGCTGCGGACCCCAGATGAACTGAAGCAGGTTTCGAAGCGCCAGAGCGATCCCGATTGTGGAGATCATGAGCGTGACGCGGTTGGCGTTGCGGAGACGTCGGAAGAGGAGGCGATCGAGAAGAGCTATCGCTAGGCTGGTCGCGGCAATCGACAGCAGAAGGGACACCGCGAAATCCCATCCAAACGATAAGGGCGACAGCGCTCCTCCCGGAATACCCAGTCGCGCGGCGACGGGAAGCAGCGCGAGCGTGAGGTAGGCGCCGAGGGCCATGGTGTCGCCGTGCGCGAAGTTCGAGAAACCGAGAATGCTGTACGTCAACGAGACGCCGATTCCACCCAGGGACAGGATGCTGCCCGACACGATCCCGTAGACGAGAAGCTGAGGTATCCGTGCGAGCGCGTCCATGTTCTCCTAGCCCCCCAAGTAGAGCCTTCCGATGTCCTCGTTGGCCAGCAACGCCGGGCCCGAATCCTCGAAGCACTTCAGCCCAGCCGCGAACACGCAGCCCCGATCCGAGAGCTTCAGAGATTCCTTCGCGTTCTGCTCCACGATGAGGATCGTGACCCCCGCCTCGTTGATGGCGGAAATCCGATCGAAGATGGTCGCGGTCAGATTGGGAGCCAACGCGGCGGACGGTTCGTCCAACATGAGAAGCCGGGGGTCGAGCATCAGAGCGCGTCCCATGGCGACCATCTGCCGCTCCCCGCCGCTCATCTTGCCTACGCGCGCCTTCTGGCGTGTGCCGAGCACCGGGAACAGCTCGTAGACGCGGTGGAGGCGTTCCCGAAGATTCCCCCTCAGGATGAACGCCCCCATCTCGAGGTTCTCCTGAATCGTCAACGACGGGAAGACGTTCTCCACCTGGGGCACGTAGGCCAGCCCGCGGCGCACCACTCGATCGGGCGACAATCCGGTAATGTCGGCGTTGTCGAAGGTGATTCGGCCGGCCTTTGGCTTGAGGAGCCCGAAGATCGTCTTCATCAGGGTCGACTTCCCGGCGCCGTTCGGACCGATGATCGTGACGATCTCGCCGACGTCCACCGCAAGGTCCACGCCGTGGAGAACCTCCATGTCGGCGTAGCCGCTGATCACGCGCTCAATCGTCAGCAGCGACATACTGCCCTCCGAGATACGCATCGAGGACCCGCTGGTCCCGTTGAACCGCGTCGGGATCACCCTGCATCAAGACGCTCCCTTCGCTCATCACGATGATGGGAGCACAGAGGCGCATGACGAAGTCCATGTCGTGCTCGATCAACAGGAACGTCAGGCCGAGGTCCTCCTGCAGCGTCCTGATCGTGTTCGCTAGACGCTTGAGCAGCGTGCGATTCACCCCGGCGCCCGGTTCGTCGAGGAGCACAATGCGCGGATTGGTCATGAGCGTTCGGCCGAGTTCGAGGAGCTTCTTTTGGCCGCCCGAGAGATTGCCCGCACGCTCGTCTGCAAGCTCGGTCAAGTCGAGGAACTCCAGGACCCCGGCCGCCTTGTCGCGGAGCTCCTTTTCCTGGCGCCGAACGAGCCTGGGGCGGATGAAGGGATTCCAGAGGGTCTCGCCGAGCTGCTTCGGCGGCACGAGCATCAGGTTCTCGACGACCGTCATCCCCTTGAGCTCCCTCGGAATCTGGAACGTCCTGCAGACGCCCTTGCGGAACACCCGATGTGGCGGCAGCCCCGTGACGTTCTCGTCGTAGAGTTCAACGCGCCCCGAATCGGGTCTGAGGAAGCCCGTCAGCAGGTTGAACAGCGTCGTCTTACCGGCGCCGTTGGGCCCGATGAGGCCGGTGATCGTGCCTGCCTCCACTGCGAGGCTGCACGATCGCACCGCCCTGAGACCTCCGAAACGCTTGCACAGCTTGTCAACGACGAGCACCCGTCCGTCCTCCCGTTCAAAGAAAAACCGAAAGCCCCTCGGGCTTCCGGGTTCACCGGCCGGCAGCTTCGGTCGAAGCGTACAACCGGCCTACGTCATGACAATGTGTAGCGCGTTGTTCGCGATGGACTGGTTCGTTCCCGTTCTCGCATTGGAAGTCATGACGCACCTCTTGAGCGGCATCGTACCCGTCAGAGGGCGCGGATGTCAACAGCGCAACGCAGGTTCGATCCGGCGAGCGCGTCGGAGCGGCCGTCTGACAGGAGAAGCTGGTGCCGACCCTGCTGGGTAGTCCCGAACGGGTCGCAAGGGGTTGACAGCCTCCTTCTATCCGACTAGGGTGGGGTATCCAAACGCGAAGAGGTGATCGTGATGACAGGATGTCCAGCTACGAAAACGTTCGATTCACTCGTTTTCACGGACCGCGATCGTAACCCCCTCTTCCGCGTCTCCAATCAGGACGCTCCTCACGGGGCGCATAGCTGATCCCGGCTCGGCCGCTCGGCCGACACAGTTCTGAGAAACGCTTTCTCGATTGATGAGTTCGGAATGCCAGACATTCCTGATTGGAGGAGAACACCATGCGAGTCACTACGGATACTGAACGTGCTGCTGTATTGAGGATCAAGAGCGAAGTCGTTCGTGCGTCTGGGGAGTACCTCCGGCGGGAGGGATTCGTGGAGATCCTGCCCGTCCTCCTCTCTCCGATTACCGATCCGCTCCACCACGAGACGTACGGAGGGGCGGTGGACTACTACGGGGCTCCTTACCATCTGACGAAGAGCATGATCTTGCACAAGCAGATCGCCTTGCGCACCGTGCCAAGGCTCTTCTGCTTCTCGCCCAACGTGCGGATGGAGCCGAAAGAGCGGGCGTCCTACGGTCGATACCTAGCCGAATTCGTCCAGCTGGATCTCGAGGTTCGCGACGCGACGCGAGACGAGGTCATGGCCATCGGGGAAGGACTGATGCGCAGCGTCCTCGCCGATGTGGTTCGGCACTGCACGGACGATCTCCGGCTACTGGGACGGGAGCTGCGGATTCCATCCACGCCGTTTGCCCGAATCCCGTTCGCCGATGCGGCCGAAACCTACGGAGAACCGTTCGACGACGCCCTGTCGAGGGCGATCGATTCGCCGGCCTGGGTGATCGACTTCCCGCAGCGTGTGCGCGAGTTCTACGACCGGGAGGACCCCGACAGGCCGGACGTTTTGCTCGACATGGACCTCATCTACTCGGAAGGCTACGGCGAGGCGCTGTCCGGGGGCGAGCGTGAGTACCTCTACGAGCGGATCCTCGACAGGCTGAGAAGAGACGGCATTCCGACGAGTCAGTACGCCGTCTACCTGGACCGCGCGAGAGAGGGCCTCCCCAGAAGCGCGGGGTTCGGGATCGGCGTCGAACGACTGACGCGCTTCATCGCCGGACTCGATCGCGTCGAAGACGCCCGGTTGTTCGCGAAGACTCCGGGAGACACGAATGCGATCTGAACGGGGCCGGAAACTCGATACCGAGGACAGCGCCGTCAACGCCTCGTGCCCGGAGTGTCGGAAGCCCGTCGCTCTGCGTCGAGAAGAAGCGGTCCTTCATCAGCTTCTGCGCTGCCCCCATTGCGACGGCCATCTGCAGGTGGTGGGACTCTCGCCGGTGAGCCTGCAGGTGTTCAAGACGCACGGGCTGGCGTTGCTCGACGACTAGCCGGCCGAGGTCTCACCGGAAAGGAGCACGGATGGAAGTCCCGCGCTGTATGAGTACACAACATCCGGACAACGTCCTCACGCCGTTCTTCGCCGACCGTTCCGTGATGCAGGGCGACGTGGAGATTCGTGAGGCGTACTACGCGTATTCCCACCTTGGGTGCACTGAGCAGATGTGGGATTGCGAAGGCAAGGAGGTCGATGCCTTCGTGGTCAAGAAGCTGCTCTCACGCTACGAGGCGTTCTTCCGCCAGCGGCGACTGGGCGAGGACCTGTTCCTAACCCTCCGTGTGCCGAATCCCAGGGTCGAACGCACGGAAGCGAAGGTCCTGCTGGAGACGCTCGAGAGCATCCCGCGGTCGTGCGACGCCGCGCGCTTGTTCTACGGAGAAGAGGATCCTCCACCCGTCTTCGAGGTCATCCTTCCGATGACCGCAGACTCCCGTGAGATCAACCGCGTTTACCACTACTACAGGAGTTCGATCGGCGCTCGCGAGAACCAACGTTGCTTCGATCAGTCGGTCAAGGAGTGGTTGGGCTGTTTCCATCCGAGAGTCATCCGTGTCATCCCGCTGATCGAAGAGCGCGAACCGTTGCTCGCGGCGGATCGAATCGTCGACGAGTACCTTCAGGGAAAGGACCTCCCGTGGCAGAGGATCTTCCTGGCGCGGAGTGACCCGGCGCTGAACTACGGACAGATCAGCGCGGTACTGCTGACCAAGATCGCGCTCCAGCGTCTGTGGAAGCTGGAGCGTCGTCTCGGCAGACCGTTGTACCCGATCCTCGGGACGGGCTCGTCGCCGTTCCGCGGTAATCTGCGACCGGGCCGGGTCGTGGACGTATTGGGCGAGTTCCCGTCGGTTCAGACGTTCACCATCCAATCGGCATTCAAGTACGACAGCCCGGAAGAGGAAGCGCGCACGGGCGTGTCGGAACTCAACCAGAGCCGTCGGAGCGCCGCCACCGAGGTGGATGAAGCGCGCCTGATCCGGATCGTCGACAGGGTCTCGGAGCGGTATTCTGAATGCGTCGCTGCGCTGGCCCCGATCGTGAACAGGCTGGCGGGGCACGTTCCCCCGCGGCGAGCGCGGAAGCTCCACATCGGGCTGTTCGGGTATTCCCGACAACTGGAGGGAAGCAGCGGCGTGCGCCTCCCGCGCGCCATCGGCTTCTGCGCGTCGCTCTACTCTCTCGGACTGCCGCCCGAGGTCCTCGGGTTGGGAGCGCTCGGGAAGGACGAACTCAGGGCCGTGCGGGCCGCGTACTGCAACTTGGATCTGGACATGCGCGACGCGCTCCGCTATCTGAACGAGGGCAACATCCGGAGGCTCCCTCCCGTGATTCGTGAGGAAGTCCGAACGGCGCTCGGCATGTTCGCGTGCGAGATCGACGAGGCCCACGCAGAGCTGTCCCACCGTATTCTGGAGGCGGCGAGCAGCGATCGCGGGATCGCGGAAGCCGGCGAGCTGATCGTGAGAGCCGGTTCTCTGCGCGGTTTCCTGGGGTAGGCCGTGCTGGCTGCAGGCGCTGGATAAGAAAAGTGGGGACACGGCTGCGAGAATGCAGTAGACTTCCCGTGACGGTGTCAGTCCGAGCATTTGACAAACACGGCGGGAGGTGCTTCATGGTTGCCGAAGATCGCTGGGAGCTGGACTACGGGGAAACGAAGGAAGATCTCGTCCGCTTCCTCGAGTCGCCTAGCCATGCCCTCATGTCGTTGGCGACGTCCCACAACGACAGAGTCCTCGTGCGAACGATCTCGGTCGTCGCCGACGGGCTCGACATCTACTTCTTCACTTGGGGCGGATCGAGGAAGTGCGAGCAGATTCGTGCAAACTCGAAGGTCGCCCTGTGCGGGGACAGGTATCAGGTCGAAGGGACGGCGGAGGTCCTCGGCGACCTGTTCAGCGAGCGCAACGCTCCCCACGTTGCGCTCATCAGGCGGAAGCTCCCCGGGGCGATCGAGGCGTGGGAGAAGCGGCCCGGAATGGTCCTCGTGAAGGTCTGCGCGACAGCCGCGGTCATCGCTGGACCTCCCGGCGAGGAACCGCATCACGCCTTCCTCGACCTCATCCGCGAGGCCGCTCATGCCGAACGCTGGGCTCACCACTGAGGTCGGTGTGACTCTCATGGTCCAGCGGGGGGTATTCCGCACCGAGCAAGGTCGTTGCGCGTCCTCGTTAGGCGGTTCGTCTGTCGGGCGAACCGGGATGGATCCGGCGACCAGGGGCTAGATGGTTCTGCTCGTAGACGCGCGCCATGTGTGCCAATTCACCCGCGGCCGGTTCGAGTCGGAACAGGTCGTTGCCTCCTGGTCGCCGGGATCCAAACATGCATCTCCGCACGGATCGGCCGGCGTCGATCCGGGAGAAGGGGCTCGGCAGAGCCGGAGCCCCATGCACGGATGATCCTGGCCGACGGACGCGTCGTCGGTCTGTAAAGCGCGCGTCATCGCAGTGTCAACGAGCGAGCGATACCACGAGTGCACGCTGCAAACCAGTGCGGGGAAAAGAGAAACCTCGATCGACCTGTGCAGTCAGCCGCGGTGAGCGCCGGGTGGTCGCGTTGCTCGGTGCCCGGCCACCCTGTACCTTATGCACGCACCATGATGAGACCGAAGCAGGTGACGTGGAAGCAATGCATCATCGGCTTCATCGGCTTGGCGATCGCCGTCGGAGGGACTGCGGGAGCGCTGGTCCATGCCGGGATCAGAGGAAAGATCGCCGACGCTCGTGATGAGAGTCTGGCGACGGCGGTGCGATTCGTGGAAGCGGCGGAAGCGTGGATCGGCTCGCAGGCCGAAGAGGCGTGGATCGATGCCGACGCCCGCCAAGCGTTCCAGGGTGTCGTCGAGCTGATGCTGCTTGGCTCGGCGACGTACGTTCAGCTTGTACACGAAGCCGCCGTCGTTGTGAACGTCGCCGACGAAGGATGGTCGTCTGTTGTCCCGCTCCACGTCTCGGAGGAAGCGTCTGAAACCGAGTCGGTGCTCGTCTACTCTGCAGTGGGGCGGTTCCTGTCCGATGTTACGATCCCCTTGGGATCTCTGAATTCGGGGGGACGAAACGGCTCGACCAGCTACGCCCGCGTCGGATTCGAGCTAAGCGGTTTGCGGGGGCGCATCGGAACGATTCGCCTGTTCGGAGCCGAGGTTGCCGTCGCTGTGTTCTTCAGTACTTGTGTTGCCGCTGCGGTGATCCTGGCCTGGCTCGATCGTCGTTCGGTTCTCATCACTCCGCTTCAAGGCGTCGTCCGCTCTCTCTCGAGCATGTCGCCCCAAGGCCCCCTCGTGCTCGACGAACGGGCAAAACGCGTCACGGTCCACGGTAAGGCCGTGTTTCTGCCTCCGAAACCCTTCCAGCTCCTCTGCTTGCTTGTGAGAGAGAGGGGGGGCGTTCTGGGCGAGAAGGAAATCGTCGGGAAGGTGTGGCCTGAAGCCGATCTCGCGGACTCCCGTGATGTCAGACAGTGTGTTTATCTGCTGCGCAAGCGCATTGACGCGGTCATCGCCGGCGCGGGCGCGTGCATCGCCAACGTCAAGGGATTCGGATACCGATACGACGCCGCAACGCTGGAGAGGTTGCGCAGCGAGCTCGAACCGGAGGCGGCGACGAGTCCGTAAGCCCGCGACGGCGGATCCGGATTTCCTCGCCGAGGCGGCTGCGCTGCATCTGCTCAGGACGACGGGAGTCTCCGTGGCACCGGGGGACGTTCTTCGGGTCAGCGGGCAGAGGATTCTTGCGCGTGTCGTCGACAGCGCCGACCGAACGGGTTGCGGAAGCGTCGGAGCGTCTGCGCCGGCTTCCTCGGGATTGGCTCGATGCAGTGCGGGGAAGCTCGTAGAGGGACCTGGGTCCGATTTCGGTAGACGCTTCCCGGTGGTGATTGGCGTGCCTCTACTACGGCGACTCCCTGCCTGTGACTTGGTCCCGTTCGATGGCCTGGGGTAGGCTTGATGTCGTTGGGGGAGGCTGGTCACACGATAAACTGCCTTCGAAACGGAAGGCAGTCTGATCTTAGGGAGGTTGGGATGGCTAACGTGGCTACAGAGGGACGTGTTGATCAGGTTGCCGGTTTCGCGCCCCCGCGGAACGCGGCGTTCGACTACCTGCGGTCGTTCGGCATCCTGCTGGTCCTGCTTCACCACGCGGTGCTCGCGTACGTGACGTTCGGGTTCCTGAATCCGTACGACTTCATGCAGACGTTCAGTCCGGTCGTCGACGCGGCGAAGTGGGTCGGATTCGATCGGATCGCGCTGTTGAACG
>CAZFZM010000001.1:225743-227903 GCA_964523545.1 uncultured Thermotogae bacterium
CCGGTCGTCGACGCGGCGAAGTGGGTCGGATTCGATCGGATCGCGCTGTTGAACGACACGTTCTTCATGCCTCTTCTCTTCTTCGTGTCGGGGCTCTTCGTCTGGAGGAGCCTGCAGACCAAGGGAGTGCTCAGGTTTCTGTCTGCGCGATTCCTGCGACTCGGGCTTCCGTTCATCTTCGGTCTGCTCGTGATCATCCCGGTCGCCTTCTATCCGACCGTGCTGGAGAACCACCTGGTTTACCAGGTCCCTCTGCAGGGCTTCGGCGCGTTCTGGCTCGACTACGTGAAGGCCGGACTCAATCCACCCGGCCCGCTCTGGTTCGTCTGGCTCCTGTTGGCGTTCGACGTTCTCGCGGCCACTTGGTACGGCATCCTTCGGACGGTCGGCCTCAAGTCGACACGTTCCTCGAACCCGATCCTCGACAACGCGCCGGTGTTCGCGGCCGCCCTGATCGGGCTGTCGTTCGCCGCGTACTTGCCGATGCGGACGGCGTTCGCGCCCGGCCAGTGGGCGGGGATCGGACCGTTCCGGATGGAGATCGTCCGCGTTTTCGTCTACCTGCTCTACTTCGGGATGGGTGTCGCCGTGGGAGCGCGCGGCTTGGCGAAGAGCGCCTTCCGTGCCGACGGTCCGTTCGCCAAGCACTGGTGGGCGTGGCTGCTCGCCGGTGCCGGATCGTACGGCGTACTGACGTGGCTCTACTCGTCGAACCCGGCGAGCCCTTGGGCCAAGTACGTCTTCCTGCTCGAGATGGGGCTTGTCGTTCTCGGACTGACGGCCCTCTTCCTGCGGGTCTTCCGCAAGCCGGTTCGGGTCCTCGGCCACCTCAGCCGAAACAGCTACGGGATGTACCTGATCCACTACCTCGTGATCCTCTGGCTCCAGTACGCCGTGCTCCGAACGAGCATGCATGTCGGGGTGAAGTTCGCGATCGTCTTCTGCGGCGGCGTCGCGCTCTGTTGGGCGGCGACGGCCGCCCTGCGCCGGAGCGCCTGGGTGCGGAAGGTCGTCTAGAGCGTGCGCCCACAGAGTTCGCTGACATCGTGACTAGGGGAGGATTGTGAAGATGAAGAGAGCTTGCGGATACGTTGCTGCGGCGACCCTGGTCGGTGGGATCCTCATCCTGTCTGGTTGCCTGCCGCCCTCGGAGGAAGACCTTGCCGCTGTCGTCTATACACCGATCGTCGATGTCGACTGGGACGTGTCGACGCCGGAGGCCGAGGGCTTGAACCCGCTGCTTGTCGCGGAGATGTACTACAACGCAGCGCAGATGGAGACCTTGCGCGGACTGCTGGTGATCAAGAACGGCCGGCTGATCGCCGAGGACTACTTCAACGACGGCTCGATCGACCAGACGGCGCGGCTGCAGTCGGTGACGAAGAGCTTCACGTCGGCCCTCGTCGGGATCGCGATCGAGCAGGGGCTGCTGACCGGCGTGGACCAGAAGATGCTCGAGTTCTTCCCCGAAATCGTCGGCGAGATCACCGATCCGAGGAAGGAAGAGATCACGATCCGGCAGATGCTGCAGATGCGCGCCGGGTACCCGTGGGAGGAGACGCATGCCGATCTCTGGGCCGGACTCCTGTCGGGCCACTACCCACCGCTCATCGAAGCCTTCCCCCTGATTGCCGATCCGGGAACAGAGTTCCACTACAGCAACCTGACCTCCAACTGGCTGGGGATCATCGTCGATCGCGTCAGCGGCATGAACCTCAAGGCCTACGCCGAGGAGCACCTGTTCGCGCCGATGGGGATCGAGCCGGGCGAGTGGGGGATGGATGCCGAGGGTCACAACAACGGATGCGGGGACCTTCACTTGCGAATCCGCGATGCCGCCAAGTTTGGCCTCCTCTATCTCAACGACGGCGAGTACCAGGGCGAGCAGATCGTCCCGGCTGATTGGGTGGAGGCGTCACTGCAATCCTACACGCAGGACGCATTCAAGGAGATTGACGGCAAGAAGGTCGGCCGCTTCTTCCGCGACGTGGGCTACGGCTATCAGTGGTGGTCGGCCACCGTCGGCGACTACCACGTCGACTACGCGCACGGGCACGGCGGGCAGCTGATCGTCCTGCTCGATGCGCTGGACATGGTGATCGTCACGACCGCCTACCCCTTCTGGCTCGAACACACCGGTGAGTCCTGGCGGCACGAGAA
>CAZFZM010000002.1:0-932 GCA_964523545.1 uncultured Thermotogae bacterium
TCCCGAGCTCTCCACCGTTCTCGGTGATCAGGGAATGAATCCGCTCGACCTTCGTTGAACGATCCTCGTCCGATAGGTCGGGACGTATCACATACACGATTTCGTATTCTCTCAACGCTAGCACCTCGTCGTCGATCTGGGCGTAACTGTATCGTCGGCCGGAAGGGAAGTCAAACGGGTTGGAGTCTTGATTTCCAACGGAAAGCAGGGCGGGTTCTTCCGACGTTTTTCACCTCTCTGGGGTGTGACGTCGTGTGGTGTCCGATGGAAGAGATATCCACGGATTCGTCCGCTCAGCGGAGTGGTCAAGCGGGATCCCTCATGCCGCTTGAAAGGTAAAAAGACATAAAATATTGAACTCTTGAAATGTGATGGAAATTACATTCAAGAAACTTGACCGAGCGCGCCGTTTCACCTATACATTAGGACATCCCGATTGCCACAGGGACAAGGAACGCGAACCGCGACCACGAAGGGTCGAGGGGGGATGTTCCTTTCCCACCGAGGAGGAGGACGCGCGATGAAGTGGGGCGGATACAACCGGAACGGCGAGGAGCGAATGGGCAAGGTGTTCAAGAGGCTGCTGGCACGAGAGGGACGTACTATCTGTTGACGTTGACGGCGCTGGCGTTGCTGCTGGCGGAGAGCTTCAAGTGGCCCCGGAGGGTCGCGGGTAAAAGGAGGATTCTGTCATGAAGTGGGGCGGATACAACCGGAACGGCGAGGAGAGGATGAAGCGGCTGTTTGGCCGGAAGTCGGTGTGGTACCTGTTGACGCTGGCGGTGGCGGGGCTGCTGTTGGCGCAGAGCATCAAGTGGTCTCCGTAGGGACCAAGAAGGAGGCTGATCGAGCGATGAAGTGGTACGGATACAACCGAAACGGCGAGGAGAGGATGAAGCGGCTGTTTGGCCGGAAGTCGGTGTGGTACCTGT
>CAZFZM010000002.1:1032-18828 GCA_964523545.1 uncultured Thermotogae bacterium
CCGTAGGGACCAAGAAGGAGGCTGATCGAGCGATGAAGTGGTACGGATACAACCGGAACGGCGAGGAGAGGATGAAGCGGCTGTTCAGCGTGAAGTCGGTGTGGTACCTGTTGACACTGGCGGTGGCGGGGCTGCTGTTGGCGCAGAGCATCAAGTGGTCTCCGTAGGGATGTAGGAACATCAGACGATGAAGTGGGGCGGATACAACCGGAGCGGCGAGGAGCGGATGAAGGAGCTGTTCAGCGGGAAGTTGGCGAAGTCCTTGTTGACGGCGCTGTTGCTGCCGGAGAGCGCCGAGCGGCGGCCGGAGGGCCGCGGATAGGGAAAGGCGAGCCCCTAGGCCCTAATGGGGTAGGGCTGCCTACTGGAGATTGCTTCGAGGGGGTGGTGTAAAAGGGGATCAAGCCGAGGGATTCGGCTTCGGTCACCGAATCCCGGGGTGTTTTTTTCGTGATTGGCCGATCACCAGAGAATCTCGTACTCTTCGTATCGCGAGGATACGAACATGAAACTCCCATATCGAGCCACGGTCTTTCTCCTTCTTCTCGGACTGGCTGCTCTGGCGGCGCTCGGGTTTGCTGCGACGCACGTTTCGTTTACGGGGATCGACGAAATCGTCCTCTTCGCGATCTTCGTCGTCCTTGCCCTGCTGGCAGAGATCTACGCGACCCGTGTTCCAGCCTACAAGTGGGAGATCTCGAGTTCCGTCGCGATTTACCTCGCAACACTCTTCATTTTGGGGCCATACCTTGCCGTGGTTCTAGTCTTCATCTGCTCGTTGCTGTCGGAGCTGTTCCTGCGGTGGAACTCGAGGCCTAGCGAACGAAAGCAAGGCTTCATTCCCATTGCCTCCTTCAACGTCAGCCAGTTGGTCGTCGCCGTTTTCGCAGCCGGACTCCTGCTTCGTCTGTTCGACCGCCCTACATTGCCATTGGTGGAACCTACGGACTTCGCGATCGCGATCGGGTGCTTCTCGATCTACATGCTCCTCAACATCGCGTTCGTCACAGGAATCGTATCGCTCACGGAAAAGAAGCCGTTCCTCCATTCCGCGATCGAGAGCACTCGGCAGTTTTTCGTCCAGTATCTCGTGCTCTGTGTGTCGGCGCTGCTGCTCGCCGTTTTGCGGACGATCTCCGTCTGGCACGTCTTCCTGGCGCTGTTCCCGCTGACGCTGGTTCATGTCTCGTTCCGCGGGTACGTGAGACTGCAGACCGAGGCGAGGAGGACGTTCGAGCAGATCTCGCGCCTCCTCGACGAGCGGGACCACTACACCGCCGTGCACTCTCAGGAGGTCGCCGAGCTCGCCGTGGAGATCGGGATGGAAATGGGACTCTCGCGGAGGGAGATCGAGAGCGTCGACGTCGCGGCCCGCGTGCACGACATCGGCAAGGTCGCGATTCCCGACGCGATCCTCCTCAAGCCCGGTCCGCTGAGCGACGAGGAGTGGGCGATCATGAAGCGCCATCCGGTGGTCAGCGCGGAGCTGATCGAGGGTCTGGAGATCTACGAACCGGTCGTCGACGCGGTCCGCCACGAACACGAGCGGTGGAACGGAAGCGGGTACCCCGACGGCCTGAAGGGCGAGGAGATCCCGCTGCTTGCCCGCATCATCGCCGCGGCGGACATCTACAACGCCCTCACCACCGATCGGCCGTATCGGAAGGCGTTCAGCGCGGAACGGACGGTCGCGATCCTCGAGGAGATGCGCGGAACCGATCTCGATCCCCAGGTCGCCGACGCCCTTCTGCGGGTGATCGGTGTCGCATCGGCCGAAGCGCCTGCTCTGGAGGAAATCCCATCGCCGGCCGCGGAAGCCTGAAGGCACCGCAATGCTGTATCTAGTCGCCCTTCTGATCGGACTGGTGATCGGGTTCCTCCGCGGCGGGCGGCTCTCTCACCTGCCGCGGCTTCACCTCCGATGGCTCTGGGTCGTTCCCGTCGCGTTGGTGATCCAACTGCTGATCTTCCCGCTCTTCTCCGGGGAGCCCCTCCTTCCGTATGCGACGGCTCCGCTGCATCTCGTCTCGTACGGCATCCTGATCGTCTGGTTGCTGGTGAACCTCCGCCTTCTGTCGGTCGGCGTTCTCCTCCTCGGAGCGGCCTGCAATCTCGTCACCGTCGCAGCGAACGGCGGGTACATGCCGGCCTCGATCACCGCCCTGGAGCGGGCGGGGTTTCAGGGCGCGGTCGATCGGCTCCTCCAGGGAGAAGCCGTCGCCAACGTGGTCCTGATGTCACCGGCGACGAGGGCGAACGCCCTCGGAGACTGGTTCTACGTACCGGAGTGGATCCCCTTCGCCACGGCGTTTAGCATCGGAGACGTGCTGATCATGGTGGGACTCGCCTGGCTGATCGCGCGGGGAATGGTGACGGATGAATGAAGGGCTGAGGGGTCTCCTCGAACCGCGATCGGTCGCCGTCGTCGGTGCGAGCCCGAAACCGGGATCGGTCGCCGGTACGATCCTGAAGAACCTCCAGGACTGCGGCTACCGCGGAGGCCTCTATCCGGTCAACCCGAAGTACACCGAGGTGCTCGGCCTTCCGTGTGTCCCAGCGATCGGCGAGCTGCCGCCGGACGTCGATCTGACGATTCTCGCGATCAACCGGAACGTTGTCCTGGACGCGGTCGAGGCATGCGGCCGGAAGGGGATCGCCAATCTCGTCATCATCACGGCCGGGTTCAAGGAGAGCGGCGAAGAAGGGGCGAGGCTCGAAGAGAAGCTCCGCGCGCTCATCGACCGCTACGACCTGAACGTCGTCGGCCCCAACTGCATGGGGATCATCAACAGCTCCGACCGTATGAGGCTGAACGCCTCCTTCTCTCGATGGTTTCCGCCTGGCGGGGAGATCGCGTTCGTCTCGCAGAGCGGGTCCCTGGGGGAGACGCTCCTCGAGTGCTTCGAGGACGCGGGCCTCGGTGTGTCCCGGTTCGTCAACCTCGGGAATCGAGCCGGCCTGACCGAGAACGACTTCCTCGCCCACCTCGCGGAGGACGATCGATGCGGCGCGATCTTCCTCTACCTCGAGAGCTTCGCGGACCCTCGCGAGTTTCGACGCCTCGTCGCCCGGATCGGGAAGACGAAGCCGGTGGTCGTCCTCAAGGCCGGACGGACCGAGGCCGGGGCGGCCGCCGTCGCTTCGCACACCGGATCGCTGGCGAGCCCGGACGCGATCGTCGACGCGTTCCTTCGTCAGTGCGGCGTGCTGCGTGTGACGACGATCGAGGAGACGATCACCTCCCTCCGGGCGCTCGAGCGAGGCGTCCTCCCGAGCGGAGGTCGGGTTGCGATTCTGACCAACGCCGGCGGAGCGGGGATCATCGCTGCCGACGCGTGTGTCCGGGACGGGCTGGAGGTCCCACCGCTGTCGGATGGATTGAGAAAGAGGCTGGCCGAGTTCCTCCCGCCCGAGGCCGGGCTCGGCAATCCGGTCGACATGATCGCGACGGCGAGCAGCGAGCACTACGAGAAGGGACTGGAGCTGTTGCTGGAAGAAACGGACGCGGCGATCGTCATCTTCCGCCCGCCGCTCGTCTTCCACGAGCCCGTTGCGGCGGTCGCCGGAGGGATCCTCCGAGTCGCCGAGAAGCGGCCGGACAAGCCGATTCTCGTTTGCACCCTGAGTCACAGCGAGACGGTCGAGCCAGTGGTTGTCCGGCTTCGGGCGGCCGAGATCCCGGCCTACGCGATGCCCGAGACGTCCGTCGCGGCCCTCTCGATCCTCCGTCGCGCCAGGGACATCCGGCGAAGCGACGCAGCGGCCCCGGCCGAGATCCCCGAAGGCCGCGACGCGGCCGCTGCGATCCTCGACCGGGTCCAGAAGGAGGGACGGACGGGGCTCTTCTTCGACGAGGGAGCCGAGTTTCTCGCTGCGTACGGGATCTCCGTCTGCCCGTACACCTACCTCATCGACGCCGAGGAGGGAGCGCGATTCCTGAAGGAGGTCGGGCCGCCGTTGGTGTTGAAGGTCGATGCACCCGACCTCACGCACCGCTTCGAACGGAACGCGGTGGTCATCGGGATCGAGACCGAGCGCGGCGTGCGCGACGCCTTCGACAGTCTTCGGGCCGTGATCGGCTCGCTGGACCTCGACGGCGCTCGCGTCCTTGCGCAGAAGATGGTCTCCGGCCGGGAGCTGATCTTCGGTCTCGGACAGGACCTCGCCTTCGGACCGGCGGTTATGTTCGGGATCGGGGGGACGCTCGTCGAGGCGCTGAAGGACGTGGCGTTCGGCGTGGCGCCGATCTCCGCGGTTCAGGCCGAACGGGTGATCCGTACGATCCGTGCCTTCCCGCTGCTCGAGGCGTTCCGGGGGCAACCGGCCGTTGCGCTCCGTCCCCTCGTCCGGGTCATCACGGCGCTCGGCCAGATGGGGCTCGAATTCCCGCAGATCGCCGAGATCGATCTGAATCCGGTGATCGCGGACGAGCGGGACGCCGTCGCGGTCGACCTGCTGATCCGTCTACGCGTCTGAGGGCGCTGTCTACGGATAGAGCCGGTTGATCTGCCGAGCGAACGGAATGACCTCTCGGATGTGGGCGACGCCGGCGATCCAGGCGATCACCCGCGCCAGACCCATCCCGAAGCCGGAGTGCGGAACCGAGCCGTAGTTCCGCAGGTCGATGTACCACTGGTACGGCTCGATCGGAAGCCCGAATTCCTTCAGCTGGGAGACCAGCTCCTCCTCGGTGTCGACGCGCTGACTGCCTCCGATGATCTCGCCGTATCCCTCCGGAGCGATCAGGTCGGCGGCGAGGACTCGCTCGGGATCGAGGGGGTCGCGCTTCATGTAGAACGGTTTCATTCGGACGGGGAACCGCTCGATGAAGACCGGTCGGTCGAAATGCTCACCGAGCGAGGCTTCCTCGGGCGCGCCGAAGTCACTTCCGAAAGAGACGTCGTGCCCTTTCTCCCGGAGGATCTTCACGGCCTCGCCGTAGTCGACGCGCGCGAACGGCTCGCGGACCTCCTCGAGGAGGAGATCGGTGTCCCGCTCGACCTGCTCGAGCTCGGTCTTCCGCTCCTCGACGACCGATTCGACGATGAACCGGACGAGGTCCTCCTGCAGTGCGAGGTTCCCTTCGTGGTCGACGTAGGCCATTTCCGCCTCGGCGATCCAGAACTCGGTGACGTGCTTTCGCGTCTTCGACTTCTCGGCCCGGAACGCCGGACCGATCCAGTACACCTTCCCGAGGGCCATCGCGGTCGCCTCGAGGTAGAGCTGGCCGCTCTGGCTGAGGTAGGCCTTGTCGCCGAAGTAGTCGATTTCGAACAGCGTCGTCGTCCCCTCGACCGACGTGCCGGTCAGGATCGGTGCTTCGGTAGCGACGAACCCCCGCCGGTGGAAGAACTCCCGGAACGCCCGGAACGTCGCGTCCCGGATCCGCAGGAGGGGGACCTGCCGTCCGGTGCGAATCCACAGATGGCGGTGATCCATCAGGAAACCGGGCGTGTGCTCAGTCAACTCGATCGGGAACGGCTTCGTCGGTTCGTGGACGACCTCCAGGTCGGTGAGCTGAAGCTCGCAACCGGTCGGCGCGCGCCGGTCCTCACGCAAGCTTCCTGAAACGACGATCGACGTCTCACGCGGGAGGCGATCGGCGATTGCGAACAGCTCCGCGGAGTCGGACTCCGATACGACGGCCTGAATCACGCCGGTCCCGTCGCGAATCTGCAGGAAGAGGATCTTCCCACTCGACCGCTTGTTGTACAGCCAGCCCTGGAACGTGACGTCTTCGCCGACGTGTGCCTTTGCATCGGTGATTCTGATTGTCGCCATACCGCGTCCTCCGCCTGGGGATGGGTCAGAGGGTAGAACGGCCGGGCGACGTGTGCAAGGCTAGCCCGCGGCTTCGGGGATCTCTGGCGCCTCCTGGATGACCCTGTGCTTCCAGTTCCCGGTGAGGAAGAAGCCGAGCGACACTCCGGCCGTGGCGAGGTTCGAGGCGAGCATCGCCCACCAGACGCCACTCGCGCCCATGTTGAACGCAAACCCGAGCACGAACACGAGCGGGACGCGCAGCGCCCACAGGCGGAAGAGACCGAAGAACATCGAGTAGAACGTGTGCCCGGCCCCCTGATACGTCCCCATGATGACCTGGATGATTCCCATGAACGGGAACGCGAGCGAGACGAGGAAGAGCATCTCGTCGCCCACCGCGAGGACCTCGGGATCGGAGAGGAAGAACCCGATCAGGTGTCGTCGCAGGGTGAGCACGAAGACTGCCGCGATGACGAGAATCGTGCTGGAGATCCCGATCCCGGCCCAGACGGAGCGGCTCGCTCGGTCCGGCCGCTCCGCGCCGAGGTTCTGTCCGACCATCGTCGCCGTTGCCTGGCCAAGCCCCATCGCGGGCATCAGGACGATCGAGACGAACGCATTGCCGATGCCGAAGGCGCTCAGGACGGCGGTCCCGATCCGCGCCAGCGCGCCGTTCATGATGGAGAAGCCGAGAGCCGTTCCCGTCTGGCCGATCGAAGCGAGCCCGCCGATCGATACGATCCGGCGGATCAACCCCCAGCGAAGCCTCAGATGGCGAGGCCGGAGGTGGACGCCGAGGCGTCCGGAGAACAGCCAGAGGAAGCCGACGAGGGACAGAAGCCCGCGGGAGAAGACGGTCGCCACCGCGGCTCCGGCGACGCCCCAGGCGGGGAACGGTCCCCAGCCGAAGATCAGGAACGGATCGAGGACGAGGTTGAGACCGACCGAGACGGCCATCAGGATCATCGGCGTCACCGTGTCGCCGACGCCGTTGAGCAGTGCCGTTACGACGAACGTCCCGAACATCAGTGGGATGCCGGCGTAGATGATCTTCAAGTAGCTCGCTGCCGCCGCGATCAGGTCGTTCTCCGCTCCCATCAGGGTCAGGATCGGCCGGGCGGCGAAGAATCCGGCCGTGGCGAGCAGGAGCGCGAGGAGCGTGGTGAAACCGACGACCTGTCCGGCGGCGAGGTTCGCCTCCTCGGGACGCCGCGCTCCGGTGTACTGGGCGACGAGGGCGGTGCCGGCGATGGTGATGCCGCTCCCGATCGAGAGGACGAGGAAGACGAGCGGCCACGAAAGGGCAAGTGCGGCGATCGGTACCTTCCCGAGCCGAGCGAGCCAGAATCGATCGACGAAGTTGTACAGCGTCTGGAAGAGGTTGGAGAGCATCACCGGCCACGCCAGCCGAAGCAGCGAGCTGGTGATCGGGCCGTTCGTGAGATCGAGAGGAGATCCTGGCTGTCGTCGCCGGAGCATAGCCGGCATTGTATGCCATCGCGCGTGGCGCGTCCGTCTCCGACCGAGGAAACCCGTCCGTTGACAATTGGCAACAGTCGAGATAGACTGCCGCCGATGCGCAAGGCGAAGTTCGGCGATCTTCTGCATACAGCGCGGCAACAAAAGGGCTACTCCCTCCGCGACCTCGCGGAGCGAACGGGGATTCACTACAGCCGTCTGTCGCGCATCGAGCACGGGACCCGACCGGCGCCGGGGCTGAGCGAGATTCGGACGCTCGCCGATTCGCTCGACGTCGATATGCTGGAGCTTCTCGTCTCGACGGGTACGCCGCGGGAGGTGATGGAGCACCTCCTTTGGTCGGAACGGCTCCACGTCGACCTGTCCGCGTCCGACCGCGGAGCCTACGTACCGGAACGATCGCTCCTGCTCGCGAAGAACGTGGTTCGGGTTCCCGTGCGGCGGCGAGACGGCGCGCTCTGCACAGTGGATTTGGGAGGGAGCGACGTTCACGTGTTCTCGTTCTCCGACGCGGAGAACCTGAACCTCCACGTTCCTCCGGAGGCGGTCTGCGTACACCGTCTGCGTCCCGATTCGGACTCGTCGACGGCCGAGAACGTCCTGCCGATGCGCGTGAAAAAGATCCGGCGCCTTGGGCAGGTCGCGAATCTCGTTCTCGCGGGGAAGGGATTCGAGTTGAACGCGCTTCACGCCGACCGAGTGGTCGAACGGCTGGCGCTGTCCGAGGGGGACGCCGTTTTCGTCTCGATACCGGCGACGGCGATTCGTACGTCTCCCGTTGAGGAGGGTACATGAGCGGTCGGCGCGGCTGGATCGTCGTCCTCGGCTTGGCGCTCGCGGTGGCTGTCGTGGCGTTGGTCGTTCTCCGTCGGCCGGGAACGGAACAAGCCCTCAACGCGTGGGACGGAGACCTGCAGGTCTCCGTCCGCATGATCCACGGAGATCGGACGGTCGACGTCGAGCTGCCCGACTACCCGGCGACGCGCGGCCGGGTCGCTTACGAGGGTCCGAAGCTTACGGAAAGCGAGGAGAACTGGAAGGCGCCCCACGACTATCGGGGCGTCGATCTCGGGGAGATCATCGATCGCTCGGTCGGTCTCGACGGGATCGAGACGGTGACCCTTGTGGCGCTCGACGGATGGCACAAGACGCTGTCCGGTTCCGTTCTTGGCGGCACCACGTCGGCGGGGACCGTGATCCTCGCGCTCTCCGTCGACGGGGAACCGGCCGAGGAATGGGATGACGCGCCGATGCTCGTCTTTCTCCCGGCGGACGAGCGGTTCAGCAATCAGGACATGCTCGACGCGTTCGGCCCGGACGACGCTCACTACTTCGGCGATACGCCGTCGACGACGGGGATGATGGTGAAGGGCGTCGTCTTCTTGGTGATCGACTACGACGGAGGTCCGTTGCCGACGTTGGCGGATCTCGAATGAAGGCGGGCTGAGAGCCGAAGCGGTCGTCCGCTTCGGAATGTCAGAAAGGAGAGCTCTCGATGCGAAGGAGAAACCTGTGGCTGATCGCGATGGCGATCTGCCTCGGTCTGCTGGCGGTCAACGGCTGGGCGGAGGAGGCGGGGGACGAGGCGATTCTCACGGTGGTGCGCGGAGAAGAGACCTGGACCTACACCATCGCCGACCTCGAGGAAATGGATGTGGTCACCGGCCCCGGCACGTTCACCAGGAGCACCGGCACGGACTACACGGCCACCTACACCGGAATCCCCATGGCGACGTTGATCGGGAACGTCCCCGCAGACACGACGATCCGCGTCACGGCGTCGGACGGGTACTCGATGAACTACGAAGCGGGGATGCTCTTGGACCAAATGGAGGGAACGTGGATCCTCGCCTACGCCGAGAACGGCGAGTACATGCCGCTCGACCCGGGATACTTCAGGATCGTCCAGGTCGGAGAGAACGACCCGCACTTCCCCAGCTCGCTCTCGGCTCGGATGGTGACGACGATCGAGGTCCTCGGGGTCTACGAGGAGTACACGCTCCTGTTGACCGGGGTCGTTGAACGGCTCTTCTCCCGCGGAGAGCTCGAGGCGGGGATCGGCTGCCCGTGCCACACGGCGACGGTCACCGTGACGAGCAAGGGCGAGACGCACACGTACACCGGCCTCCCGCTCTGGCGCCTGATCGCCTACGTCGATGACGACGTCTTCCCCGCGCCGGAGGAAGGGATTCACTATAACGACGAGGACTTCAACGACGCGCTCGCCGGTACGGCGTACGCGATCGTTCTGACGGCGTCCGACGGCTACGAGCAGACCGTGACGTCCGATCTGATCGCGCGGGACGACCGGTTCATCGTCGCGTTCAAGATCGACGGCGTCTTCCTCGATCCGGAGTCCAGCGGGTACATGCGGTTCGTCTATGACGACGCGGTCGAGTTCCCTGAGGACATGCGGCTCAGGTCGGTGAAGTTCCTCGAGACCATCACGCTCGAGCTGTAGACGGAGCGCTCATGGGCGATGAGACGGCGAGGGAGCGGTTCGGCGTTCGCGACCTCGTCCTCATCGCCCTTCTTGCGGCCGCGGGCGGGGTCCTGTCGACCTACATCGGCTACCTCGGGAATCTGATCAACCGACTGTTCGGCGTCCCGTTCGGAGCGGGGCAGCTGATCGCCGGCCTGCACATCGTCTGGTCGCTCCTCGCTCGGCTCCTGATCGGGCGGTTCGGCTCCGGAACACTCACCGGGCTTCTCAAGGGTGCGGTCGAGTTCCTCTCTGGAGGGACGCACGGGGTCGTCGTTCTGCTCGTCTCGTTCGTTGAGGGGCTGCTGGTCGACCTCGGGATGGGGATTCTCCGGCGTCGATTGCTCGTGCTGACGATGATCACGGGGGCGATCGCATCGGTGTCGAACGTCTTCGTCTTCCAAGCGATCTACTTCTCGGGTGTCTCGGTCCGGTTCATCCTGGTGATGGCCGGCCTGGCGCTCGTCTCCGGCGCCGTCTTCGGCGGCTACCTCGCGTGGGACGTCGAGCGGCTCCTCGTTGCGTCCCGGATCGTGCGCCGTTCGCTCCGCGCCGGGCCCGCGAAGCTGCGAAGCTGGAAGCGCCACGTCGTCACCCTCGCGGTGATCCTCGCCCTCCTCGGAGGAGGCGTCTACTACTACGTGAGCGTCTACGACCCGTTCGCGGCCCCGGGCGAGGCGCGTGTCTCGGGAGCGGTCGATGCACCATTCACCTTTCGCTATGGGGATTGGGACGGTGGGGAGAGGACCGTCCGCGCCGAGCTGCGAGGGAGTTCGACCTACGCCCCGCCGAGGGACTACGTCGGCGTGCCGCTGCTCGACGTCCTCGAGGGTGCGCGGCCCCGTCCCGACGCATCGAGCGTGCGGGTGATCGCCGACGACGGGTACGAGGCGGTCTTCGAGTGGGACGCGATCCGATCGAATCCGGACGTCCTCGTGACACTCGACGACGGGCGCTTGCGACTGGTCGCTCCGGGATACGACGGCGCCTACTGGGTCAGGCGGGTGACGAGTCTTGTCGTCGAATAGCAGGTCGGCGATCGACATCGTGGATCTTCGGATCTCGTACCCGGATCGCGATCGCCCGGCGATCGCGGATCTGAGCGAGTCGATCGACGGGGGCGAGGTCGTCGCCGTCACCGGTCCGTCGGGATGCGGAAAATCGACGCTCTGCCGGGCGATCGGAGGGTTCATCCCGGAACTGATCCCGGCTACCGTCGAGGGCGAGATCCTCGTCGTCGGCGATCCGGTGTGGGAGACCGACTCGGCGCGGATCGCGCAGCGGGTCGGCTACATCCAGCAGGACCCGGACGCCCAGATCTGCACCCTGCACGTGGAGCGGGAGGTGGCGTTCGGCCCGGAGAACCTCCGTCTCCCGTCCGACGAGGTGGGCGACCGGGTCGACGAATCGTTGGCGGCGGTCGGCATCGGTCACCTCAGGCACCGCGAAACGACCGACCTGTCCGGAGGCGAGAAGCAGCGGCTAGCGATCGCCTCGATCCTCGCGATGCGGCCGAGGATCCTCCTCCTCGACGAGCCGACGGCGAACCTCGACCCGGACGGAGCGAAGTCGCTGTTCGACCTCCTCGCGCGGCTCAGGGAGGAACGCGGGATGACGCTGATCGTCGTCGAGCACCGGATTCGCCCGCTTCTCGGGTTGGATCCCCGCGTTCTCGTCCTCGACCGTGGGCGGCTCGTCCGTCGTCATCCGCGGGAACGGATCGACCCGCGGGACATGGGACTCCGCCCCGACGGCGGGACCCCGCGCCCGGCGGGGACGACGGCCGAGCGCCTCCTAGCGGTCGACCGGCTCGCCTTCGGGTACGACGGACCGCTCTTCAGCGAACTGACGTTCGACGTTCGACGTGGCGAGACCCTCGGTGTGATCGGGCCGAACGGAGGCGGGAAGACGTCCCTCCTCCGGTTGATCGCGGGGTTGGCGGAGCCGGGCGCGGGGCGGATCGAACGCAGGGACGGAGCCGTCACGGCGTTCGTCTTCCAGCACCCGCATCACCAGATCTTCGAACGGACGGTGCTCGGCGAGCTGCGGATCGACGGGGCCGAGAGGGAACCGGGCGAGTTCGGTCGGCGGCTGACCGAAGGAAGGCTGGACGGCCTCGGCGGGGCGGCGCCCCTCTCCCTCAGTCTCGGCGAGCAACGCCGGCTGACCCTGTTGACCGCGCTCCGACGCGAACCGGACCTTCTTCTCCTCGACGAGCCGTTCATCGGGCAGGACCGGAGGAACGTCGACTGGATCGTCGGACGGATCCGCGGCCACTGCGTGCGTGGAGGTGGCGTCGTCCTCGTCTCACACGATGTCGCGCTCGTCGAGGCGTTGGCCGATCGAGTCCTCTACCTGGACGAGGCACCGCGGTTCGGTCCACCGGCGGACGTCTTCTCGCGGCTCCGCGAAGAGGGCCGGACGGCGTTTCTGCCAGACTTCTGGGGGACCGAAGGATGATCGAGCGATCGGCGACGGCGGTGGCGGGGCTCCACGCCGCGACCCCCGTGACGAACCTCGTTCTCCTGGCCGGGCTGGTCGGTGTCGTCCTGGCGTCACCGAGTGTCGTCGTCCGCCTCGGGGCCCTCGGCGCGGTCCTCCTCCTCGCCGGTTGGTCGGGCGTGCCGGTCGGGGCGTTCCTCCGAGGCCTTCGGTTCGTCCTCGTCTTCGCTGCGGTCCTGCTCGTCGCTCAGGCTCTGTCGATCCGAGAAGGGACACCGCTGATCGAGGGATTCCCCCGGATCACCGATGTCGGGCTCCTCGCCGGCGCCGGGATGGCGCTCCGGTTCCTCGTCGTCCTCTCATCGAGCCTTCTGTTCGTACACGTCGTCGATCCCGACAGGTTGGCCGGGACGCTGATCCGTTCCGGGATTCCGTATCGATACGGCTACCTGTTGATTCTTTCGCTGCGCTTCGTACCGTTCTTCCGACGCGAGCTGCGCGTCGTGCGCGAGGCCCAACGGGTGCGCGGACTGCAACCGTCGGTCCGCAGCTTGCGCGGAATTCGTCGGGCCATCCGGTACACGTTCGTGCCGGTTCTCGTCTCCGGACTGATGCGGGTCGACTCCATCGCCCTCTCGATGAAAGGGCGGTGCTTCGGGTTGTACAGGCGGCGGACCGCCCCGCGTCCGGAACGGCTTCGAACGGCCGACGGGATCGCGCTCGGCTCCGCCGCACTCCTCGTAGCGCTGGCCGTCCTCGCAGCGCGTGGGGGATGGACGTGAAGCGCGAGATCCGTACGGCGTACCTGATCGGCTTCCTCGCTCTCGTCGTCGCCGTTGCCTCGCCGATCGTGGTCCGGTGGGTGATCGCGCCGTCCGGACCGTCGATCGAGATCGTCGACGCAGACGGGGGGGCGCGGACGGTCACCGCTCGAGAGATCGAGGCGCTCGCGCAGCTGTGCCGGCACGGCTCGTACGAGAACCAGTTCGGGAACTGGCGCGACGACGGGGACTACTGCGGTGTCCGCCTTACGGAGCTGTTCGGTGCGGTGACAGAGTACGACGAGCTTGTCGTGATCGCCGAGGACGGGTACCGGGTCGAGTTCGAGCGGTGGCGTGTCGACGACCCGGAGTACCCAGTCGTTCTCGCCTTCTCCTTTGACGGTCTCGAAGTTCCGGACTGGCCGGACGGGTATCGGATCGCCGTCCTCCCGGAGGACGGCGGCGTGAGCAACGCCGACTACGGCGTCGAATCGGCCGGCAGCTACTGGGTGAAGAACGTCACACGGCTCGTTCTGCGTCGGAACTGAGTTCGGATTGCGCCTCCGCGCTTCTCGCGGTACTGTGATCGGGGGAAGGAGGCGGCGGGTGCGGTTCTGGCTGTCGGGGATTGCCGTGGTCCTGTGTGCGCTCTCCGCTCTCGGTGTCGAGCGGCGCGTACCGCTCGAGTACCGAACGATCCAGGCGGCGATCGACGCATCTCGGACCGGGGACGTGGTTCGCATCGCGAACGGCATCTACCGCGAAGACATCGTCATCGACCACAAGGCGGAGGTGACGCTCCGTGGGGACGTGCCGCGGGCTCTCAGCGCGGACGTGCCGTGCTGGGAGCCGGTTGCCGAGGCGAACGGTTGCGTCGTCCTCGGGACGATCCAGATCCTGTCGTGCTTCCGACTGGCCGTCGAGGGGCTGACGGTGATCAGTCCGGGACCGGCGATCTACGTCGACGGGAGCAAGGCCTGCTTCGCATCGGACATCGCGATCCGCTACTGCAATCTCATTTCCGCGCGAGGAGCTGCGATCGGTCTCGGTGCCCACTACCGACACCTCTCGGTTTCGTGCACGAACACCCGTCTCGGCGACGGCGTGTCTCAGTTCATCGAGTCGTCCGGGGCTCCGTATCTAGCGGACGTCCTCGTCACCTGCTCGCGGAGCACCTACGTGCCCGGGACGGTCGAGCTGCTCGAAACGAGCCTCGCGGACGTCGTGGTGGCGGTGATCGATTCCGGGGTCGACCGGGCGATTCCTGCGATCGCCTGTCGAATGTGGAGGAACCCGCTCGAGATTCCCGACAACGGGCTCGACGACGACGCGAACGGATACGTCGACGACGTCTTCGGATGGGACTTCCGTGACGGGGATCCGGACAGCCTGGTCGGATCCTCGCTTCACTGGCACGGCACGTTCGTCGCCGGCGTACTGGTCGACGCAGTCGAGAGCCGTCTCCCCACCGACGTCCCGTGCACGGTACGCGTCATGGATCTGCGGCTTCTCGATTCAGAGGGCGTGTTCTACACGAGCGATTGGCCCCGTCTGGTCGAGGCGATCGAGTACGCCGTCGATCAGGGAGCCCGGATCATCAACCTGTCTCTGTACGCGATGCGGACTCCCCCGACCGCGGTGCACGAGGCGGTGCAGCGTGCCGTCGACCGTGGCGTCCTGGTGGTCGCGATCGCCGGGAACGGCGCGGAGGAGCTCGGCCCGATTGCGCGTTGGAGCGAGGTCCTTTCCGTCGGCGCGGTCAACGCGCAAGGCGAGTTGGCGACGTTTTCCAACGTCGGGGAGGAACTCGACCTGGTCAGCCGCGGCGTCGACGTCCTGTCGCTCGTTCCGGGCGGGGCGCTGAGGACGGGTTCCGGAACGTCGTTCGCCGCGCCGCGGGTCGCCGGGTTGGCGGCGTTCCACATCGCGTCGGACCCGAGCCTCACGGTGACGGAACTGGTCGACGTCCTGCGGGGAGAGGCGATCGATCTCGGAGCGCCGGGCCACGATCCGTACACGGGTTGGGGATTGATCCCGTAGAGGGAGCGGACGGCGACGGCCAAAAACCTGGTGTCAAGAAGGACGTCACCGCGGTGAACGAGAAGCTTCGAACCGGCTGCCGGGGGATCCGGTGAAGCCGGCGTCGCTCTCGAACCGAAGGGATGGCGGCCTCGCCGAGACCGCCGTCTGGGACGGAACCCTGTGTCTTACCGAGTCAGGATAATCGGGACGAGGACCGCCTTTCCCTGGCCGTAAGTGATCCAGAAGACGTACGTCCCCGGCGGGAGGTCTCGTGTGCCGATGTCGAGGACGTACCGATCCCCGCTCTCGTGTCGGCCGGCGAAGGAGTACCCGGTGAGGTCGGCGGCACCGCCGGCTCCCACGAATCCCGGTCTGGAGACGGAGATCCACGGCCAACCGGTCGTGCGACGGTCCTGCCGCGAAAGGAGGAAGTCGACGTTCAGGATCTCCCCGGAGCGAACCGTGACGGGCGTGAGGACACCGTACGAAGGAAGGCTCTCAAAGACGGGCGAGTTCGAACCTCCGGGCGTCGCTCGGAGGAGCCGCCCCTTCGCGTCTTCCCCGTGGATGAGGATCCCCGCGTTCGTGTGCCAGTTTCCCGCGACGTCGCCACGGAGAGGGTCGACCCGCTCCATGGTGGCGAACGTGGTCGCGCTGCCGGCCGACCAGCCGTTTCGGCCCAGGTTCGAGGCGTTCGCGGTGTCGACGACCTCGCCGAGGTCGTCGACAAGCATGATGACCTCGCCGAGGTCCGAGAGCTCCAAGGTCAGCGCTCGTGACGTGTCGTAGAGGAGGTCGGCCTTTCGGTCGCTGATCGCGTCGTCGCGTCGCCGCTCGAGGACGTAGAAGCCGTTGTCTTCATCGTCGATCTCGCTCGTCAGGAACCACGCGATGTCCCCCGGGCTCTCTTGGAAGAAACGGACCGCGGGCTCGACCGCCTGTACTGCGGGGTCGCAGAACAGGCCGGAAGAAGGACTCAGAACGCCTGACAGCTCGACGACCTTCCACACTTGGTCCGCCGGGGTGGAGGGAAGGGTTCGGCGCCACCGCAGCACCCACCCGTCCAGATTGACGGGGGTGGTGCCCAGGTTGCGTAGCTCGATCCATTCGTCTCTCGGATCGACGGCCGTCCCGGCCCACGCGACCTCGCTGATGATGACCTTGCCTTCACAAGGAGCGACTGCCGCCGCGCCACCGGCCCCCGCTTCGCCGGAGACACCGACGGTCACCGTGGCCGTGTCGCTGTTCCCTCTGCCGTCCGATACGGTGTAGGTGAACGTGTCGGTCCCGGTGAACCCTTCGTTCGGTGAGTAGGCGATGTCGAGGCCGGTGCTCGTCGCGGTGCCGTTGCTCGGCGACGTCACCGACTGGATGGAGATCGCGTCGCCGTCCGGATCGGAGTCGTTTCTCAACACGGTAATCGTGACGGGTGTATCGCGCTCGGTGGTGGCGCTGTCGTCCTGCGCCACCGGCGGATCGTTCACCGCGGCGATCGCCACGAAGACGGTCGCTGTGTCGGTACCGCCTTTCCCGTCGGAGATCGTGTAGCTGAAGATGTCCACCCCGCTGAAACCGGGGTTCGGGGTGTACGTCACGTCGGTTCCGTCGTTCGAGACCGCGCCGTTCTCCGCCTGTGTCACCGACTGGATGGAGATCGCGTCGTCGTCCGGGTCGCTGTCGTTCAGTAGGACGGGGATCGTCACCGGGAACCCTTCGTCGGTGACGGCGTTGTCGTCCTGTGCCGAGGGCGAGTCGTTCACTGCGGCGACGGAAACGGTCACCGTCGCCTTCGCCGTGCCACCGTTTCCGTCGGAGGCGGTGTAGATGAACGTGTCGATCCCCTGGAAGCCGGGGTCGGGGATGTAGGAGACGCCCGTCTTGGCGTTCAGCACCGAGCCGTTTGCCGGCTGGGTGAACGACTCGATCAGCAAGAAATCGCCGTCCGGATCGCTGTCGTTGGACAACACCGGAATGGTCACGAGGGTACTCTCATCGGTGACGACGCTGTCGTCCTGCGCTGCCGGTGGGTTGTTCTTCGCCGTGACCGTTACGATCACCGTTGCCGTATCGGTCTTGCCGTTTCCGTCGGAGACGGTGTAGGTGAAGGTGTCGGTCCCGCTGAAGTTGGGATCGGGGACGTAGGTGACGTCGATCCCGTTGTTGATTGCCACCCCGTGTGCCGGTTGGGTCACGGATTGGACGACGAGCGAGTCACTGTCCGGATCGGAGTCGTTCAGCAAGACCTTCACGCTCAGCTCTCCGTCTTCGCCGGTCGTGCCGTTGTCGTCCTGAGCGACCGGTGGATCGTTGGCCGCGAGTGCGTTCACGGTCACCGTGGCCGTGTCCGTCCCTCCGTGTCCGTCGGCGATCGTGTACGTGAACGTGTCCGTCCCGGAGAAGCCGGGAGACGGGGTGTACACGACGCTCGCCCCGCTCGGCACAACGGCCCCGTGAAGCGGTTGCGTCACGGATTCCACGACGAGGACGTCACCGTCGAGGTCGGAGTCGTTGGCCAGCACGGGCACGGTCACGGGTGTGCCTTCGATCGTGTCCGCACTGTCGTCTGTTGCCTCAGGAGGCTGGTTCACCATGGCCACGGCGACGGTGACGGTGGCGGTGGCGGTTCCGCCGTTTCCGTCGGAGACGCCGTAGGTGAAGCTGTCGGAGCCATGGAAGCCGGGATCCGGGGTGTAGGTGACGTCGGAGCCGTTGTTGACGACCGAGCCGTGGTCGGGTTGGGTCGTCGACTGGACGATGAGGTCATCGCCGTCCGGATCGGAGTCGTTGATCATCACGTCGATCGTCACCGGCACGTCCTCGTCGGTGGCGTCGGAGTCGTTCTGGGCG
>CAZFZM010000002.1:18928-47772 GCA_964523545.1 uncultured Thermotogae bacterium
CACGTCGATCGTCACCGGCACGTCCTCGTCGGTGGCGTCGGAGTCGTTCTGGGCGACCGGAGGATCGTTGACCGGTTCGATCGTGACGATGACGGTGGCGGTGTCGGTCCCGCTGTTTCCGTCGGAGACGGCGTAGGTGAAGCTGTCGGAGCCATGGAAGCCGGGATCCGGGGTGTAGGTGACGTCGGAGCCGTTGTTGACGACTGAGCCGTGCTCCGGTTGCGACACCGACTGGACGGACAGGGCGTCGCCGTCGGGATCGGAGTCGTTGTCGAGCACGTCGATCGTCACCGGCACGTCCTCGTCGGTGGCGTCGGAGTCGTTCTGGGCGACCGGAGGATCGTTGACCGGTTCGATCGTGACGATGACGGTGGCGATGTCGGTCCCTCCGTTTCCGTCGGAGACGGCGTAAGTGAAGCTGTCGGAGCCGTGGAAGCCGGGATCCGGGGTGTAGGTGACGTCGGAGCCGTTGTTGACGACCGAACCGTGCGCCGGTTGGGTCGCCGACTGGACGGTCAGGGCGTCGCCGTCGGGATCGGAGTCGTTGTCGAGCACGTCGATCGTCACCGGCACGTCCTCGTCGGTGGCGTCGGAGTCGTTCTGGGCGACCGGAGGATCGTTGACCGGTTCGATCGTGACGATGACGGTGGCGATGTCGGTCCCTCCGTTTCCGTCGGAGACGGCGTAAGTGAAGCTGTCGGAGCCGTGGAAGCCGGGATCCGGGGTGTAGGTGACGTCGGAGCCGTTGTTGACGACCGAACCGTGCGCCGGTTGGGTCGCCGACTGGACGATCAGGACGTCGCCATCGGGATCGCCGTCGTTCTGGAGCACATCGATCGAGATCGGTGTGTCCTCGTCGGTGCTTGCGCTGTCGTCTTGTGCGTACGGGGAGTCGTTCACGGCGGCGACGGTGACGGTGACGGTGGCCGTTGAAGCCCCTCCGTTTCCGTCGGAGATCGTGTAGGTGAAGGCGTCGGTGCCGTGGAAGTCGGGATCCGGGGTGTAGGTGACGTCGGAGCCGTTGTTGACGACCGAGCCGTGGTCGGGTTGGGTCGTCGACTGGACGATGAGGTCATCGCCGTCCGGATCGGAGTCGTTGATCATCACGTCGATCGTCACCGGCACGTCCTCGTCGGTGGCGTCGGAGTCGTTCTGGGCGACCGGCGGATCGTTCACCGCGGACACCGTCACCGTGACCGTGGCGGTCGCGGAACCGCCGTTTCCATCGGTGACGGTGTAGGTGAACGCGTCCACGCCGTGGAAGTTGGGGTCGGGGACGTAGGTGATATCGTCGCCGTTGTTGATCGCTTCGCCGTGTGACGGTGAGGCGATCCAATCGACGGAGAGAGGATCACCGTCCGGATCGGAGTCGTTGTCCAGCACGTCGATCGTGACCGACGTGTCTTCGTCCGTGCTGCCCTCGTCGTCATATGCAGTGGGGTCGTCGTTGGTCGGCGTGACGACGATGTTGACCGTTGCGATGTTGGAGTCCTCCGACCCGTCGTTGGCCAGATAGGTGAACGAATCGCTCGTGGTTTCACTCCCATCGTGGATGTAGAGGAACGAGCCGTCCGGCTCGAGGGAGAGCGTCCCATGCGAGACGTCGGACAGGAGAACCGCCGAAAGCGGCTCCCATGGGCTGGTGACGTCGTTGGCGAGGACGCCGGGCTCAGGGATTTCGAGCGTCTCGCCTTCCGCGCCGGTGTACAGGTCGTCGATCGCCAACGGCGGGTCGTCGCACATCACGTCGATCGTCACGGTCGCCTCGTTGGAGGCCGCTCCGTCGTCGTCGTCGACGGTGTAGCGGAAACTGTCGAGCCCGCAGGACCCCGGGTCGGGCGTGTAGGTGACCACGCCGGTAGTTGGGTGGACGCTCAGTCCTCCGTACTCAGGGCTCACGGCGATCGTCACCGACGTCGGGTCGATCGTGCCGTCGCTGTCGGTGTCGTTGGCGATCACGTTGATGCTTACGGACGTGTTCTCATCCGTCGTTGCGACGTCGCTCACGGCCGCCGGCGCTTCGTTGCACAGGATATCGACCTGCACGCTGGCCTCGTTGGAGGTCGCTCCGTCGTTGTCGTCGACGGTGTACCTGAAGCTGTCGCCGCTGCAGAACCCGGGGTCGGGCGTGTAGGTCACGGCACCGGTTGCCGGGTTGATGCTCGTGCTCCCGTGCTTGGGATCCCTGGTCACGACGACGGTCGTTGGGTCAATCGAGCCGTCGGGATCGGTGTCATTGGCAACGACGTCAACCTCCACCGAACCGTTCTCTTTTCCGACAGTCCGATCGTCCTCGGCCCGAGGGGCCTCATTGCACAACACCTCGACATCGACCCTGGCCTCGTTCGACGTGATCCCTGCGTCGTCGTTGACGGTGTATCGGAAGTCGTCGTCTCCGCATTCACCGGGATCGGGTGTGTATGTCACGACGCCGGTGGCGGGGTCGACGCTGACCGATCCGTGCTTCGGGTTCTTGGTGATGACGACGGACGTTGGATCGATCGAGCCGTCGCTGTCGGTGTCGTTCGCCAAGACATCGATGTCCACCGGCACGTCCTCATCGGTGACGGCACCGTCATCCGCGGCCTCCGGCTCTTGGCTGATCGTGCCCACCGTAACGGTGACGGTGGCGGTCGCCGTGCCGCCTTTCCCGTCGGCGATCGTATAGGTGAATGTGTCGATGCCGTTGAACCCCCTCTCGGGGTCGTATTGGAGCCTGTCCTTGCCGCTCTCCCTCACGGTCCCGTGGTCGGGTTGGGCGAACGACTCGATCGTCAGGTCATCACCGTCCGGATCGCTGTCGTTGTCGAGGACGGAGATCCTGATCCTCTTGTTCTGCTTCGTTACCGCTTCATCATCGGTCGCTTCAGGGGGCTGATTGCCGTTGTCCTCTCCCACCCCCGGTCCGGGGATGGGTTTGTCAACCTCCACGCTCCGCCCCGCCTTGATTCCGATGCGGGTTTCCTCAGCGGCGTAGTGAGCGTCGAGCGTGAAGAGGACCTCGCGTGTTTCGTGGTCGTGATAGCCCTCATCGAACTTGATTCCGTAGAGGTCCGTTCGGGGGTCCGTTCCGACCTCGAATCTCTCCGAAGCGTCGACGACGTTTTCCTCTGTGAGTGCCGGATCGAATTCGAGTACCCAATGGCTGAGGGAAGGCTTCCTTCCTGAGGTGACTCGATACGTCCAGGTCGATGTTCCGTCATCGTTGTACGTGACCCCCAGGAACTCGAACGTGTGCCCTCCGACAATGAGGACGTCGTCTCCATTCACCGCGGTTGCGAGGCCGGTGATCAGAATGACCGCGATCAGCAACGACTTGACGACCCTTGTACTGAAAGACGGACCTCTCGGCACCCCACGCGGACGAGAGACCTTGGCTGTCCGTGTCAATCGGTGAAGCATCTCCAGCCTCCCTTGGCTGTATCTCGGCTGGCAACCTGCTGCCTCACCATGGTTCGAGGCCTTCGGCTTTGCGTCCCACCCTCGCGGGCGGTTTGCCTTTCTCAGCCTTGCGTATTCTTCAGTCTGGCCAACTCTCGGCGCACGGATTGTGCCTTGCCAGCGCCGAAACCAGACGATCGACATCCTTGATCCTAGTTGTTTCACTATCGATTATATCATAGAGGCGGCTGAATCGCGACGCGTTGCGCATTTCACGTCTCGCCTGCAAAGGCACTTGCGTTGAACTCGAAGGCGTTCCCAGCACTTCCGACAGAGACGCAGCGAGTCGAACGGAGTAGTATTGCAGCGTTCGACGGGCGACACAGCCGTACGTCGAGGGAAGGAGTGCGAGATGTACCGGAGTTCCGTTCGCAAGTTCATCCAAGGGGTGCTCAGCTTGCTCGACGAAGGGCGAGACGTCTCCTTCGATCAGGTCGTCGAGCTGAAGGACTACACGGTCAACGACGTCCTCTCCATGCTCCGCGTCGACAAGGCGCAACAGATCCGCGACGGGATGCCGCCGGAGGACTGGGACGAGATCATGGCCTACATCGGCCGGTTCACGACCGCGCACGGGCCGGAGGCGCTCCACTTCTACGACTCGACGATCGAGAAGAGCTTCCTCTGCTGGTTGGCGGCGATCGGCGTCGAGCTTCTCTCCGACGTGTAGACACACCTCGCCGAAAACGGACGTCCGAGGGGTTCGATTCAGCGAAGGTTCGCCGGTCCGGCAGACACCTGTCCCGATCCAGCAAGGTCGATTCCGGCAACATGAGGCACCAGTTTCGCAGGAGGTCATCGGTGGGCGAGAAGAGGCACTCGATTACGGAGGAATTGGTCAAGAACGCGCTGAACGGCATCTACCAGAGCACGCCGGAGGGCGAGTTTCTGACGGTGAACCCGGCGCTCGTGCGGCTCCTCGGGTACGAGACCGAGGGCGAGCTCCGTGCGACGAAGTTCGGCGATCTGATCGCCGATGAGACGGGACCGGCGCCGCTTGAGGATCAGCTGCGGGAAAGCGCCGAGATCAAGAACGTCGAGATCGCGCTGAAGGCGAAGGACGGGCCGGCGATCGACGCGCTCCTCAACGCGAGAGCGGTGCGAAACGCCGACGGAACGTTCCTCTATCACGAGGGGATCCTGACCGACATCACGCACATCAAGCGCCAGGAAGAGCAGCTCCTTCACCTCGCGACGCACGATCCGCTGACCGGTCTTCACAACCGCCGCGAGTTCAACGCGATCCTCGAGCGACACCTCTCCCGCGCCAAACGCTACGGCGGACAAGGCGCGGTCCTGTGGATGGATCTCGACGGGTTCAAGGAGATCAACGACGGACTGGGGCACAAAGTCGGCGATGAGCTCCTCGCCAGCCTAGCCCACCGGATGAAGTCGACGATCCGCGAGTCCGACGTCCTCGCTCGTCTGGGCGGGGACGAGTTCGCCATCCTCTACCCGAACGTCGACTCCACGCAGGCGCAGATCGCCGCGACGAGGCTGCTCGACGCGATCCGCCGACACACGGCGAACATCCAGGGGCAGGCGATCCGGACGACGGCAAGCATGGGGATCGTCCTCTTCCCGGAGCACGGAATGCAGCCGACCGAGCTCCTGATGCAGGCCGACATGGCGATGTACCGGGCGAAGGAGCAGGGGCGGAATCGATTCTGCGTCTACTCCCCCGAGGTGGAGAACCTGGAGGCGCCGGAGCAGCGGATCGATTGGCTTCGACTCGTCCGCGAGGCATTGGAGAACGACGGGTTCATCCTCTACGCCCAACCGATTCTCGACTTCAGGACCGACGAGATCGCCCGCTACGAGATCCTCCTTCGGCTCCTCGACCGAGACGGAAACGTCATCCCACCGGGGGCGTTCCTCGACATCGCTGAGCAGTTCGGTCTGAGCGGCGACATCGACCGCTGGGTTCTCGGCAGGGCGACGGAGATTCTGTCGAACACCGAGGTCATGAAAAAGGGGCTCTCGTTCGCGATCAACCTCTCACCGCGGACGATGACCGACAAGGAGTTCCTCGAGCTGATCTCCGACATGCCGGCGCTGAGCGTCATCGGCCCGGTCCGCCTGGTGATGGAGATCACCGAGACGGCGGCGATCTACAACATCCACGTGGCGAAGGACTTCCTCCGCACGCTACGCGGGCGAGGATACGAGTTCGCACTCGACGACTTCGGGATGGGCTTCTCGTCGTTCTATCAACTGAAGAACCTCGACGTCGACTACCTGAAGATCGACGGAAGCTTCATTCGGAACCTGTCGCACGATCCGGTCGACAAGCATTTGGTCCTGGCGATGGTCCATCTGGCTCGGAGCCTGGGGAAGCAGACGATCGCCGAATTCGTCGAGGATCGGGTGACCCTCGACATCCTCCGGGAGATCGGGGTCGATTGTGCCCAGGGATTCCACATCGGACGGCCTAGACCGCTCGACGACATCCTGAAGGAGATCGTGGCGTCGTAGCGTCGGCTGCCTGCCTGTTTGCCCGCGAGAAAGCCTGGACGTCGTTCGATCGAGTGTGCTAGAGTGGGCACATGGTTCGACGGGTGGGGATTGCGTTTCTCGCAGCAGCAGCGGTGGTCGTTGTCCTTCTGTTCGTCGTCTTCCGGGTCGCCGGGCCTCCACGGTGGCCGGAGGACGCGATCTTCGTTCCACGCGACGTGGCCACGGTTCAGCAGGCCTTGGAATCTGCGTCTCCCGGTGCGACGATCGTCCTCCGAGCGCAGGACGGGCCGTTCCACGGACCGATCGCGATCGATACGGCGGACGTCACGCTCGTTTCCTCAGGGGGAGGAGCGGAGCTGGAAACCGAGGGGGGCGAACCGTCTCTCACGATCCGTGCAGACGGCGTCGTGGTGAGCGGACTCGAGATTCGCTCCGAGAACGTCGGGATCAGGCTTGAGGCGGATCGGTGCACGATCGAAGAGACCCGCGTCCTCGACGCTCCGATCGGTCTTCAGCTTTCCGGGGCCAGCGGATGCGAACTCACGGGGATCGAGGTGGTCGGGGGGCGGATCGGTCTGGAACTCGTCACGTCCGGGCGGAATGTGCTGACCGACATCGAGGTTTGGGGGGCCTCCGAGTCCGGCCTGAGGATCCTCGGATCGTCGAACAACAGGCTCGAACGGGTCACGGTCATCGATGCCCCGACCGGAGTCTTACTCGAACAGGGATCTTCGGAGAACGAGTTGCGTGGCCTGCTGATCGAGGGGGCTTCGATCGTCGGGATCAAATTTCGCGGGTCGAACGACAACCTCGTCGTCGACGGCACCCTTCGCGAACCGGGCACCGGCGTCGTTCTCGAAGGCGTGACCGGGAACGAGGTTCGCGGCTGCCGGATCAGCGACTCCGGCGACGCCGGTCTTGCCTTCAGGCAGGCGATCCAGAACAAGGCGACGGAGAATCGGATCGAAGGATCGGGTGGCGTGGGGATCCTCCTCACGCAAAGCGCCGAGAACACGCTGTCCTACAACCTCATCATCGAGTGCACCGGGGCCGGAGTCCGAATCGTTGGGAGCGATCGCAACCTGATCATCGGGAACAGCCTGACCGCGAACGCGTTTGGCGTCGTGAGCGACCGGTCGAGCTACGGACGGATCCTGCGGAACGCCGTCCTCTCGGCCGATCGCTCGGGCACGGGGGTGTGGGTATCAGGCGGCGCCGAGAACCGGCTTCTCGACAATCACGTCCGCGGTGGCGAAGTCGGCCTCCTCCTGTCGGATTCGCGCGGAAACACGCTGCTTCGCAATCGGATCGAAGAACAAGCGGCGGCCGGTCTGTCTCTCGTGAGCGGTTCGCGGGGGGGCGTCGTCGCGGAGAACCGGATCGTAGAGAATCTCGTCGGGATCAAGATTGCCGCGTCAAGTCGGTGCGAGGTGTTGAACAACCACGTGGCCGAGAACGACACCGGCGTCCTTCTCGTCTGGCCGGGTCCGGGCGTTCGGATTGAGGGAAACGTCATCGAGGGAAACGGAATCGGGATCGAACAGACCGACGCTTCGGACATCGCGGGGATCGATTCGGGTGACGACGGCGAGACCGTCTCCGTCGCGATCGTCGTCAACAACCTCTTCGCGCGCAACGATACCCTTGATGTCCTCAATGATACGACGGTCCCGATCTACGCGGGGGACAACTGGTGGGGCGCGGCGGACGAGCGGGAGACGGCCTCCGCGAGGGTGTCGACCGGGGTGTTCCTTGAGGGATCGGCGTGGAGAGGGACGCTCGCCGTCGGGACGGGGTCGGACGTCTCGGGGGTGATTCTCGGGCAGATTCTACAGTACGCACTGGTCGAGGCTGGCTTCCGCGTGATCGACCTCATCGGGATGGGAGACAGCGACCGTGTGAGAGAGGCGCTTCGGATGCAGGACGTCGATTTCATCTGGTGGGGGACCCACGATGCCCTTCTCCCCCAGGCGGACGGAATTGACGTTGACAGCGCGTCGATCCCGGCGACGAGGCGGTGGACCGTCGTCGTGTCGGAAGGGACTTCGGCGCAGCTGGCGGAGCCGACGCTCTCCGCGTTCGCTGCATGGGTTCACCAGTCGGGGAGCAGGTTCGGGTATTCGGCATTGCGATCTCTCGGCGACGTAACGGCGAGGGCGTTCGAGGAGGCGTACGGACTCCGTGAGTCGATCGATTCGGTCAATTGGGCGGTGACCCTCGGGGAGGTCGAAGCGCTCCTCAAGCTCGGAGCCGTCGAGGCGGCGATCGTGGACAACCTGGAGGAGACGCTGACTTCTTCCGGGTTCGTCGCGCTCGAGGACGATCTGGCCGTGTTCGAAACAGCGGAACTCCTCGTTGCCTTCCGACCCAGTCTCCTCGCACGATTCCCGGAGATCGAGGACGTGCTGGGGCAGTTGACCGGTGTGCTGACGACCTCCGCGGTTCACGATCTGATCGGCCGCGTTCGCCTTCTTCAACGCGAACCGGAGACGGTGGCGTGGGAATTCCTCGTGGGGCGAGGGCTTCTTCAGGAGTAGCTGAAAAGGAGATCTGATGGAGACGAAGGACGCTGCCGTTCGAAAGCGGGTTCGGTGGCCTCAGGCGTTCCTGCGCATTCGGTCTTGGATTCGGTACGGGTTGGGTCTACGGGCCAAGCTTGTCGTGCTCGTCCTGGTGATCGCCGTGCTGGTCGTGGGGGCGTTGTATTGGTTTGCCTCCGTCTCGCTCAGGGCGTCGATCGCGGCGATCTACGAGCAGCGGGCGCGGAGCGTCGCCGCCGTCATCTCGAAGTCGATCCAGGAGAAGGAGTACATCCTCTACTACTCGGACGAACTGGACGCCGACATCAGCCGGCTGCTCGAGCGCTACGAATCGGTCGTTGGGATCACGGTGATCGGCGTGAGCGCCCGGGGTTTCCTTGCCGTGGCGAGCACCGACCCGACGAGGGTCGGTGTGCTGGCGACGGAGGAGGAACAGGATCGGTTCGAGGCCCTTAGAGGGATCGAGGTGAAGCGCGTGCGCCTCGGGGGAACGTCCTACTTGCGGGCGCACCACCCGATCTTCTCGGGACCGGATCTTCTCGGCGTCGTCGTTGTGGACATGTCCCTCGCCGAACAGGCGCGGTTCATCTCGCGGCTCTCCTGGCAGTTCGGCGTCGCGTCGGTCGTCGGCTTCCTCCTCCTCGGCGGGCTCCTGTATTTGGTTCTTCTGCTGATCGTCACCCAACCGGTCGGACGCCTGGCCGAGGCGATCGGTTCGGTCGCGGAGCGGAAGTACGACGTGGAGGTCCCGGTCAAATTCCGAAGGATCCCCGGGACTCCGCTACGTGACGAGGTCGGTCAGCTGATCGACGGCTTCAACCTGATGACGAAGGTTATCCACTCCCACGAGCAGGAGCTGCTGAAGCTCGTCGTGCTCGACGAGCTGACCGGGGCGTACACGGTCGACCACTTGAAAGCGGAGCTCAATCGCGAGCTGAACAAGACTCGTCGCTACGGACACGCGACCTCGCTTCTTCTGATCGATCTGAAGGGACTGGAGTCACGGACCGACGAAGAGCGCGATCACGTCCTCGTGCGAACGGCGAGTTTCCTCGTCGGAAACCTCCGAAACGTGGACGTGCTGTTCCGTGTCGGCGATCTGAGATTCGCCTCGCTCCTTCCCGAAACGCCTCCCGAAGGTGCGGGCGTGGCGGCCGAGAGGCTTCGCTCCCTCGTTCCGGACGTGACGGCTCTGTTCGAATTCCCGTTCGAAGTGTCGATCGCACACGTCGGGTGGGGCGAGGACGGCGCGCCGGGGATCGATGAGGTGATCGCTCGGATCGTCGGTCCGCTCGAAGAGCTGCGTGAATGAGAAGACGCTGCGGCGTGCTCTGTCTGTTCGTTGCCTTGGCATTGCTCGGCACGCTCCGGGCGGTGGCCCAAGCACCGGCGAGTGGATGGATCGAGCAGATCGAGATCGCTAGCCTCGTTCCGTTCGAGGTGACGTTCCGATTCTCGAATCGCGGGGCGTCCACGTTGGAGGACATCGAAGGGCAAGCGATCCTCCAAGATCGCCTCGGACAGGTCATTGAAGTCGTTCCGATCCGTTCGTTCTCGGCCGCGCCGGGGCAGACGGTGGACGGGGTCGCCACGAGCCGGTGGGACTTCCAGCGGACGGGGATTTACCTCGTGGAGGTTGCGCTGGATCTCGGAGACGGTGGCCCGATCTCGAGTTCGCTCGCGTTTCGGATCCTCCCGATTCCGTTGCCGCTCGAGCCGGCTCGGGCGGCCGAGGGCGAGGGGCTGTACACGGTCTATCAGAGCCCTGTCAACTGGGGGCTTGTACGGATCGAAGCCCCGGAGGCGTGGTGGGTTCATCACGGAGACCCGAAAGTTGTCGTTGCGGTGATCGACTCGGGGATCGACGCGTCGATCCCGCAGCTCCGGGAGAGCATGTGGATCAACGAGGACGAGATTCCCGACAACGGCGTCGATGACGATCGGAACGGCTACGTCGACGACGTCAACGGCTGGGATTTCCGAGACGGAGACAACAGCTCGCTCGTCGGGACGCCGCTCCATTGGCACGGAACGTTCACCGCCGGGATCATCGCCGCGCGCCCCGGCGAGCTCCCGATCGTGGGCGTCGCTCCGGGCGTGCGGATCATGGACGTACGGTTCCTCAACTCGGAGAACCAGTTCCTCTCCTCCGATTGGCGTACGTTCGCCGAGGCGATCGACTACGCCGTTGACAACGGCGCACAGATCATCAACATGAGTGTCTTCGCCAACGGGCGCCCACCGGGTTACTTCGAGGACGCGCTGCGACGGGCCGCGGCGCGCGGCGTGCTGATCGTCGGGATCTCCGGGAACACCGGTGAGGCAGGGGTTCTCTATCCGGCGAAGTACGATGTGGTCTACGCCGTCTCGGCGACGACTCGGGACGATTTGGCAGCGGGATTCAGTTCGTACGGACCGGAGGTGTTCGCATGCGCGCCCGGCGAGCGGATCGTCTCCTTCGTGCCCGGTGGCGGCACGTCGACCCGCTCGGGAACCTCTTTCGCCGCCCCGCACGTCTCCGGGGTCCTGGCGCTGATCCTCTCGGCTCACCCGGGGATTTCACCTGGCGATGCGATCGAGATCCTCCGGCGGACGCTCGTCGATCTCGGAGCGCGGGGCTTCGACGATTGGTTCGGACACGGATTGGTCAACGCGTACGAGGCCGTCTCCGACTGACGATGCGTTGATCGACCGCCTCGGGTGCGGCCGATCTTGATTCGCGAACGCCTGTCACCCATACTGGCAGGCACCGTCGTTGAAAGGTGAGGGGATGAAGAGACTGGTCGTGCTCGTCGGTCCTCCCGGCTCCGGAAAGACCGCGTTTCAGAAGCGCCATCCCGAGTGGGCGATCGTGTCGAAGGACGCGATCCGCCACGGGATCTTCCACTGCAATCACGCGCCGGAATACGAGGACGTGGTCGATCGAGTCTTCGCCGCGGCCCTGGTCGAGGTGATCGGTTCCGACGCCGAGGTCGTTTGCGTCGACGATCTGAACCTCACGCGAAACACGCGCGCCGAGCTGATCGAACTGGCACAGCTGGCCGGCAGGGAGGCGGTCGCGTACGTCATGCCGTTCGAACCACTCGATGAGCTGTTCTCTCGGTCCCAGCGCAACCTGGAACGGCTCTCCTCCTCGGAGCCTCACTCCCGGTTGACCGACCTCTCGCGGGCCCGGTTAGGGGAGTTGATCAACTCGTACGAACCGGTGGACGCCCGAGAGGGATTCGCTCGGGTGGAGAGGATCGACGTGCTCGAAGTCGAGGAGGCTTCCTCGGGACGGCCTCCTCGTCGGCGACGACGGGTCGAGAGACGTGAGCCGCTGCCCCTGTTCGTCCCCTGAGGCCGATCGCCCACGCTCCTGAAGGGAGCCTGTCGGGATCGGGTCCTACGACAGTCCGAGCAGCGCGTTGATCCGCGCGCGATCGAACCCGATCACGATCTCGCCGTCGATGTCGAGGACGGGAACACCGTACTGGCCACTCTTCTCAACCATCTCTCTCGCCCGATCCATGTCGGCGGAGACGTCGATGTCTTCGAACGGGACGTTGTGCGAGCGGAGATGCTCCTTCGCTGCCTGACACCACGAGCAAGCCGGTGTTGAGTAGACGGTCACCGTGTGTTCCATGATCCTTCCTCCTTCATGATGCTTCGAATCAGCGTGCGCAGCTCCTCGCGGAGCCGATAGCAATTCCTTGTCCCCTGGCGTTCCTTCTGAAGGACACCGGCCCGTTCGAGCTTCGCCAGGTGGTACGATACGGCCGGCTGGCTCAGTTCGAGCTGACCGAGGATCTCTCGGCATTGAACCGGCTCCTCGGAGAGCAACTCGACGATGTGTAGCCGCGGCTCACTTGCCAGCGACGAGAACACCTCTGCCCAGCGGGCCCTTCTCTGCCGGTCGTCCATCGATTGCTCCTTCTTGCTGTACGACCTAGGATGATACAGAGCCGGCTACGAGATGTCAAGTATTTAAATATTTGAATGATCGGAGGGTGGATGGGCAAGACGATCGTAGAACACGCAGGCGGGATGGCCTTTCGGGGAAGCGGCGCAAGCGGACACGCCGTCTTGATGGACGCGGGCCGCGAGGTCGGCGGCGAGGACTCGGCGGCGCGCCCGGTGGAGGTTCTCCTGTGCGCGCTCGGCGGGTGCACCGGAATGGACGTCGTCTCCGTCCTGCGCAAGATGAAGACCGAGCCGACCGGCCTGCGGATCGAGATCGACGACGAGCGGGCTCCGGAGTATCCCAAGGTGATCACGAGGCTCCACTTGACTTACATCATCGAGGGCGACGTTCCGGAGAAGAACGCCGCCAAGGCGATCGATCTGTCGCTGACGAAGTACTGCCCGATCACCAACACGCTCGCTGGCGTCGCCCGGATCACGTCAGAATTCCGGATCGTCCCGCCTCAGTGATCGGCGGCCTTCTCGAGGATCCGGTCGATGTCGACGTTGAACCGGACGTAGTCGACGGCGTAGTCGAGCGTCTCTCCGGGCCGAATCCAAAGCCGGGTGAGCATCCCCTCGCAGAGGGACGCTGTCACCATCGCGTCCTGACCGGTCAGGATCACGGGTACGTTCCGCTCGTTCGCGCGCTCGATGATCCGCCGCCGGCTCGGCCGGTGGTCCCCGGTGAGAACGAGGCAGCGGAGGCTGGGAGCCTCCAGCGCCGCCTCCTGGATCTCCTCTCGGTCGCCACCTGTGATGACGGCGAGCTCCGGGGTCCTTCGAAACCGGCGGAGCGACGCCTCCGGTCCCATCGCCCCGATGACGAAATGCCGGACCTCTTGCTCGGGGACCCCGTCGTTCAGGATCCTCCCCCCGACCCGCTTCGCGATCTCTTCGGTGTTGACGGCGCGTAGGTTGCGGTCCTGAGGAACGATCCCGAGCACCTCGGCGCCTCGGCTCGCGAGGAACGAGACCAACACCTCGTTGACGAGGTTGAGCGATCGGTCCATCGGGACGTCCTTGAGGATGACGCCGACGATCTGCGGTCCCTCTTCGAACAGGCGCAACGCGCAGAGGATCCGATCGACGGCCTCTTCCCCGTCGTACTCGGTCAGCAGGAGAACGTCGGTGTCGAGCAAACTCGCGAGGTCGAGATCGCTCAGCCCCGCGCTGACGCCGAGGCCGAGGTGGTTGCGGCCCTCGATGATCGCGACGTCCCGTCCTTCCGTAATGTGGGCGAACGCGTCGACGATTCGTTTCCTGAACCCGCGATCGCCCGACTCGATCGCCTCACGGAGGAGTGGTCCCTCGAGCGGAACCGGCGCGATGTCGTGGAGGTCGTCGCTGAGGCCGAGGAGCGAACGGATCGCCTCGGCGTCACGATCGATCGGCTCCCCCGTCGTGTAGGAGACTTCGAAACTGATCGGCTTCATGTAGGCGATCGACTGTCCTCGCTCCTGGATCGTCCGGCCGAGGGCAAGCGATAGAAGGCTCTTTCCGGAGTGCTGCTCCGTTGAGACGATCAGGATCCGCTTCATGGGGTTCTCGGTCATCCTTCCCGATGAGGTCTGCGTTTCCCTGATGGTAGTCCCGTGTTCGGGGGAAGACAACGCGATCGGCGTGCGGGCGACATCGAATCTTCACGCGTCGGCCTCGGCTTCTTCACCCGGCGTGCGAATACTGAATACCCGGCATGGAAGGACGATTGGCGGATTCACCCAGAAGCTTCGGACAACGGCTAGCCTGTTTGTCGTCTGGCTTTGCCGGCTATAATGGGGGTGCGATGAAACGGATTCTGATCGTCGACGACGAGGAGATGATCGTACGGACCGTCAAGGCGTACCTCGATCGCGAGGGATTCAAGACCTACACCGCGTACGACGGCGAAGAGGCGCTCCGTTCGTTCGATGAGAAGGGACCGGATCTGATCGTTCTCGATCTGATGCTCCCGAAGGTGAGCGGGATCGAGGTGACGCGTTCGATCCGATCCAAATCCTCGGTGCCGATCATCATGCTGACCGCGAAGGCGGCGGAGGCCGATCGCGTTGTAGGGCTCGAGTTGGGGGCCGACGACTATGTCGTGAAGCCGTTCAGTCCGCGCGAGTTGGTCGCGCGGATCCGCGCCGTCCTCCGGCGCTACGAAGGCGAGGGGATGGAGATCGAGCGGATCGCCATCAACGGACTGGAGATCGATCTGAAGACGAGGGAACTGAAGGTCGACGGTCGGGACGTCGAGTTGACGCCGACGGAGTTCGATCTCCTCGCCTACTTGGCGAGGCATCCGGGGCAGGTGTTCACCCGCCTCCAGCTTCTCCGCGAAGTCCAGGGCTACACCTACGATTCCTTCGCGCGGACGATAGACACCCACGTGAAGAACCTCCGGCGGAAGATCGAGGACGATCCGAAGAATCCGCGCTACATCCTGACGGTTCACGGCGTCGGCTACCGCTTCGCACGGGAAAGCTAGGATGAAGCGGCGGATCCCCCTTGCACTGAAGCTCGGCGTCGCGTTTGTCGTTCTCATTCTGCTGTCCGTGGCGCTCGTCTACTTCTTGACGGCTCGGTCGATCACGCAGCAGTTCGACGAGTATCGCCGGGAAAGTCGCGAGAAGTTCGGCGAACAGCTCGCCGATCAGCTCGCGTGGTATCGGGAGTGGAACGGGAGCTGGAAGGGCGTGTTGGAGCGGATGCTCACCCGCCCCACGCTGATCGCCGTCGGGGATCAGGTGATCGAGGGGAACGCGCTGATCTTCGATGTCCCGATCACGCTGGCCGATCGGGACGGACGGATCATCACGACGACCGAGAACACGCGGTACAACGAGTTGATCGACGCACTTCGCGAGGCACAGGAGGGGGCCACGATCCTGGAAGAATGGCTGGCGAACTGGGAGGGCCTCTACCTGGATCCTGAAGAGATCTCCGAAGGGATCCCGATCGTCGTTGGCGAATCCCGAGAGGGGACGCTTCTGATCGGAGACGTCGAGCCCGAGTACGGTCCCGACGAGGCAGACTTCCTCGCATCGGCGATGCGGTCGGCGCTCCTCGGCGGTGGGATCGCGATCGGGCTGGCTCTCGTTCTCTCGTTCCTGCTCATCGCGCAGATCCTCTCGCCGTTGCGGGTGTTGTCCCGCGCCACCGATCGAATCGCGCACGGAGATCTCCCCGATCAGATAAGGATCAAGTCGCGCGACGAACTCGGACAGCTCGGATCCTCGTTCGACCACATGGTGGACAGTCTGAGACGCTCGGAGACGCTCCGCCAGACGATGACTGCCGACATCGCTCACGAGCTACGGACTCCGGTGACGATCATCCAGGGGACTCTCGAGGCGATCCTCGACGGGATCTACGATCCGTCGGCCGAAACGATCGCCCCGATCTACGAGGAGACACTCCATCTGGGAAGCCTCATCGATGATTTGCGCGACCTCGCGCTCGCCGAGGCCGGCGAGCTGCGGCTCGCCAAGGAGCGGACGAACGTCGTCGAACTGGTCCGACAGGTCACCGAAACCGCCGGTTCGTCGGTGGAACAGTCGCCGACGGTCCACGTCGAGGCCGACGGCAAGATACCGGTCGTGTTTCTCGATCCGAAGCGGTTAAGACAAGTGTTGGCCAACCTGCTGAGCAATGCGTTGATCTACACGCCGGTGGAGGGTGAGATCCGCGTTGACATCCGCTTGGCGAACGACGCGGTCGAGCTGAGCGTCTCCGACACCGGGCCGGGGATCTCGGAGGAGGATCTGCCTCATCTGTTCGAGAGGTTCTATCGCGGTGATCCGGCCCGCGGCCGGACGGGCGGGAGCGGCTTGGGTCTCGCCATCGTCAGACAGTGGGTCGAGGCGCACGGCGGGACGATCCGAGCGGAGAACCGTCCGGAAGGCGGCGCACGATTCGTCCTGCAGATCCCGATTTCTTGAAGACACCCTCCGAGATCTGCTAGGATGGGGCATGGTCAATCAGCCCTTCTTCAACCCGCACGACGGCGAGATGACGTTTCCCGAAGTCATCCAGACGGTCGTTGGGGAAATGAAGGCTCACCCGGAGGACCGGTTCGAGATCCTCATCGGGACGGATTCGTCGACGACGCCGAAACACCTCGACCTGGTCAGTGCGATCGTCCTTCACAACATCGGCCGCGGCGGGCGGTATTTCTGGACGCGCCGCCGGGAACGGCGATCCCCCTCGCTGCGCCAGCAGATCTGGCGAGAGGCCTGGCTGTCGTTCGAGCTCGCCCAGCGCGTGATCGAACGGCTCGGCGCGGTTTCGTTTCTCCAGTTCAATCTGGAGATCCACGTCGACATCGGTGAGAACGGGCGGACGAAGGAGCTGATCGACGAGGTCGTCGGCATGATCATCGGGAACGGCCTCGCCGTACGGATCAAGCCGCACGCCTACGCGGCGTCGGCGGTCGCCGACAAGCACACCTAGGTTTCGGAGGGTTCCTCTACCCCGTGCACCAGCGCGTAGGCCGCGTTGCGGGTCAGTCCGAAACCCGCGACCAGGACTCGCAGGATCGTCTTGTTGTCGAGCCCGGCTTTCCGCAGCAGAGGCAGGACCTGGCGTACGCGCTCCCGGTCGGGTTCGGCGACGGTCGCGGAGCCCGCGAGGACGAGAACGCACTCTCCTTTGACGTTGTCGCGTGAAGCGAGCGCTTCGAGGACCTCTCCGGGGGTGCCTCGGAGGAACTCCTCGTGGCGTTTGGTCAGCTCTCGCGCCACGGTGATCGGCCGATCGGGGAGGACCCCTGAGAGCTCTCGAAGCGTCGGGATCAGCCGGTGCGGCGACTCGAACAGGACGATCGTCCGCGGCTCGCCGCGGAGCCGCTCGAACAGGGCTCGCCGCTCGCCCGGCTTTCGCGGGACGGCCCCCTCGAAGCAGAACCGGTCCGGCGGCATTCCCGAGGCCGTCAGGCCGGCGATCGCGGCCGAGGGGCCGGGGATCGGAATCACCGGGACACCTTCGGAGATCGCTGCGCGGACCAGCGGATAGCCGGGATCGCTGATCAGCGGCGTTCCAGCGTCGGAGACGAGGGCGAGATCCTTCCCGGTCCTTAATTCGCCAAGGAGCCAAGCAATCCGATGTCGCTCTCCCCCCTGGAAGAGGCTCGAGAAAAACGGGGTCTCGATCCGGTAGCGGTCGAGAACCCGCTTCGTGATCCGCGTGTCCTCAGCGAGAATCCCGTCAACCGACCGGAGGATTCGGATCGCACGGATTGTGATGTCCTCCAGATTCCCGATCGGAAGGGCCACCAGGTACAGCTTGCCGCTCATGATCCTCAGAGCTTAGTGAGGAGAACGGCTTGCAGCAACGGGCCGGGTTTCGTTCCGACCGATGTTCCCTTCTCGTTTCGAACCGGACCCAATGGGGGACGGTCGCGAGACGGAGGTGTTGACGGGAGCAGTGGCAGCGGGTAGGTTGGAGCGAGGGACGAAGTTCAATCCGTCCCTACAGAGGGTCCGCTGGGCCCGTTGGGTCCCCGTAGCGGGAGGTGCAAGGCGATGAGCAGCAGTTCAACGATGTGGATTCTCCTGGGCGCCGCGCTGTTGGTCGCGCTGCTCCTGTTGAGCCCCACGGAGCCGAAGGTGTCCGAACCTGCGGTCGATCTACCGGTCGCGTCAACGTCGGTCGGTACCGAGGCCGTAACGCAAACGATCGGAGCCCCGGTCGTCGATGTCGGCCCCGATCGTACGGTCGGAGAGAGAGAAACGGTGCGGCTGAACGGTCAGGTCACCGTACCGGCCGGCGGAGCGGTGACGTACTCGTGGACGGCCGAAGGCGGGCTGGGCTTCTTCGAGGACGCCCGGAGTCCGACGACCGCGTACACCGCGCCCTCGGCCTGCGATTGCGAGGAGAGCGTGATCCTGACTTTGACCGTGACCGGGTCGAGCGGCGTGCGAGCAAGCGATTCGCTGATCCTGTCCGTACGCGATCCGCTCAACTGCCCCGAGGAGACGTACGAGTCCTGTGGATCGTTCGTCACGCCGATCGATCCGTGCCGGTACGTCGGCGCTACGGCGACGTGTCCCGCGCAACCGTCGGAGCCGTGCGCATCGCCGTGCATCACGGACGTTCCGGTGTACGACGGCTGTCCGGAGCCGCCGGTTCCCTGTCCGTGCGTCGGGAACGACTGTATGGGCGGCTGGACGTCGAACTGGCCGTTCGGCCCTCAGCCGGAGCACCCTCGAGATCGCGCCAAGCCGCGGATCGATCGACACTACTCCGCGTCGATCCGGGAAGAAAGCGCCGTGCCGATCACGGGCTACGTCAGCAATCCGGCCTGTCTCTCGGTCTGCTTCACGTGGACGGCGAGCAAGGGGTGGCTGGAGGGGGCGGACACGCTGCAGCCGATCTACCACGCTCCCGAGAGCGACCGGCGAGACGGCGAGACGGTGACGATTACGCTGACGGTCTACGACAGCTCCGGAGGGCGCAGCTACGATCAGATCCGCATCCGGATTGTGAACACCGACCCATAGCGGCGCTCGCATCGATCCTCGTGCTCACTTGAAAGACAGAGGCCCCTTGCGGGGCCTCTCTTCTGGCGGAAGACTGGCAAGGAGGTACGTTGACTTGCCGACGATACCGTAGAGCCGGTGTGTGTGCGGTGTATGAACGGCCGGTGGAACGGATGTGAAACGCGAAGCGAAGGCCCTTCCTCGTAAGCGCGGAGGAGGGTGTGTTCCGTGGTGTGCGGTGGCGCGAGAGGGGCAATCTCAGGACACGATTCACGAGGCGGCCGCTCCTGGGTCGGAGGGACGGACCGGTTCAAGCCGGTAGGATCCCCGGACCGGCGAGGGCGACGCGGTAGGGAAACAGCTCGGCGCGGAAGACGGACGCCTGCACCGCGGGGTCGTTCCGGACGATCTCGCGTGCAGTGGCTTCGGTTTCGGCCTCGAAGATGACGATGCCGAAGCTCGAAGGATCGGTGTTGAGGGTCCTTCCGGCGAGGAGGACGACGCCTTCTTCCGTCAAGCGCTGCAGGTATTCGAAGTGCTCGGCGACGATCCGGTCCTCCTCCGGGGTGCTCTCGATCAGGAACCCGTCGCGGATCGGCTGGATTCGATACAAGTACTGCGTGGGCATCTGTCCCTCCTTCCCCATCGGCGTAGAACGGAACCAGGCGTCACGAAGCGTACCACGTACCGAGCAGCGATTCACGGAGCAATCTTCTCTTCCGACCGCCATCGGGTAGGATGGCCGCATGACCGTGAAATGGGAGGATTGGGAGCGGAAGGTTCTCGATACGTTCCTCGACGGGGAGCGGTTGATCCGGATTCCTGCGAAGCGGAAGAAGCGCGACGTCGTCCTCCGGTGGCTGCAGGGGAAGTTCGAGCCGGGGGTCGAGTACCCGGAGGCCGAGGTGAATCGGATCCTTCGTGCGCACCATCCCGACTGCGCGACGCTCCGACGCGAGCTGTTCGAATGCGGATACCTGCACCGCCGCGGCGGCGGAGGCGTCTACTGGCGATCCGAGGGCTGACTTCGAGCGGTTCGCGGTGCGGGAACGAGCCGAGTGCGAGCCCGCTTCCGGCGTCCTCGGTGATCCGAGGCGTGAATGCCGAAGGGGAATGAGTAGAATCAGATCGGCTCGTTCGGTGTGCGGCGCGGTGTTTCTGTCTCGCCGATTCGGTTGTCGAAAGGAGACAGACGATGACGTGGAAGCGGACGGGGCAGATCCTCTTCGTGCTGATCGTTGTGACAGCGGGGTCCTGGGCGACCGCGTGGGGTTCGGACGACGTGGAGACGTGGCTCAAGACGTTCGAGGGAGTCGACTACGGAGCGTTCTTCGACGTGACGCTGGCTGGCGACGACGGGCTTCTCGCCGTCGGGACGACCTATCATCCTCTCACCACGACGACACGCGGTGACGTTCTCGTCGCGATGCTGACGCTCGACGGCGAGCTGATCTGGGAGAAGACCTACGGCGGAGACGCCACGGAACAGGCGTTCCGCGTCGAAGCGACGGGGGACGGAGGATTCCTCGTTCTCGCGGAGACCGATTCGTTCGGCGCCGGTGAACGGGACCTGTACCTTCTCAAGCTCAATGCATCCGGCGACTTGGCGTGGGCGGAGACCTACGGTGGAAGCGGGACCGAATGGGCGAATGATCTGATCCGGACTTCCGACGGCGGGTACCTTCTCGTCGGTGAGACCGATTCGTTCGGGGAGAGCTTCGACGCCTACGTCGTCAAGGTCGACGAATCCGGCACCGTCCTGTGGGAGACGACGCTCGGCGGCAACGACAACGAGACAGGGATTGCCTCGCTCGAAGCGGAAAACGGAGATCTGCTCGTCCTCGTCGGCGTCAGCTATTCGGGCGGGTACGAGGGGACTCGCCGCGATTCGCGGCTGTTCCGCCTCGATTCCGACGGGAGCGAGATCTGGAGTGCGCTGTACCGCGCCGACGTCAAGCAGTGGGGGAACGACATGGTCTTCTCCCTCGACGGGGGCGTCGTGATCGCCGGGATCTCGGAACCGGTGGGCGGAAGCGAGGAGCCGCTCGATTTCTGGATCGCCAAGGCCGACGCCGAGACCGGAGAGCTGGAATGGAGCGTCCATGAGGGGAGCCAGTATCAGGACGACTACGGTCTCTCTGTCGCCGCGATCCCCGGGGGGGAGTACCTGGTCGCGGGCTTCGGACCGGCCCTTCCGGTGATGCGGTTCGACGACGCGGGGAACGTCCGGTGGGTGCGGAGCGCCGTGGCGTGGCAATCGTGGACCGTCTTCGGCGGCTTCTCGATCCTCGGACTGCCGGACGGAGCGTTCATCGTCTCCGGTTGGATCTACGTCCGGCGGACCGGCGACGACTTCGACGCGATCCTGGCACGGATCGACGGAGAGGGACAGATCGCCGAATAGCCGCCGGACGTCCCAGTCCTCAGCGAGCCTACGGTGCATGATGCGGGTGCTGTCGGCTCCGGCTCGTCTTCTCGAGCCGGGGCACGATGTTCGTACGTTGCTATATGCAGAAAAGCGCATATACTTTATTGAGCAAACCGGGTAGAATCTTCGAAGACAACCCACAGTGACGGTGAAGGGACAGAGATGATGCGATCCGCCGGCGATTCTCGGGCACGGGTGGAGTTCCGCGCCACGCTCCCGTATCGCTTGACGTCGTTCGTGGCCCTCCTCGGCGAGGCGCCGCACTACGAGGGGTTCGACCAGCAGGTCTACGTGACCTACGCGGAACTCTCGCGTGAACTCCGCGAGGACATCGAGCTGGTCTTTCTTCCGCTCGGCGATCCGCTGATCAGAACTTGTCTGGGCCTCGATTCGCCGGCGTTCGACGACTTCACGGCGTTCATCGGATGGCTGGCGCAATTGCGTGCCGAGGACGTCGAAAGCTCTGTCGCAGCCTTTCTCCAAGAGCTCCGCGGCGCTGCATGCTCCGACGAGCCATCGACCGAAGCCGCCCCGGCGCCGCCGGATTTGGAGGACGAGAAGGCCGTGCGCGCCTTTCTCGAGGTCGTTCGGGCTCCATGGGCCAGGAGGATCCGCGAGGACGGAGCGACCTTCGAACAGATGATCCGACTGCTTCGCGACCCGGTCGAGCTGAAGGCCCGGCTGGTGTTCATCCTGACGCGGTTCTGGGATGCACACGGGCGGGCGGTGTACGAAGCGTGTTCGCCGGTCATCGCCCGAAGCCTGCGGTATCACGAGCAGCGCGAATACGCCGGGACTGCGACGGAGGTCTACTACGAGGTGACCGGTAAACGTCCTGCGTCGGAGGAGTCTCAACGGAAGTTCGAGAACGCGTCACGGCTCGTCTTCGTCCCTTCTTGCTACAGCGGGGCGTACGCGACGTTCTCCTGTCCCATCGGAGATGAAAGGACGCTGTTCGTCGTCTACAACTGCCGCTCTTCCGGCGCGAGCTCCGAGGGACGGCCGGAAATCATCCGCGACGTCTTCCCTGCGCTGAAGGCGTTGGCGGACGAAACGCGCCTCCAGATCGTCCTCCTCCTACAGGGAGGAGAGCTTTACGCTCAACAGATCGTCGATCGTCTCGACCTGAGTCAATCCTCGATCTCCCGGCATCTGAGCCTGCTGGTGGCGGGTCGGGTCCTCTCCGTGCGAAAGGAAGACGGGAGGAAGTTCTACCGGATCGACGAGCCGTCGATGGATCGGCTGATCGAGCGGCTGGAGATGTTGAGTGAAAAGGGGGGAAGCGACTGAACGACCTGCCGGACTGACGGCCAACAGACGAGCACTTCCCCCTGTGCCTCCCCTTCAGGCCGCGAAACCGAGACGGAGGCACGGACGAATCATATCGCATTCCGACCCACTTCTGGAACCGCACCGCTGCTCGATCGACTGGCTGACTCCTTTGGCGGTGCGTCGGTCGCTTTCCCATCGAACCGAAGACGCGTCAGAAGGAGTGACCATGCCGAATGGCTACTGTGGCAAGATGCTGTACGTCAACCTGACCGACCGGACAACGCGGGTTGAGGAGCGAGACGAGGATTTCTACCGCACGTACTTGGGCGGATGGGGGATCATCGCCCACGAGCTGTTGAAACGAGCGCCCAAGGGTGTTGATCCATACGCCCCGGAGAACCCGCTTGTCTTCGCAACCGGTGTTCACACGGGTTCGCCGATTGGTAGTAGCGGACGTCACGCCGTCGGTGCCAAGTCTCCGTTGACCGGCGGCTTCGGCGAGGCAGACGTCGGGGGATTCTGGGGCGCCGAGTTGAAGAAGGCCGGACTGGACGCGGTCGTGATCACCGGAGCGTCGTCGGAGCCGGTCTACCTTTGGATCCGCGACGAAGAGACCGAGATCCGGGACGCGGGCCATCTGTGGGGAAGGCCGACCGCGGAGGTCCAGAAGCTGATTCGACAGGAGCTGGAGGACGACGAGATCCGGATCGCCCAGTGCGGGCCGGCGGGAGAGAAGCTCGTCCGCTTCGCCAACGTCATGCACGACGTCAACCGGGCCGCTGGAAGGACCGGCCTCGGTGCGGTCATGGGATCGAAGAAGCTGAGGGCCGTTGCCGTTCGTGGCTCAGGAGCGCTCGAAGTGGCTGAACCGGAGGGACTCGAGGCGGTCCGGAAGCGCTTCCTCGAGCTGAAGGAACACTGGGAAGGCCTCCAGAAGTACGGCACGTCGGAGTCCGTCGCTCAGGTCCACGAACGCGGCTACCTCCCGACGCGCAACTTCCAGAAGGGCCAGTTTGACGGTTGGGAGAAGATCTCCGGCGAGCGGATGAATTCGGAGTACGTGGTTGGGCAGGACACGTGCCTCGCCTGCCCGGTTGCCTGCAAGCGGAAGGCGAAGGTCGAAGGCAGGTACACCGTCGATCCGGTCTACGGCGGCCCGGAGTACGAGACGCTCGGATCGTTCGGCTCGACCTGCGAGGTCGACGACCTCGCAGCGATCCTCTACGCCAACCAGGTCTGCGCTGCTAACGGGATGGACACCATCTCGGCGGGCGTGACGATCGCCTGGCTGATGGAGTGCTTCGAGAAGGGTCGCCTGACGTCCGAGGACACCGGTGGCGTCGAGGCCCGTTTCGGCGACGCCGAGACCATGGTCAAGCTCGTCGAGATGATTGCGACTCGGGAGGGCGTCGGCGACACCCTCGCGGAAGGGTCCTGGCGCGCGTCAAAGGTTCTCGGCAACGGCACCGAGAATCTGGTCGTTCACGTCAAGGGCCAGGAGTTCCCGATGAACGACGGCCGAACCCAGTTCGGACTCGGTCTCGCCTACGCGATCTCGCCGACCGGCGCCGATCACATGCACAGCGCACACGATCACTGGGTCGACAACGAAGGCCCGGCCGGCCTTCTGAAGCTCTCCTACGGGATGCTGACCGAGGTGATGGAGCACAACAGCCTGACGCCGGAGAAGGTCCGGTGGGTCGTCTACAAGAACTCGCATCTCGTGCTCTTCAACTGCCTCGGCTGGTGTCAGTTCCATCACTACTCCGTCTCCAGGATCCGCGATGTCCTCCAAGCGGTCACCGGCTGGAATGTCCGGGCCTTCGAGATCATGAAGGTGGGAGAGCGGGCGCTGACGATGGCGCGGGCCTTCAACATGCGCGAAGGCCTGACGGCCGACGACGACGTGCTGCCACCCAGGATGGCGGAACCGCTGAGGGCGGCGTCCATCGACAACTGGAAGATCGATCCAGACGACTTCTTCAGGGCCCGATCTCTCTTCTACGGAATGATGGGATGGGACGAGCAGACCGGGGTTCCCCGGGAGGCGAAGCTTCACGAACTCGGGATCGGCTGGGTCGTCGATGAACTGGCGAGCGTGCGGTGAAACGCGTGATCGGAGAGCCGCGCGACACGCGGAGCTTCTTCGAACGGACCGGCCGCAACGTTCCGGGCAACGCGGCCCGCGGCGGATTCCTCCTCGCCGACGGAGACGAACCAAATCGAAAGGAGCAGCGGGATGCACGTACTGGTGATGTACCACTCGAGAACCGGGAACACGAAGGCGCTCGCCGAGCAGATCGCGGAGGGCGTTCGCGACGTCGAAGGCGTCGACTGCGTCCTCAAGCCGGTCGGCGACGTGGATCTGAAGGACCTCTTCGCGGCCGACGGGATCATCGCCGGGTCGCCGTCCTACTACGGCGTCATGGCGGCGGAGCTGAAGGCGGTCTTCGATCGGATCTTCAACGACCGCCCGAAGATGACCGACAAGGTCGGTGCGGCCTTCGCCACGGCCGGCCATCCGACGGGCGGCTGCGAGACGACGATGGTCTCGATCCTCGAGTCGATGCTCGTCGCCGGGATGCTCGTCGTCTCCGACCCGCCGCAGGCCGGTGGGCACTTCGGGGTCGGCTGCGCCGGGAAACCGGACGAGCGTGTCGAGCGCTGGGGAAGGATGCACGGCGAGCGCGTGGCGAACCTCGTTAAGCGGCTCGGGTCCGAATGAGAAAGCCGGCCTCGAGAAGGGAGCACGAATGCCTGACGGATACTGCGGGAAGATGCAGAAAATCCAGATCATCGAACGGCTCAAGGTGGCCCACGAATTCCTCAGCCAGGTGCAGACGAGTTGAGCTAGCCAGGCGACCTCCGGACCCGCACGTGAAGGAAGTAGGCAACGACCTGGGCGTCCTGGATGTTCGGACACCGGTGGACGGCCTCGTCGGTCGCCCGAGGCTCAGCGACTCGCTCGATCGCGAATCCAACGTCGAGGAGCATGTCCAGCCACTGGCTCAGCGTCCTGGTGAACCGAGGAACCCGAAACGGCGTCAGCCCCTCCTTCGCCTCCGCCGGCGCGGCGGAGAACAACCACTCCATGATCCGGCCGTCCGTGTTCTCGAAGTAGTCGCCGACCTCGATCGCGTAGGTTGTCCCCTGGTCGTTTCGAAGATTGACCCGATGCGGCGTGTCGAAGCACGGATGGCAGATCGAGAACTGGAAGAATCCTCCCGGCACGAGGACGCGATGAACCTCCGCGATCGCTCGCTCCGGCTTCGGGACGTCCATTAGGCTCATGAACGCGGTGGCGAAGTCGAACCGACCGTCCTCGAACGGCAGGTCGCAGGCGTCGGCGACTTCGTACTCGATGCCGAGCGGGTTTCTTTGCTCCGCGACCCGCGCGTGCCGGACGAACGTCTCCGCGATGTCGACGCCGACCACACGGGCTCCGCGCTGCGCGAGGAGACGGGTGTTGTGCCCCTTCCCGCATCCGACGTCGAGTCCGGTCAGCCCGGCTATGTCGGGGAGGATCGCGAAGAACGCCGGGGTGTTCAGGTGGTCGCGGTAGGTGTCGTACCCGGCGCGCGACAGCTTCGTCCACGCCTCGGCGTTGCCTTCCCAGTACGCTCCGGTCTCCTTCGAATCCATGATCGGGCGATGGTACTCCGCCGCAGGAGGTGGGGGAAGCCGAGCCTACGCCCTGTAGTCGTCCCTCGGTGGATTCCACGCGTCGTACGCCTCGGTCGGTTCGTCGAGGACCACGGCCTTGTGCGGCACGTCGGGAGGGATGCAGACCCCGTCGCCGGTGCGCAGGACGCGCGTTTCGTCGCCGAGGGTGAACTCCATCGCGCCCCTCGTGACGACGGTGATCTGTTCGTTCGGGTGTGCGTGCTCGGGGACGACCGAGCCCGGCTCGAACGTGAAGAACGTCAGCATGACGCCTTCTTGCCAGACGGCCCTCCGATCGATCCCCGGAAGCATCTCGACCTTCGGCAACGCATCGATCCTGAAGAAGTCCATGATCCCACCCCGCGTGAGAGGATGGGCCGATTCTACCGCTCGATCTCCCGCTTCCACACCCCTGCGTTGGCGGTCCCGAAGGAGAGCGTGTTCCCGTCGCCAAAGAGTGCGCGAACGGTTGCTGCGGACGTACTTCGCAACAGGCTGAGACGGGACCGGGAGTTCTGATCCCAAAGGATGAGGGGCCCCATGTGTGGGCCCCTCGTATGTGGAAAGTCGCCCTTGCGCTTTGGAGGTACAACGCTTCTTGCTCTCGTACGGTGAAACGGTACTCCGCGGATGTGAAGGACCGGTGAACGGAGCTTGTCGGTTCGGTGTGGCCTTCGAACCGTCGACGGGCGTGCTTACTTCTCGATTCGTTCGACGACGATCGTACACTCCGTGACGAGGGCGGCGATCGCTCCGAGTGCCGCCAGGGTCGGGAGGAGGAGGACGCCGACGACGCCGAGCGTGAGCGGGATCTCGAACAGGGTTTCTCCGTCCTTGTTGCGGACGCCGATCCTCCGTACGTTCCCCTGGCGGATGATCTCCTTGACCGTGGCGACCAGCTTCTCGCCGCTGATGCTCAGTTCTTCGGTGCGGGTCTTCTCGTCGGGCACTCGGACTCCTTTCGTCGGTGGCGCGAGACGGTCGTGGATCAGCTCGGGACGCTCACCGTGAACCGTCGGTTGTCTTCCTTGCAGATCAATTGAAGGACGTGTCGGGCCGACATCACCGCCGGCGGCAGACCGCCGCCCGGCTCGACCCACTGTCCGATCATGTAGAAATCGTACAGGCCGGGAAGCGTCTTGCCCATCTGCAGGCGAAGGGTTCTCGGCGTGAGAAGCCATCCTTCGAAGCTCCCCTGCCAATTCCCGGTGTAGCGATGCCACGTGGTCGGGGTCGCGACGTCGACCATCTCCACGTCGTTCGAGAGTCCGGGGAAGCGCTGGTCGAGCCCGCGGATCACCTCTGCGGCGACCGTGTCCTTCTCCGCTCGGTACGCATCCGGCTGCTCGCGAAGCTTTCGCCACCGTTCGAAGTTCGATGGGAGGATCACTTTCAGCACCGTCTTCCCCGGCGGGGAGAGGGAGGGGTCGAACGTGTTCGCTTGTACGGACAGCCGGGTCAGCTTCCGACCGTCGACGGTGATCGGCTCGCGAAGCGGGAAGTTGATCCCGTCGACCGCGATCGGAAATCCGTCGAGGGTGCGGCGGACACCGATCCCGACGAAGAGAAGCGGCGGGAAGATCGGAAGGTCCTCGTAGTATCCGCGAATCGTCTCGTCGCAGTAGCGGCCTCCGAGGAGATCGAAGATCGTCGCGTGTCCGTCGGCGGCCGAGATGACGAGGTCGGACCGACGCTCGGTTCCGTCCTCGAGGCGAACGCCGACGGCCCGGTTCTCCTCGACGAGGATCTCCTCGACCCGCGCCCCGTACTCGATCTCGCCTCCGAGGTCGAGGTATCGCCGCTCGATCGCCCGCGCGAGCGGGAGGGATCCCCCGATCGGATACCCCGCGGTCCCGTTGTGCATCCAGGCGAGGGTCATCATCATCGCGACCATCGGGAACTCCGGGAGGTCGAACGCAAGCGGGAGGGCCTCACGGAGGAACGGATTGTCGAGGTCTTCGGCGAACTGACGGACGGTCGTTCCGGCCCAACGGCGGAAGACGCCGAGGTGAGGGAGGAATCGGAGCGCCGTCCCGAGCTTGCCGATCGGCCCCATCAACTCCGCCGGCCGTTCGATCGGCGGGTCCATCCGGGTGAGCTTCCGGATTCCGCGTGTCCACTCGCGGAGGACGTCGCGGTCCTCCGGAGCGAGTTCGAACAGATGAGCGGACAGGCGGTCGATGTCGGTGTAGAGCGTGAGCGCTTTGCCGTCGTCTCCCTCGATCCGGACGAAGACGTCGTGGTCGTACATCGGCTGGTTCGGAACCGCCCCGACCTCCTCCCACAGTCGATAGAACCGGCTCTTGGGGGACGATCCGACGAGCCAGTGGATGCATCCGTCGATCGTGTACCCGTCTCGCTGCCACGCCGTGCACAACCCCCCTGGGAGCGAGTGCATCTCGAAGATCCGGCTTCGGTATCCGTTCATCCGGGCGTAGCAACCGGCCGCCAGTCCGGCGATCCCGCCGCCGACGATCTGAATCTTCTCCCTCACGCTGCCCTCCCTGGGGTTCCGCATCGTAGTGAGGCCGGTCTGCACTGTCAACCGGCGGATCGCCGAGGCGGTTGAGGGCGCCCCGCGATTGCCCTATAAACGATCGGAGCGGTGCAGTGCCGGTCCGGATAAACGATCGGAGCGGT
>CAZFZM010000002.1:47872-95669 GCA_964523545.1 uncultured Thermotogae bacterium
TCCGGATAAACGATCGGAGCGGTGCAGTGCCGGTCCGGATAAACGATCGGAGCGGTGCAGTGCCGGTCCGGATAAACGATCGGAGCGGCGCAGTGCCGGGCCGGATAGACGATCGGAGCGACAAAGGGGCGGGCATGCACGAGGAGCGGATCGCGAGGCTGCGGGAGTCGGTGAAGCGGATCGCGGATTCCTTTGACCCGGAGGAGCTTCGTGCGGAGATCGATCGCCTCGAAGCGGAGATGGCGACGCCCGGCTTCTGGGACGACCGCGAGCGAGGGAAAGACGTGTCCCAGCAGGTCGAACGGGCTCGCGCCAAGTTGAAGACCTACCTCGACGTGACGACCGAGTTCGAGGAGATCGAGCTCCTCCATCGGATGGCCGTCGAGGCAGAGGACACCGCCGAGCTCGCGGAGCTCGACAGGAGACTCGAAACGCTCGGCACGTACGTCCAGCAGCTGCGGATCGAGCTGGCGTTCTCCGGCGAATACGACGCCGGTAACTGCTACCTGTCGATCAACGCCGGTGCGGGAGGGACCGATTCGCAAGACTGGGCCGAAATGCTGCTGCGGATGTACGGCCGGTTTTGCGAGCGGATGGGATTCAAAGCGGCGATGCTCGAGGTGAGCCCGGCCGAGGTCGCGGGAATCCGGAGCGCGACCCTGGAGGTGGTAGGGCGATACGCGTACGGGAACCTTCGCGGTGAGAAGGGCGTCCACCGGCTCGTTCGCCTCTCACCGTTTGACTCCGCGCATCGCCGGCACACGTCGTTTGCCGCGGTGTCCGTCGTCCCCGAGGTCGAGGAGGCCGTCCTCGAGATCGATCCGAAGGACCTTCGGATCGACACCTACCGATCGTCGGGGGCCGGAGGGCAGCACGTCAACGTGACCGATTCGGCCGTCCGGATCACGCACATGCCGACGGGGATCGTCGTCTCCTGTCAGAACGAGAGAAGCCAGCACCAGAACAAGGAGAACGCGATGCGGGTCCTCCGCGCCCGATTGAACGAACTCCTTCGGCAGCAACAGACGGAGAAGCTCGAGGAGCTCCAGGGAGAGCTGAAGGAGATCGAATGGGGGAGCCAGATTCGATCGTACGTCCTCCATCCGTATCAGATGGTCAAGGATCACCGGACCGAGCACGAGACGGGGAACGTCGACGGCGTCCTCGACGGAGATCTCGGCGACTTCATCGAGGCGTACCTGGAGCAATCGGCCAAGGACCGAACGTAAGCTCGTCCGATTTCCCCTTGCCCTCTCTAACAGAGGCTGCTACAATACAATCTACAACGCCACCGAAAAGGGGGAGGTCTCGTGGCGAAGCAGCTTCTGGACAAGATCTCGATCTACGTGCCGAAGAGCAGGATCGACCAGCGGCCGGTCGAACGGCTGCTGAAGTTGGCCGACGCGAAGGACCGCTCGGTCAACTACCTTGTGGTCGAGGCGATACTCGAGTATCTCAGCCGGGAGGAGAAGAAGGGCTAGGTTCGCTCGTCCGATTCGGCGGACGATCCGAGGGGTCCCGCCGCGCGAGATGACCCTGAAGAATCAGCACTGCGGAGAGGCTGTCTCGTAGTTCCTTTCTCCGGCGCCTCGGTAGATCCGCTTCGAGGAGGACGCGTTCCGCCTCGCTTGAGGTCAGCCGCTCGTCGAACGAATCGACCGGCAGCCCGGTCGCCTGTCGGACCCGGTCGGCGAACGCTTCGGCTTCCCGGGCCATGTCGCCGCGTGATCCGTCCATGTTGAGCGGGAGTCCGACGACGATCGCCGACACCGCGTGTCGCTCGATCAGCGAGGTCAGGAAGGCGATGTCACGATCCTCCGATCGTCCGCGGACGTAGGTCGGAAGCGGTCCGGCCAGGATTCCGGCCTCGTCGCTGAGCGCCAGACCGATCCTTCGACGTCCGTAGTCGATCCCGAGGACCCTCATGCGCGGCTGCCCAGGATCTCCAGTGCGCGGCGGACGATCTCCTCGGGGGCGAGGTCGCGGCCGCCGAGCCGCTGAAGCGCCTCGCGGGCCTCGCGAGGCGAGAAGCCGAGTCTTGAAGTGAGCGCGCGCAGCGCCGTCTCCTCACCCGCGGAGAGAAGGAATTCACGCGACGGACCCGGTGCGCCGATCTTGTCGCGCAGGTCGACGAGGATCCGCTCGGCCGTCTTCTTGCCCACGCCTTTGACGTCGGTCAGCCGGACGACGTCGCCGGCGGAGACGGCCTCGATCAGGTCCTTGAGCGGCAGGGCCGAGAGGATCTGCAACGCGAGCTTCGGGCCGACTTGGCCGACCGTGAGCAGTTGACAGAAGACCTCGCGCTCGTCCGGCGACGCGAAGCCGTACAACTGCATCGAGTCGTCGCGAACGATGAGGTGCGTGTACAGGAGTGCCTCGTGCCCTTCGGCCAGCTCGCGCAGCGCTCCCGCCGGGGCGAACGTCCGGTACGCGATGCCGCCGGTGTCGATGACGACGTAATCGCCGCCGATTCGGACGACTTCTCCCGTCAGCGAATCGATCACTCGAGCACCTCCGCTTCGGCGCGGGCGCCAGTTACCTCCCGGATTGCCGCGAGGAAGGACGAGACGGCACTGGGGACGAGGGTCACGCGAACCTCGGCCGACTCGTCGAATCGAACGTCCAGTACATCGGCGCCGCACCGATGGATCGTCGACATGACACCCGAGTTTACGTCAGCGGGGAAGCGGATCAACACCTCGACGGTGACGCGGCGGGCGACGATTCGAGCGTCGGCGAGAGCCGCTTCCGTCGCGTCGCCGTAGGCGCGGATCAGGCCTCCGACACCGAGCTTCGTCCCGCCGAAGTACCGGACGACCACGGCGAGGACGTTGAGGAGATCGGCCTCCTCGAGCCGGTGGAGGATCGGCGCGCCGGCCGACCCGGACGGCTCCCGCGCGTCGTCCGATACAGCGATCGGCTCGGGGGAGGCGAGGAGGCGGTACGCGGTGCAAAGGTGCGACGCGTCGTGATGGGCACGTCGCGTCGCCTCGATGACCGCCTCGACGTCCTCCAGGGAGCCGACCGGATGGACGGACGCGAGAAACCGCGACTTCTTGCGGGTAATCCGCGCCTTCGTCGGTTCGGCGAGCGTTCGATAGGAATCGATCATGCCCGCCCGGCGAGCTCGACGTCGGGTTCTTCCCTCAGGGTCTCGACGAGGGCGAACGCTTCGCGCACGCCTGCCTCTTCCCCCTCGATCAGCAGCGAGACGGCCCCGACCCCGGCTCCCACCCCGCCGGTCGCCACGTGGAGGGCGCGGACCGGGGAGAGCGTCTCCAGCGCGTCGGCTTCGGTCACCACGTGGGCGTGGAGCGGGTAGATCCCACACGGAAGTCCCATCTGCAGGTCCATTCGGCCGCTTCCCATTTCGAGCGAGAGGTCGGCGATCGAGGTGTGGACCGACTTCGACAGACCGATCGGGGCGACGAGTTCGATCCCTCGGGCGAGACAGGTCGCCACGTAGCGGCCGACCGTTCCGCCGGTCGATGCCCCCATGAGGACCCCGACGACGCCCTCCGGATCGAGCGCGTTTCCTCCCTTGATCACCACGTCGCCCGCCGTCAGCGAGGCGAGCGTCTCCTCCGGTCCCACTTCAACCGGCTTCCCGCGGTCGAGGACGATCTCGCCCAGCTCGCCGAGCCGGGCGTTGAGGTTCCATCGATCGTCGATGAACCCGGCGGCGAACGCCCCCCGGTCGATCGGTTCGCCGAGGAGCTCCTCGGCGACGTACGCGTTGGTCGTTCCGAGGGTCACCACGATCCGTCCGCGGTCGAGTGCCGTCCTGACCTGAGGCAGCGCGGCGACCCCCTTGGCGATCAACCGTTTGGACATCGGCGGGGTCAGGACTACGGATGCTCTCATCGGACACCTCGATTGGCGTTGGGATTGGCGATATGCTATAAGAAGCACATTTCCCAATCAAAACCTACCGGGTCGGGGTGGTCACCACAGATGCGATACGACGAGGCGCTCTATCGGAAAGAGGTGGAGGAGTTCCGCTGGGAGATCCCGAGCGACTACAACATCGTCGACGTGGCCGAGGGGCACGCGGCGCGGAATCCGGACAAGGTCGCGGTGATCTGGGAAGACGCGCACGGAAGCGAGCGGCGCGTGACGTTCGCCGAGCTGGTCGAAGGAACGCGCCGGTTCGGAAGCGCCCTGATCGGCCTCGGCGTGAAGAAGGCCGATCCGATCCTCCACGTTCTTCCCCGGCTCCCCGAGGCGCACATGGCGCAGCTGGGTACGTTCGTCGCCGGCGGCGTCGCCGTCCCGTGCTCCGAGATGCTGAAGAGCAACGAGATCGCCTTCCGCTCGCAGGCGAGCGGGGCGAGCGTGATCGTCGCCGACGTCTCGACGGCGGAGACGGTCGAGGCGGCGCGCGGCGACTGTCCGCTCGAGACGTTCATCGTGATCGGCTCCGACGGGCCACGTGACGGCTGGCTTCGGTTCGAGGACCTCGTCGTCGAAGCCGAACCGAGCGTGGAGAAGGCAGCGATCACGGCCGACGATCCGATGACGATCAACTTCACCTCCGGAACGACGGGGAACCCGAAGCCCGTCGTCCACAAGCATCGGTGGATGTACTGCCACAACCGGGTGACGGCACGCTACTGGTACGACGCCGACGAGAGCGACGTGATCTGGGCGACGACGGCTCCCGGCTGGGCGAAGTGGTTCTGGAGCCCGATCGGCGTCTCGCTGACGACCGGGGCGACGCAGTTCATGTACAACGGGCGCTTCGACGCCGACCGCTACCTCGAGCTGATGGAAAAGCACCGGATCACCAAGCTCTGCGCGACGCCGACCGAGTACAGGCTGTTCGCGCAACATCCGGACATGGCGAAGCACCAGCTGGTGCTGAAGGACGCGCTGTCGGCCGGCGAGCCGCTGAACGTGGAACCGATCGAGGCGTTCAAGCGGGCGTTCGGGGTGACGATTCGCGACGGCTACGGCCAAACGGAGAGCATCTGCCTCGTCTGCAATCTTCCCGGGATGCCGGTCAAGGTCGGCGCGATGGGGATGCCGACACCGGGCCCGGGCGTGGTCCTGATCGATCGGGAAGGGGTTCCCGTTCCGCAGGGCGAGGTTGGCGAGATCGCCCTCGAGCCGGGGAACCCAGCCATTTTCGACGGCTACTGGAAGGCGCCCGAACTCGACGAGGAGGTCTTCTCCGGCGGCTGGTACCGGACCGGCGACCTCGCGCGGATGGACGAGGACGGCTACCTTTTCTTCGAAGGGCGTGCCGACGACGTGATTCTGACCTCGGGATATCGGATCGGTCCGTTCGAGGTCGAGGACGCCCTCGTCAGCCACCCGGCGGTCGTCGAGGCGGCGGCGGTGGCGTCGCCGCACCGGGAGCGGGGCGAGATCGTCAAGGCGTTCGTCGTCCTCGCCGAAGGGTACGAGCCGTCGGACGGGCTGACGAAGGAGCTTCAGGACCACGTGAAGTCCGTCACCGCGCCGTACAAGTATCCCCGGGCGATCGAGTACGTGGCCGAGCTGCCGAAGACGACCAGCGGGAAGATCAAGCGGGCCGAGCTGAAGAAGGCGGAGTGGGAGGGCTGGGATCGACGATGAAGACGCGTCTTCTCCGCACATCGGCCGCCGCAGTCTGCGGGATTCTGATCCACGCTACGGTCGCCGTTGCCGGGGGAGTCACCTTCGGGGTGCCGATCACCACGCTCGACGTTTCCGGCGCGCTCGACCGGGTTCCGATCGCCGTCGACGCGGCGTTCGCGGAGCTCGAGGAGGCGCTGATCGACTCCGGCCTCTCGCAGGCCGATCTCGACGAGATCCGCGACCGGATCGACGAATCGCTCGAACAGGTCGACGATCTTGCGGAGGCGCTGCCGCCGTTCCTTCCGGTTCCGATGCTCGGTGGGACGATCGAGATCTCCCTCCCGCTGATCCTCGTCGACGGCCTCCGCTTCACCGGCGGTCTGCTGAACGAAGGACTCGTGCGAAGCGCCGCGCGTCTTGCCGGGACGGAGATCCCCGAACCGTTGTTCGAAATCTCGTTCGACTCGCCGGAGTTCACCGGCGCGGCGACGATCGACGTCGCGCTCTCCTCCTGGATGTTGTCGACCGACGTGGTGAAGCGGTTCGACGCGCTCGTCCTGGCGCTGACCCTCGGAGGGGGTATCGATCTGATCGGGGGCGAGATCCGCCCCCTCGTCGATCTCGACGTCCCGCCGGGGTTCGAGGACGACGTCGCCGGCGCACTGGCCGCCCTCCATATCGACGGGATGACCTGGTCGACCTTCGCCGTCCACGGCGTGATCGGGCTGGAGATCGGGCCGCCGTTTCTCCGGATCTACGGGGACCTGAGGTTCCTCCTGCCGCTGAGCGCAGGAGCCGGCTGGTGGGACCTTCGTTCCGGCGGACTGGCGGCGGTGCTGGGCTTGGTGATTCGATTCTGATGGACGACAAACAGCTGTTGCGATTGGCGAACGAGGCACGGACGAACGCGTACGCACCGTACTCGGGGTTCGCCGTCGGGGCCGCGCTTCTCTGCGAGGACGGGGCGGTCTACACCGGCGTGAACGTCGAAAACGCGGCGTACGGTCCGTCGATCTGCGCCGAGCGGACGGCGATCTTCAAGGCGATCTCGGAAGGGAAGCGGGGTTTCGTCAAGCTTGCGGTGACGTGTGAGAGCGACCATTGCCGGCCGTGCGGCGTATGCCGGCAGGTGATGTTCGAGCACGCGCCGGACATGGAAGTGCTCATGGGCAACCCGGACGGCGAATACGTCCGGACGACGGTGCGGGAGCTCCTGCCCGACGGGTTTTCGCTGCCGCAGGAGCGCGAAGCTTCGTGATCCCAAAAGCCTGAGGGGAAACCGAACGGTTCCCTAGGGATTCGCGATGGTCGTCACGCGTCGCCGACGATCCGATCGACGATGAGGTCCGGAGGCGCGCCCTCCGCGCCCTCCGGGTCGATCTCGTAGGCCGATTCGACCATCCGACAGGCCGTGTCGAGATGGGTCTCGCCGTTGACGTGCAGGACGGCGAGGAGTTCGTCTTCCTCCACCCGGTCCCCGACCTTGCGGACCAACTCGACCCCGACCGCCGGGTCGATCGCGTCCTCCACGGTGAACCGCCCGGCGCCGAGAAGATTGGCGGCCCGGCCGATCCGGAGCGCGTCGAGGGTTCGGACGACGCCGGCTCGCTCGGCGCGTGCCTCCACCCTCCGCGCGGCGCGCGGGAGGAGGGACGGGTCTTCGATCACCGCGGGGTTTCCGTCCTGATGGGCGATCAGCTCTCCGAACTTGGCGAGAGCGGAGCCGTCGTGGAGCAGGCGATCGAGGTGATCGACCGCTCCGTCTCGGTCTCGGCGGATCCCGGCGAAGACGAGGAGCTCGGCTCCCAGCTCGCAGCATAGAGTGGATAGGTCTTCGGGACCCTCTCCGCGAAGGGTGTCGATCGCTTCCCGGACTTCGAGCGCGTTTCCGACCATCCGACCGAGCGGCTGCGACATGTCGGTGATCAGCGCGGCCATCTTCCGCCCGAGCTTCGTGCCGATGGCGACGAGCGAATCGGCGAGCCGCCTCGAGTCCTCGAGCTTCGGGAGGAACGCGCCGGCGCCGGTCTTGACGTCGATCACGATCGCTTGCGCGCCGCCGGCGATCTTCTTCGACATGATCGACGCGACGATCAGCGGAAGGGAGTCGACGGTCGCCGTCACGTCGCGCAGCTCGTACAGGATCCGATCGGCCGGGACCATGTCCTCGGTGTGATCGGCGAGGGCGAGCTTCGTCCCTTTGACGAGCTCGAGGAACCGGTCGCGCGACAGGTCGGTCCGAAAGCCGGGGATCGATTCGAGCTTGTCGATCGTCCCCCCAGTGTGACCGAGGGCGCGGCCGGAAAGCTTTCCGACCGTGAGGCCCGCGGCGGCGAGGAGCGGGATGAGGACCAACGTCGTGGTGTCGCCGACCCCGCCGGTCGAGTGCTTGTCGACGGTGAATCCGCCCAGTTCCTCCGGCGTGAACATCGATCCTGAGTGGGCCATCACGTCGGTGAGAATCGCCGTCTCCCCGGCGGACATGCCCTGAAGGCGGATCGCCATCAGGAGGGCCGAGCTCTGGTAGTCCGGGATCGTTCGGCCGACGGTTCCGCCGATCCAGTGCTCGATCTCCTCACGGGTCAGCGTCCCCCCGTCGCGCTTCTTGGCGATCAGATCGACCGTGTTCATGAAAATCCATTCTAGAATTAGCGATCCTCTCGATCAACCCGGATCTGATACAGGAGCGTCTCACTCCGCCGAAACCCGAACGACTCATAGAGGGCGCGCGCGGCTTCATTGTTCGGCCGGGTCAAGAGGCGGATCCCGGCGAGTTCGAGATCCCGGGCGAGGTCGATCGCGGCGGCGAGCAACGCCCTGCCGATCCCGCAGCGGCGGTGCTCGGCGAGGACGTGCATCTCGTCGAGGTAGAGGAATCCGACGCGTCCGTCGAGCTTCGGGACGCGTGTGAGAACTGCCAGGCCAACCGCCCGGTCGTCCGAATGGGCGATCAGAAACCAGACCGAATCGGAAGCGAGGGCGTCGTATTTCGACAGGCTCTCGGTCATCCCTCGCGGCGCGCGCGCGGCGGCTTCCGGGTCCTCCGGATGGTCCTCGGCCTCGATCCGCGCGACGAGCTTCTCCAACACGGTCCGGTGCTCCCCGGTGGCCCGGACGATCGTGATCTCGCTGCTCCCGTTTCCCGTCACGCCGAGACGATACTTCACCGATCGTGGATTCGAAAGCGCGATCGATGAACCCCGGTCCCGCGCGGTATACTCTGCCCCTGGAGGTGCAGAGATGCCGAGCTTCCCACGGTTCCTCTTTCGGGTGAAGGATCGACAAATCGAAGAAGAGGCGCGCAAGATGGTCGACACGTACGGGATCAAGGACATCGAAATCCGCCGTGACGACACGGTCAAGGACGCCTGGCTCGAGGACAACGTCGCGCTGAAGACGACGTTCGGCCTGGCAGACATCCAGGAGTATCTGGAGAACCTGACCAGCGGTTAGGCGGCCTCGATTCAGGAGGAACCGTCAGTTGAGCCGCTCGCGTAGCCGCGACGAGCTGTAGTCCATCGCCCAGACGGCAAGCATGATGAGGAGCATCAAGACGATCGCCTGATCCCAGACCCAGTTTCTCGTGAGCTGGATCAGTCTCTGCCCGATCCCGCCGCCGCCGACGAGTCCGATGATCGTCGCCATCCGGACGTTGATGTCCCATCGGTAGATCGTGAACGAGAGGTACGGGTTGATGATCTGCGGGACGATCCCGTAGAGGATCACCTGAAGCCTGTTGGCGCCTGTCGACCGGATCGCTTCGACCGGACCCGGATCGATCGACTCGAGACGCTCGGAGTAGAGCTTGGTCAGATCGGCGATCGAGTGGACGAACAACGCCAGGGCGCCAGCGAATGCGGCGGCGCCGGTCCTCACCCAGACGACGAAGATGATCGCCCAGATGATCGGCTCGATCGATCGGACGATGCTCATCAGGACGCGGATGACCGTGTACACGGTCCGTCCGACGATCCCGCGAGCGAGGTTTCGCGCGGCGAGGAAGCTCAATGGGACGGCAACGAGGACGCCGAACAGCGTCGCCATGAACGCCATGAACAGCGTGACGATCAGGAGGCGGACCCCGAGTCCGAGGATCGACCAGTCGGGGTGGAAGATGCGATCCCAGATCTCCGCGGTGGCGCCTGCGTTGGTGAACAGCTTCACGAGGTCGACTTGGGTGAACAGGGCGGACGCGAGGAACATCGCCGCCGCGAGCGCGGCGATGGCGATCATCCAACTCGTCCGATACCACGGCTTGCGCACGTCCGGCAGCTCGGAGGCGCTGACCGATCGGAAGCCGGAGAGCCGGTCGTGCCACGACGTGTAGCGAGCCGTCACCAGGGTCGGGAAGACGAGGAACGGGACGCCGTGGAGGAGAACGACGCGGAGCACACGGCGTCCGAACGCCGCGCGACCGTCGCGCGCGTCGACCAACCGACGGCCGAGGAGGCGCATCCCCGGGCTGACGGCGATCGCTTCCCAGACGAGCGCGAGCTCGAGGCAGGCGACCAGCATGATCCACGGCGTGACGGAGACGAAGTCACGTGTTCCGTGGACGAGATCGTTCCAGATGAACGACGCCAGGCCCCAGAGGGCGAGCAGGACGAGGAAGTCGGCCACGAGGACGCCGAGGTCCCTCCGGTACGTCCGGAGCGCCTTGCTCCAGTTGGGACGCGGGCTCATGAATCCGGCGTGGTACTGATCCTGTGGTGTCATCCGATCTTCTCCCTCACCCTGGCGCTGATGTAGTCGAGCACCCAGACGACCACGACGATCACGAAGATCACCGCCCCGACGTAGTTCCACGCCTCAGGGAGCCTGCCGACCTCGTTCTTGAAGTAGAACAGGAGCGTGCCGATCCCTCCGCCGCCGACGAGCGCGATGACCGTCGCCATCCGGATGTTGATGTCCCATCGGTAGAGGGTGAACGCGAGATAGGAGGGGATGATTTGGGGAATGACCCCGTACACGACGACCTGCCACCGACGGGCTCCGGTGGCCGCGATCGCCTCGAGCGGGCCGGGATCGACGGCCTCGACCTGCTCCGAGTAGAGCTTGCCGAGGGCGGCGATCGTGTGGAGGAAGAGGGCCAGCGCACCGGCGAACGGGTTGCCGAATCCGACCCACACGGCGAACAGAACCGCCATCAGGATCGATTCGAGCGAGCGGAGGACGTTGAACAAGGTCCTCATGATCGAGTAGACGATCCAGCCGAACGTGTTGAAGCCCATGATGTTCCGTGCGCCGAGGAAGCTGATCGGGAACGCGACGATCGCTCCGGAAACCGTGGCGAAGAAGGCCATGAAGATCGTTTCCAGCATGTAGTGGAGGATCGAGAACGTCCTGCCGGGGATGACGTTCTCCGTCAGGTAGGAGAAGTTCGGGGTGAAGAGATCCCGCCAGATGTGGCCCGACTTCCCGACCCGTTCGACCAGCATCTGCAGGTTGATCGCGGTGATCTTCCACCCGAGCCAGAACATCAGGCCGAGCAGCCCAACGAGGAAGATCCCGCGGTAGGTCTTGTACCACTTCCTCGGCTTCTCGGCAGGCAGCTCGTCCTTGACCTTGGCGACCTGGATCATCCGCCCGGTTCTTTCGGTATCGTGGAGGAGCGTTCCCAGCGGGCGATCGGTGAACAGCACGAGCGGCTGGAGGACGAGACCGACGTGCATCGCGGCGAACCGCGCCAGCCGCTGACGGACCGGCACCGGGACGTAGCCGGGCCCGAACAGCCGCAGGCCGAACAGGCCGAGGCCGATCGATTGGGTGAACGCGTGGGAAAGCATCGCCAGCTCGAACGTCGCGACGATCACGACCGGCCAACCCCAGGCAGGGAGCGTCAAGCGTCCGTAGAAGCTGACGTAGCGGATGTACCAGTACTTGTTCAGGAGGTACATCACTCCGTAGGCGATGAACCCCCACGATGCCCAGTCGAGCAGGAAGGCAGCGAAGCGCGGGCGAAGCGCCACCAGGCGGTCCGACAGCGGCCGCCTAGCGGACTTCGACTTCTTCGGCCTCTTCACCGTAGATCTCCTTGAACTTGTCGCTGTCGATCTCGGCCGGGAGCCCCTCGAACACAATTTCACCGTCCTTCAGCGCGAGGATCCGCGTTCCGTACCGTCGCGCAAGCGAGAGGAAGTGCAGGCTGGCGATTACGGTGACACCGTCCTCCCGGTTCATCTGCTCGATGTATTGCATCACCGAGTGCGCCGTTGCCGGATCGAGCGCGGAAACCGGTTCGTCGGCCATCAGCAGGTCCGGCTTCTGCATCAGCGCGCGCGCGATTCCGACGCGCTGCTGCTGTCCGCCGGAGAGCTCGTCGGCTCGCTTGTACGCCTGTTCCGGGATCCCGACCCGCTCCAGGTTGGAGAGCCCAGATTCGACGTCCTCCTTGGGGAACTTGTGGATCGCCGAGGCCCCAGGGTTGACGTACCCCAGCCGGCCGGACAGAACGTTCGTGATCACCGAAGATCGCTTCACCAGGTTGAACTGCTGGAAGATCATCGCCATCCGGCGGCGCAGCTGCCTGAGCTGGCGCGCCGACGCCTTGGTCACGTCGATGCCGTCGAACAGGATCGTGCCGGAGGTCGGCTCGATCAGCCGGTTGATGCAGCGGAGAAGGGTCGACTTGCCGGAGCCGGACAGGCCAATCAGGACGAGGAACTCGCCGCGCTTCACGGTGAAGCTGATGTCGTTGATGGCGAGGACTTCGCCCCGCTCGTAGACCTTCGTCAGGTGGTCGACCCGGATCAGTTCGTCCATGGTGGGGCGCTCCTAGGTGTAGAAACGCGGGAGGGATCGCTCCCTCCCGCGTTGGATTCGATCCAGCGCTGCTGGCCTACCTAGTCGCGATCCGGAATCGGAAGACCGAGGATCTCGCGATATCCGTCGTAGAAGGAGTCGTCGATGTCGGCGACCGCCGTCCACTCGTAGAACATCGGGTCGCCCCACAGCGCCGCACCCTCTTCGGTCGCGATGTGCTGCTTGATCGCCCAGACGATCAGGTCGGCGGTCTCGACGTCGAAGTCCGGTCCGAACGCCAGGCAGTCGTTCGGGATCGGGCCGATGTTGTAGACGACGCCGATGTCGCGCAGGACCGTATCGAGATCGTAGGTGCTGCGGACGGCGCGCCGCAGGTCGAAGCAGGTGCCGCGGAACTCCGGCCGGAACAGGTCGTTGTTCCAGCGGTCCCAGAGCCACATCTCCGGGTCGTCGCCGAACTCCCACCGGTCGCCGGACCAGCCGTCGGGCGCGCCCGGCGCCGAGCCGTAGCCGGTGCAGAAGTCGCCCTGCCCCTCGATCAGCGCGACCATCGAGTTCGTGTGGCCGCCGGACGTGACGATGCCGGCGAACTCGATCCCTTCCCGCTCGAAGATCATGTTCGGGAAGACGTAGCCGGACGTCGAACCGGTGTCGTTGTAGATCCAGACCTTTCCATTGAGATCGTCGAGCGTCTTGATCCCGCTGTCGCGGCGGGCGTAGAGGCTCGCGTAGTACCAGGCGTAGCCGTAGCGCACCGACCCGAGGCGCGGGGAGACGTTACCGCCGGTCCGCTCGTAGATCCGGATGTACTGGTCGGTCGTCGGGAGGCCGAACGTGTCGCCCTCGGACGCCGCGAACGCCTCGATCATCGCCGTGTAGTCCGCCTGCAGGCTGGAGACGACGTAGATTCCGGTCAGATCGTAGATCGCCTCCGCGATCTGCTGACCGACCTCTTCCACCGTTGCACCTTCGGTCGACGGAACGAGAAGCATGTAAACCGGCTCGTCCGGGCTGTCCCCGGGCTTGCCGAAACCGATGACGCCGATGGCCAACACGGCCACCAACGCCAGAGCCAGGACCTTACGCATGGTGCACCTCCTGTGCGACATACACCTCCGGGATTGCGCCGCCGAGGCCGTCTCGACCGGCGCGCTCCGATGTGATACCCATAACAGTATCGTAGACACTCGCCATCTACGAGTCAACCAGAGCCCGTCATTCGCGCTTGTACGGCACGCCGAGCGACTTCGGGAACCGGACGCGCCCGATCGCGCCGGAGACGACAAGCAGCGTGATGATGTACGGCAGCATCGACACGAACTCGCCCGGGATCGGCTTCGACGGAAGGGTCTTCACCCACTCCGCCAGCGCCTGGAAGAACCCGAAGATGAACGCGCCGAGGAGGGCGAGGAGCGGGTTCAGCCCACTGAATACGACGCACGCGAGCGCGATGAACCCCCGTCCGGCGGAGAGTTCCTTGGTGACCAGCCCGAGCCAGGCGACGCTCATGTACGCCCCGCCGAGTCCGGCGAGGACGCCGCCGAAGACCGCGGCGAGCAGCCGGATCCGGTTGATGTTGATCCCTGCGACGTCGGCCGCATCGGGCATTTCGCCGGCCGCCTTGAGCATCAGCCCGGCCCGCGTCCGCTTGAGGAACCAGTAGATGACCACCGGCACGATCAGCGCGAGGAGGATCATCGGGCTCATCTGGCCCATCGGCGTCCGCAGCTTGGCCAACTCGACGGCCTTCGGGACGTCGTGAAAGCCGGGCGCGCCGAGCTGAATCAGGCCGAACGCGACGAATCCGACCGCGAACAGGTTGATCCCGATGCCGGTGACCATCTGGGTTCCTCTCCAGTAGGTGTTGATCACCGCGAAGACGAGCGACACGGTGCCGCCGATTCCCATGCCGACCAGCAGGCCGACGCCGGGCCCCCCGAACTCGGCGGCGAGGGCGCCGCCGAACGCACTGAGAAGGAGGATCCCCTCGAGGCCGATGTTGAACAGACCGGCCGTCTCGCCGACGATCTCGCCGGCGGCGGTCAGCGCGAGGGGGACCATCGCGTGCAGCGAGATTCGCAACAGGCTGAGGATGTCGTTGAAGCTCATGCGGATTCCCTCCTCTCCGAGCGGCGCGTCAGTCGTCGGAACAGCCCGATCAGCTCCTCTCCGCGTTCCTTGATCATCGGGAAGATCCGGATCAGTTCGGGGATCGACATGACCAGAACGATCGCTCCCATCACGACGCGGACCATCTCCAGCGGGACCGGATTCGACCCGTAGAATTGCATCACGCGCCCTCCGGCGTTCAGCCCGCCGAAGAAGAGCGCCGCGACGAGGATCCCGATCGGGTGATTCCGCCCGACCATCGCCACGGCCATCCCATCGAATCCGAGGTTCATCAGCTGCGGGAGTCCGCCTCCGCCGTAGATGGCGTAGGTCGGAGGCAGCCCCATCACGATCGTCGCCCCGGCGAGCCCGGCGGCGATCCCCCCGAGGATGAAGCTCAAGAACATCGTTCGCTTGTTGCGGATCCCGCCGTAGCGCGCCGCGGTCGGGTTCAGCCCGGCAGCGCGGACCTCGTAGCCGGTCGCGGTGTGCCAGAGGAGGAAGTAGACGACCAGCGCGAACGCGATCGACACGAAGATCGCGTACGAGAGGTCGGTCCCGCGGACGAGAACCGGGAACCGCGCCGTCATCGGAATGCTGTGGGTCTTCTCCGGTCTGAGCGGATCGACGACCACGAAGATCGCCAGGTAGAGCGCCAGCCACCGGGCGATCCAGTTGAACATGATCGTCGAGATGACCTCGTGGACCCCTCGCGTCAGTTTCAGGAACGCCGGGACGAGGCTCCAGACGGCTCCGGCGAACGCGGCGAAGATCAGTCCTGCGATCTGGTGAAGACCGGAAGGCAGGACGAAGTAGGCGACGAGGACCGAGGCGATGCCGCCCATGTACATCTGCCCCTCGGCGCCGATGTTGAACATCCCGGATCGGAGGCAGATGGAGAACGTCAGTGCGGTCAGGATCAGCGGCGTCGCCCGCGCCAGAGAGCTCGAGAGCTCGTACGAGCCGCCGAAGGCGCCCCGGATCAATCCGACGTACGCCTTCCACGGGTCGAACCCGTAGATGTACATCAGGATCGCCCCGACGAGCAGCCCGACGATCGCCGCGAGGAGCGATTCGAGTGCCGGATGAAGTCCGGTCAGCGTCCGGTGAGCCCCTCGGAGCAGGCGGGATTGCGGGGTCGATTCGTTGCCGCTCATTCGGCCTCCCTCCTTGCTTCCACCGCTCCACCCATCAGCATCCCTACCCGCTCGCGATCGAGCTCATCGGGGGAGCAGACCTCCATGAACTTCCCCTCGTACATGATCGCGACGCGATCGGCGTGGGCGAGGACCTCGTCGAGGTCGGCCGAGACGAGGAGGATCGCTCGACCGGCGTCGCGCATCTCGAGAAGCGTCTGGCGGATGTAGTGCGCCGCTCCGATGTCCAGGCCGCGCGTCGGCTGCGCCGCGACGATGATCGCCGGGTCCTTCGCCAGCTCGCGCCCGACGATCAGCTTCTGCTGGTTCCCGCCAGACAGGCTCTTCGCCGGGGCGTTCGGGCCGGTCGCTTGGATGTCGAACCGGTCCATCAGCCGCCGGACGTGCTGGGTGATTTTCCCCCGACGCAGAAACGACAGCGGGCCGCGGAACTCCTCCCAGCGATGGACGCCGAGGATCGCGTTCTCCGCCAGGGTGAACGGGAGGACCAGTCCGAGTTCCCAGCGGTCCTCCGGGATGTGCGCGACGCCGAGGCGGTAGATCTTCCGCGGGTCGACGCCGAGGATGTTCGTCCCGTTGATCGTTGCGGTCCCGGAGACCGGGACGCGCAGCCCGGTCAACGACTCGACCAGCTCGGTCTGGCCGTTGCCCTCCACGCCGGCGATCCCGAAGATCTCGCCCCCGTAGACGTCGAACGACACCCCGTCGACGGCGATCTCCCCGGTGTTCCCCTGCGCGACGAGGTTCTCGACGTGCAGGATTCCCTCTCCGGATCGTTCGACTTCCTTCCGAACCCGCTTGTGCGGGATCTCCTCGGTGCTCAGCTCGACCGCGTCGGCCTCCTCCTCCAGCGCCTGGCCGACCATCAGGCGGGCCAGCTGCTCGGTCGACGCCTCGGTCGTCTTCACGTCCCCGACCATCTCCCCGTGGCGAAGGACGACGACGCGGTCGGTGGCCGATCCGACCTCCTTCAGCTTGTGGGTGATCAGGATGATCGACTTCCCCTCGTCCCTCAGACGGCGGAGAAGGTTGAACAGCTCGTCGACCTCCAGAGGAGTGAGGACGGAGGTCGGCTCGTCGAGGATCAACAGGTCGACGTCTCGCGACAGGACCTTCAGGATCTCGACGCGCTGTTGCTCGCCGACGGCGAGCTTCTCCACCGGAACGTCGAGCGGAACGTGAAGCCCGCTCTCCTCCATCAACGATTCGAGCTTCCGGAGGGTCTTGGCGATTCGAATTCGGGTGAACGGTCGGTCGTGGCTGAGCGCGACGTTCTCCGCCGCGGTGAACGTGCCGACCAACGCGAAGTGCTGGTGCACCATCCCGATTCCGAAGTCGAGCGCCTCCCGCGGGCTGGTGAATCGGACGACGCCCTTCGGCGAAACGACCCGCCCCCGCGTCGGTGGAAGAAGACCGGAGAGGATCTTGGTGAGCGTCGTCTTCCCGGCGCCGTTCTCCCCGAGCAGGCCGACGATCTCGTGCGGGCGGATCTCGAGGGACGCCTCCTTCAGCGCGACGGTCCCGTCGGAGTAGACCTTGGTGATCCGGTCGGCCTTCAGGAAGAATCCGTTCTTGCTCGGTGTGGTCTGATCACTCATGAAGTGCCCCCAACCCAGTGCCCTTGCCTCGGATCATGAGAAAAGGGAGAGAGGAAATGGCTCCTCTCTCCCTCGATCGCTACCTACACTTACGTCTCACACCTACTCGAGCGGGTAGATGCGTCGAATGGCGTTGATCGACTCGTCGGAGTTCGCGGTCGGAACGACGATCGATCCGTCGAGAATCCCGGCCTCCAGCTCGTCGACCGCGTCCCAGATCCACTGTGCGACCGTCTGCCGGTTCGCGGTCCAGTTCGCGATGACGAAGTTGCGGGCCTCGGTGGTGTCCTCGATCTGGCCCGCGTCGACGCCGAACTCGATGAAGTCGATCAGGTCGGCGCGCTTGCTGATTCCAACGCCACCTTCAGTCAGTCCGAGGCTGATCACGCCGCCGGTGAAGGTCCCGTCTACGACTGCCTTGACAGCCATGTAGGTTCCGACGTCGACCCGCTTCATCCCGCTGGCCAGGGCGTGCATTCCGTCGCCCAACCAGTCCTGGTTCGCGTCGACGCCGAAGTAGTACGGAGGACCGTAGGTCGTCCCTGCGGCGTCGTGCGCCTCCACGACGGCCTCGTGGTCGCCGACGCCCAGCGGACCGGCGACGTTATAGATCCCGACCGCGCCCTGGGCGAGCATCGCTTCCGACGCCGCCTTGCCGAGGGCGATGTCGCTGAACGTACCGGTGTAGTTGTAGAGCATCGCGACACTGGCTTCCGTCCCCGTCAGCTCGGCGAACTTCTTCAGGCCCCAATCCATCCCGAAACGGAACCCGGCCTCGAAGTGGTACAGGACCGGAATCGGGATCCCGAGGACGACGCCGGCCGCGGCGTAGCCGTGATCAGCGGCCGCCATTCCAGCGAGACATCCGATCAGTGCCGACATCTCGTTCTCGCGGAACACGATGTTCATGATGTTCGGCCCGGTGACCCAGTCGACGTCGATGATCGCGAACTTCTGGTCCGGGAACTCGGCCGAGGCGGTCGCGAGCGCGTCACCGAGGAGGAACCCGACGGCGATGATCAGGTCGAAGTTTTGGGTTCGGGCGAGGTTGCGGAGGTTCGGCAGGTAGTCCGCCGCCGTCGCGCTCTGCACCTCGACCATCTCCAGCCCGAATTCCTCTGCCGCTCGATCCGTTCCCACGAACCCCATGTCGTTGAACGAGAGGTCCCCCCGTCCGCCGACGTCCAGCACGATGGCGATCTTCCCCTGCGCCGAAGCGATGAGGGAAACGCCCAGAACCAGCACACATGCTAGCACAAGCAGCCTTTTCAACGGCACCTCCTAGAAGCTTGGCACATCCCCACCGGATACCCGGTGCCCGTAATGACTGTCACATTCTATACAGATCCGCGACGCATTACAATCCGAGGCCGGGATCTTGGAAATCGATGAAATCGATGATTGGAACAGGATTTTCACGAACCCAAACCGATGCTGTCTGTGTGTCTGACAACCAAACATCCCGGGCGAAATCGGCGGGCGTGCGAAACACGGCGGCCCCGTTTTCGGTATCCTTACCGGCATGCGAAGCCTCGTGATCGGATCGGCGTTCCTCAGTGTCTTGACGTTGGTTTCGGTCGTCGTCATCGGGTCGCCGGCGCTTCTCGGTTCCCGGTTCGCCGACGCCTACACGGCGTACGCGCCGCTGTACGTCTTCCACCGCTCGTACGCGGAGTACCTGTTCAACGGAACGGAGGTCGAGATCCCCGCGGAACTGGCCGCGTCGTGTGATCGGTTCTCCTACGAGCTGGCCCTGTTTCACCTCGACTACGTCGTCCAGACGGAGTCTGCGTCCGCCGCCGGCCTCGCCTACCTCGCCCGCCTGCGGGCGGAGTCGACCTCGTTCTGCGATGCGTACGGCGGCGCGATCGACGCGATTGCGGGACTCGAGGGCGTCGACTACGAGGCCCTCGGCGAGGCGAGCGATCAGGGGCTCTTCGCCGGAATCAAGCGGATCAACGACCTGATGGAGTCGACCCTCGATGAGATCCTCGCCGGCCTCGGAGAGGGGATCGAACGGTGGGCGTTCGCGGTGACGTTCTCGATGCGATCCTTCCTCAACCAGACGGAGGTCGAGCGGATCGACGCGAATCTCCGGGAGATCCTTTACGCCGATCCGGAAGGGGTCGCGCCACCGTTCGCCGTCCCAGATGAGATCGCCGTCTCGATGGAAACGCTACTCGACCTGAGCGATCGGGAGTTGTCCGACGCCGAGGTCGTGGAGTCTTTCCGCGCGGCAGCGGCGATCTACGAGTACTTCGTCGGAGAACCTTAGACGCCCCGAAAGGGGGTGGGAAGGCGAACCTGCTGCCGTGTTCGCCTTCCCTGGGTAAGAACCGTAGGCTGTTTTCCCGTGTCCTAGCTCGTTCGCAGGCGGTCAGCCTCCAGTTCAGAGGGCTCTGTGCGTTCGGAGGGGGCATCGCGACCGGTCCGGTCGCGCTGTGGAAGTTGGTAAGGAGGTACGATGGAAGCCTTCACGCTCGCGTGAATCCTTCCATCGGTTTGTCCCCTCTCCCTTCGCACGCACCTCTGGCGCTTCTTGTCCAAAGCGTGGAGAGGATACTCCGGGGACTTCACTCCGGTGGCGGAACCGGAGGCCTGAGCCGCGGTCCTTCGCGACACGGGTCGGGAACGCGCCTCTCGCGCGAAGGGGACGGATGTCTGTGCGCTCCCGCTGGGCGGAAGGGTGGGCGCTACTCGGGGGCGATCCGAGCGATCTTCCAGTAATCCTGGACCGTCTGGATCAACCGCTCGAAGTCCTTCGAGTCGACCGGCTTGGTCATGTAGCTGGCCGCGCCGCTGTCGTACGCCTTGACCATGTCCTCCTCCCGCTCGGAGATCGTCAGCACAATCACCGGGATCCGACGGAGGCGCTCGTCCTCCTTGATCTTGGCGAGAACCTCCAGTCCGTTGATCTTCGGGAGGTTGATGTCCAGCAGGATCAGATCGGGACGCGGGGTGTCCTCGAACTCACCCTTCTGGGCGAGCGCGTCGAGCGCCTCTTCCCCGTCGCGGGCGAAGTAGAGCTCACACTTCACGTCGCTCTTGCGCATGGCGCGCTTGATGATCGTGACGTCGTTGGGGTTGTCCTCAACGACCAAGACCTTCATCTTCTCGAGGCTATGCATTGGTTTCCACCTCTCTTGCTCTGGGAATGGTAAAGTAGAACGTACTCCCTCTGCCAACTTCCGAGTTGACCCAGATCTTACCGCCGTGCTCCTCGACGATTCGTTTGCAGATCGCGAGGCCGGCTCCTGTCCCTTCGTAATCGTCCCGTGGATGCAACTTCTGGAAGATGCCGAAGATCCGTTGTTGGTAGCGGGACTCGATGCCGATTCCGTTGTCCTCCACGAAGAACGTCGCCATCCCGTTGGCGGAGGGTTCCTGCGACTGACACCCGATGCGGACCGTCGGGAGTGCCTTGTCGTTGTACTTGATCGCATTGACGATCAGGTTACTGAACAGCTCGGTGATCCGGACCTTGCTCCCCTTCACCGGCGGGAGGCCGGCGGCAACCTGGAGGTTCACGCCGCGGAGTCGAACCTCAAGGTCCTCTCGGATCTCGTCGAGGAGACGCTGCGTGTTGATCCGCTCGAACGACTTCGTGTCCATGTGGATGCTCGACAGGGAGAGGAGGTCGTTGATCAACTGCCGCATCCGAGCAGACGTTCGCCGTAGAGTGTGGAGGTACTCGACCCCGTCCTTGTCCAGCTTGTCCTCGTAGTCCTCGAGCAGGAAGCCGCTGAACGTCTCAACCGTACGAAGCGGCTCCTTCAGATCGTGGGAGACGACGTGAGAGAACTCCTCGAGCTTCTCGTTGCTTCGCTCGAGGTTTTCCGATTCCTCGCGGAGGCTGTTCTCCAACCGCTTCAGCTCGGTGATGTCGATGTAGTGATCGATCCGGCCGCCCTTGTAGCGTTCCGTCTCGATCGGGATCGACCGGTACTCGAGGACTCTTTCGTCCCTCCCTAGGGTGGGGCGGACGCGGCAGGTGATCGAGTCGATCCGTTCCCTTTTGTCGACCGCCTCTTCGATCACCTTGGCCAGCGACTGAGCCTCCTCGAACGCGCCGACGTAACGGGACAGCGCGCGCTTCGCGTCAACGCCGACCAGGCGATCTCGGTCGATTCCGAAGAAGCGGCCGATCGTTGCGTTGGCCCAGATCACCTCACGCTTTCTGTCCGTGATGATGATTCCGGAGTCGAGGGTGTCGACCGCCTCTTCGATCAGGCGTCGATAGCGTGCCTCGGTCTCCATCAACTGCCGCTCGAGCTCCGCCTCTCTGGAGCGGTTGCGTGCCTCGATGACCGCCGTCCGATCGTCGAGACGGGTTCCCCGGATTTCGACCGGGAACGCCGTCCGGTCCTCGGCGATGAACCGGGTCTCGATGCCGCGGATTTCGCCGCGGTCGAACAGGCGGATCAGCTCGGCCTTCACCTTGTTGATCTCTCCGGGATGGACGTATTCGATCAGGGGGAGCGTCTGCCTCGTCGCGTGGCCGATCGACGTTCGGGACGCCTCGTTCCGTCGCTTGACCGTCCCTTCGCGGTCGATGAAATGGAGGATGTTGAACGCAGGCTCGAAGACCTCTTCGTCTTGTCGATCCTTCAGCGACTTGGGCGGATGCCACATCGCGCGTCGCGCCCGCCGACGTTCGTTGTGCCAACCGAGCGCGAGGCCGACACCGAGGTAGACGGTCGGAAGGAGCGCGATCGAGAGGGGCGATCGGATCCCGAAGAAGATCAGAAGGGCGACGCCGATCGCCGACAGCCCGCCGGAGAGGAAGAGGGCACCGCGCCGACGAAGGGCCTGTGTCCCGAAGGCGAGGGGGAACGCGAAGGTGGCATAGACGAGAAACGTCAGCGGGACGGAAGGGACTCCCGTCCGATGGAGCACGATACTGATCACGAGAGCGACGATGGACGAAACCCCGACGAGGATCGTCCGTTCCGTCGGATTCAGCCCGTTCGACAATGGCCACCCGTCCTTGAGCCCGCCAAGAGAAACCGGTGAAGACGCCTGCCTGCGACGAAGGTACGAACCGATTAGACGATTCGAAAGGACACCGGTCACCTGGGTACGTGACCTTCTTCCGCCGGTGACTCCGATCGTCAGATGATCAGGTTCGGGTTGAGGTTGGCGAGGAACGGCTCGACGATCTTCTGCAGGTAGGCCTCGCGGAGGATTTTGATTTTGCGGCTTTCGATCGCGATGATCCCGCGGCTCTCGAGCTCGCTCAGCGTCCGTATGGCGGTCTTGGACGAGACGCCTGCCATCTCGGCGAGCTCGGCCCTCGACAGCTCGACGCCGCTCCGGCCGAGGTGGAGGATCAACCGCGCGAGTCGCTCCTTGCTCGACGAGTAGGAACGCTCCGCGAGCTTGTTCTGGAATGCCTTCAGCTCCTCGGAGAGTTTCTCGTACAACCGGAAGATGGTCTTCGGGTGGCGCTCGAGGAAGTAGAAGAAGTCGCCCCGCTCGATGAAGCCAACCGTAACGACGTCGATGGTCTTGGCGTAGGCGTTGTGGCTTCCCTTGTCGAAAAGGGTCGTTTCACCGAGGATCTCGCCCGGACCGGCGATCTTGAGGATCTGGCTCTTCGCCCGCATGCTTCGCTTGACGAGCTTGACCATCCCTTCGAAGATCAAGTAGAAGCCGAACGCCGGTGCGCCTTCCTGGAAGATGATCTCTCCACGCCCGTAGTTGATCGTGCGAATCGACTCGCGAAGCTTGTCCAGCTCCTTGTCCTTCAGATCGGAGAAGATGCGGAAATCCTTGAGATCGGCCATGCCACCCCCCTCTGGCGGTTGTCCTGTAGGAAGCTCGTTACGCCTGTCCCTCCCACCCCTGACCTCGCATCACCCGTCGGACAGGGTCAAACGTCCGGCATTGTAATCGATATCACATCCGACGCCAAGTCTTCTCTGCCGTTCGACGGACTGGCTCTCGAAGGAGAACCGGACGATGGCCGCCCCGCGTCCGGGATTGCTGAACCTGTCTTGACACCCCGATCGATGCCTCCTACACTCCGACCACACGCGCCGGAGTGGCGGAATTGGCAGACGCGCAGGATTCAGGATCCTGTGAGGTTCACACCTCGTGTGGGTTCAAGTCCCACCTCCGGCAGAACGCTCACCGCTCGACGTCTTCCTTCCTTGCTCTTCGATTCGTGGTTCGCCGTGAACGTGGCCCTTCCCTACACCCCGTGACCTGCCCAGATGGCGAGGGCGACGAATAACGCCTGCAGGAGCCAGAAACGAGCGGTGATCTTGTTCTCCGGCCACTCGAACCCGCGGAGGAGGGGCGGAGTCCTTGCTCGGGTCGTGTCCTCGAAGTGGTGGTGGAGCGGGGCCATCTTGAACAGCCGCACCCCGGCAATTCGGCACGACGCGACCTGCGCGATCACCGACCCGGCTTCGAGCACCAGGACACCGGCCACGAGCGGCAGGAAGAAGATCGTCCCCGTGAGAAGCGAGACAGCGGCGACGATCCCGCCGAGGCCGAAGGAGCCGACATCGCCGAGGAAGAGCCGGGCGGGATGGACGTTCGTCCACAGGAAGCCGATCAGCGCACCGAGCAAGGGCAGCACGAGGACGGCGATCGATCTCGAGGGCGTCAGGACGAGAAGCCCTGCCAGGGCCAGAGCCGCAACGCCACCTGCCAGTCCGTCGAGGCCGTCGGTGAGGTTCATGCTGTTCGTTGTCGCGAGGAGGCTCACCCAGAGGAGGGCGAGCGACGCGATCGGCGGAAGCACGACGGTTCCGGTCGAGAAGGGGATCCTCTGCGGGACGGAGAGGACGTCGCGGTACAGGAAGAACAGGGCGATCGCGGCAAGGCTTCCCAGCACGAGCTTTCGCGGTGCGGTCAGGCCGAGCGATCGGCGGCGCTTCAAGGACCAGACGTCGTCGAAGAGGCCGATGCCGCCGTGCAGTGCACCGGTGGCGAGGACGAATCCGAACGGGCGGGCCCATTCGGCGATCGAACAGAAGGAGAGAACGGCGATCGCCCAGACGGAAAGGACGAGAAGGCCGCCCATCGTCGGCGTGCCAGCTTTCCCCCCGTGTCCCTGGGGCCCGATGTCGCGGATCTGCTGGCCGACCCCGCGCCGTCTCATCCACCGCGAGAACGCGGCGCAGCAGAACGCGGTGATCGGAGCGAGAGCGATCGAGACCGGAACGAGCGCCTTCACGCAGCGTCCACCCGCCGCAGCACCCCGTCACACTCCAGCAGGAGTCGGCGCAGATCGGCGTGATCGGCTTCCCTCGGGGCATCGAGGACGCGCTGGACGAGCTTGAACAGCTGGTAGGTCGTGATCAAGCAGAATCCCTGTGCCTGACAGCCGCGCAGGACTTCGGGGGCGAACTGCGTCGGACGACGCTTCGGGTCGAGTTCCCGCGATCCACTGACGACGAGAATTCCCTTCCGCGGACCCTCTCCCTCGGTGACCGAACGGTCGACCGCGTTCAGCAGGCGTCGGTAAGGAGGGAGCCCGACCGCTTCGGCCTCGGTCGCCTCGACGACGACGAGCGCGTCCCCTTCGTCCGAGCGGAGCTCGAGGGTGCGATCGCTGCATTCGACGTCGAATCCGAAGGCGCGAAACGCGTCGGCCGCCGCGGGAAGAAGCGCGAATCGACCGCGGGTGTAGAGGAGTTGCTTGGCGCGCGTCTTCTCCCTCAGTCGACCGGAGACCTCGTCGATCTTCGCCGACAGCGTCGCGTGCCGCTCGCGCAATCCGGCCAGCTCGTCGACGAGTCCTTCCTCCCCAGGAACGGGGTACGCGGGGAGCCAATCCGGCTCGGAGGCGAACGCCGGGCGCTCGGCGGCCCGCTCGACCGCCTCGATGAGCGCGATCGCCTCTTGCGACGGGGCGACGCCGACGGTCGACGGGACGAGGATCAGCCGACCTTCGTCGAACGGGATCTCGAGTGCGACGACGTCGCCGACCCGATTGCGGGCGAGAACGGTCGCGAACCGGTCGATCGGGGTCGACAGGAGGTCCTGATAGACCGCGTCGTAGGCGAGGCGCCCCTCGAATCGGCGGAGGTACCCCTCGAACGGGCTACCGGATCCTTCGAAGACGACGTCGTCCCCGTGCCGTGGGACGAAGCGTCCGTTGGACGGGAAGGAGAACTGGTGCTGACGGTCGACGAGCGAGACGGACGGCAGCCAGCTGTACCGATCGAGGCGCTCCGGCGGTTCCTCGTCGGTCGAGATCTCCAGTGGCTCCCCCCGCGTGCGGAGGCGGCAGACAAGGAGGCCTCCGCCCTTGAGCAACAGGTCCTCCGCCTCCGCCCGACGGCGCGTCATCCAGGCGCTCATCGCTCGGCCGAAGCCGCGATCCCGCCTCGGATCCGTTCGACGGATCCCGTCGCCACCGGGAGCGATGTCGGCGGTCCAACGATCGGAGATGCTCAGCGGATCGAGTAGGACGGCGTCCGACCCCGCGAAGGACGATCGACCGAAGAACTCCTCCCGTTCGACGCTCGGATGATCGAGCCGCCAGTCGACGGACAGAAGACGATACCCCATGGCGGGAAGATCTTACCTCTCGCTTCGATCCGAGAGCAACTCGAATGAAGTAAGGAGGGACCGCAGAGCGTGCGGTCCCTCCTGAGGCGTTCGTTCCTACGGGCTCTCCAGGTTGGAGATCGTGGTGGTCCAGTAGACGAACCGGGTCGTCGCGGTGTAGCTGATCGCGTTGCCGATCCGGAAGTCGAGGCTCGGCGTGAGCTCGGCGCTGCTTCCGCTCGGAAGCCCGACGACGAACGGCGAGGTCGGCGGATTCACCATCGAGTACCGTAGGTACACGAAGCCGGACGATGTCTCCAGGTCTCCGTCGCCGTCGATGTCCAGCTCCAGGTGGAGCCACATGCTCTGCGAGTCGGGAATCCGGAACGTGTGATCGATGTACCCGGTTTGCAGCGATCCCTCGTAGACGAGGGTCTTCCCGCTTTCGGTCGGCGTGGGGATGATCCCCATCGGCGCGGCCTGCCCGGATCCGCTGTCGCTTGTTTGTCCGACGTTCTGGAAGGATCCGTCGGTCCGGAGCTCGATCCGGTAGTTGTGCGGCCCGGTCCAGCCGGCGCCGGCGTTGACGGTGATGTGCCAGCTGTCCGATCCCCACACGAAGAAGCCGGGGGTCGACCCCATCGGCGGCTGGCCGCCGGGCGGCGTTCCCCCGCTCGACACGACGATCGGCTGCGTCACGCTGGACGAGAGGCCGTCGTTGTCGATGACGGTCAGACGGACGAAGACGGTCCCGACGGACTGGTAGGTGACCTGGCCGAGGGAGCCGCTCATGTCGTCCGTGCCGTTGCCGTCGAGATCCCAGAAGTACGACACGATCGTGCCGTCGGGATCGAACGAAGACTGGGCGTTCAACAGGATCGGCTGTCCGACGGTGGGCGTCAGCGGGGAGTAGGTGAACGCAGCGACCGGAGGCTGGCCGGTCGTCCCGACGACGATCGTCTGCGAAGTCGAATCGGTGGCTGCGTCGTCGTCTTGGACGGTCAGCGTCACGACGTACGTTCCCGCCGCGGCGAACTGGTGGTAGACGATGCTCCCTCCGACGGGCGCGGTCCCGTCGCCGAACGACCAGGTGTATCCGGCGATCGTGCCGTCCGGGTCGCTCGAGCCGGTCCCGTCGAACCGGACCCACTCTGCGACGCCCGGGCTTGCCGGCGTGTACGAAAACGCGGCGTTCGGCGGCAGGTTGGTCGCTCCGACCTGGATCGCCTGGGACGCCGAGTCGCTCGTCCCGCCGTTATCCAAGACGGTCAGGGTGACGACGTACGTGCCCGGGGCGGAGAACCGGTGCCAGGCGACGACGCCGGTGTCACTCGTCCCGTCGCCGAAGCTCCACGAGTACGAGGCGATCGTGCCGTCCGGATCGGACGAGGCGGAGCCGTCAAACTGGACCCAACCGTTGACCGCGGGGTTGGTCGGTGAGAAGGCGAACGCGGCCGTCGGAGGCTGGTTGGTCGGTCCGATCTGGATCGTTTGAGAGATCGAGTCGGACGCCCCGTCGTCGTCGGTGACGATCAAGGTGACGGTGTAGCTTCCGGGGGTCATGAAGCGGTGCCAGGCGGTGCTTCCGTAGGCGGTCGATCCGTCGCCGAAGTTCCACGAGTACGACGTGATGGTGCCGTCCGGATCGACGGACGCCGAGCCGTCGAATTGGATCCACTCCCCGATGCCCGGGCCGGGCGGCGAGTAGGTGAACAGCGCTGTCGGAGGCGTGTTCACCGAGACGAGCGGTTCGAGCGTGACGTTGATCGTTCGCGTCAGGCCGCCGATGGTGAAGATCGCGGCGTTCCATCCGGTGTATCCGGGCTTGGTCACCGAGAGGCGGTGGAATCCTTGCTCGACGAACAGCGTGCGCGGCGTGTAGCCGGCGTACTGGCCGTCGAGGCTGATCAGCGCGCCGGACGGGCTCGAGTTGATCCTGACGATCCCATAGGAGGGCGTCGTCCCGGAGACGATCTCGAAGCTCGTGAAGTCCCAGCTCCGCTCCTCGACCGGTAGGATCCCGAGGATCTGTACCTCGATGCTCTGCTGGAAGACCTCCGGGTCCTGCGACATGTACGCGAACGGCTGAACCGGGCTCGTTGTGGCGAGGATCTGGAGGTATTCGGTCCCTGTCGGGGGGGCGACGACCCACCCACTGCTTCCGGGAGGAGGGCCGAGGACGTGTTCCCCCGCCTGGACGAAATTGTCCGGCGTTCCTGCCGAAGGATACGGGAAGAGCTGGTTCGCGATCCCGTCCGGCTGGATGTCCCAGACGTAGACGTAGGCCGGTTTGTTGACGGAGTAGTAGATGGTGATCGCTTCGCCGATGGCGTAAGCGCCCTTGTCGACCCAGATCCTCACCTCGAGCTCGCTCTCCGGCGGCGTGGTGATGATCCCCTTGGGGGCCACGGGCGCCTGCGCCGTGCCGATGACGGCGGCGAGTGCGAGGACGGACAAGAGAACGACTGCGGTCCTCCAGGTTCTCGCTTTCATGTTTTCCTCCCTTTCATCTTCTCCGTACTCGTAGATTGTCGCCTCATTACGTTACAGCGGAAAGGGCGACCCGTGTCATGTCCGCGGGTTCGATCCGTTTCAGCACGAGATCGACGTCTTCGGCGATCAGGATCGCTCCTTCGAGCGACGTCAGACGGAAACGAACCTCTTGATACAGCGTCTGTCCTTCGAACGGGCTTCCCCCGCCCTCGAGGTAGTCGGCGATGGTGTCGGAGATGTGGGTCACCAGCAGGTTGAATCGTGGGGTTGGAAGGGCCGTGGGCACCGATTGGGGGCTGCCGGGGGCGACGGAAAAGATCCCCTTCGCGTAGAGCAAGTCGCGGGTCTCCGCAAGCAGGATCAAGCGTTGGTGCAGGCTCTGTTCGATCTGCTGCATCGAAACTCCGCGGGCGAGTCCTTCGAGCCCCTTCGTGACGAGACCGTCGACGGGGAGGCCTTCTTCCATCGCGGAGACGACGTGGACGAGAACCGCCTCCTTCTCGGCGGCGGAATAGGCCGTCGACGCGAGGCGTCCGATGAACTGAAGAACCTCACTTCCCGGGAAGTCCGGCTGGCTCATCCCGAGCTCGACCGCGGCGACGAAGCGGGCCACGTCCGAGACGGGGATCGCCAGGAAGGCCTGCTCGAAGTCGGAGATCGGGATCTGGGCCGTCGCGGACGCCGCAAGCCAAACGAGAAGGAGGGCGGTCAGGCCGAACTTCCGCACAAGCGGAAAGCGGATCATGCGCCGTCACCTCCTCCGACGTATCGCACCGAGCTGTACTCGCCGAAACTCTGCACATACTCGTCGGCCAATGGGTCCTGCCCCCACCAGCGGCCGTCGATGACGAACGCGTATTCGTAGCGCCCCGGCGGGAGCGGAATGCTCGCCATCCAGATCCCGTCGTCGTCGTCGTCCGACAGGGGAGTCGGCTCCCACGAGTTGAAGTTGCCGACGACCGAGACGTCGGTCGCGTTCAGCGCGGGCAGGACGAACAGGACTTCCTGGCTCCCGTCCACGGCTCGGGACGGAGTGAGTCGGATCCCCGACGGGCTGCCGGTGAACCCGATCTGGTTGGCGATGAAGATGCCGACCAGCAGACAGATCGCCGCCGTGGCGCCGACGACGGAGAGCTGTCCGATCCGCCCTCCGCGCGTCGGTGCGAGCAGCTGCCTCAGCCAGTCTGAGAGTCTGAGGCGCGGGCGACGCTCACCGAGTTCGACCACGATGCGCTCTTCGAGGCCGACCAATCCAACTGCGGTCTCCGCGACCTCTTGCCGAAGCGTGTCTCGCAGGACGTCGTCGAATTCATCCGGTCTCACGATCGATCACGCTCCTCCATCCGTTGTTTTAGCATGGCCTTTCCTCTATGAATCCTCGTCTTCACGGTTCCTTCCGGGATCGACAGGATCTCGGCGATCTCCCGATACGGGAGGTCGTTGTAGTACCTGAGGATCAGCGGCGCGCGGTACCCGTACGGGAGGCGATTCAACGCCTCGCGAACTTCGGCGTGTCGGTCGTCCCTCGCTACGATCGTAGCGGGGTCCGCGCCGCCGCGGATCTGCGCCGGGAGCTCCGCGACCGGGTGGTTCCGGCGATAGCGAAGTCGATTCCGACACAGGTTCGCGGCGATGGTGAATAGCCACGTCGAGAACCGCTTCTCCAGGTTGTAGCGGCGCAGATTGACGTACGCGCGGATGAACGCGTCGTGCGTGATGTCCTCTGCGTCTGCACGGTTCCGCAGGAACCCGAGGCAAAGGCCGAACACCGCGTCCTTGTAACGGGTGATGATCTCTCCCCAGGCTTCCGTCTCTCCTTCGAGCGAGGCTCTCAACAGACTCACCTCATCTTGCACACGGTACACGTTTCCCGCTGCCTCCTCGGTCACCAATATACACGGTTTTTCGCATGGAAGTTTCGGTTCGACATCGGTCACCTCGGCCCGGGACGAACCCTCCGATTCGAGTTGCCTGACGTCCCGGAAGTTCGCTTTGGAACTGCAGTAGACTCGGGCGAACGCCTTCATCGATTGGCAATGAGTGATGGTGAATCGTCTGACGTAAGGAGGTCGACGAGATGTCCGCGACAGGCAACGTTGCTGGACTCGACAAACGAAGGCTCGTGACCGCTCTTCTCCTGGTGGTGCTTCTCGGTGCGGGACTTGCCGCGTGCAGAGGATTCTTCGGGCAGGCACCGATCGCACTGCTGACCGTCGACGCAGGAGGAGACGGAGAGGTTCCGGTGACGATCACGTTCGACATCAGCGGTTCGAACGATCCGGACGGGGTCATCGTGACGTACGAGCTCGACTTCGGAGACGGGTCGACGAACGCGACCGGGACCGACGTGACGGTACCGGTCGTGCACGCGTACGAGGAAGCCGGGACGTTCACCGTCTTGCTGACGATCACCGACAACGACGGGCGGATCGGCATGGCGAACGCCGTCGCGACGATCGGGCCGGTGATGATCACCTTCGCGTCGGACCGTCTGGGCAATCACGACGTCTATCGGATGGAGGCCGACGGGACGGGTCTCGTCGCCGTCTACGGTTCGGTGAACGACGAGCTGTTCCCGGATTTGAAGCAGAAGGTGCGGGATCGGATCGCCTACGCGGCCGAAGACGGCGTGGATTGGAACATCTGGACCATGACCGTCTCCGGAGGAAGCCGGACGCAGCTGACGCAGACGGCGTCGAATCAGATCCAACCGGACTGGTCCGTCGACGGGTCGACGATCGCGTACGCTTCGAACGAATCGGGCGGGTGGGAAATCTACACGATGACGTCGGTCGGGGCCGGCCGTCAGCAGATCACGTCGCAGTCCCCTTCGTGGGCGATCGCGCCGGTCTTCTCGCCGGTCAACGACGACTTCCTGTTCGTCTCCGACAAGAACGCGACCGGCGGGAGCTCGATCTGGCTGTGGGACGACTCGGCCGGAGCGCCGAGCGAGCTGTACGACGGGCCCGGCAGCGACGGCGATGCGGCCCCGGCGCTGGCGACCGCTCCGGCGACGGCGCTCGACCTCCCGGCGGGGGCGGGGTTCTCACGGCCTACTTGGTCGCCCGACGGGACGAAGATCGCGTTTGCCCGGGAGCGCGATCCGGGCGGGATCATCGACGTCTACGTGATGGACGCGGACGGGAGTGACGCGGAATCCCTCGAGGACTACGTCGACGAACTCGGCGTGCTCAACACGAACATCACGACGAACGACGACGAGTTCGCCCCGTTCTGGCTGGAGGACGACAGCGGGATCGCCTTCGTCAAGGAGGACGCCGGCGGCGACTTCCAGATCTACGCGGTCGACTTCGCGACCGGTGTGATCACCGCGCTGACCGGCACGGGGAACAACGTCCTACCGGCCTCGAAGCGTTAAACGGCGTACATCGGGACGCGGGGGGAGTGGGAAGCGTCTCACTCCCCGGACCGTTCCCTCCGACGGGTCCAGTCGAGAGCGAGGACGACCGTCCCGACACAGCCCATCAGGGCGAGGAACGGCGCGTCGCCCCATCGCGTGTAGATCGACCGCGCCGTCGAGAGCCGGACCGACTCGACCGAGGCCGCTTCTTCCGCGGTCTCGTACCGGATTCTCCCGCGCGGATCGACGAATCCGGAGACCCCCCCGTTGGCCGCCTGAACGACGAAGCGGCGGTTCTCCACCGCGCGGAAGACGGCCGTGGCGAAGTGAGCCCGCAGCTCGGAGCTTCCGGCGAACCACGCGTCGTTGGTCACCGTGATGAGGAGCGAGGCGCCGGCCTGCGCGAGCCGTCGGGACGCCGTGGGGAACGTCGACTCGAAGCAGATCGGCGTCCCGATCCCGTCGAGCGGCTCGTAGTCCGTCCCACGACTCAGGTCGAGGGGGAGGAGGGCGCGGGCCCACGAGCCGAGTCCGATCGCCTCGAGCAGCCTTCGCCCGGGGATGTACTCCCCGAACGGCACCGGACGGACCATGTCGTAGACGGCGATAACGTGGCCCGCGACGTCGACGAGAACGACGGAGTTGAAGATCCGACCGTCGCGATAGACGCCGGTCCCGAAGAGAAGCCTCGTTCCCCCGCGTTCGGCCAGGTCGACCAACCGGGGGAAGACGCTTTCGTCGCTCAGGACGTAGGCCGGGAGGAACGACTCGGGGAACACGACGAGATCGGGTGCGGCGGCGATCGCACCCTCGCCGAGTCGGAGGAAGCGTTCGGTGAGGGCGGCCAAGTTCCGCCCGTCGAGCTTCACCTCCTGGTCGACGTTCGACGACACGACGGCGACGGCGAGAGACGGCGCGTCGCGATCCGCACCCGCGGGCGGGAACCAGAACGCCACTTCGACGGTGAGGAGACCGACCGCCAGGAGCACGAAGCGAAGCCGCCTGTTACGCCAAGCGAAGTACAGTGCGACGTTGATCGCCACGGCGAACCCGGTGACCGACCACGAGCCGAGGACCGAGGACGACTGGATCAGCCAGGGGACGCGATACAGGGCCTGGTGAAGCATCGAGAACCCCATTCCCAGCGGACCGACTGTCCGGACGAACTCCGCGAGCACGAACAACGCCGGAGCGAGGAGGATCCACCTCACGATTTTCAGCCTGTTCGAACGCCACGTCATCAATCCCCCGAGCAGGCCGAACGGAACGGCGAGATAAGCGACGAGGAGCACGTACCCGGGGGCGACGAGCGGATTGAAACGGATCAGCGTCAGGACCCAGCGGACGTCGACCGCGAAGAACGCCAAGCCGAACAGGTAGCCGTGCAGGAAGCCGCGCCCTCTCTCCAGAGCAAGGAACAGAGGCACCAACGCCACGAAAACGAGCGGCACGGCTCCGAATCCGGGCATCGACAGCGCAACGAGAACGCCGCCACCGACTGCGAGCCAGGTTTCCCTCCGACGGATCCACTTCATATACTGCACATCATATCGCGTGAGAGAGGGGGAACGGGATGCATCCCATTCTGCTTCAGATCGGTCCGGTGACGATCCGTTACTACGGCCTGATGTACGTCATCGCGATCGCGCTCGGGTTCCTCCTGCTTGTCCGGGAAACACGGAGGAAGGGGCTCGCGCTCTCGACGGAGAATCTGCTCGACCTCTTGCTCTGGACCGTTCCGGTCGCGATCGTCGGTGCGCGTCTCTACTACGTCGCCTTCCATTGGGACTACTACGGATCGCATCCGCTGGACATCGTCAAGATCTGGGAAGGCGGGCTGGCGATTCACGGGGGGGTTCTTGCCGGTGCCGCGGTCGTCTTCTTCTACGCCCGGGCAAAGCGGGTGCGATTCTGGGCGCTCACCGACGCGCTGGTCCCGAGCCTGATCCTCGGCCAGGCGATCGGACGGATCGGCAACCTGATGAACGGGGACGCGTTCGGCGTGCCGACGACGCTTCCGTGGGGGATCCGGTTCCCCGCCGATTCACCGGCGGGAATGGCCTATCCGGGGCAGGCGACGCATCCGTCGATGATCTACGAGATGTTGCTCAATCTCGCGATCTTCGCCTTCCTGTGGTGGTGGGTCCGAAAGCGAAACTTCAAGGACGGCTTCGCCACCGCGATCTACTTCGTCCTCTATGCCGTCGCCCGCTCGATCGTCAGCTTCACCCGCGGAGATTCCCTCTGGCTCGGCCCGATCCGGGCGGCCCACGTGATCAGCGTCCTGTTCGTCGTCGGCTTCGGCCTGTTCGTTTGGCGGCGGCGCCTCTATCGAAGGGAGCCTACGGGCTGAATCCCTCTCCCAAATAGACCCGCCTCGCCTCGGGATCGGCGAGGATCTCCTCGGGGGTTCCTGCAGCGATCTGGCGCCCCTTGTCGATCAGGACCGCATGATCGGTGATCTCCAGGGTGTCCCGGACGTTGTGATCGGTGACGACGACGCCGATCCCGCGTTCCTTCAACGAAACGATCTCCCGTTGGAGATCGGCGATCGAGATCGGGTCGATCCCCGAGAACGGCTCGTCGAGCAGGACGTAGCGCGGCGACGTGGCGAGCGTTCGCGCGATCTCGAGCCGCCGCCGCTCCCCGGAGGAGAGCGTCTTGGCCTCCTGGGTTCGGAGTTCCTCCAAGCCGAACTCCGCCAGGAGCAGCTCGCGGAGGTCCGACCGCTCCTTCGCGGTCGGGAACCACTCGAGCGCCAGGTCGAGGTTTTCGATGACGGTGGCGCGGGTGAAGACGGAGGGCTCTTGCGGGAGATACCCGATCCCGAGGCGGGCCCGCCGGAAGAACGGAAGTCCCGAGATGTCCTCGTCGTCGAGGAGAACCCGCCCGCCGTCGGCGGCGATGAAACCGATCATCATGTGAAACGTCGTCGTCTTTCCGGCTCCGTTCGGTCCGAGGAGGCCGACGATCCGGCCCGGCTCGACCTGTAGAGCGAGCCGGTCGACGACGGCGCGTCGCTGATAAACCTTGACCAGTCCTTCGGCACTAAGTGTCATCCGGCTCCCTCGATCCTTTGAGCTCGAGTCGCGCCTCGACGCCGCCGGTGGCCATGATCCCGTTTTCGTCCAATCGAACCGACTCGGCGTGCACGTGGCCCTCCTCCGATTCGACGGTCACCCCCCCGAGAAAGGTCACGACGCCGTCACGCTCCTCCGCCCGCTCGGCTTGGATCGCCCACTCCGTCTCGAGCCTCGACGTCGCCTCGACGCCGCCATCGAATGCCGCCGTCTCGGACTGAAGATCGTACCCGAAGCGGGCGGCCGACAGGTGGAGGTCCTCGGTGGAGAGGTCGGTCGGACCGGAGTCGAGGCGCTCCTCGGCCTCGTTCCAGGTCAGAGCATCGACCTCCATGTGGAAGTCCTCGCTCTGATCGATCCGTACGTTCCCGGACAATCGACCGACGCCGTCGGCTCGTTCGAGGCGGTCCCCGAGGACGCTCATCGACGAGCCGTCCTCGTTGTGGAAGTCGATCGCGACGCCAGTCAGGGTCTGCGTCGACTCGTCAAGCCGACCCTCCTGGGCGCGAATCTCCCACAACGGAGAACCGTCCTCGGCGTACCCGTACAGCGCGATCGTGCGGGCGACCGTCGTGTCGCTCGCCGGGCTCCTCCCCCGCGGCAGGAAGACCAGCCCGGCGAGGATCGCTACGACGAGGATCGCGAGGAGGCCTTTTGCTCGAGACATGATCGGAGGAACCCGCGAAACAGCGGGTGGGGGGAGAGGAAGCGGGAGGAGAATTCCGGATGGAACTGGACCCCGACGAACCACGGGTGATCGATCAGCTCGACGACTTCGACGAGTCGATCGTCGAGCGACGCCCCCGCAATCCTCAGACCGGCCGACTCGAAGCGGTCCCGGTAGGTCGGGTTGAACTCGTAACGGTGCCGGTGCCGCTCCGCGATCCGCTGTGTCTCGTAGCAGGCGGCTGCGATCGATCCTTTGACCAGGTTCGTCTCGTAGACGCCGAGACGCATCGTCCCGCCCTTGAGGGCGATGTCGATCTGCTCTTCGAGGAGGCTGATCACCGGATGGGGCGTCTCTGGATCGAACTCCGTGCTGTTCGCTCCGGCGAGACCGAGGACGTCCCTTGCAAACTCGATGATCGCGCACTGAAGCCCGAGACAGAGCCCGAAGTAGGGGATCCCCTTTGTCCTGGCGTATTCGACCGCCTCGATCTTCCCCTCGATCCCCCGATCGCCGAACCCGCCGGGGATCAGGACGCCGTCGAGGGGAACGAGACGCGATGTCGGACCCTCCTGCGCGATCCCGTCGGAAGGGATCCACTCGATGTCGACGCCGACGTCTTCGGCCGCGCCGGCGTGAAGCAGGGCCTCCCGAATGCTGATGTACGAGTCGCGCAGTTCGACGTACTTGCCGACGATCCCGATGCGAACCCGGGAGGTGGGAGACTCGATCCGGCGGACCTTCGAGGCCCATTCCGACAGGTCGGGCGAACGTTCTGCGTCGAGTTCGAGACCGGTCGCGACGCGGCGGGTCAGCCCGTACTCGTCCAGGCGGAGCGGCGCGTGGTAGATCGTCGGGTGGTCGGGGTTGTCGATGACGTTCTCGATCAGGACGTCGCAGAAGAGGGCGATCTTCCGCTTGACGGGATCCGGCAGCGGCACGTCGCATCGGGCGACGATCGCGTCGGGCTGGATTCCGATGCCCCGCAGCTCCTTGACGGAATGCTGGGTCGGCTTCGTCTTCAGCTCGTCCGAGGTCGTCAACCGAGGAAGGAGGGTGACGTGGACGAAGAAGGTGTCCTCCCGAGGGAGCTCGTCCTTCATCTGGCGGAGCGCTTCGAGGAACGGGAGGGACTCGATGTCTCCGACCGTGCCGCCGACCTCGATCACGCCGATCTGCGCGTCCGTCTCGTCCAGAGGCAGGCGGATCAGTCGCTTGATCTCGTCGGTGACGTGCGGGATGACCTGGACCGTTTGGCCGAGGAACTTCCCGGCTCGCTCCTTGCGGATAACGTTCCAGTAGACCTGCCCCGTCGTCAGGTAGTTCGCGGCGGAGAGCTCCTCGTCGAGGAAGCGCTCGTACCGGCCGATGTCGAGGTCGGTCTCCAGCCCGTCGTGGGTGACGAAGACCTCGCCGTGTTCGTACGGGTTCATCGTTCCGGCGTCAACGTTGACGTAGGGGTCGATCTTTTGCAGGCTGACGCGATACCCCTGAAGCTTGAAGAGGAGGCCAATCGACGCGGAGACGACCCCCTTCCCGAGTCCGGAGAGCACGCCTCCCGTGATGAAGACGAACTTGCGCACGGTCCGAAGCCACCTTCCTCTCGAGCTGCGCTCCGCACAGGATACGGGAACCGCTGAACCCACGCAAGGCCGCGAACGTTGGGCTATTGAGGCGCTATTCCCTTTATGCTATAATCGGCCGACCCGAGATACCCCAGAGGAACTGAGAAAGGACCAGCGAGTTATGTGGCGAACCATCCTCGAGGTTCTGTTTTTGTTCGACTGCCTAGCCCTGATGGGGATCGTCCTTCTCCAGATGAGTGAGCATTCAGGATTGGGCGGAGCGTTCGGATCCGGTATGTCGAGCACCGTGTTCGGACGTGACGAGGTCAGGGATCCCAAGCGGACGCTCACCGTCGCGCTGGCCGTTGTATTCATGCTGCTCGGCTTCGTACTATCGATCGTGTAGCGTTGTGACGAGGAGGGAGGACCGGTGCCGCTAATCGAGGTCAGAGATCTGAAGACGTACTTCTACACGGAGGACGGTGTCGTCCGCGCCGTGGACGGCGTCGACTACGTGATCGAGCAGGAGAAGACGCTCGGAGTCGTCGGCGAGAGTGGGTGTGGGAAGTCGGTCACGGCCCTGTCGATCATGGGGCTGGTCCAGATTCCGCCGGGGAAGATCGAAGAGGGAGAGATCCTCTTCCACCGCGACAGCAAGGTCATGGACCTGACGAAGTTCGACCCGAAGGGTCGCGAGATGCGATCGATCCGCGGCAACGAGATCGCGATGATCTTCCAGGAGCCGATGACCTCCCTCAATCCCGTCTACACGATCGGCAACCAGATCATGGAAGCGATCATCCTTCACCAGAAGCTCGACAAGGGAAAGGCGAAGCAGAAGGCGATCGACATGCTCCGCGAAGTGGGGATCCCCCTCCCCGAGCAGCGGGTTGACGAATACCCGCATCAGTTGTCCGGAGGCATGCGACAGCGTGCGATGATCGCGATGGCCCTCTCCTGCAACCCGTCCCTCCTGATTGCAGACGAGCCGACGACCGCACTCGACGTGACGATTCAGGCGCAGGTTCTCGAGCTGATGAACGAGCTGCGCCGGGAGTTCCAGGCGGCGATCCAATTCATCACGCACGACCTCGGCGTGATCGCTGGAATGGCCGACGACGTCGTCGTCATGTATCTCGGGCGGATCGTGGAGGGATCGACCGTCGGCGAGGTGTTCCACAATCCGAAGCATCCGTACACCCAAGGGCTGATGAATTCGATTCCGTCGTTGGCGTCTCGGAAGGACCGACTGGAGCCGATCAAGGGCGTCGTGCCCGATCCGTTCGAGGTCCCGCCGGGTTGTGGATTCGAGCCGAGATGTCCGCACGCGATGGAGATCTGCAAGACGAGGATGCCGGACTTGAAGGAAGTGGCATCGGGCCACGAGGCGGCCTGTTGGCTCTACGAATGACAGCGAGGTGATCGAGTTTGCCTTCCGATAACATCCTTCTAGACGTCAAGGGGCTCGTGAAGTACTTCCCGGTTCGGAAAGGCGTCTTCCGGCGGACCGTGGCCCACGTCAAGGCGGTCGACAACGTCGACATGTTCATCCCCGAGGGGGAAACGCTCGGTCTGGTCGGGGAGAGCGGTTGTGGCAAGACGACCGCCGGCCGGAGCATCCTTCGGCTGATCGAACCGACGGCCGGAGACATCCTCTTTCGAAGCAAGAAGCTCGCGCCTCCGGGCGAGGAAGCGGTCGCGATCGACGTGGCCAAGGTTCGCCGCAAGGAGCTGAAAGCGCTCCGGCGCGAGATGCAGATCATCTTTCAGGATCCCTACTCCTCGCTGAACCCGCGGATGACGGTCGGAGCGATCGTCGGCGAGCCGCTTCTCGTCCACGGGATGGCGAAGGGCGCCGAACGGGAGGATCGCGTGAAGGCGCTCCTCGCGGCGGTCGGGCTGAAACCGGACCACATGAAGCGTTATCCGCATGAGTTCTCCGGCGGACAGCGTCAGCGGATCGGCGTTGCCCGCGCGTTGGCGCTCGATCCGCAGCTGATCATCTGCGACGAGCCGGTCTCGGCGCTCGACGTGTCGATTCAGGCCCAGGTCATCAACCTGCTGGAGGACCTGCAGGGCGAGTTCGGCCTGACGTACCTGTTCATCGCGCACGACCTCTCCGTCGTGCGGCACATCAGTACCCGCGTGGCCGTGATGTACCTCGGCAAGATCGCCGAGCTGGCGAAGACCGAGGAGCTGTTCACGCACCCGAAGCACCCGTACACCGAGGCGCTGATGTCGGCCGTCCCGGTCCCGGATCCGGATTGGCACGTCGAGCGGATCCTCCTCGAGGGAGACGTGCCGAGCCCGGTCGCTCCGCCGCCCGGATGCTACTTCCATCCGCGGTGTCGTTACGCGAAGGACGTCTGCAAGACCGACGAGCCGGAGTATCGGGACCTCGGCAATCTGCACTTCTCGACGTGCCACTTCGCCGACACGCTCGATCTCCAGCCGATCAAGAGCGAGGCATGACGCAACTCCTCCTCGGGACGAAGAACGAGGGGAAGATCGAAGAAGCCGTGGGGCTCCTGGCCGGCGTCGAGGGCCTGGAGCTCCTCACATTTTTCGAGCGTCCGTTCTCCGACGTCGACGAGACCGGCGAGACGTTTCTCGACAACGCCCTCCTCAAAGCACGCGCGATCTGCCTCGAGACCGGCCTACCGGTGTTGGCTGAGGACGCGGGACTCGAGGTCGTGAGCCTCGGCGCCGCGCCGGGAGTCCTGTCGGCCCGGTTCTCGGGAGAGCCGATCGACTACGGTCGGAACAACGCGCTCCTGCTGGAGAAGCTGCGGTGCAGCACGGATCGGAGGGCGCGCTTCGTCACCGTGGCGGCGCTGCAGCTTCCGGACGGGCAGACGTTCGTTTGCAGCGGCGTCCTGCGGGGGGACATCACCGAAGCCCCGGCGGGGGACGGCGGGTTCGGCTACGATCCGCTGTTCCTGCCGGAGGGGAGCACGAAAACGCTCGCCGAGATGTCGCTCGCCGAGAAGAACCGGATCAGCCACCGGAAGCGAGCGCTCTCGAGGATGCGGGCGGTCCTGCTCGATCTGATCGGCTCCGGCGAGCTCTAGCTCTTCGGTTCGAGGGTCTCGGCGTAGCTCTCCAGCGCCCGGCGTTGCTTGCCAGTCAGTTTACGCGGGACTTCGACGGTCACCTCGGCGAGGTGGTCCCCCTTGCCCCCTCCGCGATGGATGTTGGCGATCCCTTTCCCCTTCAGTCGGAAGACCTCTCCGGGCTGCGTCCCGGCCGGGACGGTGACCGTCTCTTCGCCCCACAGGGTCTCGATGTCGATCTTCGCCCCGAGTGCGGCTTGGGGATAGGAGATCTTCACGTCGGATCGGATGTCCTTGCCCTCCCGGCGGAACGTCGGGTGAGGGATCAGCTCGATGACGATGAACAGATCGCCGCTCGGCCCGCCCTCGATCCCGGCGTTTCCCTGCCCACGCAGCCGGAGCCGCGAGCCGTTGTCCACGCCGGGTGGTACGGTGATCGAGATCTTGCTCTTCTCCTTCACCCGCCCGGCGCCACGGCACCGATGACAAGGCTGTTCTATCAATTCGCCCGTTCCGTTGCATTCCGGACAGCTTCGCACGTTGATGAAGCTCCCGAGAAGGCTCTGCTGACGGTACTCGATCTGCCCGTGCCCGTTGCACGCCGAACAGGTTCGTTTCGACGTGCCCGGCTCCATCCCGCTCCCGGAGCAGGCACCGCACGCCACGAGGCGAGGGACGGTGACAGTCATCTTGGTGCCGTGGGCGGCGTCCTCGAGGGTGATACGGAGCTTGTACTCGATGCTCTCCCCCCGGCGGGAGCGCTGCTGGGGCCGTCCGCCGAGCCCGCCGCCCTGCCGGAAGAACAGGTCGAAGATGTCGTCGAAGCCGCCGAACCCGAACTCTCGGTACGCCTCGCGCGCCCGGCGGAAGTCCATGTCTCCGAACGTGAATCCCTGGTCCGGACCGGCGTGGCCGTACCGGTCGTACTGAGCGCGCTTCTGCGGGTCGGACAGGACCTCGTAGGCCTCGGCGACGAGCTTGAACTCCTCCTCGGCACGACCCCGATTCTCGGGATTCCGATCCGGATGGAGCTCCTTCGCCTTCTGACGATACGCCCGCTTGATCTCGGCGTCCCCCGCGTCACGGGCGACTCCGAGAGTCTCGTAGTAGTCCTGCTTGGCCACGCGCGCTCCTCACACGGTCTACTTCTCGTCGTACTCCGCGTCGATGTCTGCGCCGTCTCTCGACGGCGTCTCGCCCTTTGCCGCCGCTCCGCCTGTCGGCTCCGTCCGTCTACTTCTCGTCGTACTCTGCATCGATGTAATCACCGTCGTCTTCGTTCGAGCCCGCCTCGCCGCCGGGCGCGGCACCTCCGGCGGCCTCCTGGGCCTCCTTGTACGCTTCGGAAGCGATCTCTTGCGACGCCTTGGCGAGTTCCTCGGTCTCCCTTCGGATCTCCGCGATGTCGGCGTTCTTGTCGAGCTTCTCCCGCAGGCGGCGGATTCGATCCTCGACGTCGGATCGCTTAGCCGTGTCGACCTTCTCGCCCAGATCGGAAAGCGCTTTCTCCACCGAATAGATCAGCTGATCGGCCTGGTTACGGGCCTCGACCAGCTCGCTCTTCTGCTTGTCTTCCTCGGCGTGCGCCTCGGCCTCCACCCGCATCCGCTCGATCTCGGACTCGTCGAGCCTCGAGGAATCCTGAATCGTGATCGACGAGCTCTTCGACGTCGCCTTGTCCTTCGCGGTGACGTGGAGGATCCCGTCGGCGTCGATGTTGAACGTCACGTCGATCTGCGGGATCCCGCGAGGGGCCGGGGGAAGTCCGGTCAGCTGGAATTTACCGAGCGACTTGTTGTCGGCGGCCATCTTCCGCTCTCCCTGCACGACGTGGATCTCGACCGCCGGCTGGTTGTCCTCGGCGGTGGTGAACGTCTTCGTCTTCTCGGTCGGGATCGTCGTGTTCCGCTCGATCAGCGGCGTCGCGACGCCGCCGAGCGTCTCGATGGAGAGCGTCAGCGGCGTGACGTCGAGGAGGACGATCTCGTCGACCTCGCCGGCGAGGACGCCGCCCTGGATCGCCGCGCCGGCAGCGACGACCTCGTCGGGGTTGATCTCCCGGTTCGTCTTCCCGGGGACGCGGCTTGCGATCAGCTCTTGGACCTTCGGGATTCGCGTCGACCCACCGACGAGGACGACCTGGTCGATGTCCTCGGCGCCCTTCCCTGCCTCGCGGAGCGTCGCGTCGACGACGTTGATCGTCCGCTGGAGGTAGTCGTCGACCATCCCCTCGAACTTGGCCCGAGACAGCTTCCTCTCGAGGTGCTTCGGCCCGCTCGCGTCCGCGGTGATGTACGGAAGATGGATCGTCGTCTCCATCCGGGTCGACAGCTCCTTCTTCGCCGCCTCGGCGGCGTCCTTGAGACGCTGGAGGGCGCTCGGGTCCTTCGACAGATCGATCCCCGTGTCCTTCCGGAACTCCTCGACGAGCCAGTCGATGATTCGCTGATCGAAATCGTCTCCTCCGAGGCGCGTGTCGCCGTCGGTGGCGAGGACGTCGAAGACGCCGTCGCCGATCTCGAGGATCGAGACGTCGAACGTTCCGCCGCCGAGGTCGTAGACGAGGATCGTCTGGTCGTGCTCTTTGTCGAGGCCGTAGGCGAGGGCGGCCGCCGTCGGCTCGTTGATGATCCGCATCACCTCGAGGCCGGCGATCTTCCCCGCGTCCTTCGTCGCCTGTCGCTGCGAGTCGTTGAAGTAGGCCGGGACGGTGATCACCGCCTTGACGGCCTTCCCGCCGAGGTGCGCCTCCGCGTCACTCTTCAGCTTCTGAAGGATCATCGACGAGATCTGCTCGGGGGTGTAGGTCTTCGTCTCTCCATCGGCCGAGACGTGCACGCGGTGGTCGGTTCCCATCTCGCGCTTGATCGAGGCGACGGTGTTTTTCGGATTGGTGATCGCTTGCCGTTTGGCGAGCCGTCCGACGAGCCGCTCTCCGGTCTCGGTGAACGCGACGACCGACGGGGTGACGCGCTCGCCCTCCGCGTTGGTGATCACCTCCGGTGTGCCGCCCTCGAGAACGGCGACACAGGAGTTGGTCGTCCCCAGATCGATCCCAATGATCTTTTCCTTCATGCTTGCTCCTCCTGTGCGGCGGGTCCTTGGCTGACGGTAACTTTGCTGGCGCGCAGGACCCGCCCGTCTCTTCGATAACCGGGTGAGAATTCCTCGATGATCGTGTTCTTCTCCTCTTCGCTCGGGGCCATGAGCAGCGCCTCGTGCAGCGCGGGGTCGAACGGTACTCCGACGGACGGAATCCTTTCGACGCCGCGCTGGTCGAGGATCCGCGAGAACTGCGCGAAGATCTGCTCCACGCCATCGACGAACGCCTCCACGTTCTGGTCGGTCGCGTAGCTACGAAACGCCCGCTCCAGGTTCTCGTACGGCACCAAGAAATCGAGGAGGACCTGATCGACGATTCGATCTTCCAACGTCGCGAAGTCTCGGGCCGTCCGCTTCTTGTAGTTCTCGAACTCGGCCTGCAATCGCTGGAGCCGATCGATGCACGACGCGAGCTCGGTCGCACCCTCTTCGACCGGAGTCCCGGTCGGAGCCTCGGCCTGTTCCTCGACGTGGTCGTGCTTCTTCTCTTCGCTCATTCGCCTATCCTTTCTGAGCTCCGGGCGCCCGAGGTCACCAGCAGGCCTTCCAGTCGGTTGGCGACGTAGCTCGCGGTGGAGAGCGCCCGGCCGTAGTCCATCCACAGCGGTCCGATGACGCCGAGGGCTCCCGCGTGAGGGCGGTAGCTGCAGCTGACCACGGAGAATTCGTCCAATCCGGGCAACGGGAAGTCCCCGATGTTGACGACGAGGCCCTCCCTCCCCGCGCGGGCCTCCGACAGCGCCTCGATGAACCCGGCCTCGTCACGGACCGCGTGGCTGAAACTGACGAAGTCGGTCATCGCACGATCGGGCGCCGCCTGCTGCAGCGCGTCGGTCAGGTTCAACAGCCCGTCGAATCGAACCTTCTGCTGCGTCCGGCGCTGTAGGAGCCGCTGCAGGACGAGAATCGCTTGCCGGACCGGGCGTTCGTACCACCCCTCCGACTCGTCGACGTCGGGAAGGGCGCGGACTTCCGAGAGGTTGACCCCGTGAAGGTTCTCGTTGATCAGTCGCATGATATGCTCGATCTCGGTCGAGGACAGATCGTCGTCCAATGGGACGAGGCCGTGCTCGACGATCCCGATGTCGGAGAGGATCAGCAGGAACGCCAAGCGTTCGCCCGTCCTCAGCAGTACGACCCGGTCGAGTTTCGTCTCCTCAGGGCGAGGAGGGACGACGAACGACGCGCAGCCGGTGATGTTCCCGAGCAGGAAGGCCGTCTGGTGGATCGTCTCCTCCACGTCGAGGCACCGCGATTCGGCCAGCTCGACGATTTCGAGGCGTTCCTCGCGTGTCAGCTCGGACAAGTCGAGGAGCCATTCGACGAAGAACCGGTATCCTTCCTTGGTGGGGATCCGCCCCGACGACGAGTACGGCTTCTCGATGAACCCGGCGGCCTCGAGGTCGTTCATGTCGTTTCGCACGGTGGCGGAGCTGACCGTCAGGCCGTAGTCCTCGAGGATCATCCGAGACGAGACGGGTTCGCGAAGCCGGATGTACCGGTCGACGATTTCCTTCAGGATCAGACGCTGTCTCTCGGGGAGATCTCTCTCATTAGCACTCTGCATGTTAGTTTGCTAATGGTAGTCCGTAGGACAGGCTCTGTCAACAGAGACGTGGGATCTCGGAGATGCAGCCGCGTTGACGGATCGCTCCGGGCGAACCCGTCAGCTCACGACGGTTACGCGACGCGCCCGCAGCACTTCTTGTACTTCTTCCCCGAGCCGCAGGGGCACGGGTCGTTTCGGCCCGGCTTCTTGGTGCCCCGGGCCGAGCGTTGGGGACCCTTCTTCGGCCTCGGCTGTTGTCCCGCCGGCGGCGCGTCCGAGGCGTGGACGTATCGGAGGTTTTCGGACGGGCGCCTCGGGGCGGAACCGGTCGTGACGGTCAGCCGCGGGTTGAGGACAATGCGGACGATCTTCTCGGCCGCGTTGGCGAGCATCTCCTGGAACATGACGAACGACTCCCGCTTGAACGCGACGAGCGGATCCGTCCCGCCGTAGGCCGTCCACCCGATTCCCCCCTTCAGGTCATCGAGGTTGTAGAGGTGCGTCCGCCACGCCTCGTCGATCGTCGTGAGAATGATGTAACGCGCCAGCAGCGGGAACGGCTTTCCGAGACGTTCCCGTTGCGCGACCAGCGCTGCCTTCAGGCGCTCGCTCACGGCGGCCACGGTCCCTTCGACGTCCGATGCGTCGAGGTCCGTTTCCCCGACCGTCGCGTACGACGAGAGATCGTGCGTCAGCCCGGCGAGGTTCCATTCGTCCCTCGGCCGACCGGCCGGCACGTGCGTGCCAACCAGGTTCTCTGCCAGTTCGCCGAACAGGTCGTGGAGATACTCTTCCAGATCGGACTCCGCCTCCGGGCCGAGGCCCTCCTCGGAGCCGGGCGGTGGGAGGAGAAAGCGGTCGCGGAGGGCGTAGATCGCCTCTCGCTGCTTGGACAGGACGAGGTCGTATTCGAGCAGGCGCTTGCGGATCTCGAAGTTGCGCCCCTCGACCCGCTTCTGCGCGCGGCGGATCGCGCCGGTGAGGAGATCGTGTTCGATCGCTTCGCCCTCCTTCATCCCGAGCCGGTCCATCAGCGGCCCGATCCGGTCCCCGCCGAAGATCCGCAGCAGGTCGTCCTCCATCGACAGGTAAAACTGGGACGACCCGGGATCCCCTTGCCTCCCCGACCGACCGAGGAGCTGGTTGTCGATCCGACGGGATTCGTGTCGCTGTCCCCCCATGACGTGCAGCCCGCCGAGTTCGGCGACGCCGTCGCCGAGCTTGATGTCGGTTCCGCGACCGGCCATGTTCGTCGCCACGGTGATCGCGCTGCGTTGCCCGGCGTCGGCGACGATCTCGGCCTCCTGTTCGTGGTATTTGGCGTTGAGCACGTGATGCGGCAGCTTCCTGGCCTTGAGCAACGTGGCGATCCGCTCGGATTTCTCGATCGAGTTCGTTCCGATCAGGACCGGACGCCCCCGCGCATGGAGGTCGGCGACCTCCTCGGCGATCGCCTCGAACTTCGCCTTCTGTGTTCGGAAGATCCGATCCGGGAGCGCTTCTCGGCGCAGCGGACGATTCGTCGGAATGACGAGAACCGGGAGGACGTAGATCTGCTTGAACTCATCCTCCTCCGTCTTCGCCGTGCCGGTCATCCCGCAGAGCCCCCGGTACAGCTGGAAGTAATGCTGCAGGGTGATCTGAGCCAGGGTCTGCGACTCCCGCTGGATCCGGAGACCTTCCTTCGCCTCGAGCGCCTGGTGGAGCCCGTCGGAGTAGCGCCGGTCCGGCATCAGGCGGCCGGTGAACTCGTCGACGATCATCACCCGCCCGTCCTTGACGATGTAGTGCTGCTCTTTCTGGAACAGGTGAAGCGCTCGCAGCGCCGTTTCGATGTGATGGAGCGTCTCGGTGTGCTCCGGCGCGAACAGGTTCTCGATCGACAGAGCCTGCTCCGCCTTGTGGATCCCGCCGTCGGTCAGCGTGAGTCGCCTGGATTCCTCGTCGATCTCGAAGTCGGCTTCCTGGTGAAACCGGCGAGATAGCGCCGCGAACTTCCGGTACCGATCGAGCGCGTCTGCGGCCGACCCGGAGATGATCAGCGGGGTTCGCGCTTCGTCGATGAGGATGTTGTCGATCTCGTCGACGATCGCGAAGTCGAGCGCCCCTTGAACCTTTCGATCGTTCGTCAGAACCATGTTGTCGCGGAGGTAGTCGAAGCCGAACTGGTTGTTCGTGCCGTAGGTGATGTCGGCCGCGTACGCGACCTTTCGATCGGTGGGGTCCATCCCGTCCTGAAGGAGGCCGACCGTGAGACCGAAGAACTCGTAGATCGGTCCCATCCACTCCCGATCGCGTCTGGCGAGGTAGTCGTTGACCGTGACGACGTGGACCTTTCCGAAGAGCGCGTTGAGCGTCGCGGGAAGGGTCGCGACGAGGGTCTTTCCCTCGCCGGTCTGCATCTCGGCGATCCGGCGGTCGTCGAGCGCGAGAGCACCGACGATCTGCACGTCGAACGGGCGCATGCCGACGGTCCGTTCGGCGACCTCGCGAACGAGCGCGTACGTTTCGACGCGAACGTCCTGCCTCGATTCGCCGTCGCGCACGCGCCGCCGCACTTCGTCGAACCGCCTGCGCAGGCCGTCGTCCGAGAGGGTCCGTATTTCGTCGGCGAGCCGGTTGGTCGCTGTCAGTTCACGATCGTATCGCTTCAGTTGCTGGGCGTTGGTCTGTCCGAGGAGATAGTCGATGGTGTGTCGGATCGTCTCGATGGCCATGGCGGATCACGCGGTCAGTATAGCCCGCGCACTTGGCAACCTAAAGGAGGCTGGCAGCCGGCAACTTCCGATGTCACTGGCAGAGTGGGGTCGGGGCTGCTGCTTCGGCGCTCCGCACCTCGCGGTAGAGGCAGGCTTCAGTCACGCAAGGAGTTGGGACAGGAAAGCGGACGTGGGATGTGAACCGAACGCTGGTCGTGTCCTGTTGCTTCGGCGCTGTGCGCCGCGCAATAGCCATGAGCTCTTGTGACCGAAAGGCGGCTATGCGGCGTGCGACACCCGATTCCACGGAGAAAGGCCCGTCAGGCTGCTGCTTCGGCGCTCCGCACCTCGCAGTAGGGGCAGGCTTCAGTCACGCAAGGAGTTGGGACAGGAAAGCGGACGTGGGATGTGATCCGAACGCTGGTCGTGTCCTGTTGCTCGGCTCTTCGAGCCTCGCAATAGGAGCAAGTCTGCTTCCTGCAAGGGATTGGGATCAGAATGCGTATGGGGAACGTTGCTTGGACGTTGGTTCTTC
>CAZFZM010000002.1:95769-105975 GCA_964523545.1 uncultured Thermotogae bacterium
CAAGGGATTGGGATCAGAATGCGTATGGGGAACGTTGCTTGGACGTTGGTTCTTCCCTGTTACTCCGATTCCTCGCGTGCTTCAGCAGGAAAGGGTTCGCACCGTCTCAAGGAGATTCGACGGGAGGGAGCCCCTCGAGCTTCTTCAGGACGGTTTCGCGTTGCTGTCGCAGCTGATCGATCTCGGTGCGAAGCCTCCCGTAGTCCTCCGCAGTGATGGTCTCCTGGCTCGTGAGGGCTTCCTGTGCCTCGGCCAATCTGTCATCGATCGTCCGAAGCGCCGTCTCGAACGCACGCCGGGCTTCGGTCGGCATTCCACGTGCTTCGTAGACGGTGCCGAGCCCGATGTGTGCCGTCTCGAACCACGGTGCGTCCGCGATCAGCTGTTCGAGCAGCTCGGTCGCTTCGCGAGGGTCACCGGCTTGAGCGACGATGACCGCCTTGATGTAGCGGGCTCGAACAGCGATTTCCTCTCGTGGGTGCGTGGCCAATAACAGGCCGATCGCCTCGACCGCGCGGTCGAACTGGCGCGAGTTCGTCATCAGATTCGCGTAGTTGAGATAGACTGGCTCGTCGACGAAGCGGGTGAAGCATTGCTCGATGTTCGCCTGCGCTTCGTCGTAGTCTCCGAGCTCGATCTGTACCACGGCGAGGTGGTAGTAGGTCTGTCGTGGGGCGAAGTCGAGATCGAGGCTTCGCTCGAGGAGCGATTCCGCTCCGTGGACGTTGCCGAGCTGTGCCTGCTCGATCCCTTCGCTCATGAGGAGGTTCGCGGTGATGTCACGTGCTGCGACGACGGACACGATCACCCCGATCGCGGCAACGGCGATCAGCGTGCCCTTCAGCTTCCAGCCGGCTAGCCTGACGGACCGTTGCCCCGAATCCCCGTAGACGCGCGAGAAGATCAAGCCGCCGACAACCGTAAGGACCAAGCTCGACGAAGGCAGATGAGCGGGGAAACTGACGAGACCGTGGACGAGGAACGCGACGATCCCGCACGAGAGGAACAGGAGGTCGAGCCGGTTCGTCTCGTCGTTCGATCGCATTCGCTTCCAGAGGGAGACGACGAGAACGGCGAGGAAGGACGCGGCGGCGAGGACCCCAAGAATGCCGAGCTCTGCGAGGACCTGTACGTATTCGTTGTGGGCCTGCGCCGCTCGCTCGATGTAGAAGTCGTACCCCTCTCCGCGAGGTGAAGCGAGGAACTCCGCCTTGTACGGAATGAAGTTCAGCTTGTAATTGCCGAGCCCGACGCCGGTCATTGGATGGGCCTTGAACATTTCCCAGCCGACCCACCAGTCCCACGATCGAACGTTGCCGGAGTTTCGTTCCCACCATCGTGCGATCCATGACGGATTGTCCCTCGAGAGTCCGACGACCGAGTTCAGCGGGCCGGAAGGGGCCTCGACCAGGAACGTCACGACGAGCGCACCGATGAGGATCAGGAGCCAAACACGATTCCGGCGAGTCGGTTCGATCGGGCGGAAGATCAACCATCCGAGGAGAAAGGCGGCAGCGGCGACGAGGAGCGCGATCAGCGTGCCGGTCTGCTGGACGATCAGGACCATTCCGAAGCAGAACGCGATCAGAGAGACCGACAGCAGCTTCACCCAGCGAGAGCGGGGCCGGACGACGAGAACGACCGCCGGGAAGAGCAGGTAGGTCAGGAAGCCGCCGAGATAGTTGCGGTTTCCCATCGTGGAGATGACGGCGTTTAGTTCGGTCACGCCCGAAGGGCCTCGCATGACCCCGAGGTACTGCAGCATCCCGTACAGCGCCGCGAGGAACGCGGACGCGAGGAGAGCGAAGAGCAACAGGTTGACGTCGCGCTGATTCCGGACGGCGTTGGCGACGATGAGCATCAGCAGCGTGAAGAAGACGACAAGCGCCAGGCTCTGCACGACGACGCGGCCGTTCGTCGCATAAAGCAGGGAGAGAAGCGACGCGGCGACCAGCCCGAGAACGGGAATGGTGATCCACGGAAGACGGATCGGCCACGCCCCTCTCTGCCACGCCGAGAGTCCCCACAGGACCGCGAGGACGGAAACGCCGATCAGCGCAACGATCGTCTTCCCGTACCCGTACTCCGAGATTCCGGGCCAAATGAACAGCGGCAAGGCGAAGACGAGGAACAGCACGGCGTAGAAGAGGACCCGATCGAGCGGGACGGACGGAGCAGCCTGCACGGACGGTTTCTTCCGTTTTCCCCTCTTCTGGGCCATGAGTGCCTCCGATTATAGGGGCGCGCGCGGCGCGGAGACAACGGGGGATCGGTCGGACAGATCAGCGATCTCGCCCTTCGCAACGCACGGAAGGAGGCGGAGAACCTTCCCCCACAACAGAGGACGCGCGGCGAGTTCATCGGGGAGCCGGTGGAGGTAGTCGATGTCGGCGTGTTCGGCGAGGAACGAGAGAAGGTCGGGATCGTCGCACGTGGCGAACACCGCATTGAGGTCCCGATCGGAGAGTGTCCCGCAGATCCTGCGGATCGACCGCCCGAACGCGATTTCGCGGCCGATCGCCGATTTCCACTCGGCCTCGTAGGTGGCCGCCGCCTTCCGGTTCGGCGCGTCGCAGAGGGCCGTCTCGGCGGCGATTCGTCCCGCGATTCGCGCGCAGACCCCGCCGAGGAAGAGCCCGCCTCCCGACAGCGGCTTCCCCTGGCCGGCGGCGTCCCCGACGAGAAAGACGGAATCGATGGCCGAACGTCGTGTCGGGGCAACGGGGATCCATCCGCACGTGCGGGAGAGGATCCGGCGCTCCGGGAATCGCGTCGTCAGGAAGCGGTCGAGATGCTCCGCCGGGTCGAACGGTGGGACGACGCCGAGTCCGAGGCGCAGCCTCCCTTCTTCGGCCGGCACGGCCCACGCGAAGAAGCCGGGCGCGACCTTCTCCCCGAAGGCGACCTCGACCCGGTCCGAGGGGATCTCCTGGTCCGTCTCGACGACGACTTGTGCGGCGTGGACGTACTGCTCCGGGTGCGGGAGTCCGTACCATTTCGCGACACGGCTGTGCGGTCCGTCCGCCCCGATCACGGCGGTCGCGGTCACGTGCGTCGGCCCGTCATCGGATTCCAGGGCGATCGTGTTGCGCGCCGCCGAGACGGCCTCGGTCGCGAGACGGACATCGACCCCCGCGGCCCGAGCGAGCTCGTGGAGCTCCCGCTCCAGCCGGATCCGATCGATGACGATCGCCTTCACATGATCGGCGGAGAGTTCGAGCCCGTGTCCGTCCGGGCCGCGTACCGTGACGCCCCGGATCTCACGCAGAACGCTGTCCGTCGAAACACCGAGCGTTGCCAGCGTTCGGTGGCTGATCAAGCCGGTGCAGCACGACGGACCGGTCAGAGCCGTACGGCGTTCGACGAGGAGGACCGACGCTCCCGCCTCGGCGGCGCTGCGCGCAGCGACCGCGCCGATCGGGCCTCCTCCAATGACCACCACTTGGAAGCGCACCCTCCCTCCCCTCAGATCCCTTCCCTCTTCGGAGCACGTGTCATGATCTCTTCCACCAAGGATAGCGGATCGGCTTCGCCGTTGAGAAGCCGATCCACGGCCTCGGTGATCGGCATCTCGATTCCCCGCTGCTGGGCGATCTCGCGAACGACGGCCGTCGCGTAGACGCCCTCGGCGACCATGTCCATCTCACCGAGGATCTCCTCGAGGCTCGCGCCTCGACCGAGGCGACTGCCGACGTACCGGTTCCGGCTGTGCTGGCTGGTGCACGTCGCGACCAGGTCGCCGAGCCCGGACAGCCCGAAGAACGTCGCATCGCGGACGCCGAACGTGCGGCCGAAGCGGACCATCTCGGCGAGTCCTCGCGTGATCAGGGCCGCGCGGCTGTTGTCACCGTACCCGAGTCCGTCGGAGATCCCGGTCGCCAGCGCGATGATGTTCTTCACCGCAGCGCAGAGTTCGACGCCTCGGATGTCTTCGGACAGATAAACGCGGAACCGAGGGCCGGCGATCTCCCGCTGCAGGCGGCTTCCCAACTCGAGGTCGACGCCCGCGAGAACGACGGCCGTCGGGACGTCCCTCCCGACCTCCTCGGCGTGGCTCGGTCCGGACAGCGTGAAGACGTTCGCCTTCGGGAGCGCATGCCCGATCAGCTCGGACATCGTCCGCTTCGACACGCGGTCGATCCCCTTGGCGAGGTTGATCACGATCGGAGACGGAGGGGCCAACGGAGCGACCCGTTCCAGCAGATCGGCCATCCCGAACGAGGGAACGGCGAGGACGAGAACCTCTCTTGCGACCGCCTCCGCGAGGTCGGCCGTCACTTGCAGGCGCTCGCTCGGGAGCTCGACGTCGGGAAGGTACTTCGTGTTTCGCCGGTCCCTGGCGATCGCCTCGGCCAGGTTCTCGTCACGGGCCCATAGGGCGGTGTCGTGCCCGCCGATCGCGAGGAGACGGGCGATCGCGGTTCCCCACCCCCCGGCCCCGATGACGGCGAATCTCATGGAGCCTGCGCCGTCTCCGCGTCGAGATCGATCGGCATTCGAACGCCGGCGTGAGTCCGGATCCATTCGATCGCGACGTCGACCGGGTCCTGTCCCTCCTCGACGAGGATGTCCGGCGTCAGGCCGACCCCGTTGACGACCTTCCGGTCGGGGGTGAAGTACTCCCCCGCGGTGATCTTCAGGGCCGAACCGTCTGGAAACTCGATCAGCTGTTGAAAGACGCCCTTGCCGAACGACTGCTCGCCGATCAGGATCCCCATGTCGTTGTCGCGGATCGCGCCGGCGGTGATCTCCGACGCACTCGCCGACCCACGGTTGATCAGAACGGCCAGCGGGATGTTCGGGATCCGGTTCCCCCGCGCGTAGTACTCCTTCTCGTCGCTCAGCCGATCCTGGGTGATCAGAAGAACGCCCTCGTCGACGAACCGGCTGGAAACGGAGATCGCCTCGTTCAGGAGGCCGCCCGGGTTGTTCCGGAGGTCGAGGATGAATCCGGTGAGACTGTCGAGATCGAACGACAGGAGGGCCGCGTCAAGCTCGGTCGTCGTGTCCTGTTCGAACCGATACAGGCGGATGTAGCCGATCGTTCCGTCGCCGCGAAGCTCGCTCTTGACCGGTTCGAGGACGATCGTGTCGCGGACGATCGGGATCTCCTCGATCGAACCGTCGTCGTGTCGGACGGTGAGCGTCACCGTCGTGCCGATCTCGCCGCGGATCCGCAGCGCCGCCTCGGTGAGCGTCATTCCCTCGGTCGATTCCCCGTCGATGTTGAGGATCTGATCCCCGGCACGGACGCCCGCCGCCTCGGCCGGCGTCCCGACCAGCGGCGTGATCACGGTGATCACGTTGTCGACGATCGACAGTTCGATCCCGACGCCGGAGAACTCGCCCTCGAGCGACTCGTCGAAGCGGCGTCGGTCCTCCGGATCGAGGAACTCGCTGTACGGGTCGTCGAGATGTTCGACCACGCCCTTCATCGCGCCGTAGAGCGCCTTCTGGTCGTCGATCCGCTCTGGCTGGTAGAAGTAGCTCTTGATGTACTGGTAGATCTGGTAGACGGGGGCGAACAGGTCGCCGCCCGACTCCTGAGCCCCGCCGACGCCGAGCGCGAGGACGAGGAGGATCGCCGGGATCAGGACGGCCAGACCCTTTCTCCACATTCTCCGGTTTGTCATGCGTTTCACCCCTAGGGCTCGGATTGTACCGCACCGATTGCGTGATGTCCGTGGTCAGTCGGTGTCGAGGCCGAGGTACTCCCGCTGTGCCGGCGTGAGCGCGTCAATGGCGACCCCGAGCGTCTCGAGCTTCAACCGGGCGACCTGCTCGTCGATCTCCGATGGAACGGCGTAGACGTCGGGCGGCAGGGGGACGTTCGCGAGCAGATGCCGGAGCGTCAGCGCCTGGATCGCGAACGAAAGGTCCATGATCTCCACCGGGTGACCGTCGCCGAGCGCGAGGTTGACGAGCCTCCCCTCGCCGAGGAGGTAGAGGCGTCGTCCGTCCGGAAGCGCGTACTCCTCGACGCCCTCTCGGACCGCTCTGTGGGACCGCGCGAGGTCGGCGAGCGCGTCCGGGCGGACTTCGACGTTGAAGTGCCCCGCGTTGGCGAGGACGAGGCCGTCCTTGGCGTTGGGGAGCGCCGATTTGGGGACGGCGTCGGCGCACCCCGTGGCGGTGATCACGAGGTCCGCGGTGCGAATCGCTTCGGCGATCGGCGCGACGGCGAACCCTTCCATCCACGCTTCCAGGGCGGTGACGGGGTTGACCTCGCAGATCGTCACGCGGGCGCCGAGACCTCGTGCGCGGAGCGCGATCCCGCGTCCGGTCCATCCGTAGCCGACCACGACGACGGACTTCCCGGCGATCAGGAGGTTCGTCGACCGGAAGATCCCGTCCCACACCGATTGGCCCGTGCCGTAACGGTTGTCGAACAGCGTCTTCATCTTCGCGTCGTTCACCGCGAACATCGGGAAGCGGAGCTTTTTCTCCCGCGCCAGGATGCGCAATCGGGCGACGCCGGTCGTCGTCTCCTCGCACCCTCCGATCACGTTCTCCTGTGGCTCCTCTTGAAGGAGGGCGATGAGGTCGCCGCCGTCGTCGAGGATGAGGTCCGGTCGGCCGGCGAGCGTCGACCGGAGGTCCTCGGTGTACTCGGCCTCGGAGACGCCGTGCCTTGCGCGGACGGTGATCCGCTCCTCCTGCGCGAGCGCCGCAGCGACGTCGTCCTGCGTCGACAGCGGATTGCACCCCGTCGCCCAGACGTCGGCGCCGCTGTCGCGAAGGAGGATCGCGAGGCAGGCCGTCTTCGCCTCCAGGTGAATGCTCATCGCGATCCGCTTGCCGGCGTACGGCTGCTCATCTTGAAACGCGGTCCTCAATCGGTCGAGCAACGGCATGCGGGTCGCGGCCCATTCGATCCTTGCGCGCCCCCGCTCAGGGTTCGGTGCCATTGGGTGCCTCCTCGCTTCGCAGGCTGAGGTAGATACCGACGAGTATGATGGCCGCTCCGAGGAGGTTCAACCCTCCGGGAACCTCGCCGAAGACGCCGATCGCGAGGAGCGTCGAGCAGACCGGCTCACCGAGAACGAAGACCGAGACCCTCGACGCCGATAGCCGTCGGAGGGCCCAATTGATCGTCGAGTGTCCGATCAGCTGAGGGACCACGGCGAGCAGGGCGAGGTACGCGTAGGTGGTCGAGGTGTACCCGACCACCGGCGTGCGGGTACCGAGGCAGAGGAGCAGGACCAGGACGGCCGCCGTCCCGTAGCTGACCGCGGCGTATTCGGGCAGCGACACGGTCCGCCGGACGCGACGGCCGATCAGGAAGTAGACCGCGGCCATCAGGCCGCCTCCGAGCGCGAGAAGGTCCCCCCGAAGCGCCGGTCCTCCGAATCGGAGGTCGCCGAACCCGATCAGTGCGCCCCCGGCGACGGCGAGGAGGATCCCCGCCGCCAGGATCCTGGACAGCCGCTCACGGAGGAAGAGGATCGAGCCGAGCCCGACGAAGACGGGATGGGTGGACATGAACAGGACCGAGCTGGCGACGGTGGTGTGCTCGAGGGAGGAGATCCAGAGGACGAAGTGAACCGCCAGAGCGGCGCCGCTGACGACGGACCAGAGCGCGGTTCGCCGATCGAGCGTCCGCTCCACGCGGGACGCGACAATCGGCACCAGAACGAGCGCCGCGATCGTCAGCCGCCACGCCGCGACAGCGAACGGGGAGGCCTCGTTGGCGAGCCGGGCGAAGATCGCCCCGAACGAGACGGCGACGACGCCCAGCGCGATCCGAGGGTAGAGGCAGTCGTTGGCGCGCATGTCGGCTCCTGGGCGAATGGTACCTCAGCGACCGAGAACCCGCTCGATCTCCGGAAGCGCCCGACGGGCAGCCTCTTCACCGGCCTCGATTCCACAGCCGACGTCGGAGTAGCAGGGGGGATCAGCGGAGAAGTCGGGGCGGATCAGGACGTCCGGGGGGTAGGTCGCGAGAAGGAGGTCGGAGAGGCGCTTCTGGAAAACGGTCGACATCTGGAAGAGGACCGAGAAGACGCTCGGGTGGAATCTGCGACCGTTGCGGAACGGCGAGCCCATTCCCTTCGCGATCCCGAGGACGCGCTCCCGCGCCTCGAGGTACGGAAGGCCGGAGAGCTCGACCTCTCCTGGGTCGACGAGGACGTCGACGCCGATGACCACGTCGGAGCCGAGTCGACGAGCGACGTCGACCGGCATCGGATTGGAAACCCCCCCGTCGATCAGCAGGCGGCCGTCGAGCCAGACGGGACTGAACAGGCCGGGGACCGAGACGGACGCTCGGATCGCCTCGACGAGCGAACCGCTCCGGATCGGAAACGGCTCGCCCGATCGAAGATCCGTTGCCACGGCGGCGTACTCCATTGGCAGGTCCTCGATGCGAGGATCCCCGATCAGCTTCTGCAGGAAGCGCGTGATCCCGTTCCCCGAGCTCCAGCCGGACCAGGGAATCGTGGGGAAGAGGGTCTTGAAGACGTGGCCGAACGAGCTCGACCGCCACAACGTCTCGAGTTCATCGAGCCCGACACCGGAGGCGTAGATACCGCCGACCTGCGCCCCCATGCTCGATCCGGCGATCACGTCGGGCTCGATCCCGTTCTCCGCCAGAACCTTGAGAACCCCGACGTGCGCCGCCCCCCGCGCTCCCCCGCTGGAGAGCGCCAACCCGATCCTCCGCTCACCCAAGATCGCTCACCGCGTGTATCCTAGCAGGAAACCGGATTCTCGCCAATCGGCCGTGCGACGATTCCGGTGTGGTCGCGGCACGCTGCGGGCAAGCGCACAGGTCGCTTCGAACGAACACGGGGAACGCTCGAGACGACGTCCCCCGTGAAAACGGACCGAATCTAGGCGCTGATCGCGCCGACCGGGCACTGATCGATGGCGTCCTGAACGCAATCGGCGGTCGCTCCCTCGATGACGTCCGCCTTGCCGTCGGCACCCATCTCGAACACGTCAGCACAGACCTGCGTGCACAGCCCGCACCCGACGCAAAGGTCCTGATCGACCTTGGCCATGGAACCCTCCTCCTTTCCAGAACAGATACGTAGGAATTCGACGGTGCGAAGGATATCACACGCTCCTAGGCGTTCCAACCTGCCTGCGGTTTCGGCGACGCTCGGCCGGTTGCGAGAGGTTTGTTCGGCCGGAATCGTTTCAGTATAGTGGGCCGCATCAGCCCCTAGGAGGTCGGAGAGGATGAGGAGACTCCTGCTGTTCACGGTGTTGGCGACGTTGGTCGGTGGCGGTACCGCGATGGCGATCACGGTCGACGAGGCGGTCGGTCTGTTTCAGGGAAGCGACATCATGATCCCCTACAGCGAAGAGGGACGGGCGACGCTCGACGAGATGATCGCAGCGTTCCGAGGGGCACTCGGGGTCCCGCACGAGCTCGATGAGACGAACGAAGACGCCGTCATGGCGTTCGACCTGGACGCGGCTCAGATCGATATCATCAACAAGCTGTCGCAGACCTACTACACGCTGGCCGACGCGTTCCTCGAGGACCAGCCGGAGGAGCGGCCCACGTATCTGCGCGGAAAGCACTGGGGTCTGAAGGCGCTGCGAATGATTCCCGAATTCACCGCCACGGAGTCGACCGACGGCTTCGTCGCGGCGGTCGCCACCGCGGAAGACGTCGAAAGCCTGTACTGGGCGTCGGCGAACTGGCTCCGCGCGGCGGAGTTCAATCCGCTCGAGGCCGTCTTCGCCGGCGTGCCGGAGAAGACCGACGCGATGTCTCTCCGGTGCCTCGAGCTGGACGAGACGTACATGAACTACGGCTCCTATCGCGCCCTCGGCGCGTTCTGGGCCGGCTTGCCGAAGCTCCCGGCCGGCTACTACCGGAAGAACTGGAGTCGGTCTCTCGGCTACTTCTGCCACATCGTTGACGAGTCGGAGATCTGCGCCGATTGGGACTGCGACGTCTGCCCCGAACTCGGCGACTTCCTTCCCGAGCACAACGAGTATTTCGAAAATCGCCTCCTGTTCGTCGAGTTCTACGTGGTCCCACGGGACCTGTGGGAGGACGCGAAGCGGATCCTCGACGGCGTTCTCGCTGAGCCGATCGGCGAAAGGTACCCGCTGTACAACGCGATCTCGCAGGAGAAGGCACTCCGGTTCCTCGAAGAGGTGGAGGAACATCTATAGCGCAGTGATCCCAGCCATCGGCTGGATCACGCGCTCTGGCCGAAGGGCTCAGGTTTCCCTGAGCCCTTCGGC
>CAZFZM010000002.1:106075-115519 GCA_964523545.1 uncultured Thermotogae bacterium
GTCCGCTTCGCGAACCGCTCGACGTATCGGAAGACGAACAGCCCGATGACGATGATCGCCACGCCGACGCCGATCAGCGTGAACACGTTCGGCAACAACTTCACCGTTGCTTCGCCCTCAAGCAGACAGGCGCGCATCCCCTTGATCACGTACGTCGCAGGCGAGACGGCGGCGATCTTCTGCAGCCAGCCGGGCAGCGTCTCGATGGGATAGTAGACGCCCGAGATCAGCAGCAGGATCGCCGCGACCGCGTTCGTCATCTGCGCCCCACGCTCCGGGTACAGCAGCGGGAGGACCGCAGCGAGGATCCCGAGGCCGACGAACGACACGGACCCGGCCAACAGCATCAGCACCGTGCCGACGATGTTCGCTCCGCCGAGGTTCAACCGGAAGAAGGCGACGACGATCCCGAGGATAGCGAGCGTGCGGACGATCCCGTAGCCGATCGCGAACAGCGTTGTGCCGACGAGGTGCGTCGGCCGAGAGACGGGGGCCATGAACGTGTACTCGATCGTCCCCTCCCAGCGCTCCCACGCGATCATCTCGCTGATCGCGTAGAAGATGACGACCAGGTACTGCCAGATCAGCGCGCCGACGAGCAGGTACGTCACGACGTACTGGGTGTCGATCTCCTGCCCCGAGATCGCGCTCATCCCGTTCCCGATGTAGGTGATCGCGAGCGCGTTGGTCAGCGAGTAGATCAACCAGACGAGCTCCCAACCCCAGTAGCGCTTCATCAGGTTGACGTTTCGCTCGACGAACGCGTACGCGCCTCGCATCTCACGAACGAACGTACTCATGCTCCCACCTCCTCCTCGGCTTCGGCTTCCTCGAAGCCCCGTCCGGTCAGCTCGATGAACACGTCCTCGAGCGTCGGCTTGTCGCCGTTGTTCGACGGGACGAGTGCCTTCAGCCGTTCGGGCGTGTCGAGGGCGACGATCCGACCCTCGTCGATGATCGCGATCCGATCGCACAGCTTGTCGGCCTCGTTCATGTCGTGCGTCGTCAGCAGGACGGTCGCGTCGTGCGTCTCGCGGATCTCGCGGACGAACGCCTGGACGTCCCGCTTGGAGTGCGGGTCGAGGCCGGTCGTCGGCTCGTCGAGGAGCAGGAGGATCGGCGAGGTCAGGAATCCGCGTGCCACCGCGACCTTCTGCTGCATCCCGCGCGACATCTGCTCCATCGGATTGTTGAACGACTCTTCCTTCAGCCCGAGGCGCTTCATGATCTGGCGCATCTTGACCTTCGCCTCGCCGGCGTCGAGGCCGTAGAGGCGCGCGGCGTACATCAGGTTCTCGATCGGCGAGAACTTCTTGAAGAACGCGGCGTCGACCGACACGCGGTTGATCATCCGCTTGACGGCGAACGAGTCGTGCTCGACGTCATGGCCGAAGACGCGGAGCGCTCCGCTGTCCGGGAGAAGGAGCGTCGAGACGAGGCGGATCAACGTCGACTTCCCCGACCCGTTCGGGCCGAGGACGCCGAACACCTCGCCGCGCTCGACTCGCAGGTCGATCTCCCTCAGCGCAATGACTTCTTCTTTCCTTCGGGTTCTACAAAGCCAACGGCGTCGCTTGGTGCGGTTCTTGCGGACGAACACCTTGCGCACACTCTCGACTTCGAGTGCATACGTACGCATGACGACTCCCTAGCTATGACTTTTGGGACGATGGTACAAACCGGCCGACTGTTCAGTGATGGGCGGAACCGTCGGTTCCGCGGGCGACGACGGGCAGCTCTGCGGGCTGCTTGGGAGAACCTTCGGTTCTGCTTTCGAAGATCCCACCGTGGCCGTCGAACGGCGGGCCGCGAGGGCCTTAGGTGCTTAGCATCCTCATAGTGTCGCAACCTCCCGAGAAGGCCCGGAAGGGCCGGTTTGATTGGAAGGCATTGTAGCAGTCCGGGTGCCGCAATGCAACGGCAGGTCTTGAATTGCTTGTGATCGGACCGCAGTCGATCTAAACTGCCTCCATTCCAACAGCGTACGCAGGAGGTGAGCTATGGCGGAGAGGAAGACATCCGAGGTATTGGCCAGGGTAAAGGAAGCGGAGGTGCGGTTCGTCCAGCTGTGGTTCACCGACCTGCTGGGCAACCTCAAGAGCGTCGAGATCCCGGCGAGCGAGCTGGGAACGGCGCTCGAGGAAGGGATCGGATTCGACGGCTCGTCGGTCCACGGCTTCGCGCGGATCGACGAGAGCGACATGCTCGTCCGCCCGGACCCGGACACGTTCGTCGTCCTGCCCTGGGAGAACGTCGGCCGGCTGATCTGTGACATCGTCCAGCCCGGCGGCGAATCGTACGAGGGCGACCCGCGCTGGATACTGAAGCAGGCGCTCGCCCGCGCCGCCGAACGCGGTCTGACGATGCTCGTCGGCACCGAGCTGGAGTACTTCTATCTTCGATCGGATCGGTCGCTCGACACCCTCGACGCCGCCGGCTACTTCGACCTCTCCCCGCCGGACATATCGATGGAGATCCGGCGGGAGACCGTCCTCGCGATCGAGTCGATGGGGATCCCGGTCGAGGCGGCGCACCACGAGGTCGCCCCGAGCCAACAGGAGATCGACCTGCGGCACTGCGACGCCCTGAACATGGCCGATTGCCTGATGACCTGCCGCTACGCGATCAAGGAGGTCGCCAGGCGCCACGGCGTCCACGCGACGTTCATGCCGAAGCCGCTCAACGCCGAGAACGGGTCGGGGATGCACACCCACATGTCGCTCGCCGGCCTCGACGGGTCGAACGCCTTCTTCGACGGAGCCGATCCGCTGCACCTGTCGGCGCTCGCCCGCGGCTACATCGCGGGGATCATGCGCCACGCCAAGGAGATCACCGGCGTCTGCGCGCAGTGGGTCAATTCGTTCAAGCGGCTGGTGCCTGGGTACGAGGCGCCCGTCTACATCACGTGGGCGCGGCGGAACCGCAGCAACTTGATCCGCATCCCGATGTACAAGCCGGGGCAGGAATCGACGACGCGGATCGAGTTCCGCGCCCCGGATTCCGCCTGCAATCCGTACCTCGCGTTCGCCGTGCTCCTGCACGCCGGGCTCGAGGGGATCGAGCAGGGCTACCCGCTGCTGGATCCGGTCGAGGTCGACGTCTATCACCTGAGCAACGAGGAGCGGGCCGAGCTGGGGATCGAGACGTTGCCGGGCAGCCTCAACGAGGCGATCGCCTGCATGCGCGAGAGCGAGCTCGTGCGGCGCGCGCTCGGCGACCACATCTTCGACAAGTTCATCGAGAACAAGCAGATCGAGTGGGACGCCTACCGCTCACAGGTCCATCAATACGAAATCGACAGGTATCTGCCGATCCTATAGAAAACAACAAGGGCTCACGCAACCGGGGAATGCCTACAAGGCATTCCCCGAAGGACCGGCCCGGAGGGTCGGTCCCCGATCGATCGGTACCTGCCGGTGTTGTAGGTATCGCCTGGTGCGGTCGGTCACAAAGTCAGGGGGAATGCTCCTTGCGGAGCATTCCCCAAGGACCCGGTCCGAAAGGGACGGCTCCCAGTCTACTCCGCGACCAGGTTCCTCCCCGGCCGAAGCTCCTTGACGTACGTGTGGTTCGCCCGGATCGAGCGCATGCCGGCCCGCTCGTAGAGAGCCGGAGCACCGGACCTGTTCCCCGTGTCGACGTTGAGCACCGCGCCCTGGATCCCGCGGGTCGCGAGTTCGCCGAACGCGTGCAGCAGCAGCGCCCGGCCGATCCCGCGTCGGCGCCACGCCGGGCGTACACCGAGCTCGTCGATCAGGGCAAGCTTGGGATCGCCCGGAGCCGCGGCGTAACAGCTACAGAACCCGGCGATTGTGCCGTCTGCCATGTCGCAAGCGAGGAACCAGAGCGACGGGTCGAAGTCGTCCTCGCGCATCCAGTGTTGCCACTCGGCGAGGTCGACCTCGAACGGCTGTTCGAGACGACCGTAGTGACCGGCGAACGCCTCCCGGTACGCCGCGACGAGCGCCTCGTCGTCTGCGCCCGGCTTGAACGTCCGGATGGCAATGCCATCCGGAAGAACAGCCGGCTCCGCCGGCCCTTCGAAGCCGGTCGTCATCCGGTGGAACGTCCGGCTGTGCTCGAAGCCGTGCCGCTCCAGCGCGCGTTGCTCGATGACGTCCTCGTCCGACACGCCGGCGACCAGCGCGATCCGGGCGTCGGGCGGAGCTTTCGGGATCACGCGGCGGGCCTCCTTCTCCGTCCACGCGAACAGTGCGTTCCACAGCCAGTCGGACCCGTCGTGGTTCGGATGGACCGAGCAGCCGGAGAAGATGTCGACCGGCGGGTCCTTCACGTCGCGGACGTGGGCGTAGCCGATCAGCGCCCCGTCCGGCGCGAAGACGAGCAAGGAGTCGGTCGAGAGGTCGAACTTCGGGTGGTTCCAGAGCCTCAGGACCCGCTTCGGCGTCGACGGACGCTCGCCGCGGGTCGCTTCCGAACGATCGTTCCAGAGCGCCGCGACGCGCTCCGCATCGGCGGTCGTCGCAGGGCGGCAGGTGATGCCGTCAGGCAGGGGATAGTTCATCTGGCCTCCTATGAGATGGGGAGGCCAGCGGCCGCGAAGCGCCCAGACAAGAAACGGTCTCTGTTGAAGCGCTGTACGCCGATTCGTGCTGCTACGCGGAACCGGCACAGGGAGCGACCGCTGACCTCGATGAGTTCGTCATACGGATCACCCCCTTTCGCCCCTGAAGGACGTTTGAGATGGAGTCATTCTACGTGAGTTAGGGACGGATGCAACTCCTCGTGTGGTATCCCGCGACGGACGAGTTGAGTCCCACCGATTGGACAAGGCGAGAGGAAGCCGAGTTGCTGCTGGTCAAATGGTGACGGCTGGCCTTGAGTCCTATCACGCGGGCATGGAGCGGATTCCTCCCCACAGAGGGTTGGAGCAGGCCAGTCTCAAGTCCCGTCTGGGCTCCCGCTCCTTCATCGATCCGAGTCCTGGCTCTGCCCCCGGACCGATCCGAGGGGCAGCGGATCGGCTCTGTGGCCGTTCGGAGAGGTACTCTTTCAGGCTACTAGGATCTGGTAAGGACAGGTAGATACAGCTTCTCCAGGTACAGGTCGCCGACCACCGCGCTATCATAGCGCCGGCGTACCCGAACCAGGGCGTTTCGAATGGTGCGCGCTCTTCGCTGAGGGTCATCCTTCAGACATTGGATCGCGCCTAGAATCGCCTGGGTCTGCCGTACCGGGACCACGATCCCAGCCTCTCCCTCCAACATCGTCGGAATGTCTCCGACTGCCGTGCCTACCACCGGCACTTCCGATGCCATCGCCTCCAGAATCACCATGGGTTGGGTCTCTCGCAATGAAGGAACGACCAGTAGGTCGATCGTCCGGTAGAAGGAGGGCATGCACTCAACCCGCCTGAGGAAACGCACGGCCGCCTCAAGATCAAATGCACGGACTTCCGAGCTCAGTTGCGCCGTAAGGGGACCATCTCCAGCGACCAAGAGACAGACTTCGTCAGGGTCGCGCAATCCGCCGTTCGCCAATGCCCGCAGGAGAAACGAAAGGCCCTTTTCCGGGCTGAGCCGGCCCGCGAAACCCACCACGAAGGAGGATTTGGGAATCTCTAGCGTGGACCGCAGATCCTGGGCCGCCACAAGCTGGTTGCGCCACTCGCGAACACCGACGCTGTTTCTCAGGAGTCGGACGTAGCCCGGTGGGGTCCTCCGTCCGAACTGCTCCTCTTGCTCTCTGTTGAGAACGGCTAAGCCGTCTAGATTGCTGAAGAGCTTGCGCGACGTCCTGGTTGTCGCGCTCCCGTGCCAAGTTGCGACGACGGGTACCTTTGCTCGGCGAGCCGCTGCCAAGCCGAATCCACAAGTGGGTGGGCTGTGGCAATGCAAGATGTCGAATTCCTGTGCCTTCAGATCTCGAATCACAGCGGGAATCTCAAGCAGTCGAGCCAGGAGCTTCGGGCGCATCCACGGTCGAAGCTGACGAATCGCGATCGTTCTTACCGGGATTCTCTGTCGCGTTAGCTGTGCGACGGCAAGGGAGGGAGGTGTTCTGCCTGAGCGACAAAGCAAGACGACGGAGACATCATTCCCATTGCGTGCTTGAGCCGTGGCCAACTGTGCCATCGAAGATGCCGTCCCGTATGAGCTTCTGTCCGCGAAATGCAGTATGCGCAACGGTTTTGGCTCCCTTCTCCACGACTCCTCAACCCTCCCAGCCACCGTGACCGGCTCCATCGAGCCCCATGTCTAGACCAATCGGAGGATGAGAAATCCGGCTTCGTCACTTGACGGATTGCACCAACACCCTGGCGACTTCACGGCGTAGTCAGAGCCGGCTCCCGATTCTCCCAACTGGAGTGTGGTCGTGTCTCATTGTAGTCAAACCGCCACCGCTCGGCCGGTCTCACTGAGACCTTCGAACCGGAATCGGCAGTCTGGTTCCGTTGTCATCGCCCCGGTAACAGTTACGCGGGGAAGCTGCCCCCTGTCGAATTGCGGAGCGCCGGCGTGCGTTCAGGACGAGATATGGGACCGGGAGGTTGGAGACCGGTCATCGGGCGAATACCATGGTGCTCATGCCGCGCAAAAGGATCGGGTGGTCAGCGAAGGTCCTCTTCCTGACTGTGTTTGCTGCGATCCTTGGCGGTTTCCTCGCGGGCACCATCTTCGGAGGACTGCATGGGATGCCGTTCGTCAGGAGATATCAGGACTGGTCGATTGGTGTACTGATCGGGGAGTCCCCTCTCTCACTTCGGTCTGCAACCGGGATATCGAACCCGGTGTTGCGCGCTTCGGACGTGTCGGACATCGACGCGCTGTTCGTGGCCGACCCGTTCCTGCTTCAGCACGGCGACGGGTACGTGATGTTCTTCGAGGCGTTCAATCGGAAAGACTGGAAGGGAGACATCGCGATGGCGACCAGTGAGGACGGAATGGGATGGACGTATGGCGCGATCGTTCTGGACGAGTCCTTTCATCTGTCCTATCCGTACGTGTTTCGTTGGGAGGGGGAAATCTACATGGTGCCGGAAAGCGAAGAAGCTCTAGGCGTGTTTCTTTATCGGGCGGACAGGTTTCCGGATACGTGGGTTCGCGTCCGGACCCTGCTGAAGGGCCGGTACGTGGATCCATCTCTGACCCACTGGGCGGGCCGATGGTGGCTATTCGTTGGGGAAACAGAGAACGACATCCTTCGGCTCTTCTCGGCTGCCAGCCTTGGTGACAGGTTTGTGGAGCATCCGGACAGCCCGTTGGTCGTCGGCGACAAGACAAGTGCGCGTCCAGCGGGGAGGCTGCTGCAGGTTGACGGACGTCTCTTTCGCTCCGCTCAAGATGACGGTCTCGACTACGGAAAGCGGATTTCCTTGTTCGAGATTCTCACGCTGACCATTGAAGAGTACGAGGAAGTGCCAAGCCATTCTCTGGAGGCAGACGGAGACGGCTGGAACGCAGCGGGTATGCATCACCTGTCTGCAGTCGAACAGGGCTCGGGCCAATGGGTGGCCGTGGTGGACGGCTGGAGTAGAAAGCGGTTTGCGTTCGGATGGCGCTGACGCGCGTAGAGAACGTCCAGAACGTGACCGGCGGATCCTTCACGTCGCGGACGTGGGGTAGCCGATCAGCGCCCCGTCCGGCGCGAAGAGCGACGCGGGGCGGGGATCAATTTCCCCCTGGAGGGCGGCTGAGATGAGACGATCCGATGGATTGCAGGCGGAAAGGCAAGAAGTCGGTTCAAGTCCTCGGACTCCATGCCGCTGTTCCCATCCCGATCTCGGAGAACCTCGATGTGCGCATTCGTCTTGTCCTCCCGTAAACGCCGGTCCATGTCGATTCCGACACCGTGTTGGGGCCGGATTCATGGGCGAAGGTCGAACGCGGAGAACCGCGAGACGCAGACAAATCGACGATGGGACTGCTTTGGACGTCCCAGCACGGTGATTCTTGACAGATGCTAGAGGGCGAAATAGCATACCCAGACTCACTAGCCGATCTTCACTACGAGAGGGAAGGGATATGAAGTACACCGGTCCGAACATCGTAACTCCCCCTCCAGGCCCGAAGGCTCAGGCGGCCATCGAGAGAGACCTGGCCATGCTCTCGCCGTCGCTGACAAGAACCGCGCCTCTGGTCGGATACAAGGCGGAAGGCGTCTATGTCGAAGACGTCGATGGGAACGTGTTCCTTGACTTCGGGTCCGGCATCGGCGTCACGGGGGTAGGGCATCGTCATCCGAAAGTCATGCAAGCGGTGAAGAACCAGCTGGACTCCCTGGTGTTCGTGAACAGCCTCGACTACTACACCCTGCCGCAGGTGGAACTGGCGGAGATGCTCTTCAAGGTCACTCCGGGCGACTTCCCGAAGCGGGTCTTCTACTCGAACAGCGGCAGTGAGTCGATCGACACCGCCATCAAGATGGCCAAGTGGCACTCCCGGCGGGAGTACGGCGTGGCCTTCATCAACGGATTCCACGGAAGAACAGTGGGGGCCATGAGCTTCACCACGACAGGTCTATCGGCACGGAGAGGCTTCGCGCCCCTCTATCCTATCGGCCAATTCACACCCTTCCCCTATTGCTATCGCTGCCTGTTCAATCGGGAATACCCCGGTTGCGGCCTGGAGTGCATGAACTACCTCACGGACGTGATCTTCAAGAAGATCATCGCGCCGGAAGAGACGGCCTTCATCCTGTTTGAACCCATCCAAGGGTCGGGCGGATACATCGTACCCCCGGTGGAGTTCTTCACGATTCTGTCCGACCTGGCGGAAGAGCACGGCATCCTTCTGATCGCCGACGAAGTGCAGACGGGTTACGGAAGGACCGGAAAGATGTTCGCGTCGGAGCACTTCGGGTTTGAACCGGACATCATCACGATGTCCAAGGCTTTCGCCAGCGGCTTCCCGGCGGCGGCCACCGTCGCCAGGAAGGAAGTGATGGACTGGAGTGAAAACGCTCACGAGGGAACGCTGAACGGCGGCCCGGTCATCATGGAGGCGGCGAAGGCCGTCCTGAGGGTGATTACCGAGGAAAACCTTCTGGAAAACGCTCGCGTGCAGGGCGACTACTTCAGGACGCAATTGCGGGAACTCCAGCAGAGATGCCCTATCATCGGCGACATCCGCGGAATGGGACTGATGATCGGCATCGAATTGGTCAAAGACGAGAAGAAGACGCCTGCTCGCGAGGAGCGCGATCGATTCATACGGGACGCCTTCTTGAAGGGGCTGCTCTTGCTGGGAGCCGGGGAGTCATCGATCCGGTTGGCTCCGCCGCTGGTCATCAACCAACAGCAGCTCGACACGGGCTTGACGATCATGGAGGACTGCCTGAAGGAGCTGTCGTAGGCTAGAGCCCCTCGCGGCGGAAGTGTCGTTCGTGGCTCTTGGAATAGAAGGGACGGGGCGGGCTACAGGCCCCCCCCGTCCCGAGCGAGTGGTTTCCAGTACTCAGGTGCCGCGGGGCGCGACCCGGACA
>CAZFZM010000002.1:115529-169070 GCA_964523545.1 uncultured Thermotogae bacterium
GGGTGGGTTTGTGTGGTGGGTGGGTTTTTTATTTTCCGGCCGGGGGGGGGCTACAGGCCCGCCCCGTCCCTAGCTAGTGGTTACCAGATACTCAGGTGCCGGGGGTCGCTACCAGTACACGGGTACGACCATCTGCGATTTGAGCCACGTTTCGTAGAAAGCCCTCAGATCGAACAGGAAGACCTTCATGCCGGCGACGACATCCGCGGAGACCGAACTCTCGTACAGTGGGTTCGTGTCCACGAAGTCCACGTAGCCTTCGCTGATCCCGAGGATCTTGTACTCGCCCCACGCCAGAGCTCCGGCAATGGCGGCCTTGACGTTCTCGTAGACGGCCTGCTCCTGTGAGAGAGCCGAGCAGCCGATGATGGTGCCGGGCGCGAGGGCGTAGTCGTCCTTGTCAAGATAGAGCACGTACTTCCCTCTTTCCTGGCACGCCTGAATCACGCCCTGGTTGGCTCCTCCGCACGCTGTCGCGATCACGTCGACTCCGGCGTCGATCATGCTGTTGGCCAGTTCGGCGGCCTTGTTGGCATCCCACCAGTTACCGATGACGCGGAAGTCCACTTCGATGGCGGGATCCGCCAGCTTCGCCCCCAGCTCGTATCCCGGCACGATCATCAGATTCATCGCTTCGTACTCCTGACCGGCAATGAATCCGACCTTCAGTTCCGGAGTCGCTCCCGCCATGCTGCTCTTGGTGACCAATCCGGCCAGATACCCCATCACGGCCCCCTGCTCCACCTGGTTGTAGAGCACGGAGTACATCTGGGGGTGCCCGGCGATGATCGAGTCGACAAAGAGGAACTTCTGATCCGGGAACGCGTCGGCCGCCGCCATCGACACGAAAGGCATGGCCCCGTTGGAGGAAACGATTAGGTCGTACTCCCCCGTCGCAGCCATGGCGACCATCTGATCTTCCCACGTCGACTGATCGAAACCCGCCTCCAGCACCTTGTAGGTGACGTCGGGGTTCTCTGCCGCTACCCGCTCCACGCCAGCGACCAGCTCCTCGTACAACGGGCTTCCGGCAACAACGCCCGGCACGTAGATGCCGATGTTGTAGGCTGCCGCCATCGTCGCAACGAGGCACACCGTTAGGAGTGCACCCGCTAGGACCCATCCGCTTCGCCTCATGCTGCCTCCCTTTTGGTACATCGATCGCCAAGAGATCCGGCTTCCCGCCGCATCGGCCCCTTGAAACGATCGTCCTTCGGCCCACCTCTCAGTGAGCCTGTTCTCCAACCATCAGCAATGCCCGCATGCTAGCACGAACTGACAGGGAATCCAAGCATGAGGTGAGCGGTCTAGTTGCGTAGTTATGGCTCTTTCATCTCCATACCGCCCCATAAGCTTCCATTGCTTTATGCCCATCTTGCCCAAAGCAAGATACCGGTTGTGCCGGCCGCGGTGTCCGGATATCTTGGTCGCATCGGAGGACTCCTCCTCGGTGCGTCAGGCTGTGGAGGAGGCCGTCGCTTCTTGAGGCGGCCGAGGCAGCTTTGCTGAAGGGCTTTCGCGGACGGCTTGCGCGTAGCTGTGCCGAGATGACCGGTGAGTTGGCTCCTCGCACCGACAGGACGAAGCGCATGCAACTACATTGGGGAGTGGACGCCGGAGGAAGCGCATGAAGCTACGTGTGGGTGTGGACACGGGTGGCACGTTCACCGACTGCGTCGTCATCGATGAAGCAGGCGTAGCGCATACGTTCAAGGAGCTATCGACCCCGAGGGATCCGTCCATCGGTCTGTACAACGTGATCACCAAAGCCGCGGAGGCGTTCGGGAAGTCGTTGCAGGGCTTCTTGGGACAACTCGACTTCTTCGCCCACGGTACGACGGTGGCTACGAACACGCTTCTCACCGGAACCGGCGCGAAGACAGGCCTGATTTGCACGAAGGGCTTCCGAGACACGATCGAGATGCGCCGGGCACACAAAGAGAACATCTGGGACCTCTTCCTGAAGACCCCCGAGCCGCTAGTCCCGAGGTATCTGAGAATCGGGGTCGAGGAGCGGATCAACTACGCCGGCTCGGTGGTGACGCCGCTCAAGGAGGAGGACGTGGTCAACGCCTGCTCGGTCTTCAAGCAGGGGGGCGTGGAGGCCGTTGCCGTTGCTACGCTCTTCTCTTTCCTCAACCCAGTGCATGAACGGCGAATCCGGGAGATCGTCCTCCACGAGATCCCGAATGTCTTCCTCTCGATTTCCTCGGACGTCCTTCCCCAGATTCGAGAGTACGAGCGTGCGTCGACGACGACCGCGAACGCGTACGTCGGCCCCAAGCTGACGGTCTACCTGTCGACGCTGGAGCAGAAGCTGAGGGTGGACGGCCTCCGTCGTGCGTTCTACGTCACGGCGTCCAACGGCGGCGTGATGACCGCGGAGACGGCCATCCGACACGCGTCGGCGACCCTTCTCTCCGGCCCAGCCGCGGGCGCCGTGGGGGCCATGTACTTCGCGGAGCTCTTGGGCAATCGGAATCTCATTCTCATGGACATGGGCGGGACGTCTTTCGACGTCACGCTGATCAATGACGCCAAGGTGACGCTGAGCACCGAGGGCGAGATCGCCGGCTACCGCGTCGCGAAGCCGATGATCGACATCAACACCGTCGGCGCCGGCGGCGGGTCCATCGCCTGGCTCGACAAGGGCGGGATGCTCAAGGTCGGGCCGGCTTCGGCCGGATCGGATCCGGGACCCGCCTGCTACGACCTCGGGGGGACCGAGCCTACCGTCACGGATGTCAATCTCCTCCTCGGCTACCTGAACAGCGGTTACTTCCTGGGGGGAGAGATGCAGGTGGATGTCGAAGCGGCCGAAACGGCGGTTAGGGAGCGGATCGCTGATCCGTTGGGAATGACCCTGCCCGCTGCTTGCGCCGGCATCTTCCGGATCATCAACCAGAACATGGCCGACGCCACGAAGGTCGTCAGCGTCGAACGGGGACACGACCCGCGGGAGTACGCGCTGATCAGCGCCGGCGGAGCCTGCTCGATCCACGCGTGCAAGATCGCCGAGGAGATCGGTTCGAGCACGGTGATCGTCCCCAAGGCGGCCTCGGTGTTCTGCGCGTTGGGCATGCTGGAGTCGGACATTCGGCTGGACTCCGTCCGCTCGTATTCGGGACAGATCCCGGGGATCGACCTGGAGGACTTCAATGCAGCGATTGCTGAAGCCGAGAAGACGGCCCTCGCGGAGCTCCTGCAGGAGGGCGTCGAGGAGAAACGCGCCTCGCTGCTGCGCTTCGCCGACATCCGCTATGCTGGACAGCACCACGAAGTGACCGTCGAGATTCCTCATGGATGCAAGATCGGCGAAGAGCACGTCGCGCAGATCGCGGAGGCGTTCCACCGGGCGCACGAGCGGCTCTACACCTACTCCACCCCCGAGACGCCCCTGGAGATCATGAACTTCCGGATCACGGCCGTCGGAGCCGTCGACAAGGCCGAGATCTCCTCCGAGGGTGACACGGACACGGACGTGGCAGCGGCGGTCAAGGGGGAACGGAAGGTCTACTTCGAGTCCGCCGGGGACTTCGTCCAAACGAAGGTCTACGACAGGACGAAGCTCGGCCCTGGCAGCGTCGTTCCGGCTCCAGCGGTCATCGAGGAGCGGATCACGACCGTCATCGTCCACCCCGGCTGGACGGCCCGCGTCGACGGATTCGGCAACGTCATCATGGAGGAAGATCAGTGAGCCACGACGAGGCGCGGCGGCGGGAGTTCGAAGGCGCGGCGGACCCGATCACCCTTTCGGTCATCTACAACCGGCTGTTGACGATCAACAAGGAGATGGGCATCACGATGATCAACACGTCCATCTCGCCGATCTTCGCTGAGGTTCACGACTTCTCCTGCGCGATCTGCGACTGGGCCGACCGGATCGTCGCCCAGATCGACGGCGTTCCATCCCATACGGCCTCCTCGATGGAGGCGGTCAAGGCGACGACCGCGTACTTCGCCGGCGACGTCCACGAAGGCGACGTCTTCATCATGAACGACCCCTACACCGGAGGAACGCACCTTCCGGACATCACGATCATCAAGCCGATCTTCTTCGAGGGCGCGCTGCAATTCTTCGCGATCAATCGGGCGCATCACGGGGACGTGGGCGGGATCGAGCCCGGCTCCTATTCCCCGAAGGCGACCGAGCTCTTCCACGAAGGGATCCGGATCCCGCCTGTCAGGCTCTACCGGAACGAAGAACCGATCATGGACGTCGTCGAGATGATCCGCATCAACACGCGGATGCCCGACGAGTTCTGGGTCGACATCAAGGCGATGGTGGCGAGCTGCAGGGTGGCGGAACGGCGGATCCACGAGCTTCTGCAGAAGTACGGCGTTCAGACGACGCGGGAGACGATCGAGGAGATCCACCAGTACGCGGAGCGGCGGATGCGTCTCGAGATCGAGAGGCTCCCCGACGGTACGTACGTCGGCGAGAGCTACCTCGATTCGGACGGATTCCAGGAGGAGCCCATCCGCATTCGGGTCGGGATCACCATCGACGGGGACGAGGCTCATGTCGATTTCGCCGGGTCGGATCCACAGGTCACGGGCTTCGTGAACTCGCCGATGGCGAACACCGCCACCTGCGCCTACGTCTCCTTCCTGACGACGGTCACGACGCCGGACATTCCCCACAACGAAGGGGCGTACCGGCCGATCCACATCAGTGCTCCCGTGGGAAGCGTGGTCAACCCGGAATTTCCCGCGGCGGTCGCCTCCTGCACGCTGGATACCGCGTGCGCCATTCTCGAAGCGTGCTGGAAGGCGCTCTCGAAAGTGCTGCCCGATCGTGTTCCCGCTGGATGGAACCGTTGGAACGGACCCGCGATCACGGGGATCGATCCTCGGACCGGCGGGTTCTATGTCATGTTCGGATTCAACGGCTTCGGCGGCGCCGGCGGCATGAGCGGAATGGACGGACGGCACTACATCGGTGACGGCATCGACCTGGGGGGGTTGATCGCGCCGAACATCGAAACGAATGAGATGGACTACCCGCACATCACCGAGTTCAACGAGTTCACGACCGATTCCTGCGGCGCCGGCAAGTACCGGGGCGGCTGCGGGGCGAAGTACCGAATCAAGGTGTACGACGATGCTCCGAGCCTGGTGATGTTCGGAGACGGCCGCGACAACCCTCCCTACGGCCTCTTCGGGGGGTTGCCGGGTTCCGTCAACATGGCGTACATCAATGAGGGCAGTCGCGCCGAGCACCTGATCAAGGCGAAGGACTCCCTGCGACTCAGGCGCGACGACGTCTACACCTCCTACCCTTCCGGCGGAGGCGGATGGGGGGATCCGCTGGATCGGGACGTCGAGCTCGTACGGCAGGACGCCCGCAACGAGATCATCTCCGTGGAGATCGCGGAGAAGACGTACGGTGTCGTGTTCAAGCCTGGCGGATGGGACGTGGATGCCGAGGCATCAGAGGCGCTACGGAGGAAGCTCAAGTCCAAACAGAAAGAGGGGCGGAATGAGTAAGGGAAAGATTGCGGTTCTGGGAGCCGGCAGCGGAGGATTCATGTCGGCGGCCGACTTGGGCCTGATGGGGTATGAGGTCGCGCTCTTCTCTCGGGACATCGCCAAGGTCGCCGGAGTGAAAGCAAGGGGAGGCATCGAGATTCTCGACATCGACAGCAACCCCACCGGTGAGTTCGGGGAAGTCGCCTGCGCCACGGACGACATCGCCGAGGCGGTAAAGGGAGCGAGAGTCATCGTCAATCCCATCCCGTACTTCGTCTGCGAGGAGTACGCTCGGCTCGTTGCACCACATCTCGAAGAGGGCCAGATCGTCCTTTACCTGGGGAAGGGCGGGGCTTCTCTGACGTGGGCGCGGGTCCTGCGTGAGATGGGAATCGACAAGAAGGTCTATCTCGCGGACTGCAACACCCTTCCCTACGGAGCCTCCAAGAAGGGGGACGCTCAAGTCCGCCTGGAGAACCGGACGCAGAACCTGATCATCGCCACCTTCCCCGGCAAGGACATCGATTACGTGATCAAGGTCGCGGAGGAGCTGTATCCCGCCGAGCACGGCTACACGCTGCGCCCCGGGCAGAACGCCATCGACAGCATTCTGGTCGATTACAACGCGATCACGCACACCCCACCGATGGTCTGCAACGCCGGGAGAATCGAGACGGGGGACAAGAGCTTCCACCTCTTCGGGGTGGCGGAGAACACACGGGCGGTCGTCAGGATCATCGAGAAGATCGACCGCGAGCGAATGGCGATCGGCGAGAAGCTGGGGCTGAAGCAGTACCCGCTCGAAGAAGAGATCATGATGGTGAAGTGGAATCCTGCGGGAGAGGACTACGTTCTCGCGCTGTACGACGCCATCCACACGCCGTTTCTGGAGGTCTGTGAGGGTCCGTTCTCGCTGGACGTCCGGCATCTGACCGAAGACGTCCCCTATGGACTGGTGACCTTCTCATCCCTGGGGAAGCTGTTGGGCGTTCCCACGCCGTTCACGGATGCTATCATCACGATGGCCGAAGGGTTGCTGGATCGGGACTTCCGAAGCATCGGCCGGACCGTCGAGGTTCTCGGAATCGACCCGGACTGGTCGCTCGACGAGATCAAGACCTATCTGCATGAGGGGAGGAGGGCGTAGTGGAAGACCTGAAGAGCAAGTCCATCAGCGGGATCACCGACGTCGACAAGGATCAGATCGAGTTGATCCTGGAGGTCTCCAGGGACCTGAAGAAGGAGCTGAAGCAGGGGAAACCCCACCGCCTCCTCGAGGGGAAGAGCCTCGGAGGCATCTTCGAAACGCCCTCGACGCGGACGAGCATCTCCTTCGAGGCTGCGATGATGCAGCTCGGCGGGCACATGCTCTGGCTCGATCAGCACCGCCTGTGGGTCGGCGAGGCCGCCGAGGAGGACTGGCACGACACGATTAAGACCCTCTGCCGCTACCTCGACGGCATCGCGTACCGTGCGTTGCGCCGGGAGCGCGTCGACTCGGCGGTCGAGTATGCTGACATCCCGGTGATCAACGCCTCCTGCCCGGTCGAGCATCCGTGCCAGGCGTTCGCCGACGTTCTCACCATGCAGGAGAAGAAGGGGCCGGTTCAGAACCTGAAGGTCGCGTTCTGTTGGGGCTACCGCACGGCGAATCCTCCCGCCGGTCTGGTGAACTCGACGATGCTGATGGCCGGGAAGCTCGGGTTCACGTTGAGCATTGCGTGCCCCGAGGGATTCGATCCCGATCCGAAGATCCGGGGGCTGGCGGAACAGGCCGCGGTGATGTCCGGCGGCAGCATCGAGTTCGTCCGCTCGTACGAAGAGGCCGTCAAAGACGCCGATTTCATCAACGTTTACTCCTGGGTGTCCCCCGAGGTCTTCGCCCGCGGGCTGGAGACGCACTTCCAGGGCGACCCCGAGTTCATCGAGATGAAGGCCAAGCTGAAGGATCAGTGGATGGTCGACAAGAGGATCGTGGACATGGCCAAGCACGACGTGAACGTCATGCACTGCATGCCCATCTCGAGGAACACCGAGGTGACGGACGAGGTTCTGAACTCGAACAAGTCGATCATCTTCGACGAAGCGGAGAATCGACTGCATACGGAGAAAGCGATACTCGCTCTGACGATGGGCGGCTACCGCTAGAGCGCATCAGGGAGTCCAAGGAGGAGAACCGTGGCGGATGCCGAACGAATCTACGAGGCGATGAAGAAAAGCATCGAGACCTATGACAGCGAAGCCGCTGTCGCCGCGGCCGAGGAGGCCGTAGCCGCGGGTCTCGACCTCCTCGAGGCGGTGGAGAAGGGATTCGCCGATCCGATCCGCGAACTCGGAGAGTCCTTCCACCGGATGGAGATCTTCCTGCCGGAGTTGACCATGGGGGCGGACGCCATGAAGGCCGGCGTGGAAGTCCTCGAGCGGGCCCTCGACGAGAAGGGCGGGAAGATCGAGAAGAAGGCGGTCGTGGTCATCGGTACCGTCGAGGGCGACATCCACGACATCGGCAAAAGCGTCGTCGCCACGCTCCTGCATGCGAACGGGTACGAGGTGCACGACCTGGGAATCGACCTGCCCGCCACGCGCATCATCGAGGCGGCCGAATCCCACGGGGCCGACGTCATCGCGCTGTCCGCCCTCCTCTCGACCACGATGCTGTATCAGCGCGATGTCATGGAGTTCCTTCGGAACAAGGGCTTGAAGGAGAAGTACTTCGTTCTCGTCGGCGGAGCTCCCGTCACTCAGGCGTGGGCCGACGAGATCGGAGCCGATGGATACGCCCACGACGCGTTCGACGCCGTGCAGGTGCTGGACAAGGCGATGGAAGGGCGTGAGAAGTGAACTTCAAAGAGATCGCCAAGCGGTGCGAGACCGGGCCACTGACGGAGTCCAAGGACTTCCTCATGAAGGCGGTCGCGGCGAACGCGATGACACTCACCAAGGAATACGGCGTCTCCTGGGACGGGAAAACGTTCATCAACACGGACGACGACATGGCCGACCGCTGCTTCCAAGCGGGGAAGGAGCTGTTCCTCCGCACGGGCCTGTACAGCATGAACAGCAGCCGCGTCGTCCAGTTCTCCGCGGAGGAGGTCGACGAAGCCCTCCGCTTCGCGCGGCCCGAGGTCGCGATGGGAGCCGGCAAGGATACGGTTTGTGCCCACCATCGGCAGGTCGAGGACCCGCGGAAGCCGTTCGTCTTCTGCGGCCCGTTCAACGCCAACGTGCACGAGGACATGTTCGTTCGGCTCAACGAGGCGTTCAGTCAGGAGAGACTCGTCGACTGCCTGTTCTTCCCGGGCTACTTGAACGAGGTGGACGGACAGCTGGTTCGTCCGACGTCCGCCCTGGCGACCCGCATGGCGATCCTCTACGGGCAGTGGTCCCGCGAGGCGGTGCGGCGCGCCGGTCGACCGGACATGCCGATCGCCGCCCACGCCGTCATGGCTCCCGGCGAGATCGCCTGCACCAACGAGGCGTGGGGGCTCCGCTCGACGGATCCCCGGGCGATCGTGCTCATCTCGGAGCTGCAGGTCGACGACGTTTCCCTGACCCGGCTTGCGTACTACTTGGCGTACGGCTGTCCGATCTACATGGCGTTCACTCCGTTGATCGGAGGGTATGGGGGGAACCCGGCCGGGACGGCCGTCGTCGCCGTCGCCTCGTTCATCGCATCGATCATGCTCGGCGGCGAGATCGTCCACATCGGCCCGCAGCACATGAACTTCAAGCAGCAGACCAACCAGCACTCGTTGTTCCTTGCGAGCCTGGCGAATCAAGCCGTCGCCCGTAACTCCCAGATCGTCGCCACCACGAGTCACACGACCTCGGGGCGGTCGGGATCGGCGCAGTACGCCTACGAGTTTTCCGCGCTCGTGCTCGCCTCGGTCACGAGCGGCAGCAACGTCAGTGGACCCAGGCCCGCGGAGCCGCTCGGGTTCAACAACGTCAGTCCGCTGATGGGCAGGCTCTTCGCCGAAGTCGCTCACGCGGCGGCCGGGATGAGTCGCGAGTCGGCGGCACCGATCGTCGAGGCCCTCTACGAGAAGTACAAGGACAACATGGACTTGGAGAAGGCGCCGAAGGGGCAGCCCTTCGAGGAGCTCTACGATCTGGCGACGCTCACGCCGACGCCGGAGCACCAGGCGCTCTACGACCAGGTCAAGGAGGAGCTGATCGGCCTCGGGATCCCGCTGGTCTGAGGCTCAAGGAGGAGGCATTTGAGATTCCAACCGACGCTCAAGGTTCTGAGTGACGAGCAGATCGATCGGATTCATCGGGCCGCGCTCGAGATGCTGATGAATCCCGGCGTGCTGGTGAAGTCCGAGGAGGCCCGTGGGTTGCTGAAGCAGGCCGGGGCAGCGGTCGACGAGGAGACGATGATCTGCCGCATCCCGGGAGACGTCGTCGAGGAAGCGATGAAGTCCGCTCCGTCGTCGTTCACGGTCTATGCGCGGAACCCGGCAAACGACGTCCACGTGTCCACGACCAGCGTGCACATCGAGCCGATGATCGGTCGGATCAACTGCTACGACTATGCGACCGGTGAGGCACGCCCCACGACGCTCAAGGACGTGGGAGACCTGATCAAGATCGCCGACGCGATGCCGAACTACCACCTTCTGCACTCGGGCGCGATCATGCCCCAGATCGAGGGCATCCCGATCCGAGCGACCCACGCGTACGGCTATCTGGAATCGGTCCGCAACTCCACCAAGCCCGTGAAGGCCACGTCGCGAGAGAAGGTCATGGCCGAGGACTGCCTCCGGATGGTCTCCGTCGTTGCCGGGGGCGAGGAAGAGCTCAAGCGGAAGCCCTGCACGTTCACGACCGACAACCCCGTGGCGCCGCTGCATCACGACAGGGATCAGATGGAAGGGGCGCTGCTGTACGCGAGCTACGGGATCCCGATCGATGTGACCTCCGAGCCGCAGGCGGGGGCGACGAGCCCGGTGACGATCGCCGGTCTCCTGGCACAGCAGACGGCTGACGTGATCAGCGGAATCACGATCATCCAGCTCAAGAACCCGGGGAATCCGGTCTGGTACGGTACCTGCGGATCGATCATGGACATGCGCGTCGGCCGCATCGCCATCGGGGCGATCGAGATGGGGCTCATCAACGTGGCGAGCGCTCAGATGGCGCACTTCTACGACGTCCCGTGTCGAGGGACGGCTTCGGCGACGGACTCCAAGGAGTTGGACTTCCAAGCGGGCTACGAGAAGACGGCCGTGATGACGATGGCCGTCTTGGGAGGCGTCAACAAGATCTTCTATCCGGGGACGATGGAAGGCGCCTTGACGATCAGCAAGGAGGGGCTGGTTCTCGACAACGAGATCGCCGGAGCCATCTACAGGGTCCTGGAAGGCATCGACGTCGTCGACGACACCCTCGGTGTGCAGCTGGCGCAGACCGTCGGACCGGGTGGGCACTACCTCAACCAACGACACACGATGCAGTTCATCCGTCAGGAACACTTCATGCCGCGTCTTGCGGATCGCCAGGTCCGCGAGCGATGGGAGGAAACGGGCAAGAAGAACATGGTGGCAAACGCCCACGAGACCGTGGCCCGAATCCTCGCCGAGCACGAGGTGGATCCGCTGCCCGAGGCGGCGGAAGAGGAGCTGAAACGGATCGTGCGCGAGGTCGAGGAGCGAGAGGAGAAGCGATCGTGAAGGACATCGAGTTCCTGTACCTGAATCAGCGGGACGTGATCTCGACCGGCGTGACGATGGCCACGGCGATCGAATCGGTCGAAGACGCCTTCCGGCATCACATGGCGGGGAAGACGATCCTGCCGTATAAGACGGTCGTCGATCTGGGAGAGGTCGAGCGTGGGCGCGGGAACGCGATGCCAGGGTACGTCGGCGGCGACTACGAGGCGCTCGGGATCAAGTGGATCGCCGGGTTCCCTCAGAATCCACGGGTGCACGGGCTCCCGCGGGCGACCGGATTCTTCATCCTCAACGATTCGTGGACCGGCGTCCCTCTGGCCGTGATGGATTGCACCTGGCTGAGCGCTCTTCGCACGGGCGCCGTGACCGGTGCCGGCGCCAAGGTCCTCGCTCGACAGGACTCCGAGTCGGTGGCGATCATCGGGGCGGGCGTACAGGGGCGAACTCAACTGGAAGCGCTGATGGTGGCCCTTCCGGGCATCAACTCGGTTCGCGCCTTCGACATCAACCGGGAGACGGCGAAGCGATTCGCCGAGGAGATGAGTGCCGCCTACGGAATCGAGGTCACGGCGGTCGAGACCGCGGAAGAGGCCGTCGTCGGCGCCGACGTCATCGTAACGGTGACGGTCGCGAACGAGCCGATCGTGAAGGACGCCTGGCTGAAGCCGGGCAGCTTCTTCTCCGCCGTCGGCTCCTACCAAGAGGAGGAGTTCGAGGCCGTGCTCAACTCGGATCTGATCGTGGTCGATGACACCGACACCGTCGAGCATCGGGGGACGCCGGTCGTCGCCCTCATGCTGAAGAACAACATGATCGAGCGGGAGCGGATTCTCGATCTCGGGCCGATCATCACCGGCGAGGTGCCCGGGCGAACGAACGACGAGCAGCGGGTCTTCTTCTCGCCGATCGGCATGGGGATCCACGACATCTGCCTCTGTCACAAGGTCTACCATGCCGCGAAAGAGAAGGGGATCGGGACGCCACTGAAGCTCTTTGGAACGTAAGCGAGGTCTCAAGCGTGGGATTCGTCGTCGACGTCGAGAAGTGCACGGAGTGCAAGCGATGCATGATCGCGTGCTCGCTGGCCAAGTCCGGTGTCGTACGAATGCGAAGCTCGCGCATCGAGGTCCGGCCGAACTGGCCGGAGGTTCCTGAGATCCGGGTCTGCCGGTTCGAGGACTGTGAGGGCCATCCGTGTATCGAATCCTGTCCGGTGGCGGCGATCAGCGATGCGGACGGGGTCGTCCGGATCGACGGTGACGCATGCATCGGCTGCGGGGCTTGTGCGGCGGTCTGCCCGTACAACGCCATCCAGATCGAGGCCGGCAAGGCCCTCAAGTGCGATCTCTGCGGCGGAGACCCCGCGTGTCTCAACGAGTGCGTGACCGGTGCAATCCGCGCGAAGGGCGGGTCGGAATGACCGGAAGCATGTTCGGCCGGATCCTGCGGATCGACGTCGGTGCGAAGCACGCCTCCCCGTGGATCGTGTCGGACGATGTGCGGGCGTATCTCGGCGGAATCGGGTACGGGGTGAAGATCCTCAGCGACGAAGTCGATCCGGGGGTCGATCCGCTGTCCCCCGAGAACAAGGTCGTGCTGACCGTGGGGCCGCTGACCGGGACCTCGGCGCCGATGCATGCCCAGACGTGCCTCGTCACCAAGTCGCCGCTCTCCGGGACGATCCTGAACTCCTACGCCGGCGGATTCCTCGGGCCGGAGATCAAGTTCTGCGGCCTCGACGGCGTCCTCCTCGAGGGCGCGGGAACCGAGTGGACGCTCCTCCTGATCGATGACGAGACCGTCCGCTTCGAGTCGGCTGAAGCGATCGTCGGGGCGACGACCGAAGAGGCGGAGGCCCACATCAAGAAATCGTACGGCTCCGACTATCGGACGCTGTCGATCGGGCCCGCCGGAGAGCGGGCGGTGGCGATGGCCGGGGTCTTCTCGGAGACGCGGGCGTTCGGTCGCGGCGGAGCCGGCGCGGTCCTCGGGTCCAAGCGAATCAAGGCGATCGGCGTGCGGGGGAGCCGGGCCGTCACGACGGCGGATCCCAAAGCGTTCGGTGTGCTCACCGCAGAGAACATGGAGCTCCTCCGAGGCGCGCGTTCCGACGAGTACGGCTTGCTGGGCATCTTCTCGAAGTACGGAACCGGCGGCGGCATGCCGTTGGTTCAGGAGCACGGGGCCCTTCCGACGAAGAACCACACGTACGGCAGCTTCGAAGACGCCGCGAAGATCGACGGCGCGTTCTACGAGGAGAACCTCTACACCCGTCGGATCGCGTGTTACGGGTGTCCCGTCCATTGCGGGAGGCTCCACAAGTTCACCGGTGCCGACGGCAGAGCGCTCTGGGGGCGTGGGCCGGAGTACGAGACGATGTTCTCTCTCGGATCGAACCTGTTGAACGGGGACCCCGAAACGCTCGCCGAGGCAAACCGGCTCGCGGAGGAGTACGGGGTGGACAGCCTCACGACGGGTGTCACCATCGCGTGGGCGCTGGAGATGGCCGAAGCGGGGAGCCTGAGTGAGTCGGGGCTGGATCTACGCTTCGGAAACGCGGATGCGGTGCTGGGCCTCCTTCACAGGATCTGCACCCGTGAGGGGGTAGGAGACACCCTGGCGAAGGGTCCGAGAGAGGCCGCGTTGGAGCTTGGAGGCGGGAGCATCGGACGCGCCATGCAGGTGAAGAACTCCGGATTCGCCGCGTGGATGCCACGACGGATGAAGGGGACGGGACTGGCCTTCGCGACCTCCAACCGAGGGGCGTGTCACAAGCGGGCGCCGATCGGAGCCGAGATCGTCGGTGCGATGGACATGGACAGCTACGATGGGAAGGCGGCCGTTGTCATCGAGACGCAGAACACGGTGAACGCCATCTTCACCCTGATCAGCTGCCGGTTTCACGAGTTCGTCACCGATCACGAGGTCTATCCGAAGTTCGTGAATGCCGCGACCGGACGGGCGATCTCGTGGGACGAGATGGTCGCCTTGGGCGAGCGGGTCTGGAACCTGGAGAAGCTGTTCAATCTGAAGGCCGGGCTGGGTCGAGAGGATGACAGACTTCCGAGCAGGTGCTTCGAGCCCGTCCTCGGGGCGACCTCCCGATCGGCCGTCCTCGTGGAGGAGAAGTTCGAGGCGATGCTCGATGAGTACTACCGCCTGAGAGGTTGGAATTCGGAAGGCGTCCCCGGGAAGGCGAAACTGGACGAACTCGGCATCGGGGAGTACGCCGTTTAGGGTTAGGCTATCGTGGAGGCGGAGAAGGACGTAGAGGAGAGCGGATGAGATACCTCAGACCGAACAGCATCGCCGAGGCGGTGGACGCCCTCGGATCGTCGCGGGGCGCGGTTCTGGCCGGCGGCACGGACCTGTGTGTCTACATGACCGAAGGCCTCTGCCGCCCCGAAGTGCTGATCGACATCAGCGCGATCGAGTCCATGCGGGGTATCCAGCGCGAAGAGGACGTGATTCGAATCGGTGCTTGCACGACCCTCGCCGAGATCGCCGCTTCGGAGGTGCTTCCCACGTGCCTGCGCCAAGGGGCGCGGGCGGTCGGTTCACCCCAGATCCGGAACCTGGGGACGATCGGTGGGAACGTGTGTAACGCGTCCCCCTGCGGCGACACCCTCGCCCCACTCCTCACGCTCGATGTCCGGTTCGTCCTTCGTTCCGCCAGCGGAACGCGCACGGTGGAAAGCGAAGCCTTCTTCACGGGGCCGAAGCAGACGGTCCTCGAGCCGGGCGAGATCCTCGAGGCCGTCGAGCTCCCTGCCGCGTCCTGCGAGAAAGCATCCGCCTTCCGAATGATCGGCAACCGGAATGGACAGGCGATCTCTCAGGTGAACGCCGCAGTGAGCGTGACGATCGTCGATGGCAGGATGTCGGACGTTCGCGTAGCGGTAGGAAGCGTGGCTCCCGTACCTCTTCGTCTTGCGGCGCTCGAGGGGTTCCTGGCCGGGAAGAGCCTCCAGGACGTGAGTCCGGCAGAGATCAGAGGTCCTGTCCTGGAAGGGATCCGCCCGATCGATGACGTCCGTTCGACCGCGAGCTACAGGCAAGAGGTGGCTGTCGCTCTGGTCTTCGATGCCTTGGCGAAGTGCGCGGGCGAGGCCTCCGGCGAACGCGAAGGAGCGGGCGGATGTTGATTCGGTTCAAGTGCAACGGGAGGCCAGTCGAGATGGAGGTCGCGCCGGAGGCTCGCGTCCTCGACGTGCTTCGAGACGGCCTCGGACTCACCGGGACGAAAGAAGGATGCGGTCGAGGGGAGTGCGGAGCCTGTACGATCCTGTTGGACGGAAAGCCGGTGAACTCGTGTCTGCTCCTCGCGGGGAAGATCGAGGGCCGGGAGATCGTCACGATCGAGGGGATCGCTGGAGAGGACGGTTCCCTGCATCCGATCCAGGAGGCGTTCCTCGACAAGGGAGCCGTCCAATGCGGTTTCTGCACGCCCGGGATGATCCTGAGCGCGGCGGCGCTGCTGGATGAGAAGAGCGCGCCCGAGGTCGAAGACGTCGAAGAGGCGCTGTCCGGCAATCTCTGTCGGTGCACGGGATACGGGAAGATCGTCGAGGCGGTCCTCGAAGCCGGCCGGCGGCTGAAGCAAGGAAGCGATCGTGGCGGGGAGTAGGATGAGGATCATCGGCAAGCACGTGAGGAAGGTCGACGGTCTCGAACTCGTCACCGGTCGAGCGAAGTTCTCCGGCGACTACCGTTTCCCCGGGATGGTCTACGGCGCCGTCAAGCGTGCCGGAGTCCCTGCCGGGCGGATCACGAGCATCGACGTCGAGCCGGCGAGGCAGACGCCCGGGGTCGTCGACGTGCTGATCGCGGAGGACGTCCCCGGACCGAACCTGATCGGGGTTCTCCCGCCGTTCGATCAGCCCCTGCTGGCGGCGGATGAGATCCGGTACGCGGGCGAATCGGTGGCCCTCGTCATCGGCGAGACCGCCGAAGCCGCCCGCCGCGGCGCGGACGCAGTGGCCGTCTCCATCGAGCCTTACGATCCGATTCTGACCGTGGAGGATGCCCTTGCGCCGGATGCGCGGAAGATCCACGAGGTCGGGAACGTCACCTGTTCGAGGAAGCTGATCAAGGGCAAGGTCAAGCCGGCGTTCGAGAAGGCGGACGTCGTCGTGGAGGGAACCTACGAGACGTCCTTCCAGGAACACGCCTACATGGAGCCCGAGACCGTCTGCGCGATCCCGGGCCGCCGGATCACTCTCTACGCCTCCTGTCAGTCGCCGTTCCACATCCGCGGACACGTGGCGGCGAACCTGAACGTGCCGGCTTCGAGCGTACAGGTGATTCAGGCGAACACCGGAGGCTCGTTCGGCGGAAAGGACGACGTCGCGACGGAGATCGGATCGCTGGCTTGTATCGCCGCGCAGCGCCTCAACCGGCCGGTCATGATCGCCCACGAACGGAAGGAATCGATCGTCGGCTCCAATCTTCGCCACGCGTCGCAGATCCGCATCAAGACAGGGGCCAGGAACGACGGACGGATTGTCGCACGCCAGGTCCACGTGATGTTGGACGGTGGCGCGTACGCCTCCGAGAGCCCCTTCGTCACGATGAAGACGCTGATCCACGCGGCCGGACCGTACCACATCGAGGACGTCGAGGTGGAGAGCACGACGGTCTACACCAACAAGACCTACTGCGGCGCTTTCCGGGGATTCGGCGTGCCTCAGGTCACCTTCGCCTCGGAGTCCCAAATCGATGAGCTTGCAGACAAGCTGGGGATGGACCGCCTGGAGATTCGGCGCATCAATGGATTGAGGGCGGGAGATCCCAACGCCACCGGCCAGGTGTACGAGCAGTCCGTCGGGTTGCAGGAGACGATCGAGGAGATCTCGAAGCGGTCCGCACAGCCCGAGCGGATCGACTCCGACCGCTACCTCTACGGCACCGGCTTCGCCTGTGTCGCGCAGGGGATCTCCAATGGGGCCGAAGGGGTCGACGTAACGGGCGCCTCCGTCCAGATAAGTCAGGACGGGTCCGTTCTCGTGGGCATCGGCCTGACCGAGTTGGGGCAAGGCTCTCGCACGGTCTGGGCACAGATCGCCGCGGAGGTTCTCGGCGTGGACATCGGAAGTGTCAGCGTCCGCCTCGTGGACACGGATGGAGTGCATGACTCCGGACCTACCGTAGCCTCCCGGAGCACGACGGTCGGCGGGATGGCCGTGCAGAAGGCGGCCGCCGAAGTCAGGAAGTCCCTTGTGTCGATGGCCGCGCTGATGATGCAGACGGACGAAGAGAGCGTAGAGTTGCGCGACGGCTTCGCGGTGCTGAAGGCGGACGATTCCGCGCGAATCCCGATTCCGCAGGTGGCGACGGCGGCGTATTGGACCGGATTTCCGCTGATGAATCTCGCCTTCTCCAAGGCCCCGGACGCGAACTTCGATGACGAGACGCATCAGGGGAACATCTATATTGCGTACAACTACGGAACGCACCGGATGGACGTGCGCGTGGACAGGATGACCGGCGAAGTGAAGGTCCTGAACCACGTCGCCGCGCACGATGTCGGCAGGGTGATCAATCCGCTCGGTCTCGAGGGGCAAGTCGAAGGCGCCTCCCTGATCGGGTACGGGTTCGCGCACATGGAACGGATCCAGTACGCCGACGGGATCATCCTGAACCCGAACTTCGCCGACTACGCGGTCCCGTCGATCAAGGACAGGATCCCCACGGTCAGCATTCCGGTGGAGGATCCGAATCCGACGGGACCGTACGGCGCGAAGGGCGTCGGTGAGCCGCCGGTCGCCGCCACGGCGGCCGTCTTCGCCAACGCGATCGCCGACGCGGTCGGAGTCCGATTCGCGAGGCTGCCGATCGCGCGCGAGGACATCCTCGAAGCCGTGCGAGGGGGGAATCATGGTTGATCTGCTTATCAAGAACGCGCTGGTGGTGACCTGTCACCCGAACGTCCTCACCGGGCCGATCCACGCGCCCGGCGCGATTGCGGTTCATGGAGGACGCATCCGCGAGATCGGACCGTTCGCGGAACTCGAGGCGAGATACGCGGATGCGGAGACGGTCATCGATGCGACCGGGCGGATCGCGATACCCGGCTTCATCATCACCCATACCCACATGCCCTACGTCCTCGGCCACAACCAGCCCGTCGACGTCTCGCAGCTGCGGAGCTTCTGGGACATGCTGCAAAAGATGGGCTGGGAGTGGCTGGAAGACATCACGACCGCCGACGGCATCCTGGCGGCGACGCAGTACGCGTCGCTCAAGATGCTGAAGAGCGGGACCACGACCGTCTGCGATCTGGTGGAAGCGCCGAACGCGCTCCCCGGGCCGCTCGACGCCTCCGTGCGGGCGATCGCGGAAACCGGTATCCGCGCGCAAGTCGGCTACGAGGTCACCGAGCGCATCCCCGGCGTTCCGATTGCAGAACGCCTGGATCCGTCTTACGCGGAGAAGGGGTTTGATGAGAACGTCCAGCTTCTGGAATCCCTGGGGTCCGCAGACGATCAGGACGGCCGAATCCAGGGAAGATTGGGAGTCCATACGGCCTACACGAACTCGCCGGCGACGCTGACGAAGGCACGAAAAATCGCCGACGAGTACCGGTGTGGGATCCAGATTCACATCGCGGAGATTCCCCGCGCCTTCCTCTGCGACAAGTACGGGAAGTCAGCGCCGGAGGTCCTCGAAGAGGCCGGGCTGCTCGGCCCGGACGTCGTGGCCGCGCATTGCATCGATCTGACCGACTCGGACATCGAGGTGCTGGCGCGCAACAAGGTCAACGTGGCCCACACACCGATGACGAACTCCCTGGGAGGCAACGGCGTGGCCCGGGTCCCCGAGATGATGGAGAAGGGGATCAACGTCAGCCTCGGCCACGATTGTTTCTTCACGCTCGATACCGCGGAGTACATTCGCTATGCGTATCTGATTCACAAAGCGCACTGGGCAAACCCGGCACTGATTCCTCCCTTCCAGGCCCTCGACTTGGCCCTCGGGAACGCGGCCGCTGCGCTCGGGATGGCAGACGAGATCGGCAGCCTGGACGTGGGGAAGAAGGCCGACATCCTCCTGATCAAGCCCGATTCCCCGACGCCGGTCGTTCCTTCGTCCGTCATCCCCTACTTCACGATGACGTTCCGAGGGAGCGACGTGGAAACCGTGATCGTAGACGGCGAGGTCGTGATCGACGGCGGCGTATCGACGCGCGTCGACGAAGCGGCCGTGCGGAAGGCGTGCGTCGAGCAGGCGGCCGCGCTCTGGAAGCGGAACGGGATCGAAACGTAGCCGGGATCGCGAGACGGTGAAGCAGGGAGCGCCGACGAGCGCAGGAAGGGGACCGTGAGAGTGGACACGAACAGCGACAGGGCGGCGGGGGACGCGGGAAGACTGCGCACGACATTCTGCGGTCTGGAGTTTCCGAATCCGATCATCGTCCCGGCGGGGGTGCACGGCCGAGACGGAGAGACCATGGCGGCCGTGAGCGCGTCCGGGGTCGGGGGCGTCTGCACGAAGACCATCGTCTCCCAGCCTGCGACCGACGTGCTGCCGTGCTTCTCGGCCGTCAACGCGGGGATGGTGAACTCCGTCTTCGGCTCGGACAAGTCGAGCGAGTACTGGTTCACGGAAGGGATCCGACGGGCGAAGGAGGGGAAAGCCAAGCTCATCGCGAACCTCGCGGGATTCACGCCCGAGGAGGCGGCGGCTCTGGCCCAGTCCGCCGTGGCGTGCGGCGCAGACATGATCATGCTTCCTACTCACTGTCCCCACATGGGCGAGATCCTGACCGCGATGTACCCGGAGATGCGCTTCCCCGAACCGAGCCTGACGGACGTCGAGCCGATGAAGGCGTCCGTGAAGCGGATCAAGGAGGCGGTTGATGTTCCCGTGGTCGTCAAGCTGTCGGGAACCTTCTCCCACATCACCAAGGAGTGGGCCGTCGGCGTGAAGGAGTCCGGGGCCGACGGCATCGCCTGCTCCGACGCCGTGGGGCCGGCCCTCTCCATCGACACGAGGACCGGGGAGCCCGCGCTCGGCGGTCCGAGAGGCGTCGGTGGGTTGACCGGCCCCGCCATCATGCCGATCACGCTTCGGATGACGCTGGAGGCGGCGATGTTCTCCGGGCTGCCCGTCATCGGCATCGGAGGCGTCGCCTCCGCAGATGACATTCTGCAGTACGTGATGGCGGGCGCCACCCTCGTCGGGGTCTGCACGGCCGGACACCTGAAAGGAATGGACGCTTACAGAGATTTGATCGGCGGCCTGATCGCCCGGATGGACGAGCTGGGGATCTCAAGCCTCGAGGACGTCCGCGGCCTGACGATTCGGCGAATCGAAGAGCGCCGGGCTCACGGCAAGGTGGCGGTCACCGATCCGGTCGTGCCGACGGTGAACGCGGAGACGTGCACCAGGTGCGGCGCGTGCGCGCGCGTCTGCGCCTACGAGGCAATTGCGGTGGACAACGAGCACGCAGCCGTGATCGATGGGGATGCGTGCATTGGGTGCGGCCTCTGCGTCAGTGTTTGCCGTTTCGACGCACTGGAACAGGTGTACTATGACGGCACGAGGCCATAGAACCCAGCGTACACCACGGAGCTAGAGAATGCCCTACCTACGAATGCAGGGGATCACGAAGCTGTATCCGACGAGCGGCGTGCTGGCCAATGATGCCGTGGATCTCTCCGTCGAGGAGAACGAGATCCATGCCGTGATCGGTGAAAACGGGGCCGGCAAGTCCACCCTGATGAAGCTCCTCTACGGGCTGGAGCACCCGGACGCGGGGGAGATTACCTTCCGCGGTGAGAAGGTCGCCATCAAGGATCCGTTGGCCGCGAACCGACTCGGGATCGGCATGGTGCATCAGCATTTCAAGCTCGTCTCCGACTTCACCGTGGCGGAGAACGTGGTCCTCGGATCGGAGCCCCGGAAGCGAGGTCTGTTCATCGATCGCCGGACGGCCGCCAGGGACGTCGGCAAGGTGATCGAGGAGCACGGCTTCAGTGTCGACCCCAGGCGGAAGGTCAAGGAATTGACGGTCGGGCAGATGCAGCAAGTGGAGATCGTCAAGATGCTGTACCGGAACGCGGAACTTCTGATTCTGGACGAGCCGACGTCCGTCTTGACGGAGCAGGAGATCGAGAACCTGTTCGCGACGTTACGGAACCTCCAAGGCCGGGGCAAGACGATCATTCTCATCACGCACAAGCTCGACGAAGTGACGCGCATGTCCCACCGTGTGACCGTCATGCGGAAAGGGAAGGTCGTCGCGGTCCGGAACACGAGGGACGTGGACAAACAGGAGCTGAGCAGGCTGATGGTTGGGAAGGACCTCCTGCTCGAAGTGAATCGAAGCCCGAAGACCCACGGCGAGACCATCCTGGAACTGAAGGACATCTCCATCCGCTGCCGGGGGCAGGGACGGCCGCTTCTCGACAGGATCAGCTTGCAGGTGCGTTCCGGAGAGCTCGTCGGGATCGCCGGTGTGGGCGGGAACGGCCTCGCCGAGATCGAGGACGTCATCGGCGGGCTGCGTCATCCGACATCGGGGCGCATGTACCTGCACGGAAAGGACGTCACGTCCCTCGGGCCAGGCCAGCTCAGGGAGGTGGGACTCGCTTACGTCCCCGCAGACCGTCTTCATCGAGGAGCGAGTCTGCCCTCGTCCGTGCGCGAGAACTGCATCGTCGCGAAGCACCACGATTTCCTTCGAGCCGGTGTTCTGCAACGCCGGAGTATACGGGAGTTCACGAAAGGTCTCATTGAGCACTTCTCCATCGACGCGGGTGAGGGGATGCTGGCGGGGAATCTGTCCGGCGGGAACATTCAGAAGATGATCCTGGCGAGGGAACTCGCGGCCGACACCGACTTCACTCTCTTCTCCGAACCAACGTGGGGGCTGGACATCGCGAGCAGCCAGTTCGTCTACGAGAAGATGCTGGAGCTGCGAGAGCGAGGGGCCGGGGTCCTTCTGATCTCGTCGAACCTGGACGAGATCCTCGGGCTGGCGGACACCATTCTGGTCATGTACCGAGGAAGGATCGTGGGGCGCTTGGAGAACACGGAGACGTTGAACAAGGAAGTCATCGGCGAGTACATGCTCGGCCTTCGAGACGACTCTCGGAGTCCGAGTGAGACGGTCCCGTCAGAGGTCCATCGTGGATAGAAAGCGAATCGCGAATCTACTGAGCAGTACGACGGGGCTCGCTCTGACGGTCGGCATCTCCTTCGCGATCGTGATCCTTCTGATTCTCCTTCTCAGCGAGGAGCCGGGGAGAGCGATCTACTACTTCTTCATCGGCCCGTTCACGAAGGCCTACTACTTCGGGAACCTGTTGAACCAGGCGATTGCGTTGATGTTCACCGGACTGGGCATCGCGGTCGCTTTCAAGTCATCGACCTTCAACCTCGGCGGAGAGGGACAAGCGTACTCCGGAGCGCTGGTGGCCACGGTCATCCTGCTTGCGCTGCCCGACATGCCCGGCATCCTCGGCGGGGCGGCCGCCATCATCGCGGCCGTGGGGATGGGCGCGTTTCTCGCGGGACTCTCCGGCTTCTTCCAAATGCGCTGGGGAACCGACCAACTCATCTCCTCCTTCCTCATTTCCGCCGCGGTGATCCTGATCATCAACTACCTGGTCACCGGGCCGCTGGATGATCCGAAGAACAGCATGCTGACCACCGCGAGCATCGCCGAGCAATACCGCTTCCTGCTGATCTTCAAGCCGTCAAAGCTGGACGTCAGCATCTTCTTCGCGGTGGCGGCCGCGATCGGCACGTACTTCTTCATGCAGCGAACGCACTGGGGCTACGAGATGCGGATGTGCGGAATCAACCGCGAGTTCTCCAGATACGCAGGAATCAACGTCGCCAAGTACTTGGTTGTGCCCATGGCGATTAGCGGAGGATTCCACGGGCTGGCCGGCGCCGTTTCTATCATGGGAAGCCACTACCGGTGCCTGAAGGGAGTCACCGCCGGCCTCGGGTGGAACGGGATCGCCGTCGCCCTCATCGCGAAGAACAACCCCGTCGCGGTGATTCCGGCGGCGCTCTTCTTCGCCTACTTGGATGCGGGAGCGAAGGCCGCCATGCTTCACGCGGACGTCACGTTCGAGCTCGCCAAGATCGCTCAGGCGGTCATCTTCTTCCTGGTCACGGCCCAGGCGCTCTACGGCCTGTTCGCCTCGAGAAAGAAGGTGGCGAAATGAGCGGCTCCTCCTTCCCCATTCCCATACTGCACAGCACGATCAGGATCATGGCCCCGTTTCTCCTCGCGGCCATCGGGGGGCTCTTCACCGAACTCGCGGGGATGCTCAACATCGCTTTGGAAGGGCTCATGCTCATCGGCGCGTTCTTCAGCGTCGTGTTCGCTGCAGCGACCGGGAGCCTCTTTCTGGGCATTGTCCTGGGCATCGGTGCCAGCGTCGTTGCCGCGTACGTCTTCGGCTTCATCAGTCTCAACCTGCGAGCGAACATCTTCATCACCGGTCTGGCCACGAACCTCTGCGCCGAAGGGATTACGGTGGTCCTTGCGTTTCAGATGTTCGGCAACAAGGGCGTCATCCGGTTCGAGAATCTCCCGAAGCTGCCGGTCCTGTCGATCCCGTCGTTGCAGCGCATTCCGGTGCTCGGTGACGTTCTCGTTGGCCACAACGTCCTGGTCTATGTTAGCTGGATCATGGTCGTCCTCGCCGCAATCGTCGTCTACAAGACGGCGTTCGGGCTTCGGATTCGAGGGACCGGCTCCAATCCGGCCGCCATTGAGGCGATCGGCCTGAAGCCCAGACGCTACCGAATGTACGCGATCCTGATCTCCGGGTTCACGTGTGGCCTCGCGGGAGCGATTCTGAGCTTGCAGATGGGAGCCTTCGTTCCGGGAATCACATCGGGCCGGGGCTGGATCGCACTGGTGGCCATCTACTTAGGGAACAAGACCCCGCACGGAATCCTCATTGCGTGCATCGTGTTCGGTCTTGCCGAGAGCTTCTCGAACTTCGCTCAAGGGGCAATCGACATCCCCGCGGACTTCATCCTCGCCTTTCCGTACATCATTACCGTGGGCGCGATGATCGCCTACTCGATTGTGCGGCACTACCGACTCAAGGGGAGTGAACGATAGTGGGAAGAAGCCGTCCTGACTCGCAGCGTTCAACCGTTACGGCATCCATGCCTCGAGCGACTCGGGTGTTCCAGAGTAGTATGTCGTGAAGGCGGGTGTTCATGGTCAGAGAGAACCAGGGATGGAGGAGCCGTAGATGAAAGCAGCCGTCCTGATCGGACCCAAGAAGATGAGGATCCAGGATGTTGCGGATCCCGTGATTTCCGAAACCAGAGTCCTGGTGAGAATCAGGAACTGCGGGATCTGCACGTTGGAGCAGCGGCTCTACCTTGGGGACTTGAAGATCCACTACCCCATCATTCCCGGACACGAGGCGTCAGGCGAGATCGTCGAGATCGGGTCGAAGGTGCTCGGCGACTTCACGCCCGGCATGCACGTGGCCCTCGATTTGATCACTCGTTGCGGGCAGTGCTACTTCTGTCGAACCGGTCGATCGAATCTGTGTTCCAACCGCTTCAGGCCCGGGCAGCAGGTTCTGGGCGGGTTCGGCGAGTCCATCGCCGTCAGGGGATCGCAGGTCTACCCGATCCCTGGCAACATGACGCTACAGGAAGCCGCCTTCGTGGAACCCGTAGCATGCTGCATCCGGTCCCTGAAGAAGCTGCAGGTTGAGCTCGGGGAGAACGTGCTCATCGTGGGCGCAGGGCCCATGGGAATCCTTCACCTCCAGGTTGCGCGCGCCATGGGCGCGCGGGTGTTCATCTCCGATCCGAACGCGAAGCGCCTCGATGTGGCGAGGAGGCTGGGTGCGTTCGCAGGGATCGATCCCTCGAAAGAAGATCTGGAGGAGATCGTTCGTTCGGAGACCGGAGGGATCGGTGTCGATGCCTGTGTGGTGACGAGTCCCGCCCAGGCGGCTCTGACGTCCGGGATCTCGGCCCTGGCGAAGGCCGGGCGACTGAACATCTACACGTCGTATCTGGAAGAGATGCCGCTTCCGATGGATGCAAACAAGATGCACCGGACCGAGAGCCTCATCACCGGCAGCGAAGGCCGGACGGAAATCGACTTCCATCAGGCCGTGAGACTCATCGGGTACGGCATGGTCGATGTCAAACCCCTGATCTCGCGAGTTGTCGGCTACGAGAACATCAGTGAGGGCATTGAGGCCGCAATGAGTCAGGACACGCTTCGCGTCCTGCTGGAACAATGATCCTAGCCCTGGACATCGGCACAACAGTCCTCAAGGGCGCCTTGCTCAGGGAGGACGGCACCCCACTCGAGATCAGGCAGAAGCCCCTCACGCTTCTGAGCAGCCCCTCCGATCCTCTTCGTCACGAGACGGATGCCGGGGATTGGGTTCAGGGAGTACGAGACCTCTGCGCCGAGTTCGGGCTCTCGTCGGAGAAGAAGCCGGGTGCGATTGTCGTCAGCGGAAACGGCCCCACGCTGGTACCGGTCGGAAGCGACGACAGGCCGCTGCACCCTGCGATCTTATGGATGGACCGGAGATGCATCGAGGAGGCCGCGACCGTCTCCGAGATCAACGGCTTCTATGTGGATCCGACGTTCTACCTCCCCAAGGCGCTTTGGTTCTACAAGCATGAACCTGAGATCTATGAGAAGACCAGATTCTTCTTCGCGTGCCCCGAGTACATCAACTACCTACTGACCGGCAACGCGGCCACGGTCCTTCCGGCCATCGGCTTCGAGTCTTACATCTGGACCGAGGAACTGGTGACGCAGCTGGGGATGGAGTGGAGCAAGTTCCCGGATTTCGTGAAGCCGGGCGATTGTATCGGCGAAACGACGACGGCGGCGCGCGACCTTCTGGACGTACCCGCGGGCGTGCCGGTCTTCGCCGGGGGAGCGGATTTCACCGTCTCGATCATCGGGACCGGGACGGTCGCCCCAGGCAGGGCCTGCGACCGCGCCGGAACGTCCGAAGGGGTCAACCTGTGCGCCGACCGGGAAGTCTCGGATCCCAGGCTTCTCTGCGTGCGCCACGTGATCGATGGGTACCACAACGTGTCGGGAATCGTCTCGACGTCGGGCAAGGCGCTGCAGTGGTTCAAGGAGATCACCGGCAAGAGAGGCGTGCCCTTTGCGGAACTCTTCCGGGACATCGAGACGGTGCCCGCCGGATCGCATAAGCTCGTCTTCCTGCCGTACTTGGCGGGGGAGCGTGCACCCATCTGGGATCCGAATGCACGGGGTGCGTTCGTCGGTCTCACGATGAACCACGGCCGGCGAGAGATGACGCGAGCGGTTGTGGAGTCGGTAGGTTTCGCCATCCGAGACATCATTACCGTGATGGAGGAGATCGGTCTACACGTGGACGACGTGAGGATCACCGGGGGGCAGGCGAGGAGCGAGCAATGGATCCAGATCAAGGCCGACATCACCGGCAAGCGGTTCCTGCTGCCCGTCATGAAGGACGCCGAGCTTGCCGGAGATCTGTGCATCGCGCTGTTCGGTTTGGAGCGGTATGGTAGCCTGGCCGAAGCTGCCGAAGCTGCCGTCCAAATCGAGCGGACATTCGAGCCGAATCGGGAGCACAGACAGGTCTACGATGATCTGTTTGCAGTCTACCGAGAGTCGTACTCGGGGTTGAGAGAGACGTTTGGCAGGATCGGTGGGATGCCCTAGGGAGGAGCGCTCATGCAGATTGGCAAGCAGATACGGATGAACTCGCTGTTCGACAAGTCCACCGGAAACAGCGTGTGTATCGCGGTGGACCACGGTGGCATCGCGGGGCCGATGGAAGGGATCAACGATCCCGCGAAACTGGTGAGTCAGTGCGTTGCAGGGGGAGCCGACTGCATTCTCACCACCCGGGGCTTCGCCCGGGCGGCGGCCGACGCGTGGGACAGGAAGACATCACTCTTGCTCCGTCTCACCGGCGGGTTCACCGTGTTGGGCGGCAAGTTCGAAGAGGAGATGATCACGTCGCCGGCAACGGCAGTGGAATACGGCGCCGCGGGAGCCGCTGTTACCGTGAAGTTCGGTCATGAGCGGGAAGGCGAGTTCACGCGAAACGCGTCTCTCGCTGCGGACGAGTGCGCCCGCCTCGGGTTGCCCCTCATGGTCGAAGCGATGGCCAAAGGCAAGGATCTGAGCTCTACGGATCCGGAAGGAGTCAAGCTAGCTTCCCGCGCGGCCATGGAGATTGGCGCCGACATCGTGAAGACGTACTACACGGGCGATCCGGATTCCTTCCGCGAAGTCGTCGAGGGCTGCCCGATTCCCATACTCATTCTCGGAGGACCGAAATCGGACAGCGATGAAGAGGTCATCTCCAACGTCTACTACGCGATGCAAGCCGGTGCTCGCGGAATCGCGATGGGCCGGAACATCTGGAAGCGCAAGAATGTGCAGGCGATGATCGAAGCGATGGCCGGCCTGGTGCACGAGCAGTGGAGCGTCCGGCAGGCGATGAACCACATCGCGTAGAGGCAGATCGTGCCGTACGCAGGTTTTGCCTCCAATCTTCTGTGGGTCATGGTGATCGGCCTCCTGGGGCCCTCCGTTCCGGCCATCGTTCAGGATTTGGGCATCTCGTATGCCCAGGCTGGTTTCCTCTTCACCTTGCTTTCCTTGGGTAGCCTTTTCGGAAGCAGCCTTGGCGCGATTGCCTCGGACTACGTGAACCGGAAGAGGATCTTTGCCTCGTTCTGCGGATTGTTCGCCGGGGGCCTGATCTGCATGGGGTTCGCCCCTGGATACGTCGCGCTCTGCGTCACGGTGTTCGGCTTCAGTCTCTTTGGCAGCCCGATCGGGTCCATCGGCCAGAGCGTGATGCTCGACATGTACCCCGATCAGCGAAGCAGGTATCTGTCCATTCAGACGCTTTTCGCGGCGGTCGGCAGCTTCATCGCGCCCCTTCTGGTTTCGGTCAACATCGCGGGTGGATTGGCCTGGCGATGGCCGTTCCTGGAGACGGCCGCGCTGGTCCTGCTGCTGACGAGTGTCGTGTTGCTGGTGAAGATACCCAACTCATCGGCAGATCGGAACAGCAGGACGCCTCTCACGTCCATCATGCGCAACCCGAACATGATCATCGCTTCGGTGCTGGTCTTTCTCTATGTGGCCGTGGACCTGGGTTTCTCCTACTGGTTGGCCGAGTACTTCAGCACCGAACTGGGCGTGAACATGCGCCTCTCGAGTGCGGCCGTGAGCGTGTTCCTTGTTGGAATGATGTCGAGCCGGCTTGCCACAAGCTGGCTGGTCAAGCGGATCGCAACGAAACGAATCCTTCTCTTCGGACTCTCGCTCGCATCGACTTCGCTCCTGGCCTTCCTCCTGACCCCCGCCGTCGGGGCAAAAGCTGTGTTCGCTTGTCTGTATGGCTTGGGGGTCGGGCCGATCTTCCCTCTCATGGTCGCCAAGGCCTCCGAGGAGTATCCGCAGCAGTCCGGAGCGGTCACCGGTCTGCTGTTCGCGTGCTTGTCCCTCGGCGGCATGGTCTTCCCGTTGCTGCTGGGAGTTCTGGCAACCGCCATTGGGATCGAACGCTCCTACTTCCTACCACTGTGCGTTCTTATCGTCATCCTTGTTGGCGTTCTGATCTGGATTCGGAAGCGCAGAACGCAAGCAGAACATGCCGCAAGAGGGGACCGGATCGCGCGCCCGCACAACTAGCCACGGGATACGTCCCGGAAAGCCACAAGGGCCCATGCCTCGCTTCGTCACATTCCTGTGACCAACGGTCGGACAGCGGCAAGTCGGCGGCCAAGCTGTCGGTCCTGTCATCGTAGGCCACGCGGCTTCGGGCTCGCTGCACCTCCGTTTGTGCTGCCAACGCACGGGATTCCCGGCGTAAAGGATTCGAATGAAACGGAGAAGCGGGCTGCTAGAACACGGTGCCGGGTTTTCTCTGCGATGGACCCGTCCCGAGTGAGTGCGGAGCCTCAGCCCTTGTACCCGATCGTCCGGAGAAACTGCTTCCGGTCGGCGACGTCGTCCGGGCCTTCGATGCCCTTCGGACTGAGGCCGTCGATGACGCCGAGGATACCGCGGCCACCTTCTTCCTCGGCCACGACGACCTGAACCGGGTTGGCGGTGGCGCAGAAGATCCGGCAGACCTCGGGAACCCGCTTGACGGCGTTCATCACATTGATCGGGAACGCGTCCTTCAGGAAAACGATGAACGAATGACCGGCACCGATCGCCTCGGCGTTGCGGATCGCAAGCCCCTGGAGTTCCTCGTTCGTCCCGGAGTGTCGGATCAGGCAAGGTCCGGACGCCTCGCAGAAGGCGAGGCCGAACTGGATTCCCGGGATCGCGGTGACGAGTGTCTCATGGAGGTCCTCGACCGTCTTGATGAAGTGTGACTGCCCGAGGATCAGGTTCAGCCCATCCGGGTTCTCGATCGGGATCGACTTCAGCTCCATCTCACCCTCCTCGAATTGCATTCCCCAGTGCGTCGACGGTCAGCTCGACCTCCCGCTCCTCGCCGGAGTCCATCTCCTTGAGCGATGCGCGCGTGGCGCGCACTTCGTCCTCACCGACCACCAGGAGATACCGAGCGCCGAGCTGATTGGCCAACGCGAGCTGCTTGCGGAGGCCGCGGTCCCGGTGGTCGAACTCGACCGACCGACCGGCCCGCCGCAGCTTCTCGGCCAGCTCGAAGACGGCCCTCCGTCCCTCCTCACCGATCGACGCGAGGAACAGGTCGAGCCGCTCCGGTTCGAGCGCCCCCTCCCGCTCCTCCAGCACGAGGACGAGCCGATCAGTCCCACCGGCGAAGCCGACGCCAGGGGTCGGCGGGCCGCCGAGCGCCTCGACCAGCCCGTCGTACCGCCCGCCACCGAGCAACGAGTCCTGCGCGCCGAGGTCGGCGGAGATCAGCTCAAAAACGGTCCGCGTGTAATAGTCGAGGCCCCGCACGAGGTGCGGGTCGATCCCGTAGGAGAGTTCCAGCTGATCGAGCAACTCGCGAACCCTTGAGAAGTGTTGAGCACAATCCTCGCAGAGATGGTCGGCCGGTCCGGGCGCGGACTCGATGAACGGCCGGCAACCGTCCTCCTTGCAGTCGAGGATCCGCAGGGGGTTGTCCTCGTAGCGGCGTTGGCAGTCGGCGCACATCGATCCGATCGAGTCGGCGAAGTGGGCCCGCAGCACGGCGTGGTATGCCTCCCGATCCTCCGAGCAGCCGATCGAGTTCAGGCGGAGCGACAGCCCGCCGAGGCCGAGGTCGGTCATCAGCGCCCAGGCGAAGGCGATCACCTCGACGTCGAGGCTCGGGTCGAGCGAGCCGATCGCCTCGATCCCGTACTGGTGGAACTGACGGTGGCGGCCCCGCTGCGGTTTTTCGTAGCGGAACATCGGCCCGAGGTAGAACCACTTCTGGAACGGCGCGTTCGTCTGAAGCCCGTGCGACAAGTAGGCGCGGGCGGCCGAGGCGGTTCCCTCGGGGCGAAGCGTCAGGCTGCGTCCCTTCTGATCGGGGAAGGTGAACATCTGCTTGGTGACGACCTCGGTCGCCTCCCCGATTCCGCGGGTGAACAGCTCGGTCTGCTCGACGATGGGGAAGCGGATCTCGCGGTAGTTGTACCGACGTGCGACGTCGCGGATCGCCTCCTCGACGAGGCGCCAGCGACCGACCTTCTCGGGGAGGACGTCGTTCATCCCGCGGACGAGCTCGTAGCTCATCGCACTTCGCGGAGGACGCTGACCGTCTCGATCAGGCTCTCGGCGGTCCGGGCGCCTTTGTAGCCGTCGAGCTTCGCTTCGCAAACCTCTCCCATGGTCCCTCCTCCTCCTGCGCACACAGGGTCCAACCTCGGTTGGCTGGTGTCAGAGCCCCCTCTTCTTCGTCTTCTGTACCGAGGATTGTATCTGATTCGGCGACTCGGTCCGCTCGCCCGGGCTGCTCCGGAGAACGTTGCACGTTGGCCTTCCTCTCACCAGGGCGGGTTTTCTCTGTGCTCTACTGGATCTGTGTAGCTGAGGATTCGGAGCGCGCAGCGAACCGCTTCGGCAGCTCGGCCTCGGCGACGCGTTCGAGCGGGCGCTCGGTCCGCTTCCGAAAGGCGATCAGATCGGCGATGTTGACCATCGATAGACCGTGCTTCTCGGCGAACGGCTCCAGTTGCGGCAGCCTGGCCATCGTCCCGTCGTCGTTCAGGATCTCGCAGAGGACCGCGGCCGGCTTGAGACCCGCGAGACGAGCTAGGTCGATCGTTGCCTCGGTATGCCCGGCGCGACGAAGGACACCGCCGTCCCGCGCAATCAGCGGGAAGACGTGTCCCGGGAGGGCAAGGTCGCTTGGGCGCGTTGCGTCGTCGATCAGGAGCCGAATCGTGTGGGCGCGGTCGAAGGCCGAGATCCCGGAGGTGATCCCGTCCCTTGCGTCGACCGACACGGTGAACGTGGTTCCGTGGAGCGCGGTGTTTTTCGGGCACATCGGCTCGAGTCCGAGGCTTCGCGCACGGTCCTCGGTGATCGGCGTACAGACCAGCCCTCGGCAGTGCGTGATCATGAAGTTGATCGCCTCCGGAGAAATGTGCTCGGCGGCGATGACGAGGTCGCCTTCGTTCTCGCGGGTCTCGTCGTCGACGAGGATCAGCATCTCGCCGGCGCCGTACTTCCGGATCGCTTCCTCAATCGCGATGAACAAACGGCATCATCCTCGTGATGTACTGCGCCGCAGTCGGTTCGATCGGAACCGCATTGGCGCTCGGGTGCGGAGCGTATGAAGGCCTAGCATAACGCCCGTAAACATCGGCGAGGCGCAGTGTACCGCGGCCGAACACCCTGTTCAACGGAGTTGCGCGCGTTTCCCGCCCACGATACCCTCTCCGGAGGAGGTCATCGTGGGAACGAAGCCAGTACGCTATGGAACGCTAGCGGTTCTTTTTCTTTTCCTGTCGCTTTGCGCGGCCGCAGCCGAGCCGGAGATCACGTTCGACGTCACCGAGCGGGAGGGGTACCAGGAGCTGATCGTCGCGACGCCCCTCGCCAACTACCTCTTCTCCGAGGACGGCGGCACGCTGAGGAGCGTTCTGCTGACGTTCGCCCCGTACGGCTCCAACGTCCAGGAGCTGATCTACGGCACGACGAGCGACGCGACATCCTTCGCCAGGCGGTACACGGTCGACGCGGAGTTCCCGTTCGACCTGCGCGGCGAAGCGATCGAGGGGACCTACGCGCTCGGCGAGCCCGAGTGGACCGACTCCGGCGCGCTCGTCGTCACGTTCACCGGGGAGCTGACCGGCTACACGGTGATCAAGCGATTCACGATCGAGCCCGACGGGCTGTACGACATGAGCGTCGAGATCGAGATCACGCCGATGGGGACGGCCGAAGGGGACGCCGCCGCGCCCGAGCTCGCGATGACCGTCCAGAAGTACATCCCGCAGGAGAAGGGGCGGCAGCTTCACTACATGTTCGACGGCGAGCCGTCGCCGGCGATGCTCGCGCCCGGCTCGTACTTCTCGTTCGACGGGCTCGGCCTGTTGGACAACGAGATCGTCTTCTTCCTCATCCCGGACGAGGGCACGGCGGTCGAGCCGTTCGCCGAGGCGACGGAGTCGGGGAGCTGGCGGTTCGGCGTGAAGCTCCCCGCGCCGGAGGGGACGTCGTCCTACCGGTTCACGCTGTACAGCGGGCGCCGTCGCTTCCTGCTGATGGAGGCCGTCGGGATCGAGGCGCTCGACGAACCGGGCATCGGCGCCCGGGCGATGGTGGTCGTCATCCGGTTCCTCGACCTCCTCTACCGCCACACCGGCAACTACGGGTGGGCGATCATCCTGTTCACCCTGATGACCCGGATCATCCTCTTTCCGTTGATGCGGAAGCAGTACCACTCGATCGCGAAGACGCAGCGGATCCAACCGCGCCTCAAGCGGATCCAGGAGCGGTACAAGGACGATCGTCAGCTGATGCAGCAGAAGGTCCTCGAGGTGTACAAGAAGGAGGGCGTCAACCCGATGGGCGGCTGCCTTCCGATGCTGATCCAGCTCCCGATCATCTTCATCATCTGGCGCGCGATGCTCTACGCGAGCCCGCAGATCCACATCTCGCCCGGCTTCCTCTGGATCCCGGACCTCAGCGTTCACGACCCGTACTTGATCCTCGTCGTCCTGACGACGCTGATCATGCTCGTCCAACAGCGGTTCATGACCCCGATGCCGACCGGCGACGCGAAGGGGATCCAGAAGTACATGGGCTACTTCTTCCCGCTGCTGATGGGCGTGCTGCTGTGGCGCTTCCCGGCCGGCCTCTGGCTCTACTACCTCCTGACCACCGCGACCCAGGTCGGGCAGCAGGCGTTCGTCAACTGGGAGATGGCTCGGGCCGAAGACGGGACGGTCGCCGTTCCGGCCGCGGACGTCCTGGACGTGGAGGCCGAGGAGAGCGATGGAGACGAAGGCGCTTCAGCAGGAGGTTGAGACCTACCTCCGAGAGCTCCTCGCCCTCCTCGAAGAGGACGCGACGTTCGAGGTCGAACCGTCGTCCGATCCCGAGGGCCTCTACGTCAATCTCGAGGGGAGCCTGTTCTCGCTCCCGGAGGACCGGGCCGTCCTCACGGCACTGGAGCTCCTCCTCCGCGGCGCGCTCCGTCGGAAGTCGGGCCAGGACGTCGAGGTCGTCCTCGATGTCAACGGGGCGGTGAAGCGGCGTCGAGCCGAGCTGATCCGATTCGCGTTGACGAAGGCAGAGGAAGTTCGCCGCGACCGGAAGCGGATCCGCTTGAACCCGATGCCGGCCCACGAACGGCGAACGATCCACGTCACACTGGCCAACGTCCCCGGCGTGCAGACGCGGAGCGTCGGCGAGGGGGACGAGCGTCGGGTGCTGATCGAGCCGGACGACGCCTGATGGACGAAGGCACCATCGCCGCGATCTCCACCCCCCTCGGCGAGGGAGGGATCGGGATCGTCCGATTGACCGGTCCGGAGGCGATCGGCATCGCCGCCGGCCTGTTCTGCACCGGGCGGAGCAGCGCCCTGCAGGACGCCCCGAGCCACACCCTTCACTACGGGCGGATCGTCGTCGGGGATCGCCCGATCGACGAGGTCCTCGTTTCGATCATGCGGGCGCCGCAGACGTATACGCGGGAGGACGTCGTGGAGATCAATTGCCACGGCGGGATCGTCGCGACGCGCGCAGTCCTCGACGCGGTCCTCGACGCCGGAGCGCGGATGGCCGAGCGGGGCGAGTTCACCAAGCGCGCGTTCCTCAACGGTCGGATCTCGCTCGACCAGGCGAAGGCGGTCCTCGACGTGGTGCAGGCGCGGACGACCCTCGGCCTCGAGGCGGCGGTCGATCGGCTCGGCGGGCGATTCTCGGGGGCGCTGGAGGAGATTCGGGACGAACTGGCCGGGATCCTCTCCGACCTCGAGGTCGAGATCGACTACCCGGATCTCGACGTCGAGGTCGAGGCCGTCCTCCCGCGGATCGATGCGCTCTCGCAGCGCGTCGACCGGCTCCTCGCCCGGAGCGAGCAGGGGCGGATCCTCCGCGAGGGCTTGACGATCGCGATCGTCGGTCGGCCGAACGTCGGGAAGTCGACCCTCCTGAACGCGCTCCTCGAGGAGGAGCGCGCGATCGTGACGCCGATCCCCGGGACGACGCGCGACACGGTCGAGGAACAGGCGTCGCTCTTCGGGATCCCGGTTCGGTGGATCGACACGGCCGGCCTCAGGGAGCCGGGCGATCCGGTCGAGGCGGAGGGCGTCCGGCGGACGCAGGGTGCGATCGATCGGTCCGACCTCGTCCTCCGCCTCGTCGATCGAAGCGAATCGCTCACCGGGGAGGATCGGGAGACCCTCGACCGGGAGTGGGGCGTCTCCTCGATCCTGGTCGTCAACAAGGTCGACCTGCCCGACCGCCTCGGCGAGGCCGTTGCGGGTTCGTGGTCCGAACGGATCGACGTCTCGGCGAAAACCGGGGCCGGGATCGAGGATCTTCGGGAGGCGATCCTTCGGCTCCTCGTCGGCGGAGAGCTTCCGACGCGGAATTCGGTCCTTCTGCTCGATACGTGGGAGCGCGACCTGATCCGGCGGGCCGGCGAAGCGCTTCGGCGTGCGGCGGAGACGGCGCGCGCCGGGCACACGCCGGACATGATCGCCGAGGAGCTGCGCACGGCCTATCGGACGGCCGGCGAGCTCCAGGGGATCGACGTCAGCGAATCGATCCTCGACGCCGTCTTCTCCCGCTTCTGCGTCGGCAAGTAGCGCCTTGCGCGAAGCGCAAGGCGTGCGAGAAGCCGCCTTGGCGGCTTCTCGTGCTGGTGACGAATTGCAATTGGCGTCTCGACCGGGAAGCATCAGAGAGATGAGTGATACGTCACCCACGCGAGAAGCGGCGCTCCGCTGCTTCTCGCCCGGCTCTGGAGACGCATCGCGGCTCCCGAGACGATCTCTGCGCTGAGAGCTGTCCCCGGGAAGGGCCCGAGTGCTAGCTTGTCACCAAATCCAGGCCCTGGATCTGAACGCTTCCCCGCCAATCGTCGAACCCGGTGTGTCCGACGAGCCCGGCCGGCTCGGCCCGCTCGAACGCGTCGAGGTACTTCGCCATCCGGAACGCGATGAACGGCAGCGACGTGCCGTTCTGGGTCACTTGCCCCTTGAGGTGCTGTTTCCGGTTCCCGACGAGCGTGAGCTCAGAGAACGTGCAGTCCGAGAGGAGAAAACGGGGTCTGGGGTTGCCCGGCCCGAACGGACCGAGCGAAGTCAGGTCGGTGTAGAAGCGGAGATCGACGTCGCCGATGGCGATCCGCGTATCGACCTCCTCGGCGACGAGGTTCGTCAGTTCCTCGCGCCGAGCGGCGACGTACGCGTACAGGTGCTCCTCCAGCAGCGGGAGGTTCTCGTTGCCGACGGAGAACCCGGCGGCCATCCGATGCCCGCCGTACTGAAGCAACAGGTCCTCCTGTGCCTCGAGACAGGCGCTGATGTCGAACTCGCCGACGGACCGGCACGACCCGCGGCTGACGCGGTCACCCCGGGAGACGACGATCGAAGGCACGCGGAACCGCTCGGTGAGGTAGGACGCGACGAGGCCGAGAATCCCCTCGTTCCAGTACTTCCCCGTGACGAAGACGAACCCGTCCTCCTGCGGGTTCAACGCCTCTTCGCGGATGTACTCCTCCGCCTGCGCGATCAGGTCGTTCTGAGCGATCTCCCGGTCGCGGTTGTAGTCGAGGAGAATCTCCGCGAGGTACTCCGCCTGGTCCGGGATCTCGGTGATCAGAAGGAGGAAGGCGACCTTCGGATCCCCGGCGCGGTTCGCCGCGTTCAACTTCGGGGCGATGAGGTAGCCGATGTCCGAGGTGTTGATCTTCTTCGGGTTGACGGAGAGCTTCTCGAGCAGGACGCGGAGGCCCTGGGACGATCCTTCTCCCTTCCCGATCAGCGAGAACGCCTCGCGGACGAAGGCGCGGTTCTCGCTCTCGCCGTCGGACGACAGCGGAACGAGATCGGCGACGGTCCCCAGCGCGACGAGATCGAGAAGGTGCGTCGGAGCAGGCTTCCCGAGGCGCTCGTAGAGGGCACAAACGAGCTTGTACGCAACCCCGACGCCGGCGAGCTGACGGTTCGGGTAGGTCTCCCCTTTGCGGTGGGCGTCGATGATCGCCAGTGCGTTGGGGAGTGGCTCCGGCGGGAGGTGGTGGTCGGTGACGATCGTGTCAATCCCCGCCTCCTTGAGGGCGTCGATCTCGGCGCAGTTGGTGACGCCGCAGTCGGCAGTGATCACCAGGGCGAACTCCTCTTCGATGGCCCGAAGGACGAACGGCCGCGAGATGCCGTGTCCGTTCGATCGGTCCCCGACGTCGACCTTCAGCGTGTTCTGCGGGAGAAGGGGACGAAGGCCGCGGTAGAGGACGGCCGCCCCGGTCAGTCCGTCGACGTCGAAGTCTCCGTGGATGAAGATCCGCTCGTCGGTCTCGATCGCCTTCGCGACGCGGTCGACCGCCCGCTCCATGTCGGAGAAGAGAAACGGGGAATGGAAGCTGCGGACGCCGGGGTCGATCAGCGACTCCCACGACGCGCCCCCGCGCTGGGCGAGAAGGACGGCGAACGGGTGGGCACAGCCGAGAGTCGAGTGAATCCTGTCGACGAGGGCTTCGTCCGGCCCGGGAGCAAGTCTCCACTCCCTCCCGTCCCGAAGGAGGGACCTCATCTCCCCTTCTTCGTCTTGTCTGCCCTGCGGCTCCAGGCGTAGAGAATCGGATTGGCGATGTACATCGACGAGTAGGTTCCGACGATGACACCGATCAGCAGGGCGAGGGAGAATCCTCGCAGGACGCTTCCGCCGAACAGGAACAGGATGATGACCGGGATGAACGTCGTGATCGACGTGTTCAACGTCCGGCTGAGCGACTGGTTCACGCTGTGATTGATGATCTCGAAGATCGACCGCCGACGCTCGATCTTCAGGTTCTCACGGATCCGGTCGTAGATGACGATCGTGTCGTTCAGCGAGTACCCGACGATCGTCAGGAAGGCGGCGATCGTTGCCAGGTTGACCTCGACCTTGAAGATCGCGAAGACGCCGAGGGCGAGGATCACGTCGTGGAGAATCGCTGCGACGGCGCCGATCGCGTAGCGAAAGCGGAACCGCCACGAGATGTAGACGAGGATCGCCACGATGGCGAGCAGAACGGCCTGCCAACCCTTCTGCGCCAACTCCTGGCTGACCTGCTGACCGATCAGGCGGCGGCTGACGTCCTCGACGGGGAAGTCGGCACGGAGCGTCGTCTCGATCCGGTCGATGACGCGCTGGTCCTCCTCGACGTTGAGGAGCTGCGTCGTGATCACCTTGGTGTTCCGCTCGGCGACGTCCTGGATGACGGACGTGGTCAGATCGACGTCCCCGGCGTCGATCGCTCCGAGAGCGGCACGGATGTCGGCCGTGTCGACGGCCTCGGAGAAGAGGACGGTGAACTCCATCCCGCCGGTGAAGTCGATCCCCCACTTGAGCCCGCGGACGCCCGGGATGAGGACGACCACGGAGACCGCGATCAGCAGGAGCGAGAGCGGGAGGAAGTACTTCGTCTTACCGAGGAAATCGAACTGCCGCATCGGACGCCTCCTCCCCTACGCCTGGACTCTCTTCGTCCACCTCGACTTGATCCGTGCGGCCTTGTTCGCGTGGATCGTGTTGCGCTTGGCGGCCTTGTCCGTCGCCTGAGCGAGCTCGGGGAGGAGCGCCCGCGCCGCCTCCATGTCTCCGGCCTCGAGGTGGCGGCGGATCTCTTTCTCGACGCGCTTGATCGCGGCCTTCTTGGCCCGATTCAACCCCTTGCGCTTCTGGCTCTGCCGCAAGCGCTTTCGTGCGGAAGCGATGTTAGGAATCGTACTCACCTCTTCGAAGTCTCATTCTCACGTATTGCAGGTCAGGAATGACGATCGATGTTAGCCAAGCGGTGATCGCGAATCAAGCAGTGGACCGTTCTTCTCCGTCCATCGGCGGGAGTCTGTCTCGCGCGGAGGCGGGATCGATCTCGGGACGAAGTCCGTGATCGATGTCCGAGGTCGGCGCGGGAGCGTTGTGAGCGTCCGTCCCCTTGCCGATTCCAGCAGATTCGGGCAGATCGGGCACGATTGTCGCTCGGAACCGGCGGTGCTAGGATGGGTCCTTTGCACCGGGCCGGTGGCTCGCGTCCGAGAGGGGGGTTCATGCAGTGCATCGTCAAGCGCGATGGGCGCGTCGTACCGTTCGATGAGGCCAAGATCACAACAGCCATCTGGAAGGCCATGCGTTCGGTCGGGGATCCCGACGAGCGGGTCGCGGCGGCGCTGTGCGAGCTGATCACCCGGGCCCTCGATGCGCGATTCGTCGACGAGTACCCGACGGTCGAGGAGATCCAGGATCTCGTCGAGGAGACGCTGATCCGCGCCGGGCGGACGCGCGCGGCGAAGGCGTACATCCTCTACCGTAAGCAGCATGAGGACCTACGCGAGATGCGCGGCCTGATGGCCGATCTCCCTCTGGTCGAGGACTACCTCGACGATCGCGACTGGCGGGTTCGCGAGAACAGCAACATGACCTACTCCCTCCAGGGGCTGAACACGCACATCACCGACAAGATCATTTCCCGCTATTGGCTCGGGCGGATCTATCCGGAGGCGATACGCGCGGCGCACGAGTCGGGCGACTTCCACATCCACGACCTCGGGACGCTCGGAGCGTACTGCGTCGGGTGGGACCTGCGCGACCTTCTCCTGCAGGGGTTTCGCGGCGTCCGGGGGAAGATCGAGTCGAAGCCGGCGAAGCACTTCCGCGTCGTCCTCCTGCAGATCGTCAATTTCCTCTACACGCTGCAGGGGGAGTCGGCCGGGGCGCAGGCGTTCTCCAACGTCGACACCTACCTCGCCCCGTTCATCCGGGCCGACGGGTTGAGCTACGACGAGGTGAAGCAGAACGTCCAGGAGTTCGTCTACAACATGAACGTCCCGACGCGCGTCGGATTCCAGACGCCGTTCACGAACGTGACGCTCGATCTGAAGGTCCCCCGGCACATGCGCGACGAGCCAGCGATCGTCGGCGGCGTCTTCCAGGAGGCGACCTACGGCGACTACCAGCCGGAGATGGACCTGCTCAACCGAGCGTTCGCCGAGGTGATGAACGAAGGCGACATGCGTGGAAGGCCGTTCACGTTCCCGATCCCGACGTACAACATCACCGAGGAGTTCGACTGGGAGAACCCCGTTCTCGACCCGGTTTGGGAGATGACGGCGAAGTACGGGATCCCGTACTTCTCGAACTTCATCAACAGCGACATGCACCCCGAGGACGCGCGGAGCATGTGTTGCCGCTTGCGGATCGACAACCGCGAGCTGCGAAGCCGCGGCGGCGGTCTGTTCGGCGCGAATCCGCTCACCGGCTCGATCGGCGTGGTGACCCTGAACCTGCCGCGGCTCGGGTACCTGGCGGACGGCGAGGCCGACTTCTTCGTCCGGCTCGGCGTGCTGATGGACCTCGCCAAGGAAGCGCTCGCCGTCAAGCGGAAGACGCTCGAGTCCCTGACCGAGCAGGGGTTGTATCCCTACTCCAAGTTCTACCTCGAGCGGATCATGGAGGCGGAGGGCGGCTACTGGCGGAACCACTTCTCGACGATCGGGCTGATCGGGATGAACGAGGCCCTCCTCAACCTGCTCGGCTGCACGATTGCCGAACCGGAGGGACGGGAGTTCGCGCTCCGGACGCTCGACTGGATGCGCGACCGGATCGGCGAGTATCAAATCGAGACCCACGACATCTTCAACCTCGAGGCAACGCCGGCCGAAGGGGCGACCTACCGGCTGGCGAAGATCGATCGGGAGCGGTTCCCGGATCTGCGCGTCTACAACCTCGAGGCCTACGGGAGCGAATCCCCGTACTACACGAACTCGACGCAGCTCCCGGTCGGTTGGACCGACGACCTGTTCGAGGCGCTTGACCTTCAGGATCCCCTTCAGACGCGGTACACCGGCGGGACGGTCTTCCACGGCTTCCTCGGCGAGCGGCCGTCGGACGCGAGCGCGACGAAGCGGCTCGTGCGGAAGATCGCCGAGACGTTCCGGCTCCCGTACTACACCCTGACGCCGACGTTCTCGGTCTGCCCGCAGCACGGCTACCTTGCTGGCGAGCATCCGGCTTGCCCGACCTGCGGGTCGAAGGCGGAGGTCTACTCGCGCGTCGTCGGGTACCTCCGGCCGGTCGAGCAGTGGAACGACGGGAAGCAGGCCGAGTTCGCCGACCGGAGGATCTTCGCGTCGGTCTCGGCTTCGGGGTAGGGTCGCGATGTCCCGGGGAGAGCCCCGCAGCGAGATCTCCTCCGGCGGTCTCGGGAGCCGCTGGTGCGAGACTGCTTCCGATGCCGCCTCCAGCGGCATCGTCTTCGGCGGCGTCGAATGGACGACGGTGATCGATTACCCGGGGAAGGTTGCGACGACGCTGTTCACCGTCGGATGCAACTTTCGCTGCCCGTTCTGCCACAACCCCGAGCTGGTCGATCCGGGCCGCTTCGCGCCGGTGCTCGACGAGAGCGAGATCCTGGACCGGATCCGCAACCGCGTCGGGTTCATCGACGGCGTAGTGATCTCCGGCGGGGAGCCGACGGTCCAGCCGGCGCTCCGATCGTTCGTCGAGAATGCGAAGGACCTCGGACTCCTTGTCAAGCTCGACACGAACGGCTCCCGCCCCGACGTGCTCCGCGCATTGCTCGAGGAGCAGCGCGTCGATTTCGTCGCGATGGACGTCAAGGGGCCGCCCGATGCGTACGATCGTTTGACCGGGATCGCCGTCGAGGTGGGCGCGATCGAGGAATCGATTCGTCTGATCCTCGATCGCGCCCCGGACTACGAGTTCCGAACGACCGTCGCGCCGACCCTCTCGCGGACCGCCGTCCTCCGAATCGCCGAACGGATCGCCGGAGCGAAGCGCTACGTCCTTCAGGCGTTCCGCGCCCCGGAGACGGGCCTTCTCGACCCGGCGTGGGAGGCGATGCCGGCGCTTTCGAAGGACGAGCTCGACGCGCTGTGGAAAGAGATCCGCCCGCTGTTCGGCGGCGGCGGGGTCCGCGGCTGACTAGCCGGTTCCGAGTCCGGCGCGCTTCCGAACGTCGGCGATCGTTTCGTCGGCGATCGCCTGGGCGCGTCGGGCCCCGTCGCGGAGAATCTCGACGACGTCGCCCGCGGCCTCCAGCTCGGCCCGCCGCTCCTGGATCGGCCGGAGGACGGCCATCAGGCGCTCGAACGTCTCGTCCTTCAGGCGCGAGTACATCAGCTCGCCCCGCCCGTGCTCCGAGCGGAGCTCGCCGACGATCGACGCGTCCCCGGTGATCTCGGCCGAGAGGTCGAGGATCTCGAACAGGTTCTCGACCCCTGGCGACATCTCGGCTCCGGCCTCGAGGCCGACGTCGGTCACCGCGGACTGGACCTTCTTCCGGATCGACGCCTCGTCCTCCATCACGCCGACGTAGTGCTGCTCGCCGGCGCTCTTGCTCATCTTCATGGAGGGATCGGAGAGCGACATGATCCGTGCGCCTTTTCCGACAACCGGCTCCGGCTCCGGGAAGAACTCCCCGAACCGACTGTTGAACCGTCGGGCGATCCGCCGCGACAGCTCCAGATGCTGAACCTGGTCCTCTCCGACCGGGACGCCGTGCGCTCGGTACAGGAGGATGTCGGCCGCCTGGAGGACGGGATACATGAACAGGCCGGCGGAGACGAACGCGCTCCCGGCCGATTTCTCCTTGAATTGCGTCATCCGGGTCAGATCGCCGAACGAGGTGACGCAGCCGAGAATCCAAGCGAGCTCGGCGTGCGTCGGCACGTCGGACTGGACGAACAGGATCGTCCGTTCCGGGTCGATTCCGCACGCCATCAGGTCGAGGGCCATCGCGCGCGACGCGCTGCGAAGCTCCTCCGGATCGACCTCAATGGTGATCGCGTGGTAGTCGACGATGCAGATGACGCAATCGTATTCGTCCTGCATCGCGGCCCAATTCCGGACCGCCCCGAAGTAGTTGCCCACATGAAGCGTCCCGGTCGGCTGGATGCCGGAAAAGATCCGCTTTCTCATCGTCGACCACCTCCTGATGTCGATTGTCCGTGGCGTTTCCCCACGGACGGTTCGAGTATAAGGCGCGAGGTGCCGTCTGCAAGGGCGCTTTGGCTTGATCGTTCTTCTTCGTGTGGCGTATCATCGAACCTCGGAGGGAACGGGCGAGATGAGCGAGAAGCGGCTTGAGGGAAGCGTGGAACTCGATCCAACGACGCGGAAGCGGGTCCTCGATGCGCTGCGCGGGATCGGAGTGGAAGTCGTCGATCCCGATCGGACGTACGTCGACGAGGGCGTTTCGGTCGCGTCAGGGACCGTTCTCTATCCCGGGACGCACCTTCGCGGTGCAACGACCGTCGGTCCGGACTGTCGGATCGGGCCCGACTGCTGGATCGAGGACACGAAGATCGAGAAGGGCTGCGTTGTCCGCTATTCGGTCCTCGAGGGCTCCCGCGTTCGCGCCGACTCGTCGGTCGGACCGTACGCTCATTTGCGTTCCGGTGCGGACGTCGGACCGGAAGCGCGCGTCGGCAACTTCGTCGAGGTAAAGGAGGCCCGCCTCGAACGGGGCGTCAAGGCCGGGCATCTCGCCTACATCGGGGACGCCGAAGTCGGTGAAGGGGCGAACGTTGGCGCGGGGACGATCACGTGCAACTACGACGGCGTCGCGAAGCACCGGACGGTGATCGAGAAGGGCGTTTTCGTCGGAAGCAACGCGTCGCTCGTCGCGCCGGTGACGATCGGCGAGGGAGCCTTCGTCGCGGCGGGGTCGACGATCACGGAGGACGTTCCGGCCGGGGGGCTCGCTTTCGGCCGGGCGCGCCAGGTGAACAAAGAGTCCGACCGCAAGACCGAGGAGGGCGCAGGATGATCAGCAAAGTACTGAAGCTTCTTTGCGGCAACGCGAACCCATCGCTGGCGGAGGAGGTCTCCCGAGCGCTCGGCATCGAGCCGTGCGACGCCGCGGTGACACGGTTCGGAGACGGGGAGATCCGCGTCCGGATCCGAGAGACGGTTCGCGGCGCGGACGTCTTCGTCATCCAGCCGACCTGTCCGCCGGTCAACGAGAACCTGATGGAGCTGTTGATCATGATCGACGCGGTCCGCCGCGCGTCGGCGCGGCAGGTCGTCGCGGTCGTTCCCTACTACGGGTACGCGCGCCAAGATCGGAAGCACACCGGCCGGGTGCCGATCTCTGCCCGGCTGGTCGCGAACCTGATCGAGGTCGCCGGGGCCGACCGTGTCCTCACGATGGACCTCCACGCGGGGCAGATCCAGGGGTTCTTCAACATCCCGGTCGACAACCTGCGGACCGACTGGGTCTTCGCCGATCACATCGAGGCGACCTTCGATCGATCGGACAACATGGTCATCGTCTCCCCGGACGCCGGTGGCGCGGTCCGTGCCCGGATGGTCGCCGAGCGCCTGGACGCGCCGTTGGCGATCCTCGAGAAGCGCCGATCGCACGACGGTTCGGACGTCCAGGTGATGAACGTCATCGGAGAAGTCTCCGGAAAGCGAGCGATCATCGTCGACGACATCCTCTCGTCAGGCGGGACGATCGTGAAGGCGGCGAACACGCTGATCGAGCATCACGTCGAGGAGGTATCGGCCTACTGCACTCACGGGACGCTGTCCGGAAACGCGCTGGAGCTGTTGGCGGAATCGCCCTTGAAACGGGTGGTTCTGACCAATACCATCTTCAACGAGCGCGCGAACGAGAGTGAGATCGTCGACTACATTCACGTGGGCGAGCATCTGGCGAAGACGATACATCGGATCTTCGAGTACAAGTCGGTGAGCCACCTCTTCCCGCATTACTGATCGAAATCTAACGAGACGGCTGGGTGAACGAGGATGCATACGCTGGAAGTGAAACAGAGAACCGCCGGGAAGGCGAACGCCCTCCGACGCGACGGATTCGTGCCGGGGATCGTCTACGGACCTTCGATCGAGAGCACGCCGATCGCCATCGCGCGGAAGGACCTTCAGTCTCTCTTCTCGGAGATCACGCGAAGCTCGAGGATCAACCTGTCGATCGCCGGAGAAAACGGAGCGCAGGAGATGGACGTCTTCGTGAAGGTCGTCGACTACGATCCGGTGACCGACGAGCCGAAGCACGTCGATTTCTACCATCCGGACGTCGGCCACCCGCTGAAGCTCCACGTGCCGGTGAAGGTCACCGGCGAAGCGCAGGGCGTGAAGTCCGGAGGGATCCTGAACGTCCTGTTCAACACGGTCCGGGTCCACGGCCTCCCCAAGGACGTCCCGCATCTGATCACGATCGACGTTTCCGAGCTTGACCTCGGCGAGTCGATCCACGTCCGGGACATCGACTTCGGCGGCGTCGAGCCGATGCTCCCGCCGGAGCGGACCCTCGTGACGGTCATCGCTCCGCGCGGCATGGAGATCGAAGAGGAAGAGGTCGAGGAAGAGCTTGAGGAAGGCGAGGAGATCGAGGGCGAGGTCGAAGAGGGAGCCGTTGAGGGAGAGGAAGCCGAGGGAGAAGAGGAGACCGCTGCAGAGGAGGAGTAGGTGAAGGCGGTCTTCGGGCTTGGCAATCCCGGCCGGGCCTACGCGCTCACCCGACACAACGTGGGGTTCGAAGTCATCGACCTGTACCGTAAGGTCCATCGGCTTCGGCGAAAAGGGCGGATCGAAAGCTCCGCCCTTGTCTATTCGACCGGCGACCTCCTCCTGGTCAAGCCGATGACGTTCATGAACGACAGCGGGCAGGCGGTCCGCGGTGTGCTGTCGAAACACTCCGTCTCTCCGTCGGACGCCCTCGTCGTGCACGACGACCTCGATCTTCCGTTGGGGCGGATCAAGGTCCTCGGAGAGGGCGGACCGGGGACGCACAAGGGGATGTCCTCCGTCCTGAACGCGCTCGACACCGAAGGAATCCCGCGTCTGAAGATCGGGATCGAGATCGAAGAGAGGACGGAGACAGGCAGCGATTTCGTCCTCGATCGGTTCTCGCCCGAGGAGTGGGAGCGCGTGCTTCCGGCGCTGGAAAACGCCGTCGAGGCGATCGACCTGTTCCGGTGGTCGGACATCGACGCCGTGATGACGCGGTTCAACCGACGGGACGGCTCCCTTGCCGAGGGGTAGTCGACCGGTATACTCGTGCCGTCTGCCCGAGCCCGTCTGAGCGGACGCCCTTGAGGAGGCGACGATGTATGATCGATTCTCGCGGGAGTCGATGGAGATCATCGCGATCTCGCAGGAGGAGGCCGAGAGCTGGAGGCACAGCTACGTCGGCACCGAGCATCTCCTTCTCGCGTTCCTCAAGGTCACCGACAGCGAGGTGTATCGCTTCCTCACGTCGAACGGCGTGACCTACGACAAGGTCGCCACACTTCTCGAGGAGGAGAAGGAGCGCGGCGAGGTCCGTCTCTCCGCCGACGATCTCGAACCGACCCCACGGCTGAAGCGGGTCATGAAGATCTCCTTCGAGGAGGCGCGCCGCGCGGGGCTGAACACGATCCGGCCCGAGCACCTCTTGATGGGACTGCTCCGTGAGGGGGAAGGGACCGGCGCGGCGCTCCTACACCACTTCGGCGTCGATCTGAACAAGTCGCGCGGTTACTTCCTCCCGCCTGGCGGGATCGGGATGGCGGTTCGGACCGCCCGGCGGGGAACCCAGCGGAAGGGCGACCTGTCGGAGTTCGGGCGGAACCTCGTCGAGGAGGCGATGGCCGGGAACCTCGACCCGGTGATCGGTCGCGAGGAGGAGATGGAGCGGATCATCCAGACCCTCACCCGCCGCCGGAAGAACAACCCGGCGCTGATCGGCGAGTCGGGCGTCGGGAAGACCGCCGTCGTGGAAGGGCTCGCGCAGCGGATCGCCAACGGAGACGTTCCGGCTCTCCTCCGCTCGAAGGAGATCATCGAGCTCGACATGGCGTCGGTTGTCGCCGGAACGAAGTATCGCGGCGAGTTCGAGCAGCGGCTGAAGGCGCTGATCAACAAGGTCGCCGAAGAGGACAACGTGATCCTGTTCATCGACGAGCTTCAGACGGTCGTCGGAGCCGGTGGGGCGGAGGGGGCGATCGACGCGTCGTCGATTCTCAAGCCGCCGCTCGCCTCCGGGGCGATCCAGTGCATCGGGACGGCGACGCTGGACGAGTACCGCAAGTCGGTCGAGAAGGACCCGGCGCTCAAGCGCCGATTCAAGACGATCTACGTCGAGGAGCCGACGGTCGAGGAGACGGTGAAGATCCTGAAGGGGCTCCGACCGCAGTACGAGAAGCACCACGGCGTCAAGGTCACCGACGACGCGCTCCACCAGGCCGCGCGCCTGTCGGATCGGTACGTCACCGACCAGTTCCTCCCCGACAAGGCGATCGACCTGATCGACGAGACGGCGGCGCGCATCAAGCTGCAGCGGACCCGGGTTCCCGAGGAGGCGCGGGAGCTGATGGAAGAGGTCGACGGGCTCGACGAGCAGGAGCGCGAAGCGGTCGCCGGGCAGGATTACGAGACGGCGGCGCACCTCCGCGATCGAAAGGCGGAGCTGATCTCGCGGATCGAGGAGCTGAGCGAGACGGCGTACGAGGGGAACGACCTCCAGGTGACGGGGCGGGACATCGCCCAAATGGTCGCGATGTGGACCGGCGTCCCGATCGGCCACGTCCAGGAAGAGGAAACCGCCCGGATGGTCAACATGGAGGACAAGGTCCACGAGCGGCTGATCGCGCAGGACGAGGCGGTCCGCGCCGTCTCCCGGTCGATACGCCGCGCCTACGCCGGCGTGAAGAACCCGCGACGCCCGGTCGGGGTGTTCATGTTCCTCGGACCGACCGGCGTCGGAAAGACCGAGCTCTCCAAGACGCTGGCCGAGTTCCTGTTCGGCGACGAGGACGCCCTGATCCGCGTCGACATGTCCGAGTACATGGAGCGGTTCTCCGTCTCCCGTCTGACCGGCGCCCCTCCGGGCTACGTCGGCTACGAAGAGGCGGGTGAGCTGACGGAGAAGGTCCGCCATCGCCCGTACTCCGTCGTCCTGTTCGACGAGATCGAGAAGGCGCACCGCGACGTGTTCAACATCCTCCTCCAGGTGATGGAGGACGGAATCCTCACCGACTCGCAGGGGCGTCGCGTCGACTTTCGCAACACCGTCCTCATCATGACGTCGAACGTCGGGAGCGAGCTGATCACCGACCGCGGGACGCTCGGTTTCTCCGATCAGGACGAGACCTCCGAGGAGTCGTATCAAGACATGAAGTCCCGGGTGACCGGCGAGGTTCGGAAGGTCTTCCGCCCCGAGTTCCTCAACCGTCTCGACGACATCATCGTCTTCCATCAGCTCAACCGCGATCAGGTCCGCGAGATCGCCGACCTGATGGTCCGCGAGCTGGCGCAGCGGCTCACCGAGGAGCGGGAGATCGAGCTGACCCTCGACGACTCGGCGTGGAAGCTGCTGATCGAGCAGGGATACGACCCGAAGTACGGGGCGCGTCCGATGCGCCGGACGATCGAGCGGCTGATCGAGAATCCGATCTCCGAGGAGATCCTCCTCGGCAACTTCCCGTCCGGCTCCGTGGTGACGGCGACCGCCGACGGGGAGGAGTTCCAGTTCAAAGAAAGCGGTTGACATGCCGTTTCTCTGCTCGGAGTGCGGGTACCGATCGATCAAGTGGTTCGGCCGGTGCCCGAACTGCGGCGCGTGGGACTCCTTCTCCGAGCACGCGTCGCCCGACGACGAACCGGCCGAGGCCGTGTCGTGGCTCGGTGAGGAGCTTCGCTCGATCGACCAGGTCGACCTGACGGACATCGAGCGCATGGCCACCGGGATGGGCGAGTTCGACCGGCTTCTCGGCGGCGGGCTGATCCCGGGCGGCGTGGTCCTGTTCGGCGGCGAGCCGGGAATCGGGAAGTCGACGCTCCTGCTGCAGATCGCGGAGCTCGTCGCGCGCCGCTACGGGAACGTCCTCTACGTCTCCGGCGAGGAGTCGGAGGGGCAGGTCAAGCTTCGCGCAAGTCGGATCGGGGTCGACAACCAGCGGTTGTACGTGCTCTCCGAGCAGTTCCTCTCGCGGATCACCGCGGCGGTCGAACGGGTCTCTCCGGTCGTGCTGATCGTCGATTCGATTCAGACCGCCGTCGACGAGCGCGCGGCCGGGGAAGCGGGAAGCCTCCGGCAGCTGCGTGAGACGTCGAGCGAACTGATCCGACAGGCGAAGTCGAGGAGGATGGCGACGTTCCTCGTCGGTCACATCACCAAGGAGGGCGCGTTTGCCGGGCCGAAGTCGGTCGAACACCTCGTCGACGCGGCCGTCTACCTCGAAGGGAGCCGCGGGGAGGACGTCCGGATCCTCCGCTCGGTGAAGAACCGGTTCGGCGCGACGAACGAGGTCGTCGTCTTCCGGATGACCGCCGAGGGGCTGACCGAGATCGCCGATCCTTCCCGGTTCTTCCTCGCGGACCTGGACGAGGAACCGAGGCCCGGTACGACCGTCGTGCCGATCCTCGAGGGCACGCGGCCGATCCTCGTCGAGATGCAGGCCCTCGTCTCCCCGACAGGAGGGTACGGTGTTCCGCAGCGGCGCTGCACAGGCCTCGACGTCAATCGGGTCCTCCTCCTGCTCGCGGTGATGGAGAAGCACCTGGGGATCCAGGTCGGCGGGGCCGACGTCTACCTGAGCCTCGCCGGCGGCCTCGAAACGCGGGAGCGGGGGACCGACCTCGGCGTCGTCGCCTCCGTCTGCTCGAGCTTCCGCGACCGCCCGCTCCCGGTGCGGACGGCGATCGTCGGCGAGGTCGGGTTGTCGGGGGAGATCCGCTCGGTGCGGAGGCTCGGGGAGAGGATCCGCGAGGCGGAGAAGATGGGGATGGAGCGGATCGTCGTTCCCAGTCCTTCCCGGTCCGTCAAGGGCGGCGCGATCGAGGTCGTCGCCGTCGAGCGAATCGGCGAGGCTCTCGAAGCGATCGAATTGACGTAGGAGGACGCGATGATGGACGGACGATGGGAGAGGCTGACCGAGGCCCTCGCGACGCTTCAAGAGCGGCTCGAGGGGACGCCCGACGTGGCGATCACGCTCGGATCCGGACTGTCGAAGGCGTTCGGCGTGCCCGAAGGCGGCCGGATCGTCCCCGCGGAGGAGATTCCGCACTACCCCCGGCCGACGGTTGACGGCCACGCGGGCGAGTTCTGGGCCGGACGGATCGGGGAGAGATCGGTCCTCGTCCAGCGCGGCCGGGCCCACTTCTACGAGGGTCACGATCTCGACGAGATCGTGTTCGCCACGAGGCTGTTCGCGATGCTCGGCGCCAAGACGTTGATCGTGACCAACGCGTCCGGTGCGATCAACCCCGACTTCCGTGCCGGAGACCTCGTCGTAATCACCGATCACATCAACATGCTCGGAGCGAATCCGCTCCACGGCCCGAACCTCGAGCGGCTCGGCCCGAGGTTCCCCGACATGTCGACCGCGTACACGCCGCGCCTTCGCAGGCTGGCCAAGGAGGTCGCCGCCGCGGAGGGGATCGAGCTGCGGGAAGGCGTCTACGTGGCGGCGCTCGGCCCTTCGTACGAGACCCCGGCCGAGATCCGCGCGTTCCGGGCGATGGGCGCCGATCTGGTGGGAATGTCGACCGTCCCCGAGGTGATCGCCGCGGCGCACGCCGGGATGGACGTCCTCGGGATTTCGATCGCCACCAATCTGGCGGCCGGCGTCGATCCGGACGCGACGTTGACGCACGAAGAGGTCATCGAAACGACCGATCGCAAGGGGGCGGAGATGCGTCGCCTTCTGCTCGGGATCATCGCCCGGCTCTGACGGGCCGAAGATCGGAACTATTCGAGGACCGCGAGATCGGGAAGGACCTTCCCCGCGGTCGCGCGATGCACGCCGGGGATCTCGAGTGCCTCGTCGGTCTGCTCGGTCGAGAAGAGGACGCGCGCGTCCCCGCCGCAGCGGGAGACGACCCGAAGCGCGGTCACGTTGATCTCTTTCTCGGCGAGCTTGGCGAGGAACTCGGCCAGTCCGCCGGGGCGATCGGGGACGACGGCGAGTAGACATCCGTCGATCGCGACCATCTTTTCGCCGCAGGCCTTGCAGACGACTTCGTCGTGGGGACCCACGGCGACTTCGCAGCATGCGGGGCACAGGAACTTCCTCATCTCGTCCTCCTGGATGGAAGGTATCCCACCGGAGGCCCCGGGTCAAACGGCCCCGGTTCGCCCCTTCGAAACGTCGTTTCTGCGATTTCACGACACCTTTCGAACCGATCGTCTTGTCTTATTATTCGGGACGACAATCCTCTTCAGATCAAACCTTGAGACTCCTTGGCCCGTTGGCTAAAGTCTCGCAGGCGCGAACGGCGCCCTGTAGCTATGCGAAACCTCTCAAGCAGGAGGGCGGAATGACCCTATCCAGGCCGAACGCGAGTGCGGCGACGCAAACGCGACGACGTGTGGAGAGTTACTCTCCGATGAGTGGCCTCTGTGCCACGTGTATCGACGGATGTCCCGGCTTCTGCGAAGTCGGGATGTCGTCCTACCGAGGCTCCGAGGTGATCTACCCCCAGCCGTTCGGTAAGGTGACAGCGGGGGCTGAAAAGCAGTACCCGTACGACTTCTCGTACATCAACATCATGGGGACCGCCGTCGGTGCGGTCGGGATCGAAGCCGACAGCGACGTGGCCGTCTTCCCGAACGTGAACCTCGAGACGAAGATCGGACGGGACGGCTCGATCAAGATGCGGCTCCCGTGGCTCGTCGCCGGGCTCGGCTCGACGAAGGTCGCCAAGAACAACTGGGACGGCCTCGCGATCGGGACGGCGATCAGCGGCGTTCCGTTGACGATCGGCGAGAACGTCTGCGGGATGGATCCCGACTCGACGATCGAGAACGGAAAGGTCGTCCGCTCGCCGGACATGGAGTACCGCGTCAAGACGTACCAGAAGTGGCAGGACGAGGGCTACGGCGCGGTCATCCTTCAGGCGAACGTCGAAGACACACGGCTCGGCGTGCAGGAGTACGCGATCCGCGAGCTCGGCGTCGAGGCGGTCGAGCTGAAGTGGGGCCAGGGCGCGAAGGACATCGGCGGTGAGGTCAAGCTGACGACCCTCGACCGCGCGCTCCAACTGTACGAGCGCGGCTACGTCGTCGTGCCGAACCCGACCGAACCGACCGTCCAGGCGGCGTTCAAGGCCGGCGCCATCTGCGAGTTCGAGCGCCACTCCCGTCTCGGCATGGTCGACAGAGACGCCTTCTTCGACCGCGTGAAGGAGCTCCGCGACGCCGGCGCGAAGTACGTCTCGCTGAAGACCGGCGCCTATCGTCCGGCCGACCTCGCCCGCGCCGTCCGTTGGGCCTGCGAGGCCGAAGTCGACCTTCTGACGGTCGACGGAGCCGGAGGCGGGACCGGGATGAGTCCGTGGCCGATGATGAACGAGTGGGGGATTCCGACCCTCGAGATCGAGTCCCTCCTGTTCCAGTACCTCGAGAAGATGAAGGCCAAGGGTCTCTACATCCCGCCCGTCGCGATCGCCGGCGGCTTCACGCTCGAGGACCACATCTTCAAGGGGATCGCCCTCGGCGCTCCGTACGTCAAGGCCGTCGCCCAGGCGCGGTCGCCGCTGACCGCGTGCATGGTCGGCAAGACGATCGGCGAGATGATCAAGACCGGCAAGGGCAAGATCGTCGAGACGCACGGCAAGACCGTCGAAGAGGTCTTCATCCTCGCCGAGGAGCTGAAGGCCCGCTTCGGGAACGTGACCTACAAGGAGCTCCCGACCAGCGCGATTGGCCTGTACACGTACTACCAGCGCGTCGCGCAGGGGCTCCGGCAGCTGATGGCCGGCGAGCGGAAGTTCGCCCTCGAGCACATCACGCGCGACGACATCGCGGCCCTGACGCCGGAAGTCGCCAAGCTGACGGGCATCAACTACATCATGGACGTCGACAAGGAAGAGGTCGAGAAGATCCTCGGCTAGTCCCTTTCGACTGTGAGACGCAAGGCGGGAGGCGGTCACGGCCTCCCGCTTTTCCTTCGGTCGGGGATTGGCGACCGTGAATGGAGTTCGACGAATCGCGCGTCGTTGCAGTCGACGCACGGACCGATATAATGGCCCCGCCGTTCGGCCGCGATTTGGATGATCGCGATGCCGAATGGTATATTTCTAGGGCATTTGGAGGACGAATCGATGGCCGGCGAACCGACGCTGAACCCGTTTGAAATCTCGCAGCGCCAGCTGGACAAGGCCGCGGCCAGGCTCGGGTTGGACCCGCAAGTCCACGAGCTTCTTCGCGAGCCGATGCGGACGCTCGAGGTGCACTTCCCCGTCCGCATGGACGACGGCCGGGTGCGCACGTTCACCGGCTACCGCGTTCAGTACAACGACGCACGCGGACCGACGAAGGGCGGGCTGCGTTTTCATCCCGACGAGACGCTCGACACCGTGAAGGCGCTCGCTGCGTGGATGACGTGGAAGACCGCCGTCGTTGACATCCCGTACGGCGGCGGGAAGGGCGGGGTCGTCTGCAATCCGAAAGAGCTGTCACAGACGGAGCTCGAACGGATCGCCCGGGGGTACGTTCGCGCCGTCGGCCGATTCATCGGCCCGGAGATCGACATCCCCGCTCCCGACGTCTACACCAACCCGCAGACGATGGCGTGGATGATGGACGAGTACGCGGCGATCGTCGGCCACAACGCCCCCGGAGTGATCACCGGGAAGCCGATCCCGCTCGGCGGATCGCTCGGGCGCGGCGACGCGACGGCCCGGGGCACGGTGTACTGCGTCATCGAGGCGGCCGAAACGCTCGGGATCGACCTCGAAGGCGCGACGGTGGCGATCCAAGGCTACGGGAACGCCGGCTACTTCGCGGCGCAGTTGATGAAGGAGCTGACCGGA
>CAZFZM010000002.1:169170-181919 GCA_964523545.1 uncultured Thermotogae bacterium
ATCGTCGCCGAGGCGGCGAACGGTCCGACGACGCCGGAGGCCGACGAGATCCTGCACAAGAGCGGGAGGTACTTGATCCCCGACTTCCTCTGCAACGCCGGCGGCGTGACCGTCTCCTACTTCGAGTGGGTTCAGAACATCGGCGGTTTCTACTGGACGATCGACGAGGTGCAGCAGCGCCTCAGCGAGAAGATGGTGAAGGCGTTCGGCGACGTTCACAGGATGGCGCAGCAGGCGGACGTCGACAACCGGACCGCGGCGTACATGGTCTCGGTCCAGCGGGTCGCCGAGGCGATCCGGCTACGCGGCTGGGTGTAGCGACCGGAAAAGACTCTCGGACGTATGCCGACGCGGGACCTCGAGGTCTCGCGTTTCGTTGGGTGGCGCATCGGGGAGAGACCGGCTAGGCTGAACGCATGGCCGATGAACCGATCGACGTGTTGGTGGCCTCGCATTCGGCCGAACACATCCTGAATGCCTTGATGCAGCGGGACTTCGGGACGGGGCGAAGCGTCGAGGTCCACTTCGGTGAGAAGAAGACGAAGGTGGACTACCGCGTGCCTCGGCCCCTCGGTGAGGCCGAAGTACGCGAGATCGAAGCGGCGGTCAACGCCGAGATCGCCAAGGACCACCGAGTGACGTCGTTCGTCGTCCCCCGCGCCGAGGCCGAGGGCCGGTACGACATGGGCAAGGTTCCGCCGGACGCCGAATCGATTCGGATCGTGAAGATCGGTGATTTGGACGTCATCCCGTGCATCGGGGAGCACGTGGAGCGGACGTCGGAAATCGGCCAGTTCGAGATCCGGAGCACGAAGATGCGAGGCGACGATCGGATTCGGATCCGTTTTCGACTCCGCGACCGGGCGAAAGGAGCCGCATGAGCGCCGAAGGGGCCGCTGACTTGAAGGACGCGTTCGTTGAGATCCCGGGGGGGATGTTCCTCATGGGCGGGGAGACCGAGCCGGACCACCGGCCGATCCACGAGGTCGAGATCTCCGCCTTCCGGTTGACGAGGCACCACGTCACCAACGCGCAGTACGCCGCGTTCTGCGAGGCGACCGATCATCGCCTCCCGGAGTTCTGGGGGGAGGATCGATTCCGCTCCGGTCCCGAGTACCCGGACCATCCGGTCGTCGGCGTCAGCTGGCTCGACGCTGAAGCGTTCGTCGACTGGGCCGGCGGCCGCCTCGTCACCGAGGCCGAGTGGGAGTACGCGGCGCGCGGCGGGCTCGTCGGGAAGACCTACCCGTTCGGCGACGAGATCGATCCGACGAAGGCGAACTATGCGCGGACCGGCACGACGGGGACGGTGCCGGTGGGGAGCTACGCGCCGAACCGGTTCGGCCTGTACGACATGTGCGGCAACGTCGTCGAGTGGGTCGCCGATCGATACGACCCGACCTACTACGCCCGTTCTCCGAAGGTCGATCCGCCGGGGCCCGAGGCCGGGAAGCAGCGGGTGATCCGCGGCGGCGGGTGGCACTCCGGTCCGTACTGCAACGGGGTCTTCTTCCGCAACGCCCTTCCGGCCAACTGGGTCGACTTCGCCGTCGGCTTCCGCGTGGCGAAGGACGCCGGCTAGCCGCGAGCGAGCGCGAGGCTAGCCGCTTCCATCAGGGCGCCTACAGCTCCGCCCGCTGGTACCTCTCCCACAGGTCGTCCGTCAGGCCGATCGGGTCGCTCTTCACCCCGTGTCGGGCGAAGAACCCGCAGACGTTCTCGACGTCGCGCGTCAGCAGATCGAGCGCGTTCCGGTTGAACCGGACGTCGACGACCTGCGGCAGATCGATGATCCACGGCCGCCCCTTCCAGACGAGGACGTTGTACGGCGACAGGTCTCCGTGGACGAGGTTTTCCCGCAGCAGGACCTCGACGTTGTGCAGCACGCGCGCGTACAACGACTGTGCCCGATCCGAGTCGAGCTCGATCCCGTTCAGATGCGGCGCCGGCCCGGCGCCGTTGCCGATGAACTCCATCAGAACGACGGACCCGCACAGCGCGAAGGGACGCGGGACGTCGGCGCGAGCGGCGGCGAGACGGCTCAGCGCGTCGTACTCGGCGTGCATCCACGCACCGGCCATCGCCCGGCGGCCGAACTCGGTCCTCCGTTCGATGGCCCGCAGGGTCCGCGCCTTCATCGTCCGCTCGCGCCCCTCGAAGTAGGCACCGGCCCTTCGGTACGCGTGCGCTGCGTACTCGCGATAGACCTTTGCCGCGAGGAACTTCCGGTTCGTCGATGGGTGGGCGCGACAGCAGTAGACGGTCGCCTCCTTCCCGCTGGTCAGCTTGGCATGAATCCGCGTGATTAGTCCCTGCTGGGCGAAGGGGTCAAGCTCGGGGACGCCGAGCGTCTCTTCGCCGACGAGCGGGGTCTCGGTCGGATCGATCCGATCCTCCGAAGCATGATGCAAGGGTGCCTCCTTCGTCGTGAGACAGCGTGGTTCGAGCTTTCGCGTCGTGCGCTGCCCCGCGGCGAAGGGTGGAAATGGATCGACCGGTGGCGAATGCTTTGGACTAGAGCGCGTCCACGGAGGCAGCGGGCTTGACGTTTCGTCCGACGGTCACTGCGTACCTCCGTTTCACTCCGTTCGCGCCACTCGACGTGGCCTGGACACCGACGGAAGAAGGATAATCCGATCTCGGCGAAGCGTCAACGGACGTGGTGCTCGCCACCGGGTACCATCGAGCCGAAAGGAGAGGGTCGATGAACACGATCGAGGCGATCGCGGCGAGGCGGAGCATCCGCGCGTTCAAGGACGAGGAAATCCCGGAAGAGGCGGTGACGAAGATCCTGACCGCCGCCTCCCGGGCGCCGTCGGGGAAGAATCGGCAGCCGTGGCGGTTCGCGGTGATCCGGGGGGAGAAGCGGGCCGAAATGGTCGGCGTGATGCGCGAAGCGATCGAATCGTTCAAGTCCCGCGGCGAGGACACCGGGAGCGCCGAATGGACGGCGAACGTCATGGAGCAGGCGCCGCTGACGGTGTTCGTCTTCAACGCGCACGGGATCGATCCGTGGCTCGAGCATTCGGTGGATCAGATCTTTCAGGAACTCGTCGACGTCCAGTCGATCGGCGCGGCGATCGAGAACATGCTCCTCGCCGCGACCGACCTCGGGATCGGGTCGCTTTGGATCGCGGACGTCCTGTACGCGGTAACCGAGCTGAAGACGTGGCTGAAGGAGGAGGGGCAGCTCGTCGCCGCGGCCTCGTTCGGCGTCCCGGACGAGAGCCCGGACGCGCGACCGCGGAAGCCGTTGGACGAACTCGTCCGCTGGGTAGAGGACTAGGCGTGGCTACTGGAGGCCCCGGGTGAGATCCCATCGGGCCCGGACCGTCAGCCGTCCGGGACGGTCCAGACCTTGTCGGGCGATACGGGCGGCGGCTGGTTCGGACCGACGTTGTCGGCTGAGATCTCCGCGACGACGAAGTTCTCCGGGGGGACCGGCGAACCGGCCAGGCGCCGGAGCATCGCGAGCTGGCCGGCGTGGCTCATCGCGTCGGAAAGAGGGCCCTGCAGCAGCTGCTCGGGAGAAACCCGATCGAACGCGCCACTCCTGATCCACTCGCTCAGGCTTTCCAGCATCTCGTGCAGCCGTGCGACCTCGTCGTCGAGCGTCGGGAGTGGCTCGGGGTGATACGTCCCTCCGACGAAGAACGTCTGGGCGTAGCCGAGGACGCTCGCCATGTGACGAACGAGCTCACGCGGTGTCCGAACGCCTCGCGCGGCGCGGAACTCGCCAAATCCGTCAGGGCGATCGCGCAGTGCCTTCTGCGTTCGATAGCCGATCGCGGCAAGGTAGTGTCGAAGCATCCCGCGTTCGTCGCTCACGTACGGTCTCGCCTCCTTCGCGGATCGGTTCCCCCTCCGTCCGGCCAGAATACACGATCCCGGTGGTGCGTGGTACGGGGCGATTGGCCCGGACTTCGGATGTCCGTACGATGTGCGCATGTCACCGGGGGGTGAGACGATGCGTGCCAAGCTCTGCATCTTTCCGATTGTGATCCTGGCGTGGGCGCTCGCGGGTCTGGCACAAGAGGACGGTGCGACGGACGGAGCGATCAACCTGTCGGTCGATCGGACGCTCGGCGTGGGGATGCAGCTCGACTTCCCGTTCGGCGGTCTGCTCTCCGGCAGGTACTGGTTCTCGCCCGATCTGGCCGGAGAGGCGATCCTCTTCCTCTGGGGCGACGCCGGCGAGGTCGAAGGGACGATCACCGGGCGGGCGCTCTACCGGATTGCCGATCGACCGGTCGTCGACTTCTACGGCGCGGTCGGCGCGTCGGTCCCGATCACGCCGTACGGGTGGGAGACGGTCTACCTCTCCGCCGCGGGCGGGATCGAGTTCGGGTTCCGATCGGCCCCGAGCCTTGCGTGGAACATCGAATTCGGGATCGCTTACGCCACCGACGGCGAGCTGTCGATGGTCTTCGGCACGGGGGTTCACTTCTACTTCTAAGTGGCTCGGCGACTGGAATGAGGGGATGGGCTACGCGTCGGGCTCGGAATCCTCGCTGAAACGGAACCCCTTCTCTCTGAACAGACGGACGCACGCCGCGACCACGGAGGCGTCGTAGAATCGACCGGCGTTCTCCGTGATCTCCTCCAGTGCCGCGTCGAGTCCGAGCGCCGGGCGATACGGTCGATGGCTCGAGATGGCCTCCACGACGTCGGCGACGGCGATGATCCTCGCTTCGAGGTGGATCCGGTCGCCCCGAAGTCCGTCGGGATACCCGGATCCGTCGATCCGCTCGTGGTGCTGCAGGACGAAGTCGGCGACGGGCCACGGGAACTCGATGTTCTTCAGGATGTCGTACGCCATCCGCGGGTGATTCCGAACGAGCTCTTGCTCGACTTCGGTCAGCGCCGTCGGCTTGCTGAGGATCTCCGCCGGAATGGAGATCTTCCCGATGTCGTGCATCAGACCGGTGACCCGGATCGATTCGACTCGGTCCTGTTCGAGCCCCATTTCCTCTCCGATCCGCACGGCGAGCTCGGTGACCCTCCGCTGGTGGCCGGCGGTGTAGGGGTCGCGGCTCTCGGTCGTCGCTGCGATCGCCTGGATCGTTCCGCCGAGGGCCTTGCGGAGCGCCTCGGCCGTGGCCTCCCTCTCGTCCTCCAGATCCATGCCGTGCAGCGCGAACGCGATGTCTCCCGCGACCTCCCGCAGGAGATCGATCTCTTCCTCGCTCGTGACCGCTTCGCCCGGGGAGGTCACGCCGAGAAGGCCGTACCTCACGCCTTCGTGCTCGAGGCAGGCCGCCAACCTCGCGCGGTCGCAGCTTTCCCCGTGACTGCTGCACGTCCGACAGAGATCACCGGACGGGTCGACGACCGCGACTCCCCCTTGCGCCCACACCTTCTGGGCACACGGCGGGAGGTCCCCTCCCGAGAACAGCCTGGAGGACGACGGGAATCTCCCTCCCAGGCTCCGATACGAGGCCGCCAGTAGCCTGCGTGTCTCGTCGTTCAGTGTGATCCAGGCGGTCGAGAACCCGCTTCCTTCGACGAGCGCTTCGCAGGTCTCGTCCAAGAGCCGGTCTCTGCTGTGCTCTCGGACGATCAGCTGGTTGACGTTGCGGATCGCCTTCAACAGGAAGTTCAGCCTGCGCAGCTGCGCGTTGGCCTGTCGGAGCTCTTCGGTGCGCTCCGCGACGCGTTGCTCGAGGGACTCGTTCGCCTCCTGCAGCGCCTCCTGGCTCCGCTTCAACCGGCGGAAGACGAGCGCGAACGGCTGTCGGAGGCCGGTCTCGACGATCGCGCGGTAGATCAAATAGAACGACACCAGTTTGAAAATGTGCCCGACCAGATTGGAAATTCCGTAGACGCTGACGTAGAACGTGAACAACAACTCGGAGCCGATGGTCAGCCCGAGTGACGCCGTCAGCCATCGTAGGACGCGACGGTCGAACTCACGTCGGTTTCGAATGAGAAGCACCGTCGCGCCGATCAGTACGAACGAGATCGCGTACTCGCTTGCCCTCTTGAACAGCGTCAGGCCGACTCCTTCTACGTAGCAGGTAGGGAAGACCCGCCACAAGAGGGTCGTGAGGACGATCCCCGCAAAGATCGCCGCGTACGCTCCGACGGCCGCCCCGTGCCGAAGCTTCCGATGGAGGAAGACCGGCGCGACGAGCAGGGTCCCGGCCTCGAGGTATCGAGCGGCGACCCAGAGTTGCGTCGGAAGGTTCGCGTCGTAGCCGGGGAGCAACGCCATACCGCTGTAGGACAAGGTATGGACGAAGTCGATCCCTGCGATGAAGAGGTAAGCGATCCCGAGGAGCGCCAGGTAGCCACTCTCGAGGTACCGCCGGCTGTTCCACGCAATCATGAACATCGCGACGGCGACGACGATGCTGAACAGCTCGACGGACGTGTGGAAGAGCAGGTAGTTGTATTGAGCGAGGAAGAACAGGCCGACCAGCGGCAGAAGGCCGACAACAAGATATGCCCATTTCCATGAATGCCAATTCTTAGCTTGCATGATTCCCAGAACCATAATGCACGGGTTTCACAACGGGAGACAAGACATTCGCAAGCAGTTCAGGGGACAAGGGCCGACCTCTTCCGTGGCCTCGGAGCAGACAGCGAAAGGGAGTTTGCTGAACTCGGAGGAAGTTTGAGGCCGGCGCGCGGTGTGTGTGCCATGGCGCATGCGTCGTCAAGATCCCAATGCTCGGTTGATGTCTCCAGCGTCCATTTCATCTTCATCAGGCAACGCTTCACGTTCCTTGGACACCACTGCCGAGAGAAAGCCGTAGGCATTCTCTTCCGCGCTGTCCTGCAGACAGCGCGCATTCATCGCGGATTCATCTGGCGGCGTATACTCGACGCGAGGAGGAAGGTGTGCGGATTCTTGTCGTGGACGACGACGTGCGGCTCTGTTCGGTGATCGAGCGGGGATTGACCGAAGAGGGGTACGCCGTCGACACCACGAACGACGGCGAGGAGGGGCAGTACTTCGCCGAGATCAACGACTACGACCTGGTCGTTCTCGACGTCATGATGCCGAAGGTCGACGGGCTGACCGTCTGTCGGAACCTCCGCGAGGCGCAGCGCGACGTGCCGATCCTGATGCTCACCGCCAAGGACGCCGTCCCCGATCGCGTGACCGGACTCGACGCCGGCGCCGACGACTACCTCGTCAAGCCGTTCGCGTTCGACGAGCTGGTCGCGAGGGTCCGGGCGCTGACGCGTCGGCACGCCCCGACGCGATCGACCGAGCTCTCGATCGAGGATCTGATCCTCGACACGGTGACGCGCCGTGCCCGTCGCGGTGAGCGGGAGATCGAACTGACGACCAAGGAGTACGCCGTGCTCGAGTACTTCCTTCGCAACCCAGGGGCCGTCATCACGCGGGGGATGATCGAGGAGCACGCCTGGAACAACGACTTCGACTCGGTCTCGAACCTCGTCGACGTCTACATCCGGCGGCTGCGCTCGAAGATCGATGCCGAAGGCGAGCCGAGCCTGATCGAGACCGTCCGCGGTGCCGGCTACCGATTGAGGCCCGCGTGAGGGCGCTTCGAAGCATCCGGGTGCGGTTCACCGGCTGGTACCTCGTCATCCTGGCCGTCCTGCTGATCCTGCTGAGCATCGGGCTGTACTTCACGATCTCGCTCGCGCTTCGGCGGGACATCGATGCGGGGTTGCGCCACCGATCGGAGCAGCTCGCTGGAACGAGGGGAATCCTTCAAAGCGCACGGGAAGGCCGATTCGAGGAGGCGCTCGGCGAGCTCGTCGCCTTCTACGCGCGCTCGGACGACGGGTACGAGGTGGTGGCGACGCGCGAGGTCGAGCCGCTGATCGATGTCGCGTGGGTCGACGCCGCGCTTCGGGGCACGCCGCGATTCGAGACGGTCACCACGGAGGACGGACGGATCATCCGCTTCCACATCGCGCTGCTGCGACCGCCTTCCGGCCTCCTCGCGCCTCCCGAAGCCCAAGGGAGCCAAGCTCCGGAGCCGCCGCCGCTCGACGTACGGCCCGAAGGCGATCTCCCAGCGCCGACCGTGCTCGTCGTCGGCCAGCCGATGGACATCCTGTTCTCCGCCCTCGCCGCGCTGCGCACGACGCTTCTGATTGCCGTCCCGCTGACGCTGCTCGTGTCCGCCGCCGGCGGCCTGTTCCTCCTTCGGCGCGCCCTTCGGCCGGTGGATCGGATGATCGAGACGGCGCGCAGCATCGAGGAGACCGACCTCGCGGCGCGGATCGACGTGACGTCCAAGGACGAGTTGGGGCGGCTCGCGGAAACGCTGAACGCGATGCTCGAGCGGCTCGAGGAGGCGTTCCGCCGGCAGCGGCAGTTCACCGACGACGCGTCGCACGAGCTTCGCTCCCCGCTGTCGGTGATCGAGGCCGAGGCATCGCTCGCGCTTCGAAGGGAGCGATCGCCCGACGACTATCGCGATGCGTTGTCGGTCGTCTCCGACGAAGCGTCCAAGATGAACCGGCTGATCAACCAGCTTCTCACGCTGGCGCGCGGCGACGCGGGCGAGGACGTCGTCTCGTTCGAGCCCGTCGATCTCGCCGAGGTCGCATCGGAGACCGTCGCGGCGATGGTCCCGCTCGCCGAAGAGAAGGGCGTGTGTCTCGACGTTGCGGCGCCCGCTCCGTGCGAAATCCACGGCTCGCGGCCGGACCTGATCCGCCTGCTGACCAACCTGATCGACAACGCGATCTGCCACACCCCGGGCGACGGCTCTGTCGACGTTTCCGTTCGACGGGCCGACTCAACGGTCGAACTCGTGGTGGCCGACACCGGCACCGGCATCCCGGCCGAGCATCTGCCGCACGTCTTCGAGCGGTTCTACCGCGCCGACAAGGCCCGATCGCGCGAAGCCGGCGGCTCCGGCCTCGGCCTCGCCATCTGCCAGCAGATCGTCGAAGCGCACGGCGGAACGATCGAGGTCGAGAGCGAAGAGGGCCGCGGGACGAGGTTCACCGTGAGGATGCCCTCGTCTGAGTGATTCGCCGTAGGTCGTCGTGTCTCCGTGGTACCTGCGAGTTGGCTATGTGACAACAGCTGCGGAGAGCTGGGCGAACACCGGGCTCATCCGCAGTCTCCTGCCTCGGCGCGGGCCCTGTCGGCCCATCCGGCAAGCCACCTTGCGGCCTCGGCCAATCGTTCGGGCGCCGTGTCCACGAGGCAGCGCGTATGACCGGGACGACCGGACCCGATCGCCGTGTGCATGTCGAAGATGCAGGCGTTGCAGGAGACGCAAGATGCTGTTGGCGCCCCGCCCCCGCGCAGCCATCGATCGGGCAGATCAGGCTCACGGATCAGCGGCCGCGAGAGACCGATCAGATCGGCGTTGCTCTTCTGCAAGACGCCTTCCACTCGCTCGGCGTCTCGGTTCCCGCCGGTGAGGATGATCGGGACGTTCACGTCGATCGCTTGCGCGAAGGGCAAGAAGTAGCTCTGCTTCTCGGGATCGGCGATCCTCGTATGGGATTCAGCGGCCGGAACCGGTGGGAAGCCGAGCTCCTCCTCCGGCTGAAGGAGCGCCTCGTGCATGCCCCCGCTGATCTCGAGCGCGTCGATCCCCGCGGCCGCGAGCAAAGCCGCCTGGCGCGCCAACGTCGATCGATCGATGCCGCCGTCCAGGTAGTCCGTCCCGTTCAACTTGATCAGGATTGGAAACGCGCCGACGCGCCTTCGCGCACGGTCGAGGATGTCCGCAAACAATCTCGTCCGTCTCTCCGGGGATCCACCGTAGGCATCGTTCCGACGATTCGAGTAGGGCGAGAGGAACCGGCAGAGGAGGCCGCCGTGTGCGGCGTGAAGCTGGACGCCATCGAAGCCGTCATCCCGCACCCCTTCGATTGCCACGGCGAGGCACTCGGCCATCGCCTCGATCTCGGTCGCGGAGAGTGCCTCGGGGATCCTTCCCGTGAACGGAGACGGGATGGCCGAGACCGCCTTCCCGGGAACATGGACACCCACCTGCGCGACGACGGCAACCGCGGCCTCTTCTTCGTGCACGACATTAGCTAGTCGTGAGAATCCCTCGATGCGAACGTCGCCGTAGTTGTACGAGTCCGGTTCTGACGCGGTGAGGCCGCGCTTCCCGGCCCAGCCTGGTATGGCATCGAAATCGCCGACGATGAGCATGCCCGCGCCGCCCCGCGCGAGGTCGCGGTAGATCTCGATCGTTTGCTCGTCGACGCGACGGGAGAAGACCATCATCGGGTCCCACGTCGCCGAGCGCACGATCCGGTTCTTCAGGTGAAGTGAGCCGATCTCGAAGGGAGAGAAGAGGCGGTAGCTTGCACGGCTCGGAGCGTCAACCATGAGGGATCTCCTTTCCGTTGTCCATGACGTCGATCGGCATTATACGATCAGCGCTCTGCTCCTCCAAACACAGTAGAGCGAATAGGAGGTTGACATCACGGAGTGTCTATCGTATATTTACGATGGTGATCCGAATGAAATCGATCGAACTGCCAAGCGACGCGGAGCAGCAAGTCCGCGTGCATGCGGCTCTCGGAAACGCAACGCGCTTCCGCATCCTCGAGATTCTGTCGCGCAACCCGGAGTCGATCGTGGCCGACATCGTCAAGGAACTGCCGATCGCCCAGTCGACGGTTTCGCAGCATCTGAGCGTGCTCAAGGATGCCGGACTGATCTATAGCGAGGACGTTGCGTCCGGCGGGCGCTGCTGTCGCATCGACGTGACCACGCTCACGGCCTTCGTCCAGCAGATCGTCGGATGGGCGCATCGGATGATCGCGAACGCCGGCTGCCTGGCGCCGAGGGAGGAAGCTCCATGAGCACGTTGCGAGACATCGGCGAGATCATCCTGCACAACCTGACCCGCGTCTGGCCCCTGTTGGTGATCAGCATCCCGTTCGCCGTCTTCCTGCGGGCGTCCGGTCTGGCGGACAAGTTGAAAGGCGCGTTCGGCAGGCGCCCGGTGATCAGCATTCTCATCGCGACCGCGGCCGGCGCGTTCAGTCCGCTTTGCTCCTGCACCGTCATCCCGGTCATCGCGTCGATGCTGCTCGCCGGCATTCCGCTCCCCGCGGTGATGGCCTTCTGGATCGCGTCGCCGACGATGGATCCGGAGGTCTTCTTCATGGGCGCGGCCTTCCTCGGTTGGGATCTCGCCGTTGCGCGGCTGGTGACGACGCTCCTCGTCAGCGTGGGGGGCGGATTCGTCGCCCTGTGGGCCGTCCGTCGAGGCTGGATCGGATCCGACTTCATCCGCGTCGGGGCGGCGTCATCGAGGGAGTCGATCGGCGTCTGGGCGATCTTCCGCCGCCTCGCCCGACGCTTCCGGCACGTCGCGGGCTCGACCGCCTCGGCGGATCCGGTCCCGGCCGGCGGAGGATGCGGATGCTCCCAACCCGCACCACCCCCGGAGCCCTGCGGATGCGGTTCCGCCGACGAGCCGAAGGAGTCAAGGCTCCGAGGCCTTCTGACGGAGACGCTCCGCGTGACGCTCTGGATCGCGCAGCTGATGCTCCTCGCGTTCACCCTCGAGGCGTTGATCCTCAAGTTCGTGCCGCAGGATGCGATCGTCGGCTGGATCGGGACGGGGAACCCTCTCGCCCCGCTCCTCGCCGCGCTGGTCGGGATCCCCGTCTACACCGGGAACCTGATGGCGATCCCGCTGATGGGCGGACTCCTCGAACAGGGAATGGCGCCCGGCGGCGTGCTCGCGTTCCTGATCGCCGGCCCGGTGACCACGATTCCCGCGATGGCCGCGGTGTGGGGCGTCGTCAAGCAGCGGGTCTTCTGGCTGTACATCGCGATCGGTCTCGTCGGTGCGATTGGTTTCGGCTACCTGTACACCGTGTTCGACGTCATCCGAGGAGGTTGAACGTGAAACGAGCCTTGGACGGGAACTATCTCAGCCCGCTGAGCGTAGCGCTGGTCGGCGCGCTGGTGAACGGCAAGCCGAACTACCTCGTGATCGGGTACATCTGCCCGTTCGACTTCGGTCAGCACGTCTTTTTCAGCATCTACAAGAAGCGCCACACGCACGAAGGGATCTTGGAACAAAGGACGTTCAGCGTGAACGTTCCCCAGGCTGGGATGCTGGAAAAGCTGAAGATCGTCGGGAGCAAGTCGGGGCGGGACATCGACAAGTCGACGCTGTTCGAGTCGTTCTACGGCGAGCTCGAGACGGCGCCGATGATTCGCGAATGCCCGATCTCGATCGAGTGCGAGGTCGTGGAACTCCTCGACTACGGTCGGAACCACGGCGTGATCGGTCGAGTGGTCCGATCCTACGTCGACGAGGAGTACCTCATCGATGGGCGCGTCGACTTCGCGAGGCTCGATCCTCTGGTGTGGACGACGGGCGGCGACAACGCCTACTACCGGCTCGGGCAGCGGCTCGACTGAAGCACGGGTCCGAGCGGTGCTTCAGCGGATACCTCGATACGGCGACCCCGAAGCGAGGGCCCCACGCCCGGAGACGCGGGACCCGTTGAGGTGATCGTGCCGGACGCCGCTACGGTTGCTGGCTCTGCGGCGGTCCGCCCGGTCCACCCTGTGGCGGTCCGCCTTCGGGGAGGCCGAGGGCGGCGATCAGCTCCGCTTCGGTGACGCCGAGGGTCTCGGCCGCCTTGACGAAGTCGATCGGCGGCGGCCCCTGGGGCCCCTGACGGCCTTGTCCGGGCCCACCTTGCCCCGGTCCCCCAGCGGGGACGCCGAGTGCCTCGACCAACGCCTCCTCGGTGACGCCGAGCTCGGCCGCTGCGGCAGCGAAATCCGGCGGCCCCTGCTCGGGATCGCCGAGCGC
>CAZFZM010000003.1:0-56639 GCA_964523545.1 uncultured Thermotogae bacterium
AACCCCGACTCCGGGCCAACGGCCGGAGAGCTGCTGGATCGTGCCGGCTGCAAGGGACTGCGGGTCGGCTGGGCGGTGGTGTCGGCCCGCCACGCCAACGTCATCGTCAACGAGGGGGTAAACAACGCGAGGGACGTCCTCGGGTTGATCGATCGGATGAAAGGACGCGCACTCGATGCCTTCGGTGTCGAGCTTCGGGAGGAGGTCGTGCGATTCGACCGCCGGCGTAATGGACAGACGTCCGGGAGAAACGCCGCCGAAGTCCGTAACGAAGATCACGGCTGACGTCGCTCAAGAAGCGGCCGTGGGAGAGCCTGAATTTACCATGACACGCAGAGTACTCTGTCGGATCTACCCGTTGATCATGGCGAGCGTTCTCGGGTATCTCGTCGGGCTGTTCGCCATCAAGGGGCTGTAATCGCCTTCTGTGAGTGAACGTCCACGGCCCGTACACTCGTTGCCTGCGGCCTGCTCGTGGCGGCGCGCGGGTATAATTGGCGGCATGTCACCTCGCTGGCTGTGGCGGCTCGGTCCCCTTGTCTGTGCGGTCGGGCTTGGATTTCTTGTCGGCTTCCTGGCGTCGAGGCTCGTCTGAAGTGGACGGACTGGGCGCTGTCGTCGATTGCCCAGCCATGGCTTCCTGCTCGCGGACCCGCGAGAGGTAATCGATGAAGAACGCGAGCAGCGTACCGACGATCAGGCCCAGAACGCCAGCCACGGCGATGTTTGTGCGCTTCTTCGGGGCGATCGGAGAGCGAGGGACGAGCGGTTCGTCGATAACCCGGATCGGCTCCGGTGTTTCCGCGAGAGCGATCTTCGCATCCTGGAGCTTGATGGCAAGTGACGCTTGAGCCTGCTCGGCCAAGGCGATCTGTCGATCGATCTCGCTCAAACCGGCTTCCGCCGACTCGACCTGCTGTTGCTTCGCGACGAGTTCCTGGCTGATGGTTGCCGTGTGCCGTTCGAGGTCTTCGATGCGGGCCTCGACGAGATCGCGGTACTCGGACGCCGACAGTCCGAACACGATCGCACCCAGCAGGGTGTACGGGTCGATCTCACTGGTGAAGACATGGGTCGGAAGCTGTGGAGACCGGTTCCCCTCACGCGTCGCGAGGTAGGCCTCTACAGATTCGAGTTCCTGCCTGGCTTCGAGGAGCTCCTTGTTGTTCGACCGAAGGGTGGCTTCCAGTGCCGAGACTTCGGCTTTCAGGAGCGTGAGCGACTGATCGGCGAGGAAGTTGGTGCGTTCCTCGACGAGGTCTTCGAGTTCGGCCTGGGTCTCAGCGTAGTTCTCGCTCACGTACGCGTAGGATCTAGCTGTACGATCCTGGAACAGCTCGCCGTAGGTCTCGGTGAATGCGCTCGTCCATGCTTCGGCGATGTCTGCAAGCTGATTCGGAACGGATCCTCTGACCGATGCGCTTAGCAAGAGTTCGCCTTCGGAACTGAGACGCTTGACGGATACGGAGAGTCGTTTCTTCAGGTTCTCGATGCTGGTCGATTCAGGAAGCGCAGCCTTCTCCATAACGGTCTGAAGCAGAGTCGTTGAGACAGCGAGTTCCTCGTAGGCTTCCGGCGCCAGTCTACTTCCGACAGCCTCCACGTCCAGCTGGCTGGAGAGCGGGGGTAGCAACAGCAGGCTCGTCTTCGTTTGATATGTAGGAGGGATCGCGCGACTCGCCCCCCAGGCCGCTACGATTGCTGCGGCGAGTGTGACGACGATGACCCACTTCTGCCGCCAAAGGACACGCAGGTAATCGATCAACTCGACTTCTCGCTCATCCATCGTTGTTCTCTCCAATCCGCATTCTCCGGGCCCGTCCGCAAGAGTTCCATCGCGTTGCGCCCATTATATGGATCGCTCTGATGAAGACGAATCGAGGAATGAGACCCCGTCCCGCTGTAGCGGCGGGACTTGTCCCCGACGTTGTCAGGCCGTGCGCCCGACGTTGATCGGAGCTTGTCTCCGACGTTAGCTTGTCGCCAACGTTCGAATTGGGCATGAAGATGAACGGCCTCGGGGATACATCTGGCGGCTTCAGCCTGATCCGTACTGTTCCTTCTCAGACGCATGTCGTTCACGAGTGCGAACCTGAAGAAGGTAGTGAACTAAGAACGCGAAGAGCACGCCGACCATCAGGCCGAGGAACCCTGCAACGGCCATCGGTGCAGTGCGCTTCGGTACCGAGACAGTGATTGTTGGCCCGCCAATTGAACGAAGCGTAAAGAGGCTGCTCGCATCGCTCGACTCGAGCGTGCGTAGGCGGACTTGTATCTGGGCAAGCTCCGTCTCGAGCCCAGCGATTCGATTCGCAAGCGCTTCCGATGTCGGAGCATCCGGCGTGGTCCGTTCCTCGGCCAATCGCTGTCGCAGTATCACGAGCTGTGCGGTCAGACTGCTCTCTCGAAACTGCATTTCGGCCGCCAAGTACCCCAGTTCTTCCTCAAGAGCCATTGGCAGTCGCTCGTTCAGGACGTTCTCTGCCTGGGCCAACGCTTCACGCACCGCCTCCATAGATCTTCCGCTGCTCTTCAGCGCGATCCGATCCTCTGTGCGGGTTGCATCGATACCGGATACAGCACGCTTGACCGCCTCCAATGTCGAAGAGATTGCGGTATCCAGGGCGAACGTTGCTCCCCGATCTCCAGCTGCTGCGGCTGTGACGTACTCACGCAGGAGAATCTCGTTTGCGCCGTTGAACGTTGTCGGCTGGAGGAAGACGAAAAGGGCACTCGACCCGATCGCGACTGCCAAGCACCCCACAACGATCCACTTACCCCACCACATCACCCGTAGGTAATCGATCAGTTCAACTTCTCTTTCGTCCATCCTTGGGCTTCTCCTTTATCTATGTCAAACGAACCACCCGGGCAATGGCCCTCCTGTTGGGGTTCCATTATAGACATCTGACCAGCAACCTCGACCCCTCGGTTCAACGATGTCCGCCCCGTTGAGGTAGGACTTCACAGGGCAAGCAACGTGGGCTGCTACAGGAGTGTCTCTGATGCGCCGTGGCGTCGTGGATCGTTTCCAACGTTGATGGCCCCTGTGTTCCGATGCTGCAAAGGCTCATCTGGGCTGGCGGGGCGGTCTTGCGCTAGCTACACTGACTGCCGACCTGGAGTGGTGTGGCAAGCGAATCGTGAGCAACGAAGGAAGGACGCACGGATGAAGGCAGTGATCCTGTGTGCGGGCGAAGGGGCTCGGATGAGGCCGCTGACCTACTCTCAGCCGAAGCATCTGATCCCGATCGCCAACAAGCCGGTCATCGAGTGGATTCTCGGCACGATCCTTTCCGCCGGGATCTCAGATGCTGCGATCGTTGTCAGTCCGAGCACCGAATCAGCGTTTCGCGAGGCCCTGGGAGACGGCGGGAGGTTCGGAGTCGATCTCTCGTACATCGTGCAAGACGAGCCGAAGGGATTGGCGCACGCCGTAGCCTGTGAAGAAGGCTACGGTGCCGGTGGGCCGTTTCTCCTCTACCTTGGCGACAACCTCTTCGAAGTCGGAGTCCGCGAGCTCGTTGAAGTCTTTCAGAGCGGTGCTTGCAGCGCGGCGATCTCGCTTGTGGGGGTTGAGGATCCTCGCCGCTTCGGCGTCGCACGGCTGGAGGGAGGGAGGATCGTCCAGCTCGTCGAGAAGCCGCAGCACCCTCCCAGTAATCTGGCTGTGGCCGGAGCCTATGTCTTCGACGCGCACATCTTCGAAGCGATTGGCAGCATCCGACCCTCTGAAAGGGGCGAGCTGGAGATCACGGACGCGATTCAGGTTCTCATCGATTCCCGGCTGCCTGTGTTCCCGCACGAGGTGGAGGGCTGGTGGAAGGATGTCGGTCGGCCGAGAGACATGCTGATTGCCAATGAGCTTCTCGTGGAGCAGCTTGAGCCGTCGATCGTAGGCAGCATCGATGGGGACTCATCGCTCGAGGGGAAGGTCGCCATCGGTCCCGAGACCGCCATAGAAAGAAGCACGATCGTGGGGCCGACCGTGATTGGGGCTGGAGCACGAGTCCGGGATGCGTATATCGGTCCGAACGTCTCCTTGGGCGATGGGTGTATCGTAGAAGCCTGCTGTGTCGAGCACAGCATCCTGATGGGCGGAGCATGTGTGCGGAGTGTCGAACGTGTTGGATGGTCGATCCTGGGACGCGAAGCAGAGGTAAGGAGAGATAGCAGCAGTGCCCACGTCACGTTGCTGATGGGTGATCGGTGCATCGTGGAGCTACGATGACGGATGCACGACCAAGACATGTCGACTTGCCTTGCAGGGCCGGTGACGTGCTTCCGAGGAGAAGGTGATGTCCAAGACAGGCCTGCTCGTTCCGCTTACGGTGGTGCTCCTTGTTCCATGTCTTGTGCTGGGAGAGGAGCCGAGTGCCGGCGATGCGGCGCACTTCCTTCGTGACGGGCTCGGTGCCCGCGGGCGGAGCATGGGGAGTGCGTACGTCGCGCTCGCGGAAGACTTCACGGCACCGTTCTGGAACCCTGCGCTGAGTATCCAGTCGCCGAGTACGGTCGTCGGCGGAGGATTGGAGCACCGCAACAGCGGTCTGTTCGTGTTCAGCGTTCTCGGCGGTTGGTACGCTTCCGAAACGTGGTCCGCTGGCGTTGTGGTGATGACGTCCGATCTCTACAACGTCTACCAGCTGTCCGGTGGGCTTCGGTTCGGAGCCGTCGCGCTCGGGCTCGGGGTGAAGGGCTACCGGTTCGGCATTCCCGGAGACAGTGGGACGGGTCTGGGGCTCGACCTCGGAGTCCGATGTGCGACCAGACTGGGCGGCTCGATCCTGACGCTGGCTGCCGTGTCGCGTGACATCGGCTGGACGCCGATCCGATGGGGTTCAACGGGGTCTGTCACAGTCGACCGAACCACCTGGGTGAACCGAATCGGTGTCGCTGTTGCCGTCCCCCTCTCCTGGGGAGAATGGGCGCTCGAGTTGGACGGAGAGCTTGCCATGCGCCGCCCACCGGAGGAGGACGAATCGGGATACTGGGGACAGGCGGCCGAGGTGAACGTCTCGGTGGGAACGACCTTCCGGTGGCCCGGGCTTCACGTCCGTGCGGGCGTTCAGCGGTACGACGTGCTCGATTCGGACGCTCGATTCAGGCCGACCGTGGGGGTCGGGATCGTCGCCGGAAGTCTCAGCGTCGACCTCGCCCTCATCCCGTCGCCCCTCGGGAGCACGTACCTCGGAGGGTTTCAGGTTGCACTGTAAGGATTTCGCGTGCGCCTGTGCGCCTCACCCTGGATGAGCGCGTCACGTGTAACGGAATGCTAAGCGGAAGCAGACAGGGCTCAGCATTAATTCTGTCATCAGCGCAGTTGCTTGCACCGGGCTGTGCAACGGCCCCTTCCGGCGGCGCCACGGATGTCGCGCTACCCTCACGAATCAGGGATCGGATGGGGCCTTGCTGGTGTCATCCGAGCCGTGGTATAAGGAGCCATTGGGTGTCGCAAGGAGGTATCGACGACGTTGCGCGTACAGACATCATGATGTAGCAGAGAGACGTCGCGCGATTTCGTGGATAATCACTCCGGGCCAGCGACGAAGCAGAGGCGTGTGCCGCGGTGAGGAAGGCGATCGAGGCGTACGTCCTTCACCGTGAAGTGGCCTGATCCGCGTTGCGGATGCGTGATTGCCACCATGATGAAAGGGTGTCCTCTATGCGGCGGACTCAGACGGCTTCAGCGCGGAGTGCCGTTGGCCCAAACGGTACCGTACTGGTTCGAAGGCTCCGTGTATGAGGGTGTGGATCAAAGAAGGGACGAGGAGACGAATGGTGACGAAGCGCATCGGCTGGATATCACGCATCGCAGCGCTCTTGATCGCGTTTGCCTTCGCATCGATGCTGCTTCCCGCGAACCTGGCCGGCGACCAGAAAGGAAGCGTTATTGAGGCGGCGAAGTACTACACGGTTGAGCTCGTGGTTGTCGCGGGGGTCCCGCTGCACAAGGTCGGCATCAACGGACCGCCGGAGCCCCCCGCGGGTCTCGTGAGGGCGACGGCCATGCTGCCCGAGCCCGATCCAGCCGCAGCGATCAATACCCTGTCGAATGTCCCGACGTTCAACTGGTCCTTCGGGTGCTCGGCGACGTCGGCGGCGATGATCGCGGGCTACTACGACCGAACAGCGTTTCCAAACATGTACGCCGGTCCAACCAACGGCGGCGTGATGCCGTTGACCAACAGCCCCTGGTCGGACTGGGTCGACGGCTGCGCGGCGACGCGACACCGATGTCCATTGAGCGCCACACAGAACGGACTCGACGGACGGGCGACAAACGGGCACGTCGATGACTACTGGATTTGCTACGGGAATGCCGGGCCGGATCCGTTTATCGGGAGCTGGGCCGAGCACACGTTCGGCGACTGCACCGGCGACTACATGAAGACCAATCAGTCTAATTACGACAATACCGATGGAGAGACAACCTTCTGGTACTACCCGGATGGGACCAAGTACACAGGAACGACCGCAAGCGATGGGGGGTACGGGTTGGAGCTGTTCTACAACTCGAGGGGCTATTCGGTTGTCGAGAGGTACAACCGTGTACGGCTGGGCTTCGACTGGGATGGCGCAGGCACCGACTACTCACCAGCGCCCCAGGGTGCCGTGTTTGCCGATTACAAGGCGGAGATCGACGCCGGTCGGCCAGTGATGATTCACGTCGTCGGCCACACGATGGTCGGCATCGGATACGACGACTCAACCAACTTGATGTACATCCACGACACGTGGGATTACTCCGTGCATACGATGACGTGGGGCGGCGACTACGCTGGGATGGAGCACCTGGGGATCACCATCGTGCGGCTGGCCGAGCCGGAGATTGACGTGCGGGGACTCGGAAACTCCATTCCCGACGGGGATACATCCCCCTCAGCGACGGACGACACCGATTTCGGGAGTGTGACCCTCGGGAGCTCACTCTCCCACACGTTCACGATCTATAACACCGGCGCCGAGACGCTCCTGTTGACCGGCTCGCCGACGGTGCAGATCGTCGGCGCACATGCCGGAGACTTCACGGTCACCGTCCAGCCGGCGAACACCTCGCTGGCGCCTGCCGAGTCGACGACGTTCACCGTTCGGTTTAGCCCAAGTGCGACGGGTACTCGGACGGCAACGGTCACGGTCGCCAACACCGACCTCAACGAGAACGCGTATGACTTCACCCTACAAGGTTCTGGTACCCCCTACGGAGAGACGTCTGCCGTGTTTCGAACCACAGCAGGAGGGGACGTCCACGCTGACGGGACAGTCTATGCATACGATTTCCAACACGGTGGAGCCGATGTAGCAGAGTGGGTCCAGATCAGCGAACCGGTCGAACCGGGGGATGTCCTCGAGCTCGATCCGGACAACCCCGGAGCATACCGGAAGACGCGAGGAGGCTGCTCCTCGCTCGTCGCGGGCGTCGTATCGACCGAGCCCGGAGTCGTCCTCGGCTCAGAGGTGGTGGATTCTCCGGCCAGCTCTTCCCCTCTGAACGTCGCACGTAGAACCTCGCACTCAGCGCTTATGGCGCTCATCGGAATCGTCCCGGTGAGGGCGTGCGACGAGGGCGGCCCGATCGAGCCGGGCGACCTCCTTGTCACGGCCTCGCGACCCGGATTCGTCAGAAAAGGTGACCCCGAGGAGTGCGCGTTCATCGTCGGGAAGGCGATGGAGCCGCTTATTGAGAGCGAAGGGTTGATTCTCGTCTTACTGATGATGTGAAGGACGGTGGGGTGTTTGCAGTAGGTAGTAGGTGGATGAGATGAGCCGACAGGTACTACGTTCTAGGTTCCAGGTGCTAGGTTTAGCGACGCGAGGATAGCGAGCCATGGCCATCGAGCGATTCGAAGACATTGAAGCATGGAAAGCGGCCCGTGACTTGGCTGCCCGGATCTATGCAGCAGCGACAAAGGAGCCATTCAACCGGGACTTCGGACTCCGAGACCAAATCCAGCGAGCTGCGGTATCTGTCATGGCCAACATCGCAGAGGGATTCGATAGCCAGAGCAACAAGGCCTTCATCCAGTTCTTGGGCTACGCCCTCCGTTCTGCGACAGAGCTTCAGTCCCACCTATACGTTGCTTTAGACCGGGAGTATGTCTCCCAGGATACGTTTGATGACCTCTATCAAGGAGCAGTCACAGTAAAGAGCATCATCCACGGGTTCATGCGGTACCTGCGAAACGTCGAACGGAGCGCCTAGAACCTTGAACATGGTACTCAGATTGCAGAACAAGGAACGACAGGCCGAACGTAGAACGTAGCACCTAGAACGGTATGGAAGGAGGCACCGACATGGCAAGGCTACTAAGAACACGAAGGACGTGGCTGATTGCTCTCGCACTACTGGCTGCGACCACGGGAGTGATCGTCTCGCTCCTCGTACTGGCGAGGCCGAGCGACGTCGCCTTCACCGCCACCCTCTATTCGGACGTGATCCGGTTCGAAGCGGACGGCGTCGCGAGCCTGCGGGTGACGATCTACGACCTGGCGGAGAAGGAGCTGTGGAGTTCAGGGGAGGTCTTCAGCGGCTTCGTCGATTGGGATCGGACCAACGGGCGAGGCGAGCGCCTGGCGAACGGGTACTACTTGTACCTCGCGCAAGGGTGGGATTCCGACGATCGGCTGGTGCTCAACAAAACGGGGAAGGTCGTGCTGCTTCCCGAGGATCAAGTGCAACTGAAAGCGACGCCACCTGTTCCGTCTCCGGCGATCAGAGATGGTGACGGATCGGAATTCTCTGGCGATCCGGTGATGGGTCCAATGGCGGTGATCGGAAGCCTATCGGACACCGGGATCTTCAGCGAAGTTGGCATTGGTACAGACTCCCCATCTCGGCCCTTGCACGTGACCAGTCCCTCCGGGAACCTGCAGATGATGCTGCAAGGTTCAGGGGGCGTGCACGTGGAACAGCAATTCTACGACTCCGCAACGCTCGCAGGGCGGCTCCTTTACGCAGGAGGCAATGTACCGGCTGCAAGGTACTTCGGCTTCATATCCTACACCGATCAGTACGGAACGCTATTGCCTGTAAGGTTTTTCACTCCGCGGAACGCAACTGAGCACAACGAGATGTTGTATCTGGGAGCCGGTGTGAGCCCTGTTACCGCGTTTCGAACGGGCAACGTCGGTATCGGTACAATGCTCGCGCCAGATAAGCTCACCATCGAGTGTGGCAGCGGGAATGCAATTGCTGTATACCCCGACGGCTCTCGCGCTGCTGCCGCCGCGGTCTTCCGTGTCGAAAGTGACGGGGACGTCTACGCCGATGGCACGGTCTACTCCTCGACGACCTCGGTCGGCTCGGCGGACGTCGCCGAGCGAATCAACGCGAGCGAGTGGGTCGAGGCGGGAGACGTGGTCGAGATCGATCCGGATCACGCGGGATTCTTCCAGAAGGCGTCCGAGGCGTACAGCCGTCGTGTAGCAGGGATTATCTCGACATCGCCTGGGGTCATCCTTGGGAACGACGTCGACCCCACGTCCGACAAGTGGAACGATAATCGCCCGGTTCTCGCGATTGCCGGACGAGTGCCAGTCAAAGCATCAGCGGAGAACGGGCCGATCGCGGTGGGTGATCTGCTGGTGAGCTCCTCCGTGCCCGGTGTGGCGATGAAGGGCGATCCTGCGAACTCCATTGGCGCGGTCGTCGGAAAGGCGATGGGGTCTCTGGATAGCGGTGAAGGGGTGATCATGGCCCAGGTGACTTTGCGCTAGTGTGTGTCGAGTTTCACTGTGCTGTTTCCCCGGTGGTCGGCTGAGGTAAGAGGAAAGAAGGGGGCACCAGAGCAGAATCACCGGGTCCGGGTATCAGCCAGGACACCTGGGGGATGTTTGACGGGATAAATGAGAACCCATCAACAGCTGACAAGCACGGGATCGAACAAGTTCCTCTTCTCGTGTCGATGCCAGTGTCTGAATGCGAATTCGTCAAGGTGCTCCTAGAGATACTTGGTGCTCACGTGGTGGTACATCCTGACAAGGCCGCACTTGAATAGTGACCAAGCATTCTCGACGTAGCTGACGTGTACTTCGCCGTTGATCCACTTCTTCTGGTGGACAATGTACTGATGGGGCCCTGGCTCGTGTATCTTCTTGTAGAGCTTGTGCCTGTCAGGGCGGAAGAATTGGATGTATTCGACGATCTCTGCGACAACGCGGCGGATCTCCTTCCCACGGAGCTTGTCGAAAACCTACATGCGAAGGTCTCCTTCGCGGGAGGCTATACTTGCATCGTGGGAACCGTCGCTCCAGCGCTTCCCGTTGTCAGACTTTACCTACCACCACATCGTCAACCCCGACGATGCCGCATATCCTGTCTTCGAGCATGTCGTGCTTCATCGCCGTTCGAATTTGCTTTCGGCATGTACCAAACGGTTTCTAGTGAACGCCGAGAGCCCGCTCCAGCTGTTTGGCAGAGCCCCCTTTCGGGCCGTGGCACATCATCCAGGAGGAGGTCCTGCCATAACCGGCGGTTGGCTTAGTACATCTATGCTCCTAAACTGGTGTAGAATTCCGACCGCATGTCCCCTTGTCCGCTGGCTAAGACTTCGCCTAAAATGCCTCTAAAGCGACGCAGTGGCAGATGTAGCAGGATCGGGGCGGGCGTCTTCGAGGACGTTGTGTCGCCCAAAAGCCGTAGTTGAACGAGTGTGAAGGGATCGTGATGCGATTTCGCAACTTGGCAATTGCGCGGTGCGACAAATGCCGTCAGGGGAAGGAGTTGCACTAGTGAAAGGGATAGTCTTGGCCGGTGGGAGTGGCACGCGGTTGTTCCCGGCGACGAAGGTTACATGTAAGCAGCTGCTACCAATATACGATAAGCCAATGATTTACTACGCCCTTTCAGTACTGATGCTAGCTGATATTAGCAATATACTTATCATATCAACTTCAGAAGCCTTACCCCAATTTGAGTGTCTCCTGGGAGACGGATCAACGCTTGGACTCCACCTTGAATATGCTGTGCAAGCTTCTCCACGAGGTATTGCTGACGCGTTTATTATTGGAGAACGATTCATTGGGGAGAGCTGCGCATCTCTTATATTGGGCGATAACGTATTTTACGGTCAAGGGCTGACTGACCGTTTGCAAACCGCAGTGGACGGGGTTGAAGCTCATGGTGGTGCGGTTGTCTTCGGGTACTACGTCCGTAATCCAGAGGGATACGGAGTGGTTGAGTTTGACGACAAAGGTTTGGTGCTGTCGATCGAGGAGAAACCTGCATATCCCAAGTCGAACTATGCTGTCACCGGGCTCTACTTCTACGACAATGATGTCGTGGAGCTCGCGAAGAACTTGTCGCCATCCCCCCGGGGGGAGCTTGAGATAACCAGTATCAATCAGGCATACCTTAGTATGAAGAAGCTTTCGGTAGAACTCCTTGGGAGGGGCTATGCATGGTTGGACACTGGAACGCATGACAGCCTTCTGGAGGCCTCCGAGTTTATTGCGACACTGGAGAAACGCCAGGCACTGAAGATCGGGTGTATCGAGGAGATCGCATTCAGAACTGGGCGCATTGACAAACATGGCTTGGCGGCCCGTATCGCTTCATATGCAGATAATGAGTATACTAGATATATAAGGAAAATCATAGAACATCAATGATATATTTACCATAGACAAGAGCATGTATAGTAAGGTGATTCACTGACGCTGCAAGGGAAGGTCTTTGTCAATCGTTCTCGAAGGATGGGATCAGCATGAGAAGAGTGATAGTGACAGGTGGAGCAGGCTTCATTGGGAGCAACTTCATCCATTGTGTACTGCTAGAGCATGAAGATTGGGCCATTGTGAATTTCGATAAGTTAACCTATGCGGGGAATCCTGAGAACCTGAAAGATATTGAAGATAATCCTCAATACACTTTCGTCAAGGGCGATATCGCTGATCCCAGAAGTGTTGAAGCCGTGTTCAAGGAGTATTCTCCCCACTACGTCGTTAACTTCGCGGCCGAGACCCATGTTGATCGTAGTATTCTCGACGCATCTCCATTCATCGAGACGAACGTCAAAGGGACACAGGTATTGCTTGAGGCTGCTCGACGGCACGCTGTGGAACGCTTTTTACAGGTGTCAACTGATGAAGTATATGGTTCCCTTGGCCAAACAGGCGTTTTCACCGAGAGGACTCCTCTTGCTCCCAACAGCCCCTATGCTGCGAGTAAAGCAGCTGCTGACTTGCTGTGTCGCGCGTACTGGAAAACGTACGGTATTCAAGTGATTGTCTCTCGCAGCTCGAACAACTATGGACCGTACCAGTTTCCCGAGAAGCTCATCCCGTTGATGATTCGAAACGCGCTTGCCGGAGAGCCGCTGCCCATCTACGGAGAAGGCAAGCAAGTTCGGGACTGGATCTACGTTGAGGATAACTGCCACGCGATTGACCTCGTGCTGCGGGAAGGCGAACCGGGGGAAGCGTATAACATCGGCGGCAGCTGCGAGAAACAGAACATCGACGTTGTCAAGGCAATTTGCTCGATCCTTAACGAGAAGCTGGCTCTTGATCCATCACGCATCACTCATCACAGGCCACTCGATGAACTCGTTGAGTTTATTGAGGATCCCCGCGGCTTGGCCCACGACTTCCGCTACGCTCTCGATTCATCAAAGGTTACAAGGGAACTTGGCTGGGTGTCCCGGGTGGACTTCGACGCAGGCCTGAAAAGAACTGTTGAGTGGTATCTGCAGAATCAAGACTGGGTCGGAAGCGTGATCACTGGCGAGTACCAGGAGTACTACGACAGAGTCTACGGAAAGGCTGGCGAGAAGACTGACCAAAGGAGCAGCCCGTAGGAAAAGGGTGGAAATGAAGCGACGGGAAATGAGGAGTGTAGTATCGCGGCTATGTGTATTGGTGTGGCTTGATGATAGCAATGGCAGCAGCGTGACGTAACAGCGTGGGCAGGATGAGCTCTTGGAGCATTGGAGGGATACGTGGTAAAGGGACACGGGAAGCTTGTTATTGTGGGAGCGGGTGAAACAGCGGAGCTTGCATATGAGTACTTCACAGATACAACGGACGTAGAGGTAGTCTCGTTTTCGGCAGAAAGGAGATTCGTAGAGGAGGGAGAGCTACTTGGCTTGCCTGTAGTACCACTTGATGAACTGCGGGATCTCTATCCCCCTGAAACGCACAAGGTGTTCGTCGCAATCTCTTACACGCAACTAAATCGAGCTCGCACGTGTCTCTATGAGCAGGTTACTGAGAACGGCTACGAATGCTCCACACTTGTCCACCCAACGACCTTTCTTGGACGCGATGTCAAAATTGGCACGAATTCGCTCGTGCTCGAGTGCAACAATATCCAACGCAAAGTTAGGGTGGGCAACAACACCATCATCTGGGCCAAGAATCATATTGGGCACCGGAGCATCATAGGTGACAACTGCTATCTTGCCTCTGGAGTGATCATCTCGGGTTACTGCGAGATAAGAGAGAATTGCTTTGTGGGGGTTAACTCCTCGTTCAATGATAGGGTCACCGTAGCCAAGGACACAGTCATCGGCAACGGGGCCATCGTGACCAAGAGCATCACTGAGCCAGGCGGGGTTTACGTCGGGAATCCCGCGCGGCGATTGCCCAGAAGCAGCTACGAAGTCTTTGGGATCAAGAAGGAGCGAGAATGAAGTGGACAAAGAAGGGTCTGATCTACGGACCAAAAGGCGAGATGCCTTGGGCACAGCACTCGGCCCTTACGCCAACACCGGTACTCCTTAGTGAGGACACGATCCGAGTCTACGCAGGCTTCCGCGATAGCAACGGCGTAAGCAGGATCGGATACGTTGACGTGGTGGCGGACGATCCCTCCTGCATCGTTAGTGTGTCCAAGAAACCCGTGCTTGATATCGGAGAGCCGGGCATGTTTGACGACAATGGTATCTTGCCCGGAGATATTATACGGGTTGGCGACAAGTTCTACCTGTACTATCTGGGATTCCAGCTTGCCCAGAAAGTCAAGTTCCTCATGTTCTCAGGTTTAGCGGTGAGCGATGACAATGGCCGAAGTTTCAGCCGGCTAAGCAAAACCCCGATAATGGATAGGAGTGCGGAAGGTCCGTACATCAGGGCCATAACCAGTGTGATTGAGCGGGAGGAAGGTTTCAGAGCTTGGTACCCTGTGGGTGAGAGGTGGGAGTACATCAATGGGGAACCATATCCCAGTTACTACATCAAGTCGGTGGTGTCGCACGACGGGATTCATTTCCCAGCTGAGGGTGCAAGCTGCATTACACAGTCTGATGGCAGAGAGTACAGATTGGCACGCCCAAAGGTCTACAAACTCGGCGACAAGTACATAATGCTCTATACAAGGGGGATCTTGGGAGGCGCTTTCTATGATTACCTACCTGGCTATGCAGAGTCTGAGGATGGACTGAATTGGACCAGGAAAGATGCTGAAGTGGGTCTGATGCCCTCGGGAGACGGCTGGGACTCTCAATGGCTTACTTATCCAAGCTTGCTCTGGTACAAAGATAGGGTTTATGCGTTCTACAACGGGAATGAAATGGGGAAGGAAGGTTTTGGGTATGCCGTCCTGGAGGGACGGATCTAGCATTTGATGGATGACATTCGCGTTGCGAGATACAGGCCTGAGGATAAGACCTCCTGGGACAGCTTCGTGGCTAGTTCGAAGAACGGTACGTTTCTCTTCTACCGAGACTACATGGACTATCACGCTGACCGATTTGAGGATCACTCTCTGATTGTCTCCGATGCAAAGGGACAAGTGATGGCGCTCCTGCCGGGGAATTCCGAGGATAGTGTCCTCGTCAGCCACGGAGGATTGACATATGGGGGCTTCATCACCGATGAATGCATGAGGGTACTACAGATGCTCGATATCTTCCAGGCCACTAGGTTTTATCTCAAGCAGAATGGTTTTATGAGGCTGCACTACAAGACGATACCACACATCTACCACCGCATTCCTGCTGAGGAGGATAGTTACGCGTTGTTTCAGAACGGGGCAATCCTGCATCGGCGAGATGTGTCCACCGTTGCTATTCCGGCGCTTGAGCCGAGATTTCAGGCCAGGAGGCGGCGCTGCATTAAGAAGGCCAGGAAGGCAGGAGTAAGCTGGGGGGCATCAGAAGATTACGCAAGTTTCTGGGAGATCCTGGAGCACAATCTTCAGACTGTTCATCACGTCAGGCCAGTCCACACGCTTGACGAGATACGGAGCCTACAGACCAACTACCCAAACAACATCAGGTTATTCTGCAGCTTCCTCGGGGGCGAGCCGATTGCGGGTACAGTGATCTACGAGACCGATCGGGTAGCTCATGCGCAGTACATTGCAAGCTCAGACCAGGGGAAGTCGTGCGGCGCGCTGGATCTGCTCTTTTGGGGGTTGCTGTCTGACCAGTACAAGGAGAAGTCGTATTTCGACTTCGGGATCTCCACGGAACAGGAGGGGCGATACTTGAACACGGGGCTGATAGACTTCAAAGAGGGGTTTGGGGGACGGGCCGTAAGCTATGATTCCTATGCACTTGAGCTGCAGTGACGTATCTGGAGTCCAGCCGTGTCACTAGGCGAATGTAGGTTGATAACGTTGCCGAAGATCTCCGATCCGCGCGGCAATCTGACATTTATCGAGGGTGGACAACATGTACCTTTCGAGATCAAGCGAGTCTACTACCTGTATGATGTTCCGGTGAAAGAGACGCGCGGGGGGCATGCTCATAAGACACTCGAGCAGTTCATGATAGCAGTTGCAGGGAGCTTCAAGCTGGTCGTAGACGATGGCAGCGAACGCAGAGAGATACATCTGAATCATTCTTACTGCGGGATCTACATTCCTCGGATGATATGGAGGGAGCTCGAGGATTTTTCGTCGGGATCGATCTGCCTAGTGATCGCGTCAGACCACTATGATGAGGCGGACTACATCCGGGACTACGCTGAGTTCATGAGGGCTGCACGAGGAGGGGGAAAATGAGAGTGCCCTTTCTTGACCTAAGACCCGGACACGAGGAGATTAGGGCGGAGCTGGACGCTGCATACCGACGGGTGATCGAGTCGGGATGGTACATCCTGGGGAAGGAAGTTAGCGCCTTCGAAGAGGAGTTCGCGGCATACTGCGGCGTTCGATATTGCGTCGGCGTGGGGAATGGTCTCGATGCCCTGCACTTGATCCTGCGAGCGTACGGGATCGGCTCTGGGGATGAGGTAATCGTGCCTGCTAATACGTATATCGCGACTTGGTTGGCTGTGTCATACGCTGGCGCGAAACCGATACCGGTGGAACCTGACATACGGACCTACAACATTGATCCGGCATTGATTGAAGCAGCGATTACGCCGAGAACGCGTGCAATCATGCCCGTCCACCTGTATGGGCAACCGGCGGACATGGACCCAATCAATGGCATTGCGAAGGCGCACAATCTCAAGGTTGTCGAAGATGCTGCTCAGGCACACGGAGCTCGCTACAGGGGACGTGCGGCGGGTAGCTTGGGTGATGCGGCAGGTTTCAGCTTCTACCCGACGAAGAATCTGGGCGCCCTCGGTGACGCCGGTGCAGTAGTCACCAATGATGCAGAGCTGGCGGATCAAGTACGGCTTCTCAGAAACTATGGATCGCGAACGAAGTACGAGAACGAAGAGAAGGGTTTCAATAGCCGGCTGGATGAACTGCAAGCGGCATTCCTACGAGTTGAACTTCGTCACTTGGACGCATGGAACAGGTGCCGCCGCTTGGTTGCCGGAGTCTATGGGGAGAAGCTATCGGGGATACCCAACGTTGTCCTTCCGAAGGCTCTTGAGAGAGCTGATCCTGTTTGGCATCTCTACGTAATACGTCATCCGGAACGCAACAAGCTGCACGACTTCCTGTCCCGTAGCGGAGTTGGAACTCTGATTCACTATTCGATTCCGCCGCATCTTTCCGGCGCGTATGCAGAGATGGGATACAAACAAGGTTCCCTCCCAGTGACGGAGCAGCTTGCTTCCACAGTGTTGAGTCTTCCAGTGGACAGGCATCTCTCTGCTCATGCGGTTGAGCAGATCGCATTTGTCATTGCAGAGTTTGAGCATGCGCGAGCTTCTTAGTGCTGTGTTCAAGACCGGTGCGGGAAGCCTGGTTCGTATTCTCTTCGGGTTTGTTAGCACCAAGATCGTGGCGGTAGCGCTGGGGCCTAGTGGCCTAGGGCTATTATCTCTGTTGCAGCAGGTGAGACAGACCGCGCTGACCGTTGGTTCTGTAAATGGGAACGCAGCCATAGTGCAGGGGATCGCGAGCAGTGAGGAGCGTGCGCGAGGAGCCTATGTCTCGACAGTCCTGATCATCTGCATCGTAGGTGGTGGGATTGCATGTATCGGAGTACTTGTCTTGGCTCCAGCCATAGCGGGTAAATTGCTGGGACAATCAGACGGCGCGTCTGTAGCTCTCATCCGTTGGCTGTCAGTTCCTGTTTACCTCGGTGTTGCCAACGTCTATCTGATGGGCCTTCTCAACGGCCACCGGGCAATCGGCCATTTAGCAGTAGCATCGGGTATCCCAGCGATAACAATGGCAGCCCTCGCCTACCCCGCTGCAATGATAGCCGCAGGTGGGAACACGATTGCCTTGGTCTGGCTGATGATCTGTTCAACTCTCGCTGGTCTCGTGTTTGCGTTCTTCTCTGCCGGGCGGCTGGGGTACTTGGAACCACTTCGCAAGCTCACCAGCCTTCGCTTCAGTGCGAGTGCTGCGCGTCACTTCTTCTCCATTGCTGGAACAACGCTTGTCACAGGTCTTATGCAGACGGGGACACTTCTTCTAATGCGAAGTATCATCGTCCAAGAGGCTGGGCTCTCCGGTGCAGGAGTCTTTGATGCAGCTTGGACTGTGAGCATGACCTATGTGACGTTGATTCTAGGCTCATTTGGGACGTACTACCTGCCGGCCTTGTCCGCGACGCGAGGAGGTAGGAACCGGCTGGTACTGATCCAGCGTGTGATGCGACTGACTACTGTGGCAATGCTGCCGCTTGTTGCTGGTGCAATTGTACTAAAACCACTAATAATACATATTCTATATTCTATAGATTTCATTCCTGCGTTGTCAATACTACGTTGGATGCTCATAGCTGACTTTCTAAGAGGTACTAGCTGGGTTCTGTCGTTCACTATGCTTGCCTTTGCAGACATGAAGACGCTATTCTGGTCCGAACTTGCGTGGAACACGATTCGGCTTACAGCTGTGTATGTGCTGGTTGGACAGTACCATATGCTCGAAGGAGCGGGCGTATCAATGGTGATTACATACGGGACGTACCTTGTTTTCACTGTCTGCTATGCTTATCGGCGTCATCGCTTCATACCCCCAACGAGAATAGCGCTCACGTGGTTTTTTTCACTTCTCCTGCTACTGGCTGCCTCAATTCACACCTGGACGCGTGTGCACGTGAGCTGGGCCACCTGTGCAATATGGATTCCGCTTGCCCTTGCTCTTTCATGGCTAGCCCTGCGGCCCGTGGAGCGAGAGGCCGTGTTCCGAAAAGTCCTACGCCAGAGGAGAGAACGACAATGACCAAGCCGCTAGTCTCCATCTTCATGCCTACGTACAACCATGAGGCGTTCATCGAAGAGGCGTTGGACGGTTGTCTCAGCCAGACCTACGAGAATTTCGAAGTAGTAGTGGCAGATGACGGATCTACTGACCGTACCCAGCTAGCCGTGGCCGAGTATGCGCGCAGGTATCCAGGCCGTGTCGTTGCACTTGTTGGAGGCCGTCACCTTGGCGTGGCTGGAAACTCAAACCGTGCACTTAGGGCTTGCCACGGAGAATATATCGCACTGACATCGGGAGACGACGTACTCCTACCGGGGAAACTAGAGGCGCAGGTTGCGTGGTTGGAGCGCGACATGAGAAGAGTGCTATGCTATCATGATGTGGAAGTGTTCGATAGCATCACTGGAGATTTGCTATTTAATTATATGGACCGGTACCCTATCAGAGATGGCGATGCACGGGTCTTGGTCCGGCACGGCGCATTCATATCGGGCACTTCAATCATGCTTCGAGCGGAAAGCGTACCTCCTTGGGGTTTTGACGAGAGGGTAAAGAGTTCCTCAGACTGGCTGTTTTGGATTGAGTGCATGGCACGCAGTGGAGGGGTAGCGGGAGCGGTAGAAGGAATACACGCCCGCTATCGCAGACATGCGATGAGTCTATCGTTGAATCAGCCTAGGGAGCACGCTCTCCAGGATTTAATGGTATCTCTTGGGATCATAGAAGCTAGATATCCCACTTTGATAGGAGCGTCGCGAAAGCGGAGAGCAGACATTTTTTTTGTAGAAGGCATGCGGAAGTGGCTGAGTGGCGAGCGGGCAGCTGCACTTGGTTACCTGCAGCAATCATTCCTCACATCTGGGGTGCCGTGGACGTCTCCGCTAGTGCTGTTAAGGGAGTTACGATACAGACAAAGGTATCATGAATTTTCTAGGTAGCGGAAATATATGGTGGTATGTGCTCGGCATCGTGTTTGTTTTCGGTCCGAAGTGGGGTTTGATGGATATGACGGTTGTCACGGGACTGGCTATCCTTGCAGTCCTTGGCCCTAGGTATCCGAGAATCAAAAAGGGCGCGTCGATCCCTATCTTCTATCTCATTGTCCTTCTCACGTATAGCCTGACAATCGTAGTGGCGAATGGCAGTATGGAGTTCTACTACCCGCTGCGCTTCGGGCGAGCCTTGATCACTTTTGTGGCGAGCTATTTTCTCGTCGGTTCGCTGGCAATTAGCCGCGAAGAATGCGTGGACACTGCAGTTTTGCGCTTCGTGTATTTCGTGCTTTCAGTCCACGCCAGCATCATAATTCTTGAGTACATATGCCCCACATTCAGGGATTTCATTTACACGTACTACAGTGGCTTCATCCCGCCAGGACCGGCTTGGATTCGTGTAGCCGGGCTCACCATCTCTCTCGGCTATCTATCCGTCGTGCAATCAATCGGCTTACTGATGTATCCATTTGTGCTTCACGCCGCAAGCGGGAGGAGAGAGAAGAGAGTTACGACTTTCTGCGCTGGGCTGTTGCTACTGTCGGTCTTGCTCAGCGGGCGCACGGGATTGGTGCTGGTGATTCTCTTGTTCCCACTCGCAGTGTGGTGGGCCGGCAGGATGAGATCGGTGTTGGCAATGGTGAAGCGTATCTGTGTGTTTGGTGCACTACTGGCTGTACCTTTGTGGCTAGCGTTCACCTTCGTAGCGCCTCCTGTCAAGGAGGCGCTCATGGCCACGATGAGGCACGAATTCGACTTCATCTCAAGCATAGGATCCGGGCAACTCGGGAACGCATCGTGGGATGCACTACTCCGGAACCACTACTTCCTCCCCGATGAACCAATGACATTCCTCTTTGGCAATTCCCAAGCCTATCATGGCAGGGATGTCGTCAACCCTGAAGCCGTTGAGTCAGATGTGGGATTCGTGGTGAACTGGTTCGGTTTGGGAGCTATTGGTGTGACACTGATACTGGGCTTCTATGGCATGCTGGCGGTGTTTGCTGCGAGAGGCATTGCGGATGGTCACCAGATTGGGTATGTCCTCCTTCTGGTTGTGGCTCTAGTGACTGGTGCGCATTTCGTTTCCGTAACTCTGTTCACTAGGCATGGTTTTGAAATCGTGAGCATCCTGTTCTGGGGCGTTTTCCTCACTTTGTCCCAGAACCGGAACACTCGGAGGGAAGCCCTGGTATCCCTGTCAGGCGCCGAGGTGCAACAATGTGTGGAATAGCTGGCTTTCTCCAGCTGAACGGGAAGACAGTCGCGGTTGATGAGTTGTTGGAAATGGGGAGGTCTCTCAAGCACCGTGGCCCCGATGATTCGGGATATTATCTGCGGGACAGCCGAGATGGGGACTGTACAAACGGCCTAACATGTGGGGACGTGGGCATGGCACATCAACGCTTGTCCATCCTTGACCTATCCTCATCGGGTCATCAACCGATGTTCAGCAATGACGGGAAGGTTGTAGTCATCTATAATGGAGAGATCTATAACCACTGGGCACTTCGTGATGAGCTACGTTCAAGAGGGTACTCCTTCCAAGGTAGCTGTGATGGAGAGGTCATCCCGCATGCCTTCAGCGAATGGGGCATTGAGTGTGTCACGAAGTTCAATGGGATGTTTGCGATCGCGATATGGGACGAACGCTGTCAAACGCTCTATCTCGTCCGTGATCGCCTAGGTATCAAGCCTCTCTACTACTACCACGAGGAGGGGGATTTCGCCTTCGCATCTGAGCTGAAAGCGCTTCTCAAATACCCCCATATGAGAAAGGAGCTCGATACGGCAAGTCTCTTCACCTACTTGAGTCTCCAATATGTGCCGGCGCCAAGGGCGATCTTCCGTTACACGCACAAGCTGCGCCCTGGCCACTACCTGAAGATTTCGAGGAGCTCAGGTGTTGAGGATTGCTCCTACTGGGATGTTGTGGAGAGGTTCCGCGCGCTAAGGATGCCCCGAGAGGCAGCCGGCGACGAGGAAGTGGTTGAGGAGCTGGACAAACTCATTGACAGTGCAACTCGCTACCGGGCGGACGCCGATGTCCCTTTGGGGGTTCTCCTCAGCGGCGGGATCGATTCGTCTCTGGTGGCTACAGCCCTACAACGCGTCAGTTCCGACCAAGTCAAGACCTTCACAATCGGATTCGAGAACTTTGAGTTTGATGAGGCCCCCTTCGCCCATCAGATAGCCCGCTATCTCGGAACAGACCATCGCGAGCTTTACGTAACGACTCGGATGGCGCTAGACACAATCCCTAGACTCCCTGTCATCTATGATGAGCCGTTTGCCGATTCCTCTGCCATCCCAACACACCTAGTCTGCAAGCTGGCACGGGAACACGTGGAAGTCGCGCTCTCGGGGGATGGCGGGGATGAACTCTTCGGCGGATACAGGAGATATGAGTGGATGCGGCATCTCGCAAGTTACCATCTCCTTCCCCGCTGCCTACGCAAGGCCATTTCATGGACCCTGCGAAGCACACCGGCCTCTGTTATTGGGTGGGCTCATCAACTGGCAAGACCCTTCCTCCCACAGTCAGGTCGTATAATAGACTTAAAGAATAAGAAGGAGCGTTTATCTGAGCTCATAGGATGTGATGATTACGCGAGCATATACCCGATGCTTGTAAGCCTGTGGCCGCAGAGAACGCTGATAGAGCTTCTTGGATTAGAGTTCAGCCCCACAGATACCATCTCAGTAACCGAGCTCTGCACGGAACTTGCTGAGGAGGATATCGAGATCCTAACCATGCTTGTCGATCTGAAGACGTACCTTGTTGATGACATTCTGACGAAAGTGGACCGTGCGAGCATGGCGGTCTCGCTGGAGGATCGGGTACCTCTTCTGGATCATCGAATCGTGGAGAACACTTTCAGTTTGCGGTCCGAGCAGAGGCACGGTAAGCAGCTGCTTAGGAGTGTTCTCGCAAAGCACCTTCCGCCAGATCTCTACAACCATCCCAAGCATGGCTTTAGCGTACCTCTCGCTGAGTGGCTACGAAGTGACCTGCGCTATTTGGTTAGAGACTACCTCAATCCTCAGCGACTGGATAGAGAAGGCCTGTTCGATTGGCACGTTGTGAACCAAGTCGAGAAGGAGCACATGAGTGGTAGACGCGACCATGCCCACCGGTTGTGGTCGTTGGTGTGCTTCGAGATGTGGTACGAGGAGTATGGAAGCTAACGTGCTTAGGGTGTTGCATATCTTGGGATCCGCCGATCGTGGTGGAACTGAGATCATGACTACTCGTTTGGTAGGGAAGTTGCCTTCGTCTGTTCGGAGTACCTTATGCTTCCTCACTAGGGGAGGGCCCATTGCAGATGAACTGGCGCGTAAAGGGTATGAAGTGCACTGCATACCTGTGGTCCGGACGTGGGAGGCTATGTCGGGCATTTGGCGATTGTTCCGATTGATACGTATGGGGTGCTTTGATGTGCTCCACCTGTACGGGTTACGGGCGAACCTTCTTGGTCGTGTTCTGGGTCGTATGGCGGGCCAGCGGGTGATCGTAGGCGGCTTGCGAAGCATGTCGCCTCATAGCTCAAATGCTCGCTGGGCATTCTGGCTTGATCGGGCTACATTCAAGCTCTCCACCGGCTACATTAGCAACTCGCGAGCTGCTGCCGAGTTGCTAGCCGCACGTGGCTATAACCCTGCCAAGCTATGGGTTGTACACAATGGAGTTGATGTCAACGTATTTCGACCCCGTAGAGGAAACGAAGCAGACACTGTGAAACGCGAGCTGGGAGTCTCAGCTCGCCTGCCCGTAGTAACCTGCGTTGCGAATCTGAGATCTCCCAAGAGGCATTGCGACTTACTCGAGGCCCTTGCTATGGTGCGAAGGAGTGGCTTCCGGTTCGAGGCTATCTTGGTAGGAGACGGGCCGCTTCGCGCCTCCCTTGAGAAGATGGCCAGCGACATAGGGTTGGGCAGGGGCATTCGTTTTCTAGGCAAACTTAAGAATGATAAAATTGCAGATATTCTAGGGATTACTGATATTTTCGTGTTGGCATCTGAGCGAGAGGGTCTCCCGGCATCTCTCCTCGAAGCTATGGCCTCGGGATGCCCGGTTGTTGCCACCGCTGTTGGCGGAATACCCGAAGTGATCCTGGATGGTCTGACGGGCTTCCTCGTTCCCCGCAGGAATCCACGCGCCCTTGCAGACAAGCTCGCTCAGTTGCTCAGCGACGCGGACCTGTGTGCAAGCATGAGTGCACAGAGTAGGAAACACGTTGCTGCCCGATTCACTGTGGAGCGAATGGCAGAAGGATATGAAGACCTATACAGATGGCTCACAGGAGACTGATTCGGAGGCGGTGTTAGGAGACACCGGTGCGTGTGCTGCGAGTTTGGGCCACCCCGCTCTCCCTATCCCCAGAGTCAGTCTTGACAAGAGGTCGAGATGACTGTCTGATGAGCTTATTGAGCCGGCAATCCTCTCAGGGCTTTACCCTTTTTCGAACCAGCTCCTTGATTCGCTGGATGTGTCCTCGCCCCAAGGCTTTGACTTCGCACCCCAGCTCGAAGTATCGGCGGATCTGGTGATCGGACAGAATGCCGAAGCAGTCGATGACCGCTAGCGGAGCGCCGGCCTTCTGCACGACGGCGTCCGGGTCCAGTTCCAGGTAGCTCCGATGGCGAACGGCGAGGATGATCGCTTCTGCGCCGGCGAGCGATGCGTCCAGATCTTGGCTCACAGCAAGATCCTTCAGACTCGACTGATTCCGGAAGAAACGCTTCAGCGAGAGTCCGGAGGCCGGGTACGCGTCCTGGTTCTCAAGCTCGTACCAGTGCTGCACGTACGGGTCGTGCACGCGGACGTCCGCGCCCATCTCGGTCAGCTTGCGGACGACGATTTCCGATCCGCTGTATCGCGTGTCCCCGACGTCCTCACGGTAGCTTGCGCCACAAATGAGGACCGGGGCGCCTGCGATGTATCGTCCCATGTTGCGAAGTGCGTCCCGTACAAGTTCGGCCACGTGCAACCCTCTCGTGTCGTTGATGTCGATGGCCTCCGGCGTGATGCGGAAGAAGCTGTCTCCGTCCTCGAAGCCCAGGATGTGCTTGTAGGCCCAATACCCGAGTGCCCCGTCCTTGGGCAGGCAGTATCCACCGATACCCGGTCCTGGGAACATGATGTCTTGATGGGTGGGACGCATGCGGATCGCGCGGATCACCTTGATCAGATCCACTCCGTTGCGCTCAGCGAACAGGCTCCATTCGTTCATGTACGCCAGGATCGCGGCGCGGTAGGAGTTCTCGACGATCTTCGTCGTCTCCGATTCGATCGGTCGATCCATGACGACGAGCGGATAGTCGTCGGTGTTGATCACTCGGCGCAGGAAAGCTTCGACCCGGCTGCGTGCACGGTCGTTGCAGCCAGCACATACGCGCCAGAAGTCTCGGATCGACGACACGTACTCCTGACCGGGCATCACGCGCTCGAAGCTGTGCGCCAGCAGCGGCTCCGACGCGATTCCACGTCGCGTGAACTCGCGCTTCATGATCGGATAGGCCACGAACTCCGTTGTTCCGGGCGGCACAGTGGTCTCGATCAAGACCAAGCAGTCCGGCGGAACTTTCTCGCCGATCGTTTGCATCGCCGCTTCCAGAGCGCTCATTTCGGCTTCGCCTGTTCGGGCGTTCCCGAGGTTGTACTTGGTGTAGCCGCACTGGATGTCCACGACGACGCAGTCGGCAAGGCCGAGGCAATCGCTGTTGTACGTCGCTGTGAGCGTCTTCTTCTCCTTCACGCAGCGGGCGATCATCGCCGGCACTTCAGAATCCTCGGAATTCACAGGCGGTATTCCGCGGTTCAGGAGGGGGATCTTCCAGTAGCTCCTCGTGCTCGGTCGCTGGCAGGCGATCACGAAATCAGTAGGCTCGCCCGTCTGCTTGTCCTCCGAGTCGGCGATGGCGGCAGCCATGACGGCTCCGACGAACCCCACGCCGAGCACGACCACCACCTCCTTGCCCTCGGCGCGAGCTGCGTCCGCCAAGGATTGGATCCGGTCGAACTCAGGTCCGTACTCCTCAGCACTCGGAATCGCGAATCGTTCACCTTCTGGGCTGACTGAGTATTCCACCATTCTGTTTCCTTCCTTGGTCTGTGTATTTCGGGAAGAGCAAACCCTGCCCCTCCTGCTCGACTCACCCACGGCCGGTCCGTTGCTGCGACTTCGGCTCAATAGCTGGCGTGCACCTTACTTCCCGGAGAGACGGTGGATCGCCACCCGCGCGGGGCCGGCATTCTGCACAACCAACCGTGAGAACTTCATCGTCCCGGACCGCAGTCCCTGGCGCACGGATCGTGCGATCTTCAACCTCACCTCTCGGCCGTAGACGCTTCATGGTCCCTACCAATCGGGTTCTATCATACGGGAAGGAAGGAACCGCGGAAAGTCAGGCTCCTGTCCCCTGTTGCCCTTGCTGCGCTCCTCTGGAGCGAAACCCATTGGGTTCGTTCGGGATGCCGAGGTCTCATCAGAGCCGCTGGGTTGATCCCTTCCGCGATTGCTCTTACAGTGAGTCCCGGTGGATGTACACACGGATTGCGTAGAGGGACGGCCTGCACACGCAGCGGGCCGGAAGACAAGAGGGAGGTGGCTGTGAGGGCGCTCGTCACGGGAGGGGCGGGATTCATCGGGTCCCACATCTGTGATGCACTGGTGAAGAGGGGAGACGAGGTACGAGTTCTCGATGACTTCTCTACGGGTAACCGGGAGAACCTGGCTGCGATTCGAGAACGGATCGAGCTTGTCGAAGGCGACATTCGCGACGATGAAACGGTCCGGGAGGCTGTCAGAGGCGCGGATCTCGTCTACCATCAAGCCGCACTCCCATCCGTCCCCCGCTCAATCGCTGACCCGATCACCAGTCACGACGTCAACGCTACAGGCACCCTGAAGGTACTTGAGGCGGCGAGGCTCGCTGGGGTACGGCGTGTTGTGTATGCATCGTCTTCGTCGATCTACGGTATTGAAGCTCCTCTGCCGACGCCCGAAACGTGGACCCCTGATCCACGCTCACCCTACGCCGCGAGCAAGCTTGCCGGCGAGTGCTACTGTCGCGCTTTCCGTCATGTGTATGGTTTGGAAACAATCTCGCTTCGCTACTTCAACGTCTTCGGCCCAAGGCAAGACCCAAGTTCCCAGTACGCCGCTGTCGTTCCGAAGTTCATCTCATGTCTTCTGCGGGACGGGCCCCCAACGATCTATGGTGATGGTGAACAGACTCGCGGCTTCACGTATGTGCAGGACGTCGTCCACGCGAATCTACTCGCCGGCAGTACTCCGACGACCCACTGCGGTGCATTCAACGTCTCGGGGGAGCACACCATGTCCGTGAATGGCCTGTTCAGGATCCTGGCGAAGCTGACAGGGAGAAAGTGGGTCGTGCCGGAATACGCTGAAGAACGCCTGGGTGATGTTCGCCACTCTCAGGCTGATTTGGGGAAAGCACACAAGGTACTTGGATATCGGCCCGAGGTTGATCCCGAAGAAGGACTTCGGAGAACCGTCGAATGGTTCCAGAACGTCACCGCGTGACCCCCCGGAAGGTTCTCCAGGTTGCCGCGGTGGGCGGCACCGTGAGATTCCTGCTTCTGCCGCTGATCAAGCGGTTGCAGGAGGAAGGTTGCATCGTGCACGGTGCTTGCTCGCCGGGTCCACACGTTCACGAGCTGAGGCGGGAAGGTCTGGTCATTCATTCGATTCGGCTTGACAGAAGGATTCTGTCCGTGCGCCACATCACCTGTATAATCCAGCTAATTTGGGTCATGCGACGGAACCGCTATGATGTGGTGCACGTTCATACTCCCGTCGCGGCTGCTCTTGCCAGGATTGCCGCGAGGATTAGCCGTGTTCCGCTGGTGATTTACACGGCTCACGGTTTCTTCTTCCATGACCGGATGCCGGCGCTGATTCGACGCCCAATAATCTGGGTAGAACGAGTGCTAGGGCGTTGCTGCACAGACGTCCTTATGACGCAAAGCCGTGAGGACTACGCGACAGCGGTAAGAGAGAGGCTTATCGCTCCAGATTCGGCAGTTTGGATCGGAAACGGGGTCGACGTTGACCGTTTTGACGGCGCTGTCGGGTCATCTCTAAGAGAGGGGCTCGGTATCTCAACGACAAGCCCTGTGATTGGGTTTGTCGGACGTCTGGTGCGCGAGAAGGGCGTCTATGACCTCGTGGAAGCCATGCGGTCGGTCCGATCACAGCACGTGACGGCGGTGCTGCTCGTCGTTGGATCGCAGGGTGAGGGCGAGCGTTCCCGAGACTCGGAAAGCGCTTTCCATCGCTTCATCGATGAGCAGGGGCTCGACGACGCTGTTGTCCTGGCCGGCTTTCGCGAGAACGTCGAGAAGTACTACGCCGTTATGGACGTATTCGTGCTGCCTTCCCACCGCGAGGGGATGCCGCGCAGCATCATCGAGGCCATGGCCTCAGGTAAACCGGTTGTTGCATCTGACATCAGGGGATGTCGCGAGGAAGTCATCGATGGCATCACGGGTACTCTCTTTCCACCGGGAGATGTTGCAGCACTGGCCGAGGCTCTACGAGGCCTCCTCAGCAATCCGCTCGAAGCCAGACGCATGGGTGCAAAAGGGCGCGAAGTTGCTCGATTGCGATTCCGGGAGAAAGACGTCCTAGATCGAGAGATGGCGGTCTATGGCCAACACGGAATCGTTCCGACACCACTATACACGAACGACGAGATAGACCAGTCAGCGGGACACAGATCATGACACTCCAGCTGCTCATCAAGCGAACAGTCGACGTGCTTGTGTCCATGGTCGGTCTGGTGACTCTCACCCTTCCATTCATGACTATCGCTGTCCTTGTCAAGCTTGAGGATGGTGGACCGGTGTTCTTCCGGCAGGAGCGCGTCGGGAAGAATAGCCGACCGTTTCGGGTGTGGAAGTTCCGCACGATGAGAGAGGGAGCGGCACAGAAGGGCCTGGGTCTCAATGTGTCGCGCGATGATGCTCGCATCACCCGAGTTGGCCGTATCCTTCGGAACTGGGGGCTCGATGAGCTTCCGCAGCTGTTCAACGTGCTCTTCGGAGAGATGAGCTTGATCGGGCCGCGTCCAACATTGCGCTATCAGGTGGATCACTACAACGAGTTCCAGAAGCGGCGCCTTGAGATGAAACCGGGTATCACGAGCCTCGCTGTTGTGTCTGGACGGAATGCGTTGTCGTGGGAACGCCGGATCGAGCTTGATGTGTCGTACCTAGATCACTGGTCGCTCTGGCTCGACATCAAGATCCTGCTGAGAACCCTGTGGGTAGTTCTCGTGAGTCGGGAAGGACTGTATGGTGAAGGAGGCGTGAACGACCCTTTCGTGGAAGATCCCTCGGCGTGTCAGGACGGGGAAAACGATAAGGAAGGAGAGTAGCTCGATGCAGACGACCTTTGGGACTCTGGGGTTGATTGGGACGGGGGTGATGGCTCGCGGAATCGCTCGACTTGCCATCGACTCGGGCCAGAAGGTGAAAGTGTGGGCGAGAACACCCGCGTCGGCAGGGCACCTCATTGAGTATTTGACGCAGAAGTGTAAAACGTTGCCAGAGCAAGATGAGCGTGTTGTCTGGGCTGTTGCTCCGGATGTGCTAGCTGGGGCTGATGTCGTTGTCGAATCAATTGCAGAAGACCTCAGTTCAAAGCGCGCTCGACTTGCCGCAATCGCTGGAGTAGTGAAATCGACAACGATCGTTGCAACGAATACTTCGTCGCTCCGGGTAGCGGAGATCATGTCTGGCTTCAAGGATCCTGAGCGATGCCTTGGGATGCACTTCATGAACCCGCCCTATCGAATCACGCTCGTCGAGATCGTCCCCCTTGCTCAGACCTCTGAGCAGAACGTGGAACTTGCGAAGCAGTTCTGCAGGGAGCTCGGCAGGGAGCCTGTCGTAGTCCCTGACGTGAGAGGCTTCGTTCTCAATCGAGTGTTGTTTCCGATGATCTGCGAAGCCATCGCGGTCTACGAGTCAGGAAAGACATCGCCGACTGACATTGATCGTATTCTCAAGCTTGGTGCGAGACACCCGATGGGTCCGTTGGAGCTCGCGGACTTCATCGGCCTTGATGTCTGTCTGGCAATCCTCAACAATCTGCAAGGCGACATGCCGCCAACCGTTGGGATAAGCTTGTCTGTGCTGGCGGACCTTGTCGGGAAGGAGCATCGTGGCAGGAAGACTGGTTGCGGCTTCTACACATACGACCGGTAATATGAGTCTGGGGGATATCGGTGCCTGAGGCATACGTGAGCTTGGCGAAGAGGACGCCCATTGGCGAGTTCCGTGAGGGGCTCAGCGGTATGCTCGGCGTAGAGCTCGCCGCGACCCTTATCCGCAACAGCGTGGAATCAGAGTTAGTCTTTCCGCCTGACGTTTCCGAAGTGATTCTTGGGAACGTTCTTCAAGCGGGGCAAGGCATGAATCCGGCGAGGCAAGCTGCTGTTCGCGGCGGTCTTCCGTATTCAGTCCCCGCGTACACAGTCAATATGGTCTGTGCGTCAGGTCTTCAGTCTATTCTGTTGGCCGACCAGAAGATCCGAGCTGGTCACGCTTCGTGCATCCTCGCAGGGGGCTTCGAGAGCATGAGCAACGCTCCACACGCTCTTCAGAGGCTCCGGAATGGAGTGCCGCTAGGGGGGGCCTCAATTGACGACCTACTGCTGAGGGACGGTCTCTGGGATTCGTTCTACGACTGCCATATGGCAGAGACAGTCGAGCGGCTTGTACAGAAGCGTGGGATCTCACGGTATGCCCAAGATGAGTATGCCCTGGGTAGCCATCGCAAGTCCGTTGCAGCTCGCGATGAAGGGTGCTTCGATGACGAAATCGTGGTGGTTCAGAACCCGAAAGCTGAGTTAGCTCATGATGAGCGCCCAAGGGCTGATACCAATCTCGAGAAGCTGGGGCGTCTCCGACCGGCATTCAAGGAAGATGGCACGATCACGGCCGGGAATGCTTCCGGCCTGAATGACGGGGCAGCACTTCTCATGTTGACTACGGAGAAGGGACAGGGCGATGGCCTGCGGGCAGTCATTGAGAGCAGCGTGACGGTCGCGGTGGATCCAGTCGATATGGGTATTGCGCCGGCTCAAGCGGTGCAGAGGTTGCTTGACACCAACAATCTACAGACGAAGGATATCGATCTCTGGGAGTTGAACGAGGCATTTGCTGGACAGGTCCTGGCTGTCTTGCAGGATGTGGAGATCCCCCTCGACAGATTGAACGTGAACGGGGGGGCGATTGCGCTCGGTCATCCCATTGGGTGTTCCGGTGCGCGGATTGTTGTGACACTACTGCATGAGATGAAGCGTCGCGACATGGAGTTAGGGGTAGCTGCTCTCTGTGTTGGAGGAGGGTTGGGTGTCGCTGTCCTTGTCCGACGTGTGAAGTAGGGGGGCGTCTGTTGCCATCAAGCCAGGCAATCATCTTGGGTGCTGGCGGTTTCGGTCGTGAGGTTCTGTGGCTGATACGAAGCCTTGGGGCGTCGCCAGCCGATACAGAGTTGGATGTCGTGGGCTTTGTCGACGACGATCCGGCGAAAGCCGGGCTGACTGTGTGTGACGTTCCAGTCCTGGGGGGAACAAGAGCACTCAGGGAGGAGTTCGATCATCTCTACCTCTGCGTCTGCGGACACGGCGACCCGGCTGTCAAACGCGAGCTTGTCGAGACAACCCGAGACTACGTGAAAGGGTTCCCCGTTGTTGCTCATCCATCTGTGAAGCAGTCCGAATACGTTGCTATAGGTGCAGGATCCATCTTGACTGCCAACTGCGTTCTGACGACCCAGATTACGCTAGGGGAGTTCGTCACAGTGAATCTGGCGTGTACGATTGGGCATGACGTAGAGATTGGGGACTACGTCACACTTGCACCTGGGGTCCACGTCTCTGGGAATGTGCGAATTGGAGAAGGCGTGAAGATAGGCACTGGAGCGGTCCTCCTGCCCAGCGTCGCAATCGGGCCTGATACGATCGTTGGGGCTGGCGCCGTAGTCACAAAGGATCTGCCTAGTGGAGTCGTTGCTGTTGGTGTTCCTGCTCGTGTCGTGCACGAATGTGGCGCGGATCAAAGGGAATGACGTTCCCACGACTCTGAATGGGATACACGCATGGTGGAAGAGATTCGCGTAGGTGTCACCGGAGTAGGTGGCGGTGTCGGTCAAGCGATTCTTCGCTCCCTGTCGCTCAGTGCACTCCCGGTTTGCAGCGTCGGCTTCGACATGAATCCCGACTCCGCGGGCTTCTTCTTCTGCGATCGTGCCTACGTGGTTCCGCCTGCGTCGAATCCCTCCTACATCGGACGGTTACTGGATCTCTGCGACCGAGAGAAGATCGACGTCCTGATTCCGGGATCGGATCCGGAGCTTCTCCCGTTGACACTTGCCAGGGACCGAATCGGCGAAGCCGGAATCCAAGTGCTTGTGGCTGCTCCGGAGGCCATACGGCTCGTCCGGAACAAACGGGAAACAGCACGGTTTCTCACTGAGCGAGACCTCCCGTTTGCTGAGACTGCGCTGGTGAACGAGGCAACCGAGCTCCTAGCGCGTGTAGGGTTTCCCCTTGTTGCCAAGCCAATCGACGGCTCTGCCACTCGTAATGTTCACATCCTTTTCAGTTCAGACGAACTCGAGGAGTATGTAGGGCGCGAGGGGCTGATCGTGCAGGAATACCTCGCCCCGGCCGCGTGGGGAATCCCGCGCCCCATGCTCCGGCCGGAAGATGTCTACAGTGACGGGATTCTCCGCCAGGAAGAGGAGATCTCGATCCAGTTTGTCTTCAGTCAGAATGCCAGGGAGTTGGGAAGCTTCACGAGTCGGAACCGTCTGATGAACGGCGTGCCGATGCTGATCGAACCGGAAAGTCACCTTGAAGCCCTTGATGCTGCGCGTCGGATCTGTCACGAACTCCTCACGCTTGGAATGACCGGACCGTGCAATCTCCAAGGAAAGCTAACGGAGGACGGGATTGTCTTCTATGAGATCAATCTCCGGTTCACGGGCATCACCGCGATGCGGACTGAGATGGGGTTTCGAGAGGTCGAGGCGGCCATTCGCGACGCCTTCTCCGGCGAACCGGAAGATTCCGTTGGTCGGCTCTTGGTACAACCGGATGATCTCGTCTGCCTACGCTACGTTACAGAACAGGTCACCTCGCGGACGCTTCTCGAACAGCTTCGCAGGGAAGGCCGGTCGGGTCTCGGAGAGGAGAGATGAATCGGTGAGGGTGCTTATCACCGGAGCGACAGGGTACTTCGGTGCGGAGGTCACCGCTGCGTTGCTCCAGTCCTCTGACTCTGCCGTCACAGCACACGGACGGAATCAGAGCAGGATTGAGCAGCTCCGCGAGCGCTTCCGTGCGCAGTCCGACCGTCTGCGTTCCGTGAACGGGGATCTGTTTGAGCTCGACGAGGTCCCGGAAGGGACGGACGTCGTCATCCATGCCGCGGCAATCCGCGAAGTGAAGACTCCTGCTGAAATCGAGTGGATGAAGAAGGTCAACGAGGAGGGAACGCGCCGCCTGCTGCAACTGGCTGCGACACATGGGCCGATGCGCCGCTTCGTATACGTCTCGACGCAGGGCGTCTACGGACGAACCGGCGCTCCATGGACCGAGGAATCCCCCTGTTGCCCGATGACTGACTACGCGGCGACCAAGTACGAGGGCGAGAGAATCTCGACTCGGTTCTCGGACCGGCTGAGGATCTCGATTGTCCGACTTGCCAGGCTGTACGGCGTCACGCCGTTCGCACGTTGGTCCGAGCTGCCGGCGGTCTTCGCCCGGCGGACGGTCGCGGGAGAGCCGCTCCCGATCTACGGTTCGGGAGAGCAGCGTTTCGATCTACTCCATGTGTCCGACGCGGCTCGCTGCATCGCCTTGTTGGCGCGGGCCGACCTTCCGGAATCTGGGAGGGTCTTCAATCTAGGCGGCGGCGGGAGCGTGAGTGTCAACCGGCTTGTGGAGACGTTTCGCGGATTGGCTGTGAATCGTGGTCTTCCGCGAGTTCAGTTCGAGCGCTTCCCAGATCGGCGGGTCGAGGGTCCGCACCACTTGGAGCTGGACATCTCCCGGGCGAAGCACGAGCTGGGCTGGGCTCCGCGGGTGACGCTCGAAGAAGGGCTCACAGACTACCTCGAAGCCTTGGAGCAGATGCATTGATGCCGGTGTACGAGGTCGGCGATGACCTCGCTGATGGAGTAGGATGTCGTCGGATCGGAGACCGCAATGAGAATCCCACTGGCGAAGCCGGACATCAGTAACAGCGAGATCGAAACCGTGCAGGAGGTTCTCGAAAGCGAGCGCCTGTCGCTTGGACCGAAGGTAGCCGCCTTCGAGGAAAGGGTGGCGACCTACGTCGGTGTGCAGTCTGCTGTCGCGGTGAACAGCGGGACGAGCGCACTCCATCTCGTTCTCGAAGGCCTCGGGATCGGTGAAGAGGATGAGGTCGTGACGACGCCGTTTTCGTTCATTGCATCGGCAAATTGCATCCTGTTCGTGCGGGCCAGGCCCGTGTTCGTCGACATCGATCCGGAGACGCTGTGCATCGATCCACTGGCGGTCGAAGCGGCCATCACGACGCGGACGAAGGCCATTCTCGGCGTCGATGTGTTCGGACACCCTGCGGATTGGCCGGCGCTTGAGGAGATTGCGTCGAGTCACGGTGTTTCTCTGATCGAGGATTCCGCCGAAGCCCTCGGTTCGGAGCTCAGCGGCAAGCGGTGTGGGGCGTTCGGCCACGCCGGCGTTTTCGGCTTCTATCCGAACAAGCAGATCACGACCGGCGAGGGGGGGATGGTCGTCACCGACGATGCGGATTTTGCATCCCTCTGCCGGAGCATGGCGAACCAAGGGCGAGGAGACGGGGACGACTGGCTGAGCCACGTTCGCTTGGGCTACAACTACCGCATGAATGAGCTCTCGGCGGCACTCGGTTTGGCTCAGATGGGCCGAATCGACGAGATCGTGACGGCGCGGAGAAGGGTCGCGTACCTGTACGGCGACGCACTGAGCCGTGTCGAAGGTATTGTCTCTCCAGCCGCTGTTGGTGACGTGAAGGTGTCCTGGTTCGTCTACGTCGTCCGTCTCGCGGCCGAGTTCACGCAGGCCGACCGAGACACGATTCTCCGAGGGCTTTCCGAACACGGCGTCGGCTGCAGGAACTACTTCGCTCCGATCCACCTGCAGCCGTTCTATCGCGAGAGGTTTGGAACAACGGAAGGGGATTTCCCGATTGCGGAAGCCGCCGGAGCCCGGACGATCGCATTGCCCTTCTACAACGAGCTGCGCGAAGATGAGATCGAGTACGCCGTCAATACGCTGAAGCAAGAGATGGGGCGCCTCCGATGAGTGACCGAATATCGGACTGGCGCGACCTGTTCAGGATCTGGATCGGTCGAAGCGGCTTCCTCGCCGCGGACATCCTGGTCGTCTCACTCTCCCTCTACCTTGCGTTCTGGCTCCGGTTCGACGGACGCATCCCCGAGCCGCATCTCTCCACGATGCTGTTCAGCATTCCGCTGGCGGTCGGGGTGAAGATTCCCGTTCTCGCGGCGCTTCGGATGTACCGCTTCAGTTGGCGGCACGTCGGCATGCGCGAGATGCTCGGCGCGATCCTTGCGTGTAGTACCGGATCGGCGGTACTGGCGGCCGCGTTCTTCCTCCTCCGCGAGATCGACCTGTTCGCAGCCGTCCCCAGGTCCGTCTTGGCGATCGACTTCGCTCTCTGCCTCATCGGGGTGAGTGGAGTGCGGCTGTCGAACCGGCTCTGGGTGCTCGTGTGGGAAAGGCCCCGCGCGCGCGACGCGCTGGGCAAGCGGGCGCTGATCGTCGGTGCCGGCGACGCGGGAACAAGCCTCGTCAGAAGCCTCCTCGAGGAGGAGACGCGGCCGTACGTGCCGGTTGGCTTCCTAGACGACGACCGCAACAAGTGGGGACTGATCATCCACGGCGTGCGGGTCGTTGGGGGGCGCAGGCAGTTGAGAACGGCGGCCGAGTCGCTGCGGGCAGAAGCGGTGCTGATCGCGGTTCCCTCGACGGGCGGATCGTTCGTCGGCGACACCGTCGCCCGTGCGCGGGAGGCGGGGATTCGCGACGTGAGGATCCTTCCTCCGCTGAGCCAGCTGTACAGCTCGCGGATTCACGCGCAGGAACTCCGCGAGGTCACGCCGGTGGACCTTCTCTACCGGGAACAGGTGTCGATCGACACGTCGGCGATCGAACGGCTGGTCCGAGGCCGTTCGGTGCTGGTCACCGGGGCGGCCGGCTCGATCGGATCGGAGCTTTGCCGGCAGTTGCTCCGTTTCGACGCCGGCCGGCTGACCTGCCTCGACAACAACGAGACCGGACTCTTCTACCTGGAACAAGATCTGCAGAGACGGTTTTCGAACCGAGCGATTTCCTATTGCATCGGGGACATCCGCGATCGGCATCGGATCCGCCAAGTGCTGCAGGAAGAACGCCCGCGGCTCGTGTTCCACGCCGCCGCCTACAAGCACGTTCCGGTCATGGAGCGATCCGCGTCCGAATCGGTCAAAACGAACGTGTTCGGGACCCGGAACGTCGTCGAGGAGGCGTGCGCAGCCGCCGTCGAGTCGATCGTGCTGATCTCGACGGACAAGGCGGTCGATCCCTGCTCGATCATGGGCGTGACGAAGCGAGTCGCCGAGCTGATCACACATTCGTACAACGGACGGTGCGACACCCGTTGCATGGCGGTTCGGTTCGGGAACGTCCTCGGAAGCCGTGGGAGCGTGTTGCCGCTGTTCGAGGATCAGATCCGACGTGGCGGACCGGTCACGATCACCGATCCCGAAATGCAACGCTACTTCATGGTCACCTCGGAGGCGGTCCTTCTCGTGCTGCAGGCGGCGGCGATGGGGCAGGGAGGCGAGGTTTTCGTGCTCGACATGGGAGAGCCCGTGTCGATTCTCGAGTTGGCGAGGGATCTGATCCGCTCCCACGGGCTGGAGCCGGACGAGGACGTCCCGATCGTCTTCACCGGGATGCGCCCCGGAGAACGGCTCTTCGAGGAGCTGCTGACCGCCGAGGAGGGGACCGATGCGACGACGCACGAGAAGGTCTTCGTCGCCCGGCTCGGCTCTCGCTGGGTGAGCGAGAAACTGGACGAACGGCTGGAGCGGCTTCTCGCGGCCGCGGAACGGGGCGCTCGCGAAGAGATCGTGGAACAGCTTCGCGAGCTAGTCCCGTCCTACCACCCCAGTTGCGGCACGAGAGACGAATCGTGAACCCGGAGCAGGCCGCGAAGATGGGGTTCGGCGAGGTTCACGTCTGGCGACTCGGGACCGGTCCGACACGAGAGGATACCCGCGAGGACGTTCGCGGTATCCTCTCCCCCTACGTCGATCTTCCGCCGACGCGGATCGAGTTCCTACCGTTCCGGCGCGGCCGGCGGCCGCGGCTCGCACACGGAATCTGTCCCGAGCTTTCGTTCAACCTGGCTCACTCGGGTCGGGAGGCGTTGCTGGCCGTGACGAAGGACGGGAGGGTCGGGGTCGACATCGAACGGACGCGGCCGGTGCTTCGCCTCGATGGGCTGATTCGCCGCTTCTTCTCGGCTCGTGAGGCCGAGGGGCTCCTCCGCTTGGAATGGGAAGAGCGTGAGGCTGCGTTCTTCCGTACGTGGGTCCGCAAGGAGGCGTATCTGAAGGCGGTCGGGGGCGGCGTTCCGGACGGCCTGTGTCGATTCTCCGTGTCGGTCGCCCCGAATGGGCCTCCGACGATTCTCTCCACGGCGTTGGAGGACGGTGGCGTTTCGTCGTTCTCGCTGCACGACCTCGACGTTCCCGAGGGGCACACAGGAGCCTTGGCCGTCGAAGGGACCGGGCATCGGATTCGCTACTTCGACGGAGCGAGCGCGCCGGGAGAGCAGCGGAGGAGGTCAGGATGAGCGACGGTCAATGGATTGCCGCCTGCGGATTGGACTGCGAAACGTGCGAGATTCGACGCCTGCCGTTCGATGAGAAGGCCGCCGAGGTCTGCCTCGCCTGGTATCGGGAGATGGGCTGGCTTACCGACGAGGAGGGCCTTGAAGAGGCGCTCGCCCGCAACATGACCTGCAACGGCTGCCGTGGCGATCGGACGGTCCATTGGTCGGTGAGCGACGAGGAGATCTGCTGGATCCTCGAGTGCTGTGTGGATCAGCGCGGACACGAGAACTGCTCGCAGTGCCGCGAATTCCCGTGCGACAGGCTGGTCGAATGGTCGAAGCAGAACGACGGATACGGCAAAGCGCTCGCCCGCCTGGAGGAGATGGCCGGCTCGTAGCGGCTACCCGGTGGCCCTGCGCTTCTCCTCGTACATCGCGCGGTCTGCCCGATTGAGAACGCGTTCGATCGATTCCTCGGTCCCCGGGTCCCAGTGCGCCGTTCCGATCGACAGGGTCACCGGGAACTCCGATAGGAAGCTCATCTGCCCCCGATGCGACATCTCCTTCTGGATGCGCGCCTTCACGATGTCCGTCTCCCCGTCCGTCTCGACGAGCAGAACGAGGAACTCGTCCCCGCCGTACCTCACGACGACATCGGAGTCACGGACGGAGCCGCGGAGCGCCTCCGCCACCCGGCAGAGAACCTTGTCTCCCGTCCCGTGGCCGTAGTTGTCGTTGACCTCTTTGAATCGGTTGACGTCGATCATCAGGATCCCGATCGGGTGCTCGTAACGGCGCGCTCGGCTGATCTCGTTCTCGAGGATCTCCGCCAGGGCGTGACGGTTGAACACGCCGGTCAGCGGATCGTGGCGCGCCATGTACGAAAGCTCTCTCTCGTACTCCTTCTGCTCGGTGATGTCCTGCAGGCTCCCCTCGTACCAGCGGATCCACCCTCGCTCGTCGAGGACGACGCGGCACGTGTCCCGGACCCAGATCGTCGTCCCGTCCTGCCGCAGGAGCTGCGTTTCGAACCCCTGGACCACGTTCTCCTGAGCGAGGAGAGCGCTCTCCTTCTCTCGATCGACCGGGTTGGCGTAGATCTGTGAGGCCTTCGTGCCGAGGAGCGCGTTCTTGTCGGGGTAACCGAGCATCTCGACCAGGGTTCGATTGGCGTCGACGATCAGCCCGTCGGGCGTTGTGATGTACAATCCGATCGGAACCCCCTCGAACAGCGAGCGATAGCGAAGCTCGCGCTCTTCCGAGGATCGATCCGACTCACCGACGTCGTGCTCTTCCCGACGTTTTCTGCGTCGACGCGTCTTCTCGAGCGGCATTTGGGCAGACAGCGTACAGGATTCCTCCAGGAACGCCAAGCGGACGAGACGGGCCGATGCGGCGGTCGCAATGAAAGCGACGACGCTGGAGCGGCCCGTCTCCGTTCGTCTTGACGAGCATAATCATATTGTTATACTAACATAACTCGTCTAAGAACCCGTTGGACCCACCTGCAGGAGGGCCAAGATGGCACGAGACACCGAGATCAGGGAGCGCCCGGACCTCGAGGTCACCTTCGACGATTCGTTCGCGCACGTCATCACCGCGAGCCTCGCGATCGTCGCCACGGCCCCCACGTACGAGGGGCTCGATCAGTGGGTGTACGTCACGTTCGCCGCCCTGCCCGACGATCTGCGAAGAGACGTTCAGACGGTCTTCGATCCGGTCGGCGTCCCGCTGATCTTCAGGAAGCTGGCGTCCGAGCGTCCCGACATCCGAGACTTCACGTCGTTCATCGGCTGGTTGAGCGTCCTCGATGACGCGACCGTCCGGGAAACCGTGTCGCTCATCTTTCGCATTCTGGCACGGAAGGCGGCGGCGAAGGGCAGGACGAAGGAGATCATCGTCCCTGCGACGGACGACGAGAAGGGGGTTCGCGACTTCCTTAAGACGACCGGCTGCGAGTGGACCGATCTCGCTCACAAGGACAAGGAATCCTTCGATCAGCTCGTTCGGCTGCTGACGGACCCCGAACAGCTGAAATCGCGCCTCGTGTTCACGGTGACGCGGTTCTGGGAGAAGGCCTATCAGAAGGAATACGAGGAGACCCGCGGGCTGATCAGCCGGAGCATCGCCTACCACCGGCAAGCACGCTACCCCGAGGTCTTCAGCCAGGTCTACCTTGCGGTGACCGGAAAGGCGCTCTCCTCGATCGCCGAGCGCGCCTACGCCGCCGCGGGGCTCGAGACGCTGATCTTCGTTCCGAGTTGTCACACCGGGCCGTACGTGCGATTCGTTCCCCTCGATGAAGAGGGGAAGTCACTGCTGTTGATCTTCAACGCCCGACCTCAATCGGGAGGGGAGGACCACCCGCTGGCGTCGATCCGGTCGATCTTCCCGCCGCTGAAGGCGCTCGCCGACGAGACGCGTCTTGAGATCCTCGGGATCCTCGCCGACGGGGAGCTGTACGCGCAGCAGATCGTCGACCGCCTGGAGATCAGCCAGCCGGCGGTGTCGCGCCACCTGAGGCTGATGGTCGCCGGAGGGATCCTCACGGAGCGCAAAGAGAGCGGGATGAAATTCTATGGAATACGGACGGACACGTTGACGGAGCTGGCGAAACGAATGGCTGCCTTTACTGCATGGGGGAGCGACTAGACCCGACCCGATTGCGCCTTCAATCGGACGGCGATCGCTCCCCCTACCTCCTCCCTCGCGATAAACGGAAACAAGGTCGGAGGCCACGATGAATCATACAGCACCGACGGTGCCCAGCGCGATCGGGTGTCCGCGACAGCGCCGCATGACTCCACCGTTCTCCGTCTTCGAGCCGTCCGGCGACGCGGCCGGTCCGTGCAGCGCACACGATGATGCCGATCTTGAGCGCGCCGATCTGTCCATGACGGCCACGGCAGACGGAGAAAGCCGCTCCGCCGAGCGCGGAGGGGACCCGAGGCGCCGACGGGGTTCGCGTTCGTTCCCGTGTTGGCGGCGGCGGCGGCGTTGGATGGCCTCTCCGCCGCGCACGGGAACGTCGGAGACCGCGACCTCGAACCGCTAGAAAAACAACGCACGAAAGGAGAGTCGCCTTGTCTGAGACTCGGAAGATTCCGCTGACGCCGGAGCTCGTGGACGCAATCCGAGAGGCCGCGATCCGGCTCGAACAAGACGGTCGTTCGGCGGAGGCCGTCCGACTGCTGAAGCAGCTGCTCAAGGTCGGGAACTCCCACCTCCTGCCGGTCGAGAAAGCGCGCTTGTGGGCTGCCCTCGGTGGGATGGTCTGGAAGCAGGGGAGCGTGGCGAAGGCACGCGTCCTCGCAGTGGACGCCGTCAGGCTTGCCGAGGAATGCGGTTCTCCAGAGGCGCTGTCGGAGGCGCTGTGCTCACTCGGTGAAATCACCTACATCGAAGCCGCGTACATGGGGCGGGGCGAGCTCGCGGACGCGATGGCGCACCACCTTCGAGCGCTCGAGATCCGCCGGGAGACGGGAGACCGACGCGGCGAGTCGCTGTCCCTCTCCCGGATCGGGGTGATCCACGAGCGAATGGACCGGCACGACGAGGCCCAGGTCTGCTACGAGAAAGCGCTGAGGATCGCGGAGGAACTCGATTTTCCCGAGGGGATGAGCCGTCCGTTCGTTCACATCGGCGCGGCAAAGGAGCGAGCCGGCGACGTGCGCGGCGCGCTCGCCGACTACCGTCGAAGCGTCGCTGCGGTCCGAAGGGCCCACGACGTCCGCGCCCTCGCGTTCGATCTGTGCAACGTTGCGTCGACCGCCTTCCGCCTCGACGGTGAGTTGGAGCCGGCGCTCGAAATGCTTCGTGAGGCCCTCGAATTGGCGGAGGGGATGGAATTCAAGCTGGGGGAGCTTCGCGTCCACCAAGTGACCGGGGACGTCTACGCGGCGGCCGAACGAACGGAAGACGCCCGCCGCGAATACGTGGCCGCCATAGACATCGGTGACGCTGGTGGGCTCGCGCGATTCGCCGCGTTCGTTCGCGAGCGGCTCGCTGCGCTCGGATCCACGACCGAATAGCACAGCGCGGCAAGCGCCTCCCGATCGACGAGGCATCGTCAGGCCGGCCGAGGAAGACCAGCGGGCTACCTGGAGGAAAGGAGCAGGCGTGCGGACCAGCGTACGGCGGACAGGATTCAACGGGTTTATCGTCGACCGGTCGGGACAGCTCGTCTCGACGACCGGCGCGCTGAGGACCTCGCTCGCTCTGACGTTCTGGGCGTTCGACACAGGCGTGACCGGCAGCAAAACGGCCTCGGCGGAGGCGATGAGATGATGCCCGCGCCGCGAAATCCCAACGGGGACGGGCTCGGTCGTTTCGTCTTCATCTGGTCCGGTCAATTCCTCTCCCAAGTCGGAACGTTGACGACGTCCCTGGCTCTGATCTTCTGGGCCTACGACCTGACAGGGCGGGCGACCGAGCTGGCGCTGATGGCCTTCTTCACCCTCGGCCCCCGCGTCCTCTTCGGCCCGCTTGCCGGAGCGCTGATCGACCGCTGGAAGCGGAAGACGGTGTTGCTCCTCTGTGACACGTTGGCCGGCCTGGTCTCCGCACTGATTTTGGTGCTGCTCGTCTCGGGGAGCCTGCAAATCTGGCACCTGTACATGCTGACGTTCTTCACCGGGCTGTTCTCCGTCTTCCAGGAGCCCGCCTTCCTCGCCTCGGCGACGATGATGGTCCCCAGCCGCCACTACGGTCGAACGGGGGGGCTGACGTCGCTGTTGACCCACGCGTCCGCCATCCTCGCCCCTGCGTTCGCCGGTGTCCTGCTCCCGTTGATCGGCCTCAGGGGCATCCTGTTCGTGGACATCGGCACGTTCCTGTTTGCGACGCTCACGCTTTTGCTCATCGAGATTCCGGAGCCGAAGCGTACTGACGGTGTAAGCAGCCTGTCGGTCCGGCAGCTGTTCCGGGATGTGGGCGACGGATTCCGCTACCTGCTCGACGAACGGAGCCTGCTGATGATCCTGCTGATCTTCGCGTCGACGAACTTCTTCGGAAGCGCATACTCCACGCTCTACCGGGCCATGCTCCTGGCGAAAACGGGCGGGAGTGAGGGGATCGTCGTCACGGTTCAGCTGCTGATTGGTGTAGGGGGGACGGCCGGAGCTCTGTTCGTCAGCTTCTTCGGCAGCCCCAAGCGAAAGGTCTACGCGGTCATGCTCGGCTACGCAGTCGGCGGCCTCTTCCGCGCCCTCTTCGGCGTCAACCTCGGGATCCCGTTCATCGCGACGTTCGGACTACTGACGACGTTCTTCATGGCCTATGCGGGCAGCTGCAGCAACGCGATGTGGCAGTCGAAGGTCCCTCCGGCGATGCAGGGACGCGTGCTGGCGACACGCCTCGCGCTGGCAGGAACGATCTCACTCGTCACTCGACTCATCGCCGGGCCGCTCGCCGATCACGTCTTCGAGCCGGCCATGCGGGCAGGAGGGAGCTGGGTCGACACCTTCGGCTGGCTGGTTGGAACCGGCCCTGGTGCCGGCATGGGGCTGTACATCGTGCTGAGCTGTGCCATCGGCGTGTGCGTGTTGCTCTGGGGGTTCTCGAGGCGATCCATTCGACAGCTGGACGTTCTCATTCCGGATCACGCTGCACAACCATCCTATGGGAGGTAGGAGATGGAATACCGAAGCCTAGGACGAACCGGCGTGCAGGTCAGCCCGCTCTGCTTGGGGACGATGAATTTCGGCGATCGTACGCCGGAAGAGGAATCGACGCGGATCCTCGACCGCGCGATCGAGGCGGGAATCAACTTCGTCGATACGGCCGACTACTACGGACAGGTGTTGGACGACGGAGCCGGCATGGGACACACCGAGGAGCGGCTCGGCCGATACTTCGCCAAGACCGGCCACCGGGACTGGGTCGTGCTGGCGACGAAGTTCTTCTTCCCGACGGACTGGAATGATCCGAACGCCCGCGGCGGCAGCCGGCGGCACGTGATTCGGGCGTGCGAAGACTCATTGCGCCGCTTGCAGACCGGCTGGATCGACCTGTACCAGATGCACGCGCCGGATCCTGGCGGTGTGCCGATCGACGAGACACTTCGGGCCCTCGACGATCTCGTTCGGTCGGGGAAGGTCCGTTACATCGGGACCTCTCACTTCTCCGCGTGGCAGATCGTCGAAGCACTGTGGGCGTCGAAGGAGCTGTGTCTCAATCGGTTCGTCTCGGAACAGGAGAAGTACAACGTACTGCGCCGGCGGATCGAGGCGGAGCTCCTTCCGATGGCAAGCAAGCACGAGATCGCGATTCTGGCGTACCAGCCGCTGGGAGCCGGCGTGCTTTCCGGGAAGTACCTGCGAGGAGAGAAGCCCGAGGCGGGATCGCGTTTCGCCGACCCGTCTTGGTCCGGATACCGAGCCTACCTGACCGAGCACGGACTCGACGTCGTCGACGTCCTGACGGGGATCGCCGCGTCGAAGGGCTGTACCGTCAGCCAGCTGGCGACAGCGTGGTCACTGCATCGCTCGGAGATCACCAGCATCATCATCGGCCCGAGGACCGTTGAGCACCTGGAGGACTCACTCGGGGCGCTCGATGTCGAGTGGACTGAGGAGGAGCTCGCCCGGATCGACGATGTCGCCCCGGGGCCGAACCAGCAACCACACTAGGAGGGATCTTGTCTACGAAAAGACTTGGCAGAAGCGGCATCGAAGTGAGCGCACTCGGCATGGGCTGCTGGGCGATCGGCGGCCTGTGGAGCATCCTTCACGAGGACGAGCCGAGCGCCGCCAGCTGGGGGGAGGTCGACGACGCGGAATCGATCCGGACCATCCACGCCGCGCTCGACGCGGGCGTCACGTTTTTCGACACCGCCGCCAACTACGGCTGCGGGCACAGCGAGCGAATTCTCGGAAAGGCGCTCGGCGATCGCCGAAAGGACGTCGTCATCGCGACCAAGTTCGGACACATCATCGATGAAGAGACGAAGATCATGCGCGGCGACGACGACGCGATCGTCGCCAACCTGCGGCAGGACTGCGAGAACAGCCTCCGGCGGCTGGGGACGGAAACCATCGACCTCTATCAGCTGCACGCGGGCAACCTCGATCCGGAGAAGGCCGTACCGGTTCGCGAGCTGCTCGAGGACCTCGTCGCGGAGGGAAAGATCCGCGCCTACGGGTGGAGCACCGATCACGTCGATCGCGCGGAAGTGTTCGCCGAGGGCGAGCATTGCGCGTCGATCCAGTTTTCGCTCAGCGCACTCAACGACAACGCCGAGATGCTCGCGCTTTGCGAAGCGAACGGCCTCGCCTGCGTCAACAAGAAGCCGCTGGCGAGCGGCATCCTGACAGGCAAGTTCACCTCGGAGACGACGTTCCCCGAGAACGACTTCCGCAATCAGATCGACTTCAAGGATCCGCGGTGGGTCGGAACGCTGAGGATGGTCGACGGACTCCGCGACGTCCTGACGAGCGGTGGAAGGACGCTCGCGCAAGGAGCGCTGGCGTGGATCTGGGCGCGCTCCGACCGAACGATCCCGATCCCGGGCGCGCGCAGAGAGAAGCAGGTGAAGGAGAACGCCGGAGCGATGGTGCACGGCCCGCTCACACCGGCCGAGTTCGAAGAGGCGAACCGTATCGTCGCCGAGATCCGCGAGGAGCTGACGAGCGAGGCCGACTGAGGCAAGTCGGAAGGAGATCCCGACCGTGACGATCCCGAGAGAGATCTGGACCGAGCTGCAGCGGGCGGAGACGCTCCTGTTTCACGCCGCCGCCTTCCGTCATCCGAAGGCGCTCCGCGCGCTCTTCGACGGATTCGAGGTCGGGGGTCCGGCGCGGAATCTGCTCATCCGTGCCGGAAGCGGGTTCCCGGCGAACGCGCTTCGGGCGGAGGACTACTTCGCTCGGTATCCGTTCTCCAGCGTCGAGGGGATCCGGGCCGTTTTCGAGGAGCTCGTCGAGTCCGGCGTTGCCGAAGACGTCGCGAACGACGCGTTCGCCCTCACGGAACGCGGCGTTCGGCTCGTCGAGACGTGGATGAATCGGGTCGCGGCGATGATGACCGACCTCGACACGGGCGATGTGACGTCGTTGGACGTGGACGAGCTGCTCGCGTTCGACCGTCGGATCGTGGAATCGCTGCAGGCAAGCGATCGGATGCGCGAATCATCCGTCCTGTCGTACCGCCTCCGCGGCGTGCGCCCGGACTACACCGTCCCCGCACTCTGGCACCACTGGCAGAGGGTCTGGACGATCCTCGCCGCGAGCGAAGACGAGGAGGAACACGTCAGGAGACGTCGCGACGTCGATCCGATGGTCTGGTTCGTCCGGCGGCAACTGTGGTTCGTCCATCGTCGTTCGTGGCGCGCACACGCGCGGACGACGCTCGATGGGCTCGCGGCCAGAGCCACGGGATACGCCCCCGTAGAAGACGCTGAGGAGACCTGCACGCCGGCCCTCGCTTGGCTGGTAGAGCGCGGCGAGGTGGTGGAATCCGCGGACGGGCTCCGACTGACCCCGACTGGACTGGCGACGTGTGATGGGGACGAGTTGGAGATCGACACGAACCTGCTGGCGCGGTGGCCGGCGTGGGGCGAAGAGGAAGTCGAACGTCTTCAGGGGCTCGTCGACCGACTGAACCGGCGGTTCCTGGAGCTCATGCGAACTGGCCAAGGAGGTACGAACGAATGAAGAACCGAATCCTCGGCCGCAGCGGCATCGAGGTGAGTCCGATGGGGCTCGGCGGACTGCCGATCGGCGGGATGTTCTGGAGGACCGACTACGACTCCGTCCCCTGGCAGACGGACCGGTCGAAGCCGTTCCCGGGTGGATGGGGGCCGGTCGACGATGACGAATCGATCCGGGCGATCCGCGCCGGGTTGGACTTGGGGGTCAACCTGATCGACACGTCGAGCTCGTACGGATGCGGTCACAGCGAACGGATCATCGGCGAAGCGATCGCAGGGCGACGGCACGACGTCGTGATCTCGACGAAGTTCGGCAACGAAATCGGCGAGGAGAAGAAGGTCTACATCGGCCACGACGTACGCCCGGATTCGATCCGCGCTTCGTGCGAGGGGAGCCTCCGCCGGCTGAACAGGGAGACCATCGACGTGTTTCTCCTCCACTGGAGCGGGTACGACGGGGATCCTGAACCGATCGTCGAGGTGCTCGAGGATCTCGTCACGGCTGGCAAGATCCGAACGTACGGGTGGAGCAACAACGAGGTAGACAAGATGGAGGGCTTCACGGTGCACGAGAACTTCTCGGTCGTCGAGTTCCCTCACTCGGTCTTCCAGAGGACGCCCGCGATGCTCGCGCTCTGCGAGACGCAGGACATCGGTGCGCTGATTCGAAGCCCACTGGGAATGGGCCTGTTGACGGGTAAGTTCAATGCCGACACGACGTTTCCCGAGGACGACATCCGGCGAGGATGGAACATGAGGGAAGGTCGGATGGCCGAGCTGCTGAAGGCCGTCGAGGGGATCCGCGACGTGTTGACGAGCGGCGGCCGAACGCTGGCTCAAGGGGCGCTGGCGTGGATCTGGGCGCAGTCGGATCGGGCGGTCCCGATTCCGGGATTCAAGACCGTGGCGCAGGTGACAGAGAACGCCAAGGCGATGGAGATCGGACCGCTGAGCGCGGCACAGGTCGAGGAGATCGAACGGCTGTTGGCGCCAGAGGAGGACGATGGCTGAGCAACGAGCGATCAGGACCGAGCGATATGTTGGCGCGGCCACGGGAGAGGTTCGCCGCACGATCAGCTGAGACGGACAATCGCCGCCGTGAGGAGCGGGGCCTAGAGAGGAGATGCGATCCAAGCGAATATCACGGTGGGATTCTGTACGTTGATCGAACTCGACAGGACGTCGGCGTGCCGCGTTGATCCCAGAAACGTCGAACAGTTCGGGAAGGCGTGAGGACAGACTACACGGAGGTGGCAGGATGGCAAACGGATACTGCGGGAAGGTTCTGTACGTCGATCTGACGACGGGGACGACCGAGGTGGAAGAACCGACCGAGGACCACTATCGGATGTACCTCGGCGGTTGGGGGTTCATCGCGCACGAACTGCTGAAGCGGGCGCCGAAGGGCGTCGATCCGTTCGCACCGGAGAACCCGCTCATTTTCGCGACCGGCGTTGCGTCCGGGACGCCGATCCCCGGCAGCGGTCGGCACGCCGTCGGCGCCAAGTCGCCGTTGACCGGCGCCTTCGGCGAGGCCGACGTCGGCGGGTTCTGGAGCGCCGAGCTGAAGCGGGCCGGCTTCGACGCGATCGTCGTCACGGGGGCGGCCGAGAGCCCGGCCTACCTGTGGATCAAGGACGGAGAGGCGGAGATCCGAGACGCCGGGGACCTCTGGGGCAAGAAGACGGCCGAGGTCCAGGCAGCGATCCGGTCGGAGCACGGCGACGACAAGATCCGCGTCATCCAGTGCGGGATCGCCGGCGAAAACCTCGTCCGATTCGCCTGCGTGATCAGCGACGCCAATCGGGCCGCCGGGCGGACCGGCCTCGGCGCGGTGATGGGATCGAAGAAGCTTAGGGCCGTCGCGGTGCGCGGGACAGGTGACGTCGAGGTCGCCGACTCCGACGGCACGAGGGAGGTCGTCGACTACGTCGTCGGTCTTCGGGAGCGTTGGGCCAACTTCCACGAGCACGGGACCGGCGGCGGGATCGTGCAGATGGACGAGGTCGGCCGGCTGCCGACGCGGAACTTCCGTGAGGGGAAGTTCGAGGGGGCGGAGAAGATCGCTGGCACGACGATGACCGAGCGATTCCTCATCGACCGGGACACGTGCCACGCTTGCCCGATCGCGTGTAAACGGGTCGTCAAGGTAGACGGTGAGTACACGGTCGATCCGGTCTACGGAGGACCGGAGTACGAGAGCCTCGCGTCGCTCGGATCGATCTGCGGCGTCGACAACCTCGAGGCGGTCATCTACGCCAACCAGCTGTGCAACGCCTACGGGCTCGACACGATCTCCACCGGCGTGACGATCGGCTGGGCGATGGAGTGCTTCGAGCGCGGGCTGCTGCCGGCCGAGGAGACCGGCGAGCTGGAGCCGCGCTTCGGCGATCATCAGGCGATGACCCGGCTCGTCGAGCAAATCGCGCGGCGGGAAGGGCTCGGCGATCTCCTGGCGGAGGGCTCGCTCCGCGCGGCGAGGAAGATTGGTCAGGGAAGCGAGGGTTTCGCGGTCCAAGCGAAGGGCCAGGAGTACCCCATGCACGATCCCCGGTGGCAGTTCGGGCTCGGGGTCGGGTACGCCACGTCGCCGACCGGCGCGGACCACATGCACAACTTCCACGATTCCGGCCTGGCCTCGGAGGCCGGTGCCAACCGAATGAAGTCGTTCGGGGTCTTCACCGAGCCGTTGGAGCGAACGACGTTGCCCGCGGTGAAGCCGGTCCTCGCGGCGACGGTGATCCGAGCGCAGGTGATGAACAATTGCGTCGGCGTCTGCATGTTCCTGCCGTATCGGCTGTCGCACTTCCGTCAGATCGTCACCGCGGTCACTGGCTGGGACGTGACCGACATCGAGTTGCTACGGGTCGGGGAACGGGCGCTCGCGTTGGCGCGCCTGTACAACGCACGTGAGGGGCTCGCGCCGGAGGACGATACCCATCACCCCCGGTTCACCGAGCCGCTGATGCTGGCCGGAGAGGAGGGCGCGTCGATCTCCGAGGCGCAGATGCGGGAGGCGGTCGATCTCTACTACGAGCTGCAGGGATGGGATCGGCAGACCGGGGCACCGACGCGCGCCAAGCTGCTCGAGCTCAGCCTCGACTGGGCCGTCGACGCGTTGGACGAGATCAAAGCGGGCTGATCGAAAGGAAGGAGGAGGCATGCCGAAGATTAAGATCACGGTCGTGAAGCGGGTCGCCCACATGGATTTGCTCGATGAGCACCTCAACCGGGACGATTTCCCGCAGGCCTACGGCCCGTGCGAGATCATGAGGGAAGGACAGACGTTCGTCATCGACGGCGTCTTTCCGCGCAAGCCGGACGACTTCAACTGCCAAGGCGCATGGAACGACATTCAGCGGAACCTCGCTTCGATCATGTATGGAGGGAACCTGCCGTGGATCGTGCAGCCGGGCACCGTTGTCGCCTCGTGCAGCGACGGCCTCCGTCCGGTGTCGTTCAGGATCGAGCGGATCGAGGAGTGAGGGGATCGGATGACGGATCGGGAAACCGTTCTTGAGAACGAGCACTTCCGGGTTGAACGACTCGCCGACGGCCTCTTCGCCGTTCTGAACACCCTCGAAGGCGGGGCGATGAGCAACGCCGGGATCGTCGATCTCGGTGACGAGACGCTCGTCTTCGACGCGCTTCTGACGCGAGCCGCCGCGACGGAGCTTCGAAAGGCCGCGGTCGAACTGACCGGGCGCGCGCCGCGATACGTCGTGAACAGCCACGCTCACGGCGATCACGTCTGGGGAAACGGTGCCTTCCTCCCGGAGGCGACGTTCCTCTCGAGCCGCGATACGACGGCGATGATCGCGTCGGAGGATCGCGCGTCGATCGACCCCGAGGATCTGGTCGCCGAGCTTGCGACGCTCGAGCAGAGCCACCGTGAAGCGACCGACGAGGCTGTGCGACGGTCGATCGCGGCCGACCTGCATTCGCAACGGTGGTTGCTCGAGGAGCTCCCCCTTCTCGTCGTCGCTCCAACCGTGACCTTCGGCGATCGCGTCTGGATCCGCGGAACGAAGAGGTCCGTGTCGGTCGATGTCGTCGACAAGGCCCACACGGCAGGGGACGTCTACCTCCATTGCCCCGAAGAAGGTGTCGTCTTCCTCGGGGACCTTGGCTTCTTCTCCGAGTTCCCGGCGTACATCGCACCGCAGGGGAACGCCGCGGCCTGGTCGCGCACGCTCCGACACCTCGAGGCGCTGGACGTCGATTGCTTCGTGCCGGGGCACGGACCGATCGGCGACACGCAGAATCTTCGAAGCCAACGGACGTTTCTGGACGCCGTTGTCGACGTTGCGGGAAAGGTAGCGGAGGCGAGGGGAACCGTCGAAGACGTCGTCGACCGGATGCGGGGGACCGAGTACGCGAGGTGGGCGGCGCTGCCGCTTTTCGTCTCGAGCCTTCGGTCGACGCTGGAGCAGGTACGCGGTCGGTTCGAATCGTGAAGGAGGTGTCCGACGTGGACTACCGACGGATGACGTCGCCGTGTGGGTTGGACTGCTTCAACTGCCTGGCTCACCTGGCGATGGACGACGACGAGCAGCGCGCCCGGTGGTCGGAGATCACGGGAAAGCCCCTGGAAGAGGCGTTCTGTCGGGGGTGTCGCGACGAGGGCGGGGCGATCTCCCTGTTCGGGCGAACCGAGCCGTGCGCCGTCTGGACGTGTATCCATGCGAAGGGGCACGAGCACTGCTGCGAGTGCAACGACTTCCCGTGCGACAACCTCCAGCCGTACGCCGACCGGGCGGCCGCCGTCCCGCACAACACGAAGGTCTTCCATCTCTGTCTGATCAAGCGGATGGGACTGGAGCGCTGGGCAACGGAGAAGGCGAAGGACGTGCGCGATGCCTACTTCTCCGCTCCGTTCGGGTCGCGCGGCGGGACCTGCGGATCGTAATCGGGATTGCGAAGGAGGTCGATGAAGGAAGTGAGCGCCTATCCGGAGGTTCCGCTGACCGGCGCGACGATCGAGCGACTCGACTGGATGATCGGGCGCTGGGCGGCCAGTGAGGGCAATACGAGGATCGAGGAGATCTGGTCTCCCCCGGACGCGGGGATCATGATGGGCACCTTCCGCTGGCTCGAGGGCGGCGAGCCGTCCTTCTACGAGTTCATGCTCCTCAAACCCGGTTCGGCGGGGCTGGAGCTGCACATCAAGCACTTCGGTCCTGACCTCGTCGGCTGGGAGGAGAAGGAGACGTCGACCGCGTTCGATCTGGTGCGTGTGGACGGCCGAGAGGCCGTCTTCCATCCGCGGGCGGCGGGGAGATCAGGGTGGGCGGTCTACCGGATCGCGGACGACGGATGGCTCGAATTCGAAGAGGTGAACGAGGAAGAGACCTCGGAGCCGGAGCTCCTGCTCCGATTCGAACCGTCCCCACTGGTGCAGAAGTAGGTGGATCGACAAACGGAAGGAGGCGTGTCGATGGCGAAGGACCTGTTCGACTACGACCGCACGGTGTCGCTCGACGTTCGGCCGGTTGGCTCACGCGAGCACGAAGGGTGGATCGGGTCGGAGCTGACGTACGCAACGCCGTTCGATCGGCGGCGTGCCGCGTACGTCGTTCGGCCGCCCGGCGACGGTCCGTTCCCGGTGGCCCTGTACGTCCACTGGTACGAACCGGCGGCACCGGACTCGAACCGGACCCAGTTCTTCGAAGAGGCGCAGACGATGGCGAAACGGGGCGCGCTGTCGCTTCTGATCGAGACGATGTGGTCCGACCGCGACTACTTCCTCAAGCGAACCCAAGCCGACGACCGTCGGATGTCGATCGAGCAGGTGATCGAGCTTCGTCGCGCGATGGACCTGTTGCTCGACCAGCCCGGCGTCGATCCGGAACGGTTCGCGTACGTCGGGCACGACTTCGGGGCCATGTACGGAGTCGTGATGGGAAGCGTCGACCCGCGACCGTCGTGCTACACACTGATGGCGGGGACGCCGAGGTTCTCTGACTGGTTCCTCTACTACCCGCGTCTCGAAGGGGAGGAGCGGGAGGCGTTCATCGAGGAGATGCGCGTGCTCGATCCGATCGACCGGGTGGAACGGCTCGCTCCGGCGCCGATCCTGTTCCAGCTTGCGAAAGACGACTTCCACGTGCCGGTCGGGCGCGGGGAGGAGTTCTTCGCCGCCGCCGGGGAACCGAAGGAGCTTCGCTGGTACGACGCGAAGCACGGTCTCAACGACGAGGCGACCGCTGATCGGATCGCTTGGGTGACCGAGCAGCTCGGTCTGGAGGGCGCGTAGGCGGCGCGCCATGACGATCGCGGAACCTCTCTCTCAAGAGCCAGAAGTGGGCTTCTCAGCTGGGACGGACCGCGTGTTGATCGCCCCTTGTCTTGGAAAGGAGAAGCATTGAGCGCCAAGGAAGCTAGACGTCGATGGGGCGCCGTGGCGGCCTCTGTCCTCGTCGTCCTCTGCTGCGCGTCGCTTGTCGCGACGGCTCAGATGGCCCCGTCGGGGCACGTTCGGTCGATCATCCTGATGATCGGCGACGGGATGGGCGTCGGGCAGATCGAAGCGGCGAGATGGACGCTGGTTGGCCCGAACGGAGATCTGATCATGGACAAGCTGACCGTCCAGGACGGGTGGGCCCGCACCGACGAACTTTCGGGGCTGACGACGGACTCCGCCGCGGCGATCACGGCGATTGCGACCGGCCACAAGACGAGAAACGGCTACCTGAGCGTCGATGCGGATGGGGAGCCGCTCACCACAATCCTGGAAATGGCGCAGGCCGCCGGGAAGGCCGTCGGACTCGTGACGTCCGTACCCCTCGCGCATGCAACGCCTGCGGGGTTCGCGGCCCATAACCGCGATCGGAATCAGTACACGACGATCGCCGAGGACATGCATGAAGCCGGAGTGGATGTTCTACTCGGAGGTGGCGCTGAGCACTTCCTTCCGTATCGAACGACATGTGGTTGCGGATGGTCCGGCTGGAGGACGGACGGGCGCGATCTCGTCGCGGAGGCCGAGAGTGTCGGTTACGTCTTTGCCTGCGATACCCAAGGACTTGCGGAGATCGACACGTCCACGGTAGACCGATTGCTCGGGCTGTTCGCCGACGAGGAAATGCATCGTCCGCTCAGTCCGTCCCTCGCGGAGATGACGCGTGTCGCGATCGAGATCCTGTCCCGTGACCCCGACGGCTTCTTCCTCATGGTCGAGGGAGGCCTGATTGACTGGGTCTGCCACGACAATGACGCGGAGGCGGCAATCGAGCTGACGATTGGCTTTGACGCGGCCGTCGGGATCGCCCTCGAGTACGTTCGAGTCGCCGGTGACACACTACTCGTCGTCACCGCAGACCACGAGACCGGCGGGATGAGCGTTTCGATGGAGTCGAGTCACTACTTGCGAGAAGACGGCCCGTTTGACATGCCGGACGGCCGTTCGTTCTACGTCAATTGGTTACACACCTATCACACCGACGCGGACGTCCCGGTTCGTGCGGAAGGTCCGTCCGCGGCTCTGCTATCTGGGACGTACGAGAACACCCACATCTTCTACGTCATGGCGGAAGCCTTCGGATTCCCCGTCTCGGAAGAAACGGCTTCGGAGAGCGAGTGACGATCGGATCGAGCGGGACCTCGTCCGCTTGGGCTGGGAAGCGCGTCGGAGACGTGGCATGACGGCTCCGACAGGCCCCGGGCCGAGGCTCGGTCACGGAATGGCCCATGACGCGCGTAACGGCCTCACGATCCTCTTCGGCGGGTTCGACGAGGCCGGCACTCCACTCGGCGACACGTGGGGGTGGGATGGGATCGCGTGGCGGCTCCTGGCGGCCGACGGTCCTCCGGCCCGGAAATGGCCGGCGATGGCGTACGACGAAGCTCGAGGTGAGATCGTCCTGTTCGGCGGACTCGGCGGTACCGGAAGGGCGCAGCCCCCGTTCGGCGACACGTGGCGGTGGACCGGCTCGGCATGGCGCGAAGCAAGGGCGGCGGGGCCGGGCCCAAGGGATCACGTTCGGACGGCCTGGGACCGGAAAACCGAGCGGCTGATCCTGTTCGGCGGGTTCGACGGCAACAAGGCCGCTGGCGACACGTGGGCGTGGGACGGAAAGCGTTGGGAGCCGGTGGCCGCGGACGGTCCGCCGCCGCGCGCAGCGCACGCGATGGCCCACGCCCCAAACGACGGCTCGATCGTCCTGTTCGGGGGGCGGTCGCTGGAGCGGTTCTTCGGCGACACGTGGCGGTGGGACGGGAACGGGTGGATGCAGGTCAGCGACGAAGGGCCGTCCCCGCGTGCCTTCCACGGGATGGCGCCTTCGGTATCAGAGAGAATGGTCCTTCTCTTCGGAGGATGGGAAGGTCCTCCGGCGCAGCGGACGTACTTCGATGACACGTGGTCGTGGAGCGGTGTCGGCTGGGAGCGTTTTGAGGGTGAGAGCCCTCCAGCGGGAGGCGTCTACGCGATGACGAACGACTTGGTCGACCGCGGCGTGCTCTTCCACGGTGGGGGGCGTAAGGCCGACGACACCGCGTGGTGTCTAGAGGACCGGACGTGGCTTCACCGCGACGGCCGGTGGACGGCGCTGGATTCGTTTTGTGGCGGGAGTCCTCTTTGACGGCAGGACGTCGACGGGGAACCGGCGCGCTCGGTTCGAAAGGAGCATCGCAGATGCCAGATGAGCTTCGCGAGACGTGGGAGGCCGTTCAGAAGGCCGAGACGAGGTTGGTGCAGACGGGGGTGCGGCTGCGCCCGAAGGACGCACCGGATCTCCGGGAGGGACTGGAGATCGCTCCGGAATTGCGGCAGGTGTTCGCGCGCACCGTCTACGGCTTCGACCCGATGCGAATCCGCGTGGAGGACTACCTGGTTCGCTATCCGTTCTCCAGCGCCGACGCGATCGAGCAGCAGCTCCAAGCGCTCGTCGAGGCCGGCGTCTTCAAAGGCCCTCACGGGGACGCGTACGCCGTGACCGACGAGGCCGAGGCGCACTTGAGGCTGCACACGGAGCGTGTCGGCGAATCGATCGATCGACTCGATCTCGGAGACGTCGGCGAGGGACGGGTTCAGAAGATTCTCGCCTACGATCATCGGATCCTCGACGGGATCCGCGAAAGCACCGTGCGCGCTCCGAGTCCGATCTTCGAGCATCGCCTGATGGGTCTGCACCCGGAGTACGATCCGCCGAAGCGCTGGCATCATTGGCAGCTCGCCTGGACGATGATCGCCTCGCACGAAGACGCGGAGCAGCAGGTTCGCGTCGATCGCGGCATCGAGCCGCTGGTCTGGTTCGCACGCCACGAATTGTGGTTCACCGAACGCCGGCCGCATCGCGCGCGGATGCGTTCGTGCGCCGACCTCGCCCGCGTCGCGGAGCGGTACGCTCCGCTGGAGAACGCGGAGAAGGACTGCCGGGCCACGATCGAGACGATGCGAGAGCGAGGTTGGATCGAAGGAAAGGGCGACGCGTGCCGGTTGACCGAGCAGGAGCTGGAGCGAGCCAATCGTGACGAGGCCGAAGTCGAGGAGATCTTCCTTTCCCGCTGGCCGGACTTCACGGGCACCGAGATCGCTGAGATGCGCGAGATCGCCGACGCGATCAACCGCCGATGCGAACAGCTGGTCGCCCAGGCCGAAGAGGAGCAGTAGGAGGTCGAGTCGTGAAGGTCTATCTGAGCGTCGACATGGAAGGGATCGCCGGGATCACGCATTGGGACGAGGCCGAGAAAGGGAAGCCCGAGTACGAGGAGTTCCGAGCGCAGATGACCGCGGAAGCCGCGTCAGCCTGTGAAGGGGCCCTCGCAGCCGGTGCGAAGAAGATCTGGGTCAAGGACGCGCACGACACGGGGCGGAACCTGATTCCTTCGAGGCTTCCGCGTGAAGTCCGACTCGTCCGGGCATGGAGCGAAGACCCGCTCCCGATGATGCAGGAACTCGACGACACGTTCGACGCCGCGATGATGGTCGGATATCACGCCGGGGCCGGACGCGCGGCGAGCCCGCTCGAGCACACGTACACGCGTCGCTTCACGCACGTCAGGTTGAACGGCAAGGACGCCTCCGAGTTTCTCCTGAACGCCTACTACGCGGCGTATCGAGGGGTCCCTGTCGTCCTTGTGGCGGGCGACGAACGGCAATGCGACGAGGCGAGAGAGCTCGTCCCCCAGATCGCAATCGTTCCGGTCATGCACGGGATCGGCAGTTCGACGGTGAGCGTCCACCCGCTCCTCGCCTGCGAACGGATCCGTGACGCGGCCGAGGCCGCGCTGCGCGGAGACCTCTCCGCGTGCCGGATCGATCTCCCGGAGCAGTTCGAGGTGGAAATCGGCTTCCAGCGGCACGCGACCGCTCACCGGATGTCGTTCTACCCCAGGGCCGCGCGGAGCGGCCCGGCGGCGATCTCGTATGAGACCGACGACTACTTCGACGTAAAGCGTCTTCTCCTCTTCGCAATGCTTGCCGCGTGGTCGTAGTGAGGGTCGGACGGGGCCAAGGGGGCGTCGGAGAAAGCATCTGTGTGTAGGTTTGAATTCCCGACGGACCGAAGTCGATTCAGGAAGGAGCCGATGTGAGCTTCGAGCGACCGACGTTTCGTGAGAAGGTGGGAATGCGGCTGGAGGCGG
>CAZFZM010000003.1:56739-142849 GCA_964523545.1 uncultured Thermotogae bacterium
GTGAGCTTCGAGCGACCGACGTTTCGTGAGAAGGTGGGAATGCGGCTGGAGGCGGCGCTCGCCGGTGTCCTCGTCGACGGGTACCTGCGAAGCCTGGGCCTGAACGGTGACGAGCGCTTGCTGGAGCTCGGCTGTGGCGTCGGCGCGCTGACGAAACGGCTCGCCCGTCTGCTGCCGAACGGTCGGATCACGGGGGTCGATACGTCCGAGTACTGGGCCGCGGTCGCACGCCGGAGGCTGAAGCGCCGAGAACAAGTCACCGTACTCACCGGCGACGTCCGGACGCTCGACCTCGAGCCGGAGACGCTCGACGCGGTCCTGATCCACTTCGTCCTCCACGACATCCCGGCTGCGGAACGTCCGAACGTTCTCGCGAAGTTAGCGAGCCTCCTCGTGTCCGGCGGGACGCTCTTCCTCCGAGAGCCGACGCGACCGAGCCACGGGATGCCGACCGAGGAGATCCGGGAGCTCCTTTCCGACGTCGGGTTCGAGGAAGTCCGTGGCTCGGAGATGCGCTCTCGCCTCGCCGGTCCGATGTTCGACGCCCGGTTCCGGAAGGAGTAGGCGGCCTTCACCGGAAGTTCACGCCCCGTTCGAAGCCGTTTCGAATCGGGCCGGGTCGGGAAACGCTTCGATACGATGATTCCGCCTCCGGCCGTCCGATCGAGCTGTGAAGACGGCCACACGCCGGCCACGCAGCGAACACGGGAGCCTCAACAACGCTTCACGACGACGCCACGTTCGGGGAGTAGCCTGTGTTTGTCCTGCAACACCTCCGCCCGCAGGATTCGCCTAAAGGACGCTCGGCTTCTCCGGGAGTCGAGCGTCCGCCTTGATAGGTGCGGAGAAACAGACGGTCTGCACTCCAGAAACGTTGCCCACATTGCGGCGCCGAAACGCAGGCTGGGGGCGGGCTTTACCCGCCCCCAAGCGTGCCTGCGCAGGAGGCTGCCTTGCCTCGGTCCCTTCGGCGTGATGCTGTGTCACCACCCGGAGAGCGCGGCTGAGTACGGTGGGACCGCATCGCTGGGCCGAGGGCCCGAAGGCCTGGCTGGTGTCTGATGAAAGAGAACAGAAGGAGCGTCGGAAGGCAACTACGGGGATGCGGTGGGTGGATCCCACCGCTCGCAGGAACCTTCGGCAGTCTGGCGACCATAGGATTCCTCCCGTAGGCCCGTGACTTTGCGTCCCTGGCTTTCGCCAAGTTTGCCAATTCGGGTCCGCGTACTGTACCTCAGATCGTCGCTTAAGGCAAATCGGCTGATCCGCGGTGACAAGCGACTGCCTTCGGTGCAGAGCCTAGTCTTCCGATACGTCAAACGTGCGCCTCACTTTTCTGAACTTCCCCGACGGCGCAGCCGGAAGAGCATCGACCAACTCGACCTGGCAATGCATGCCCGGATCGAGTCTCCGAAGCGCCGCTGAGACGCACTCCTCGAAAGGCAGATCGACATTCGGGATTGGGACCACACGGACCGTGACATGGTCCGGTGCGTCTTGCACCACCTGGTACCGACGGTAGAAGGTGTCCCTCTTGTCGTCGGTCCGTAGTCCGTCGACTGACCGCTCCAGCACGGTCGCCACCAGTCGAGGAGACAGTCGATGCCCGTCCGTCCGGAGGATACAGTCGTCCTCGCGTCCCTGTACGACGTCCATCGTAGGGTGTCGGCTTCCGCAGGCACACCGATTCCCAGAAGTCGACAGAAGGGCGCCCCGGTCCTGGAGATCATACCGGATGAAGGGCATTGTGCAGTTGTAGAGGTTCGTTACCAGGATCCTTCCCTCAGATCCCACCTGTTGAGGCACACCGGCCCCATCGACAATCTCGACAACACATCCATCCGTGTTAACGTGCAGTACATGCGGGTTCACCGAGCACTGCCAGGCGATGTTCCCCACTTCTTCACAGTTGTAGAAATCCACGACCGCGCAGCCGAATGTCCGTTCGAGGAAGCTTCTCGTTTCATCGTGGAGGATCTCGCCTCGCGTCGCGACGAATCTCACGGAAAGCAACAACGATTCTTGCGCGAGGCGCTCCGCAAACAGAGTGAGGCTGCTTGGAAAGCCGGAAACGATTGCGTGGCGAAAGCGCGTCAGTACGCCGATGTCCACGTTATTCAAACTGGCGATTGGGACCCGTACGACCCGGATCGCACCGTGCCATTGGATCTTCACTTCAGTGTGTGGCTCGGCCAAGGTGCCTACGTCGATCACCGTGAGAGGGAACTGGAGCGGCTCGCCTCGTCCCCACGCCCTCAACAGGAGGACCTTGCGGAAGAGCGCCTCGCTGTGCGCCATGTAGACACTCACGGGGATTCCTTGAGATCCGCTGGTCAGGCTTCGGGCGCATCTGGAAAGATCGGCTCGTCGATGGATCCTGTCGGGGAGCGACGCATCCAGGAAGAACATCTCTCGCCGGACAATCGGAAGCTTCGGCAAGTCAGCAGCGCCCCGGAGGTCGGTCGCGGAGAGCCCGACTCCATCGAGGAGCCGGCGATACGCCGGGATGTTCGCGTAGGCCGAGCGGACAACGAACCGGAGTGCTCGATCCGCATCCGAACGCGCCTTGTTTAGCTTGAACCTTAGCAGCCGGTCTACGAGCATCCGCTTCGTCTCCTCCGCCGTGCAGGCCCACCGCCGCGTGCGATTGCAGTCTGTGCACGACGTTCTGTCGGTACCGTAGCCCAGTATGGACGACCGTGCCAGACCGCTGACTGCTCGACACCACGCGACAACCGATGACCGCGTTTTGCTATCTGCCTCTTGGGCTTCGATCGTGCGTCTTCAAACGTCGGGGAGCTCATCGCCTCGGAGCTTCCGGATTGCCCGCGCAGGGATGCCTTTACAGAACGACCGCTCAGGGAGAACCCCGAGAACGACCGAACCCGCTCCGACCACCGACCATGCGCCGATCCGAGCCTGAGGGACGACCTTGGTTCCAATGCCGAGGTAGACCCCCTCCCCGATGACGGCTGCCCCGCCCAGGTTGACGCCAGGAGTAATCTGAGCGAAGTCGTTGACGACGCAGTCGTGCCCGACTGAGCAAAGCGTGTTGAGGATAACGCCGCGGCCGACTCGCGCTCCTCGATTCACTACTGTGCCAGCGACGGCGATCGTTCCTTCTCCCAAGGCTGCACGGGGGGAGATTGCAGTGCGTGGGTGCACGATCGTAAGGAGTGACTTGCCACAGCGCTTCATGACTCGGGTGACCCGGAGTCGCGCCTTGTTCTCCCCGATGGCGACGAATACCTGCTCGAACCGCGCGTCTTCGGCGAGCTTCTCGGTCCCTCCGAGAACGGGAATTCCTTCGATCTCGCGGATCTCCGCCCATCGATCATCGAAGAACGCGACGGGGGCATCTAGCGTGCCCGAGAGCTCTAGACACTCGAATGCCACGCGTCCGTGGCCACCTGCCCCGACAATCGCAATCGTCATTCGCCTCTCCTTCTCGTGCGCTTCGATACGTATAGCGAGAGTGATTCGCTGTGTCTTGCGGAGGAGTCTGCCATCTACTCACCGTTCAGAATACCACAGAGTACGGCACCTTGCTGGGCAGGTTTGAGCCCGGGAGAGTTCCACTCCCTTGCGCTGCAGAACGTCTATGTTCTTTAGCATGCCGGGACTACGCTTTCGCAGTCCGTGGCTTGCATTGAAGCATTCTCGAACTCCGATTTGTGGCCTCGCCCGTTGAGGGACGCACGGTCGCCTGCTATCGAGTAGACGACGCAGCATAGGAGTTACGCTGCGCGAAACGCCTGACGGGTTACGCTGTTGTAGGAGCAAAGCGGGCCCCGATCGATGACCGGCCCCACTTCTCTTCTACGCCCGGGAGGATTCGAACCTCCAACCCCCGGTTCCTGAAGACTGGCTGCCCGTCGGGCAGCTACGAGTTCGCTTCGATTGGAGGCGCGAACTCGTGTTGGTTCTGGCAGCGGCGTCACGTACTAGGTGCGTAGGGAAACCGGAGTGCTGCCGCACTCCGTGCGCCCATAGCTCAGGGGAGCTATTACGCCCGGGAGGATTCGAACCCCCAACCCCCGGTTCCGAAGACCGGTACTCTATCCAGTTGAGCTACGGGCGCGTACGAAGAGAAAGGTCTGAATGGCCTTTCCCTTCGGGTTGGGAGGAGCGACGGGACTCGAACCCGCAACCCCCAGGACCACAACCTGGTGCGCTGACCGATTGCGCCACGCTCCCCATGCGTCCTCTGGTACGCCCGGGAGGATTCGAACCTCCGGCCAGCGGCTTAGAAGGCCGCTGCTCTGTCCACTGAGCTACGGGCGCAGGCGGACAACTCAGGACCTTGACGGTCCTTCGAGTCCGTGCGAGTTTCGCCGCGCGAAACTCCGTTTCGTCACCTTCCCGACTTCCAGGGCGTCAACAGGCCTTCGAGTCTCCGCCGGCTTGGCGGTTGCGGAAACTCGTTTCTGTTCCCGCCTTGCACTTCACCTGCCACAAATGCCTTGCTGAGTACCAGTGTCAGTGTGCGTCGGACATCGGGCCGTGTCAATAGCGATCTTCCGAATCGCATGGAGCGAGAGACGGGAATCGAACCCGCATCACTGGCTTGGAAGGCCAGGGCTCTACCATTGAGCTACTCCCGCAGTCGGAGAGGCCGGATTCGAACCGGCGACCTCAGCGTCCCGAACGCTGCGCGCTGACCAAGCTGCGCCACTCTCCGTGCGACGGCCTGCTTCGTTATTCGATCGTCACGAAGCTCACGCTGCCGTCCCGCAGGACCGTTAGGGTGACTTGAGCGTCGTCGTTGAGCTCAGAGATCAACGCGTTCCAACCCTCGACCGACTCGACCGGCTGATGATCGACCTCGAGGATGACGTCGCCCTCGACCAGACCGGCTCGGTCGGCACGGCTCTCTGCGGCGACGCCCATTATGACGACCCCTTCTGTCGAATTCAATCCGAGATGACGAGCGACGATCCGGGTGATTGGGCCGACGGTGATTCCGAACTTGGAGACGGCTTCCTCGTCTTCGCTTTCGGGCGCGGCCCCTTCGTACGTTGCCAGTACCTCCTCGCTCGGGCGCTCGCCGAGCGTGGCAGTGAGTGTCAATTCCTGCCCGTCGCGGAGCACGTCGATGTCGACAACGGACCCGGCCGGAAGAAGGCCGATCTCGCGGTTCAGGTCATCCGATTCCTCGATCGGGATCCCGCCGACGCCGATCACCACGTCGCCGACTTCGAAGCCCGCTAGGTCGGCCGGGTCGCCGGGGAAGACATGCACGATCAGCGTTCCCGGTTGGTTCGGGTCGATCCCGTACTCTTCGGCGATCTCCGCGGTGATCTCGGTATGCTGAACGCCGAGCCAGCCGCGCTTCACCTCACCGAACTCGACGAGCTGGGGGAGGACTTCCTTCACCCCGTTGATCGCGATGGCGAAGTTGATCCCCTCGACCGTCACGCCGCTGGTCGTCCCGCGTGCGATGATCGTGTTCAGGCCGATCACCTGGCCGAACGCGTTGACGAGGGGGCCGCCGCTGTTGCCCGGGTTGATCGCCGCGTCAGTCTGGAGCAGGTTGTTGTAGTTCCCGAGGCCGCTCGGCTTCGCCACGTCCCGGTCGGTTCCGCTGATGATCCCGAGGGTAACGGTGTACGACAGCCCGAGCGGATTGCCGATCGCGATGGCCCAGTCGCCGATCTCGACGGAGTCCGAATCCCCGAACTCGGCCGTGGCGAGCCCGTCGGTGTCTCCGTCCAGACGGAGGACGGCGACGTCGAGCACATCGTCTGAACCGACGAGGACGGCGTCCCACGTCGTTCCGTTGATGTCCGTGACGCGGATCGTGTCCGCATTATCCACTACGTGGGCGTTCGTCAGGACGAGCTTCTCGCCTTCGTACTGAACGACCAGCCCCGAGCCAAGCGATTGTGCCATCCGTTCCTGCGTTTCGCCATCGAGCGGATCACCGAAGAAACGACGGAACAGCGGGTCGTTGTAGAACTCGAGGAACGGGTTCGAAACGCTGACGGTTCCCGTGACGTCGATCCGGACGACGGCCGGACCGACGCGTGCGATCGCCTCCTTGACCGCGGCGTGGCCGGACTCCGTGATCGACTGATTCACGGCGGCCCCGTCCGCGGCCGTCTGCTCCTGGGCCAGCGCCACTGCCGAGCCGACGGTCAACTGTCCGTCCGATGATCCGATCCAGGCGAACGTGAGGCCCGCGCCGACCGCGAGCACGGCGACCAATCCTATGAGCCATGACTTGCGCATTGCGAGACTCCTCCTTTGGTACAGCTCTTCATGGGAATTGCGGTAGGATTATAGGGTGGGATGTGAAGCAAGGATGAAGAACCCAGGGCACGACCGTGGATTGAACGGAGGATCGGGTGCGGTGAAGGCGATCGCGGCCTTCTCCGGCGGTCTGGACTCCATCCTCGCGGCGGTCCTCGTCCACCGGCTGGGCGTCGACGTGACCCTGCTTCACGTTCAACACTTGTTCAGTGCGAACGAGGAGGGGCGTGCGCGGATCCGCGCCGCTGCGGAGCGCGTCGGGCTTCCGCTGCGGATCGTCGACGCCTCCGCCGAACATCTCGACGTCATCCGCAACCCGAAGCACGGCTACGGCAGGGGGATGAACCCGTGCGTCGACTGCAGGATCTTCATGCTGAAGATCGCCAAGCGGGTGATGGAGGAGGAGGGCGCGGTGTTCGTCGTTACCGGCGAGGTCCTCGGGCAACGTCCGAAATCGCAGCACCACCGCGCGCTCCTGCAGGCGGCCGCAGAGAGCGGGCTCGGCGATCGGCTCCTCCGTCCCCTGTCGGCGAATCTCCTCCCGGACGCCCTTCCGATTCGGGAAGGGTGGCTGCGCAGGGAGGACCTGCTCGCGATCCAGGGACGAAGCCGCGAACAACAAATGGCCCTCGCGAAGGAGTTCGGCGTGACCGACTACCCGCAGCCGGCCGGCGGTTGCGTGTTGATCGAGAAGGCCTACGCCGCCCGCGTTCGGGACGCGTTCGCCCACGTCGGGCGGGAGAACGTCGACGTCGAGGCGTTCCGATTGCTGAGGGTCGGCCGCCACTTCCGGCTCTCCGAACGGGCGAAGGCGATCGTCGGGCGCAACGAGGGCGAGAATACGGATCTGGAGGGGTTCGCCGCCGGTCGGATCCGGATCGATCCGGTTGACGTGATGGGGCCGACGACGCTCGTCGAGGGGGATCCGAACGAGGAGGAGATCCTCCTCGCTGCCGCGCTCACCGCCAGGTATTCCGACAACGGCGGGCGAGGGTCGATCCCGATGACCATCGTGGGCGAGGGGGAAGAGCGGACCGTCGACGTCGCCCCGATCGCTCCGGACGACCCGCGGATCGCCGAATGGCGAATCGGGTGAATCCAACAGCACCACCGCAGAGGACGCGGAGAAGACCGAGGGAAACCGGAAGCCCGGATCAGAAGACCAAGAACGAAGAGAGAGGAGGCAAGGGGCCTGAACGGCTCTGAATCTTCACGTTCCGTGTTCCGGTATTTTCCGGTCTGCGGCCTCTGCGATGACGGGTCGTTGAGGGTTTCTCTACGCGATCAGGGCGTACGCCTCTTCCCGTTGCGCCTGGTCGGCGTAGAAGCTCCCCCGGATCGCCGAGGTGACCATCTTCGCGCCCGGTTTCTTGACGCCGCGAAGCGTCATGCAGAGATGCGTCGCCTCGATGCGGACGAGGACGCCCTGTGGATCGATCCTCCTCACGAGCGCGTCGGCGACCTGCGTCGTGAGGCGCTCCTGAAGCTGGGGGCGGGACGCGGCGACGTCGACGGCGCGGGCGAGCTTGCTCGCGCCGACGATCCGGCCGTTGTTCGGGATGTAGACGACGTCGGCCGTCCCGACGAACGGCAGGAAGTGATGCTCGCAGATCGAGAAGAACGGAATGCCCTTGAGCACGATCATCTCCTCGTACGGCTCCTGGTAAAGGACCTCAAGGACGTCCGCGGGATCCTGATCTAGCTTCTCGAAGAACTCGGCGTACATCGCGGCGACGCGCCGCGGCGTGTTTTCGAGGACCTCCGCGTTGAGGCGGTCCGTCCCGATCCCCTCGAGGACCTCTTGTATCCCGCGTTCGATTCGGTCTCGATCCATCGTACATCCCTCCCGTGTGTCAAGGATAGGTGACGCTTCGTCGCCCGGCAACAGAGCGAGGCGGGGCGATGCGAAAAGCCTTGCTCCACTTGCGCTTGAGGAACGCGAGCCGAATTCCTACACTCTCGTTTCGGGACGAGGGGGACGGGGAGTCCCGTCGCGGAGCGCGCGAGGAGGAACGGATGTCGGCACCGACCGGATATCGAGTCATCGCGGAGATGCCCTACGAGCCCAAGGCGCCCGAGAGGGGCTACACGGGGGAGACGCTCTACGTGAACGTGGGAACGGGCGCGCTCGAGGCCCGACCCGTGACCGAGCGGATGAAGGAGATCTTCGTCGGCGGCCGGGGATTCGGCCTGTGGCGGCTGTGGAACGCGGTCGACGAGAACACGAAATGGGACGATCCGGACAACGAGATCGTCATCTCGTCCGGGCCGGTCGGGGGGACGACGGCCTATCCCGGCTCCGGGAAATCGATCGTGGTCAGTCTCTCACCGCTGACCGGGAACGTGATCGACTCGAACGCCGGCGGCTACTTCGGCCCGTACCAGAAGTTCGCCGGTTGGGACGCCGTCGAGATCCAAGGGAAGAGCGACGAGAACGTCGTCGTCTTCGTCGACGGGACGGAGGGGGTCGTGCAGATCCTTTCCTGTCCGGAGAAGGACATCAACACCCACGTCCTCGCCGAGCGTCTGATGCGCGCGTTCGCCGACTCGGAGGCGCCCCGCGACGTCGCGGCGATCTCGACGGTGACGACCGGCACCGGGGCTCAGAATACCCGCTGGGGCTGCCTCAACCTGAGCTTCTTCGATCAGAAGCGCGAGGCGGTCCGGGTGAAGCAGGCCGGTCGCGGCGGCACGGGGACCGTCTTCCGCGACAAGCGGATCGCCGCGGTGGTCGTGAAAAGCCCGGCAGTGACCGCCCAATCGAACCGGCCGGCCGACGTTGCGCGGCTGCAGGAGGTCGGAAAGCGGATCAACAAGGAGATCCTCGATCTCGACGCGAGCCAGTGCGACATGCGCCGCGTGGGGACGGCGCACCTCGTCGAGATCATGAACGAGTACGACCTCCTCCCGACGCACAACTTCAAGTTCGGCTCCCATCCGGACGCCGGGCGGATCTCCTCGCCGGTCTGGCGCGAGCGGTTCGGGCAGGGCATGCCCGACGGCTGCTGGCTCGGCTGCACGATGTCCTGTTCGCACGCGGTGGACGATTTCGAGCTGAAGTCCGGTCCGTACCGAGGGCAGAAGGTCCTCGTCGACGGCCCGGAGTACGAGACGGCAGCCGGCTGCTCGAACCTCGGGGTCCACGATCCGGACTTCGTCCTCGAGGCCAACTTCTACTGCGACACGTACGGGATCGACACGATCTCGTTCACCACCGGTCTGGCGTTCGTGATGGAGTGCTTCGAGAACGGGATCCTCGACCGGAAGAAGACCGGCGGCCTCGACCTTCGGTTCGGAAACGGGGACGCGGCGTTGGAGGTTCTCCATCAGATGGCGCGCGGCGAGGGCTTCGGCGTCATCGTCGGACAGGGAATCCGCAGGATGAGGGCTCGGTTCGCCGAGGAGTACGGCGCCGATCCGGGCTTCCTCCGGGACATCGGGATGGAAGCGAAGGGGCTCGAGTACTCCGAGTACGTCACCAAGGAGTCGCTGGCGATGCAGGGCGGCTACGGCCTCGCGCTCAAGGGAGCGCAGCACGACGAGGCGTGGCTGATCTTCATGGACATGGTCAACAACCAGATCCCGACGTTCGCGGACAAGGCCGAGGCGCTGCACTACTTCCCGATGTGGCGGACCTGGTTCGGCCTGGTCGGTCACTGCAAGCTGCCTTGGAACGACATCGAGCCGGCGGACAACGCGCGGACGGCCGAGCCGGCGAAGGTGCCGGAGCACGTCGCCAACTACTGCGAGGTGTTCGCCGGGGTGACCGGCGTCGAGGTGAAGCCCGAGGACCTCATCCTCCAATCGGAGCGGGTCTACAACTTCCAGCGGGTCTTCGGCGTCCGGATGGGGTTCGGAACGCGAGAGCACGACGCCATCCCGTATCGATCGGCCGGCCCGGTGACCGAGGAGGAGTACGAGTCTCGCGCCGACCGCTACGACGGGCAGCTTCGTGAGAAGGTCGGGATCGATCCGGCCGGCATGACCACGGCGGAGAAGGTCGCCGCACTGCGCGCGTACCGCGAGGATCAGTACGAGCAGCTGATCGACGCGGTGTACAAGCGCCGCGGCTGGACCGAGGAAGGGATCCCGACGGTCGAGAAGCTCCGGGAGCTCGGGATCGACTTCCCGGAGGTCCTTGAGGTCGTACGAGGACGGCTGTAGCCGCGGCTCGGCGGGAGGAGTGCGGCGATGAAGCGGATCGGGATCCTCGGCGGTACGTCGCCCGAATCGACCGTGACGTACTATCAGCGCATCACGCGCGAGTACACCCGTCGGTTCGGCGATTACGGCTACCCCGAGATTCTCATCTACTCGGTGTCGTTTCAACGGTTCATCGACTGGATGCGCGCCGGAGATTGGGGCGCGCTGACCGGCGCGGTGGTGCAGGGTCTCTGTGCATTGAGCAAGGCCGGCGCCGAGGTCGGCTTGATCGCGACGAACACCTTCCATCGGGTCTTCGCCGAGGTCGCCGCGGCGGTTCCGATCCCGCTGATCTCGATCCTCGACGTCGTCTCCGACCGGCTGGACGAGCTCGGCTGTCGCCGTGCGGCGCTCCTCGGGACGAAGATCACGATGTCGAGCGCGTTTTATCCCGACCACTTGGCTGCGCGGGGGATCGTGACGATCGTGCCGCCGGCCGAGGAGCAGGACGCGATCGACCGGACGCTGTTCGAGGAGGCGAGCCGCGGCGTCATCACGTCGGCGTCGAAGGCGGAGATTATCGGGATCGCGAGCCGACTCATCGAGGGAGGCGCCGAGGCGGTCGTCCTCGGCTGTACGGAGCTTCCTTTACTGGTCGAGCAAAGCGACATCGCGGTTCCGGTTCTCGATACGACGATCCTTCACGCCGACGCGGCGCTGGAGGCGGCGCTCGCCTAGTCGGTGGCGGAAGGCTCGGGGGCGTCTGGGGGAGCGGAGAGGACCCAGTCGGCCTCCCGCATCGGGAGAAGCCCGACCCGCACGGCGGAGAGAAGCAGCGTGATCGCGCCGAGTCCGAGCAGCACGAGGCCGACGCCGGAGCGGTCGACGAACAGCATCGCTAGGGCGAGCGCCAGCGGCTGAAACGCGCTGCCGATGAACCCGCTGATCCCGAAAACCCGCCCGCGGTGCGCGGACGGGAGCATCTGCTGGAACAGCGACGCATAGTAGACCCGACCGCCGGTGCAGCCCAACCCGAACAGGAAGAACGCCAGGTAGGCCGCAAGTGCGGCCAGCGCGAGCTCCCAGTGGAGGAAGATCCCCAGCGCGAGGAAGCCGACTCCGTACAGGACGTGGCCGCCGACCCACATCTTCAGCTTCGGCCATCGCGTTCCGACGGAAGCGGCCAGCAAGCTTCCGGCCAGAACGCCGCCGAGGGTGAGGCTTTGGAGGAATCCGTAGCCTTCCGAGCCCCAGTCGAGGGCGTCTGAGACGAGCGGAGGCATGAAGAACAGACAGCCGAAGACCATGCTGGTGACGACCCCGAGGAGGATAGTTCGACGCAGCAGCTGCTCTCGAACCACGTAGCGCAGGGTCAGCTTGAGATCGCTCCACGGCTGCCAGCCACCGGCTTCGCGCGACGCCCGCGCCACGCCGGCGGCCTTGGGAACGAACAACGCTCCCGCGGAGGCGAACAGACACATCAGTCCGTTGAACAGGAAGATCGGCGCCGGTCCCCAGACGCCGAGGACGACGCCGGCGACGGCCGCCTCGATCAGGTTGTCGCTCATCCCCCACGATTGGAGAAGCCCGTTGATCCGCACCAGCCGGTCCTTGTGCACCAGATCCGGGAGGATCGAGTCGAACGCCGTCTCCGCGGGGTTGGCGAACAGCGCCTGCCCCACGAGGTACGCCCACAGGTGCCACATCTGTAGGTGCCCCGCTTGGGCGACGGCGAACAGAGCGAGGCTGATCGCCGCCAGCCCGCCGTGGAACCAGATCAGGAGGCTCCGGCGGTTGAACCGATCGACGATCGCGCCGGAGAAGAGGTTCGTGACGGCCCCGGCGAAGGTCCATGCCCCCCCAAGGGCCGCGAGCGAGATCGCCTGACCGGACAGGGACAGCCCGGTCCAGAGGACGGCCACCTGGGCGAACATGTCCCCCGCGTTTCCGAGCGCGTACCCGGTGAGAAACGGCCCGAGGCGACGGTTCGCCAGCCCGTTTCGCCCTCCTCGTGCCTCCGCCATACCCTGGCCTACTTACAGACGCGTGGATCGTCTTCTATGGGGTTCCATGAATCTTACGGACAAGGGTCGTCAGACACAAGCCGAAACGCCTGTGATTGAAATCCCAACCGCGTTTCGCTACAATTGTACCGGGTGGTGAGATGGCGAAACAAGCGCAGCAAACGCAGGCCTATGAGGCCGACCAAATCAAGGTCCTCGAAGATCTCGAGCCGGTTCGCCTTCGCCCCGGGATGTACATCGGGAGCACCGGGCAAGCCGGCCTGATGCATCTGATCGAGGAAGTCGTAGACAACAGCATCGACGAGGCTCTCGTCGGGGCGTGCAGCGAGATTCAGGTCACGATCCACGCCGACAACCGGGTGACGGTGACCGACGACGGCCGCGGCATGCCGGTCGGGATCCATCCGGAGCACGGCGTTCCCGCGGTCGAACTCGTGATGACCACCCTCCACGCCGGCGGTAAGTTCGACAACAAGAGCTATCACGTCAGCGGCGGGCTGCACGGTGTCGGCGTTTCCGTCGTCAACGCCCTTTCCGAGCACCTCGTCGTCGAGGTTCACCGCGACGGAAAGATCCACCGCCAGGAGTTCGCGCGCGGGGAGAAGTTGACCGAGCTGGAGGTCGTCGGTGAGACCAAGCGGACCGGCACGACGACGACGTTTTTTCCCGATTCGGAGATCTTCAAAGAGATCCACTACAACATGCCGAAGCTGTCGCACCGGCTTCGCGAGCTGTCGTACCTCAACGGCGGTCTGACGATCGTCCTCGTCAACGAGGCGGCGGGAGTCACCCGTAAGTTCCAGAACAAGGGCGGGATCGCCTCGTTCGTCGCCGAGCTGGCGGGGAAGAAGGACCCGCTCCATCCGAAGCCGATTTACATCGAGGGCAAGGAGTCGGGGGTCGAGATCGAGATCGCGATGCAGTGGACCGGGTCGTACGACGAATCGATCCACGCGTTCGCCAACAACATCAACACGATCGACGGCGGAACGCATCTCACCGGGTTCAAGAGCGCGCTGACGAAATACATGAACGACTACGGCCGCGACAAGAAGATCCTCCGGAAGAACGACTCGAACCTCCGCGGTGAGGACGTCCGTGAGGGCCTCGTCGCGATCATCTCCGTCAAGATCCAGAATCCCGAGTTCGAGGGGCAGACGAAGACGAAGCTCGGCAATCCGGAAGTGGCGAGCCTCGTCGGCGGTGTCCTCCAGGAGCAGCTGACGCTCTATTTCGGCAAGAAGCCGAAGGTGGCGCGAACGATCATCGAGAAGTCCGTCAACGCCGGCCGAGCGCGCCTCGCGGCGGCCAAGGCGCGGAAGATGGCGCGGAGGAAGGGCCCGCTGGCCGCGACCGCGCTGCCTGGTAAGCTCGCCGATTGCTCCAACCGCGACCCGGCGTCGTCGGAGCTGTTCATCGTCGAGGGGGATTCGGCGGGCGGAAGCGCGAAGCAGGGCCGTGATCGGAACTTCCAGGCGATCCTCCCGCTGCGCGGGAAGGTCCTCAACGTGGAGAAGGCGCGCCTGTCGAAGCTCCTCGACAACGCGGAGATCAAGGCGATGATCACCGCGGTCGGCACCGGGATCCGCGAGGAGTTCTCGATCGATCGGCTTCGCTACCACAAGTTGATCATCATGGCCGACGCCGACGTCGACGGCGCGCACATCTGCACGCTCATCCTGACGTTCTTCTTCCGCTACCTGCCGAAGCTGATCGAGGAGGGGTACGTCTACATCGCGAAGCCGCCGCTCTATCAGATCAGAAACGGGAAGAAGACCGTCTACCTTCACTCCGACGACGAACTCGAGGCGTATCGCGAGGAACACACCGGCAACTTGGCGGTGAAGCGGTTCAAGGGACTCGGTGAGATGAATCCGAAGGAGCTGTGGGAGACGACGATGAACCCCGAGGATCGGATCCTGAAGAAGATCGAGATCCGCGATGCCCTCGAGGCCGACGAGATCTTCTCGACACTGATGGGGACCGATGTCGCGCAACGGCGGGACTTCATCTGGGAGAACAGCGACAAGATCACGGCGCTCGACATCTAGCCGTCCCACGTTGCGGAAGGTGGGCCCATGAAGGGGAGAACATGAAGTGGGCAGCCGGTACGCTGGCGTTCCTCCTGACGGTGGGACTGGTCGGAGTCGACCTCCACGCGGTGACGATCGGCTTCGGCGTCGGGTACGAAATCTCCGGTCTGATCCTTCTCAGCGCGCTGACGGAGACCCGGATCAACGAAGCGATCGACCTTCGCGCCCAGGTCGGGTTCGCGACGACGGACATCGCCGGACTGATGCTGGTGACGATGGATCTCCTGTCCCACTGGCTTGTCCCGCCGCTCGACCCGTTCCTCGGACTCGGGATCGGCGTCGCACTGACGCCGCCGCCGTTCTCCACAGGACTGATCGTCGAGGGGATCGCGGGACTGCGCGCCGCACCGACGGACATCGTGCAGCTGTTCCTGCAGGCGCGGTACATCGTTCGCAGGGCGGGCGCCGGCTGGAGCGCCGGACCGGTGTTCGAGGGCGGGCTGCTCGTCGAGTTCTAGATGGTGTGGGCGATCGGCATCGTCCTCGGCGGGATCACCGTCCTCTGGATCGCGTGGAATCTGACGCTCGACGCCCTGTGGCAGCCGACCGACCGGGTGACCCTCCGTCGCCTTCTGTTCCTCGCCGAGGTCCAGCCCGGTGAGCACGTCGTCGACCTCGGTTGTGGTGACGGAAGGATCGTCGTTGCCGCGGCGAAGGAGTTCGGTGCCCATGCGACGGGGGTCGAGATCGATCCGTTTCGCGTTCTCGTGGCGAACGTCTGGATCAAGCTGGCGCGGGTCGGCGCGCGTGCGCGGGTAAGGCGGGGGAACATGTACGAGACAGACGTTTCGGACGCGGACGTGGTCGTCCTGTTTCTCTCTTCGACGGCGAACTTCCGGCTTCAGGAGCGCCTCCGACGCCAGCTGAAGCCGGGCGCGCGGGTCGTCTCGTACTACCACCCGATGTGGGGATGGCAGCCGGACGTTGTCGGGGAGGCAAGGGGCGGCCATCCGATCTACGTCTATCGGATGGGAGAGGATCTTGGCCGCGTCGCTCGCTGACCTGTCCGGCGCGATCGGCGCCGTCTCGCGACCGGATTGGGATCGGGTTCTCATCACCGACGTTTGCGAGGACTCCCGTGACGTCCGCCCCGGCGCTCTGTTCGTCGCGATTCCCGGCGCGGTGCACGACGGCGGCGATTTCGTGGACGACGCGCTCGGTCGAGGAGCCGTAGCGGTCGTTTCGGAACGAGAGCTCGCGATCTCGGTCCCGCTCCTTCGAACGGACGACGCGCGGGCGGCCCTCGCGCAGCTGTGCGCCGCGTTCCACGGGCGGCCGACCGAGGAGCTGGTCACCGTCGGGGTGACCGGGACGAACGGGAAGACGACCGTCTGCCACTGGATCGCGCACCTCCTTGGGGTCGATCGCGCCGTCCTGATCAGCACCCTGGCCAACGAGGTCCGCGGCCTTCCGGCTGTGACGACGCCGTCGAGCCGGGTCGTCCAGCGGATCGCGGCCGAGGCGAGGGAGGGCGGTGCGGAGTACCTGGTGATCGAGGCCTCCTCGATCGGCCTGGAGCAGCATCGACTCGACGCGGTCGACTTCGACGTCGGCGTGTTCACCAACCTGACCCGCGACCACCTCGACCTTCACGGCACGATGGAGGCGTACGCGGGAGCGAAGCGGCGCCTGTTTGAGCGTTTGAAGGAAACCGCCTGCGCCGTGGTCAACGCCGACGATCCCGCCGCCGGCTCGATGCTCGCCGGCTGTGCGGCCGACGTCGTGCGGTACGGACTCACGGGGAACGCCGATCTGACGGGACTCGATCCGGAGTGGGGCGCGCGCTGCGTGCACTGCACCCTCGCGTGGCGGGACGAGCACGCCCGGATCGAGCTGCCTCAGCCGGGGCGGCACAACCTGACGAACGCGCTCGCCGCCGCGGCCGTCGCGTTGGACCGCGGCGTCGCGTTGGACACCGTCGCCGAGCGCCTGGGCAGCGTCCCGGGGCTCGAAGGACGGTCTCAGTTCTTCGAGCGCTCGGACGGGGTGATCGGCGTTCTCGACTTCGCGCACAGCCCGGACGCGCTCCAGCGAAGCCTGGAGGCCCTCCGTCCGATCGCGGGACGGCTTCTCCTCGTCTTCGGGTGCCCCGGAGAGAGCGATCGAGGAAAGCGCCCGGCCATGGGCGAGATTGCCGGCCGGCTGGCCGATCGGACGATCCTGACCGCCGATAACCCGAAGCACGAGGATCTCGATGCGATCCTCGACGACATCGAGGTCGGTCTCCGCCCGACCGGTGGGAGTTGGGAGCGGATCGTCGACCGGGCCGAGGCGATCGGCTGGGCCGTCGAACGATCGAAGCCGGGCGACGTGATCCTCATCGCCGGGAAGGGGCACGAGCGGTATCAGATCGTCGGAAACGCCTTCGTGCCGTACTCTGACCGCGACGTCCTGGAGGGACTCGGCTTCGTCCCGAATCCCTGACCGACGAACGGAACGGTCAATCCACGTCGCGCACGAGCTCGTCGACGAGCCGCTCCAGCTTCAGCGCGCGGGACCCCTTGACGAGGACGAAGGCGTCGCGCGAGTCCAGACAGAGAGCGTGGATCGTGCGATCCAGTTCGTCCCGGTCGACGAACCGGATCGCGGGCGAAGAACGCGTCCGGCACGCGTCGGCGGCACGAGCACCGACCGGGAGAACCGCGTCGATCCCGAGATCGAGAGCGAGGTCGACGACTTCGCGATGGTATCGGTCGGCGTCGGGACCGAGCTCCCGCATCTCGCCGAAGACGAAGACGCGGCGCGTCTCGGGGCCGCCGCACCGCGCGAGGGCGCGCAGCGCCCCGGCGGTCGACGCCGGATTCGCGTTGTACGTGTCGTCGAGGATCGTCCCGAACGGAGCGTCGATCGGTTCGAGTCGATGTGGGACGGGAAGGAACGTCTCGATCCGCTCTTCGATTGCGCGCGGTGGAACGCCGAGGCGGTACGCCGTCACCCCGGCGAGGAGGAGGTTCACCGCGTTGTGCCGGCCGATCAGCGGAGAGGCGAGCCGCATCGGCGGATCGCCGACGGTGAGAACCAGTCGTGGCGTCTCCTCCTCGACCCGTCCTCGGACTTCGCCGTGCTCGATCCCGACGCTTGTGCAGCGGTCGTCGGCGTCCTGCATCAGCCGACGCAGGTCGGGCGAATCGGCGTTGACGAAAGCGGTTCCGTCCGGCGGGAGCCGCTCGACGAGCGACCACTTCTCCCGCGCGACTGCCTCGACCGAGCCGAGGCCGTCCAAGTGGCTCGGTCCGACCGACGTGATCAGACCGACCTGCGGGGCGAGGACGTCGGCCAGGGCCGCGATGTCGCCCGGGCGGTCGGCGCCGAGCTCGAACAGGCCGATCGACGCTGCCTCGGGCATCGCGAGCAAGGCGAGCGGAAGACCGACTTCCGTGTTGTAGTTCTTCGGCGCGTTGAAGACTCCGCGAACGCGGCCCGGCCCGCTGAGGACATGCGCGAGGAGGGCGCGCGTCGTCGTCTTCCCGTTGCTCCCGGTGATCCCGACGAACGTGGCGTCGAGCGCTTCGCGCCAAGTCGACGCGAGCCGCTGGAGCGCACCGAGCGTGTCGTCGACGACGATCAGGTTGTGGGCGTCGTCCGGCGCCGCACTCGGATCGGAGATCAGCGCGCCGCAGGCCCCGCGGGCGAAGACGTCCCGCAGGAACGCGTGCCCGTCGCTCCGACGGCCGCGAAGGGCGACGAACAGGTCGCCCTCCGAGATCTCGCGGGAATCGTGGACGATCCGAACCGGCGTCGCCCCGTCGCCGCGGAAGATACCTCCGTCGACGATTCTCGCGATCTCGCCGACCGGGTACATGTCTACCAGTTCGGCGCGGTCTGTGTCTTGTCCTCCGCTTCCGGTTCGGATGGCGGGGCCTCGGTCAGCAACGCGGTCGCCTCCCATTCGTCGTAGACGGCGTATCCGGGGAAATCGTACGTGACTTCCGTGACCCCATACAGCGCGTCGGCGTAGGGGGAGTACGGATCGATGGCGAACAGCTCGACGGTGAGGCGGTCGTAGCTCGGAAGCGACTCGACGGCGTCGATCATGTCGGCGAGGTCGACGAACGCGGGGGGAGTCTCTCCCCCTTCGAGGTATCGCGGGCCGCCGTACGCCCGGACGATGACGTAATCGGAGAAGAGGTCCTCCGGGATGACAATCTCCCCCTCCTCGACCCGCATGTCGCCCTGGTAGGTCTGCAGCTCGAGGCGGAAGCGGATCGTGTCACCAGGCGCATAGATCCAGTCGTCGATTTCGAGATGGTTGATCTGGATTCCCTTGATCTCCTCCGTGATCGACATCGACGCGGCGATCCGCGTGATCTTGGGATCGTCGAACGCGTTGTACTGCAGGAACGCGACGATCCCCGCCAGCTGCCACGGCGGGTAGACGGCGACGTCGACCGAGCTGAAGAAGATGTCGGTCCGCTCGAGCGGCATCGGCATCCCGTCGCCGAGGATCTGATACGTCACCTCGACCGTCCCCGGGCCGATGCGGTCGAGCGTCGTGTCGATCGCCTCGAAGCCGGTCGAGAGGAGGAGCTCGGGGATCAGATGCGGCTCGTCGATCATCCCGACCTCGTAGGTCTCGGTGACGTCTCGATCGAGGTCGTGGACGCCGAGCGCAAGCTCGATCGTGTCGGTCATCGGGCCGATCCGGCCGCCGATCGCCGCGGTCCGATCCTCGAAGATCGTGCCGATCGGGTCGCCGAGCGTGCCGAGCTTGAACGACGCCTCGAACGACTTCATCGTGTCGATGATCGACACGGTCGTCATCGGGAACTGCGACGCGCCGTTCGAGATGAACGGATGGCCGAAGCCCACGAGCGCGTCCCCGTCCAAGTAGGTCAGGGTCCCGAGGGCGCCGATCGCGAGATCGCCGGTCGTCAGAGCGACGCCGATCGAGCTCCCCGGCTCGAGGTCGGCGGTGTCGATCGACGAGGTGGCCGGTTGGGAGACGGCCATCGGAAGAAGCGTCAGATTGAGCGCCGACAGTCCGTCGAACGTGGGCCCGACGTCGATGGAGAGGAAGTCGCCGATCCATCCGTCCGGAGCCTCTTGAGCCGCGACGCCGTTCATCAACAGGTCGCGCGAGCGGCCGGACAGGCCCGGCGCGATCAGCGGCGTGGCGACCGGGTAGGAGAAGATCGCGTCCGGGAGCGCGGCGACGAGGGACGGGGCGGGAGGAAGAAGGCCGTCGACGACGGCGACGTTACGGAGGACGGACGGTCCGTTCGGCGCGCTCGCGAGCCGGGCCGTGCTCGCGGAGTCGATCACCTCGAGCATCGGCTCGATGGGAGTGACGAGGCCGATCGGCGTGATCTCCTTCGACCAGTTCCCGGCGCGGCTGAGGGCACCGATCAGCTTGCCGTCGATGTAGATGGGGCTTCCGCTCATTCCTTGCGCGATCCCACCGGAGCGGCCGATCGCGTCACCGGAAACGCGGACGACGATGAAGTCGGAGAGCGTCCCCGGTTGGTCGATGATTCCGAGGACCTCGACGGCGAATTCGTCGATCACGTCCTTGGCGACGATCGTCTTGCCGACGCCGGTCATCCCGACTTCGATCTCGTCGAGGAAGAGGAACTCCGATCGGTCGTAGGCGAGCGCCACGGAACAGGCGGCGATCACGACGACGAAACAAACGAACAGGCTTCTACGGTACACAGGTCCTCCTTCGTTCCATCCGGGCTGGCGAGAGTATACCGCCGAGCTGTGGCGTTTTTGTGGGCGAGCGAAGGGGTTTTCGCTTATTGGACGCCGCGGAGCATCGCCCGGACGAGCATCAGGACCGGGATGATCTCGAGGCGCCCGATCCACATGTTGAAACAGAGCATCAACTTGCTCGCCAGAGACATCGTCGGTTGAGTGATCCCGACCGAGAGACCGACGTTCCCTTGGGCGCTCGCGACCTCGAACACGACGTCGGAGAGCGTGTGCTCCCCGGAGACGGTGTGCAGAAGGACGACGATCCCCAGCCCGAGGAAGATCAGCCAAAGGAAGGCGATCAGGGCGGCGTCCTCCAGCCGCTGTCCCACCTGGGACTCGTCGATCGTCGCGACGCCAAATCGGAACGGGACGATCGCCCGCCGCGGCGAGACGATCTTCCGGAACCGCCACTGGACACCCTTCATCAGGATCAGCATCCGCATGACCTTGATCCCTCCGGCGGTCGAACCGGCGGCGCCGCCGATGAACATCGCCGCCGCGAGGAGGAGCTTCCCGGTCGGGCTCCAGATGCTGACGTCGGCCGACTGGAAACCGGTACAGGTGATCGCGGAGACGAGCTGGAACGCCGAGTGCCTCAGCGCTCCGACGCCCCCTCCGATCGCCAACAGGTTCTCGAGCGTCAGGAAGGCGATGCCGATCAGGGCGATCGCCAGGAACCAGCGGGTCTGAAAGTCCTCCCACAGGACCCGCCCCTTCCCGCGCATCATCTCGTAGTGAACGGCGAAGCTGATCGCGCCGAGGAGCATGATCGGGATCAGGACGAGTTCGATCGCAACGGAGTTGTAGGTGGCGATGCTGTTGTCGGTGACGGTGAACCCGCCGGTCGAGATCCCGGTCATTGCGTGGTTGATCGACTCCCAGACCGGCATCCCGGCTCCCCACAGCGCGACGACGGAGATGAACGAGTACAGGAGGAAGATCCACCACATCGTTCGCAGCGTCGACGCGACGCTCGGGTGGATCTTCTCGCCACGGGCCTCTGCGTAGTAGAGGGAGTATCGCGCCGCGCCGGGGCGCGGACCGGCGAGGATCGCGAGCATGAGAACGATCACGCCCATCCCGCCGATCCACTCGGTGAAGCTCCGCCACCACTGAAGGGTTCTCGGCAACAGGTCGGCGCGCGCGGCCATCGTCAGTCCGGTCCCCGTGTAGCCGGAGACGGCCTCGAAGAACGCGCTCGCAGGGTCCTTGAAGTAGAGCAGCGTTTCGGACGCCTCGCCCGCCCCGGCGAACAGCGCCGTCAGGACGAACGGGAGCGAGCCGAGCGCAGCGACCAGCAGCCATCCGAACGCGGCGATGATCATCCCGTGCTTCAACTCGGCCTCGCCGGCGTTGCGGAACGGGAAGTAGAGGGCCGCGCCGAGGGCGAACGAGATCCCGGCGGTGATCGCCAGAGGGGCGAAGGCGAACCGCTCTCCGAAAACGAGCGGTACGATCAGGGAAACGGTTGCCATGATCCCGACGACCGGAACGAGAAGGCCGAGGTCGCGGAGGACGATGTAGAGGTCCTGCCGACCGCGGAAGATGGAGGGGCTCATCCGGTCAGTTTCTCGATCAGCTCATCGCTGACCGGATCGAGCGAAAAGAAGGTGAGCACGTCGTTCTCCTCGACGACGGTGTCGTCCGACGGGATCGACTGATCGCCTTCCCGATCGATCGCCAGGATTCGCATCGACGCGGGAAGGATCTCCCGCTTGACCGCGTCGGAAACCGACCGGTCGATCAGCGGTGACTCGGCGCCGACCTGAAGGCGGAAGATCTGCGCGTCCTGCGGCAGCATCGCGAAGTCCTGGACGGACGGCCGCTTGACGGCGTTGTAGAGGTGGTGCGCGACCACGTCCTCGGGATTCTCCATGACGTTCGCGCCGAGCTTGCGAAAGAAATCGGCGTGGTCCTCGTCGTTGACGACCGACACGATCGAGGGAATCCCCAGATCGGCCGCGATCGAGACGACCATCAGGTTCACCGCGTCGTCGCTCGTGGTCACGATGAGGGCGTCGGCGCGCTCGGAGCCGGCCTCGCGGAGCGTCTCCGCCGAGGTTGCGTTCCCGGTCAACACGGTGACGTCGTACTTCGAGCTGATGTCGCGTCCCCGCTCCGGGCTGGAGTCGATGACAACGACGTTGTTCTTCTCCTTGACGGAAAGGTCGATCAGGCTCGTCCCAATGCTTCCTGCGCCCACGATGATCATGTACATGCGAGCCCCCCTTGGCGGGATCGATGGTAGCATAGACGAAATCCTGGGTCAAAGGCCAGATCGCACGAGAATCTGCATCGGGTAAGGCTTTCTGTTGAGCCGGGCGGGCCGGCGGACTACAATCGCTGGTTGTCATGATGAGGGGAACGATCAACCGATGGATTTGCCGTCTCGCTGCTGCCGCGCTTGTGGCGCTCGCCCTGGGCGGATGCACGCTGCTTCGGCCGAACCAGGCGCCGGTGGCGTCGTTCACGGTGGCGCCGGACGAGGGGTATCGTCCGCTCGAGGTCTCGTTCGACGCGGCGGGATCGACCGATCCGGACGGCGATCAGCTGACCTACGCGTGGTCGTTCGGAGACGGGTCGAACGGCTCGGGCGTCCGGGCGACGCACACGTACGATCACGCGGGCAGCTACGGCGTCATTCTGCGAATCACCGACCCGGAAGGACTCGAGGACGCCGCCATCGCGACGGTCGAAGTCCTCGACGTGCCGGAGGGGACCGTCGTCCTGAGGTTCACCTGGACGTGGGACGGCGCGGACCAGCGGCTCGATTTCCTCGTCCCGTGGGCCCTCTACCAGACGTATCGCGGCCGGCTCCGCACGCCGCTCGTCGACAACTACAATTACGGGGCCTTCGTCGAAGATCCGCTCGATGATCCGACGCTGGGGGATCTGGCCGATGCGCTGGGGGATCTGGCTGGGGGAGGGGATCAGGCGTACGCCGAGTGCACCCTGGCGTTCGTTCAGGAGGCGATCGCGTACCAGGCCGACCCACCGGACGTCGAGTGGCCGCTGTATCCGCTGGAGACCCTCGTCGACGGCGAGGGCGACTGCGAGGACACGGCGATTCTGTACGTCAGTCTGCTGAGGGCGCGCGGTCTCTCTTGTCAACTCGCCTTCGTCGACACCGACGACGACGGGTCCCCGGATCACGTCCTCGCGCTCGTCGAGGTCGACGTCTCCTTCGCACAGCGATCGGGCGTCACGGTGTTCGAACTGGACGGGAGGCAGTATGCTGTGGCTGAGACCGCCTCGGGTCCGATGGACCTCGGCGTCGATCCGTGGGGACTCGAAGCCGATGACCTGATCGAACTCTGGGCGTTCTAGCGAAGCCGTCGAACCGAAGGGAGCGAGGATGTCGAAGTATTGCTTGATCGACCCGACGTCGCTCCTCCGTTTCGACTTCGGCGCTCACCACCCGTTCAAGATCCACCGTCTCGGACTGACCTACGATCTGATCCGGGCGTACGGGCTCGTCGATCGCCCGAACGTCTACGTTCTCCCGCCCCGCGAGGCGACCGAGGAGGAGGCGATGGGCTTCCACTCGCAGGGATATCTCGAGACGCTGCGGGTCGCCAGCAACGGGATGTGGGTCCCGAACCTGTTCGCGCACGGCCTCGGCACGTCGGACAACCCGGTCTTCCCTGACGTCTACGACTGGGGGATGCTCGTCGCCGGCGCGTCGATCGTGTGCGCCGAGGAGATCCTGTCCGGCCGAGCGAGCCGGGCGTTCAACCTGTCCGGCGGCCTCCACCACGCGATGCCATCGCGCGCGTCGGGGTTCTGCCACATCAACGACGGCGTCCTGGCGATCCAGGCGATGGTCCGAGCCGGGAAGCGCGTCGCCTACGTCGACATCGACGCCCATCACGGCGACGGCGTCCAACACGCGTTCTACACGTCGGCCGACGTGCTGACCGTCTCCGTCCACCAGACGGGGTACACGATCTTCCCCGGGACCGGCTTCGTTGAGGAGATCGGGCAGGGCCCCGGACGGGGCACGTCGATCAACGTCCCGCTGGTTCCCGGCGCCGGCGACGAGGCGTACGAGCGGGCGGTCGACGAGGTCGTCCTTCCGGTCGTCCGCGCCTACGAGCCCGACGTCCTCGTCACGCAGCTGGGGTCGGACGCGATCGTCGGCGACGTCGTGGCGAACCTGAGGATGAGCCTGCGGCGGTTCGAGGGTAACGTCCGCGCCTTCCGCGACCTCGGGATTCCGTGGCTCGCTCTCGGCGGCGGCGGCTACGACGTGAGCAACGTGGTTCGTGCCTGGACCCTCGCCTGGTCGGTCATCACGGAGACCGACCTCCCGGACGAGATCCCCGCGGAGTGGCTCACGCGAGCGGCGCGGTACAACGTCGCAATCACCAAGCTGCGCGGGAACATCGATCGGACCCCGACCGACGAGGCCGTCCTCGAGGACCTCGACCGGACGATCGCGGCGCTGCGCGAAACCGCCTTTCCCATTCTCGGGGTAACCGAGTAGACTACCATCCCCCTGCGTTCTCGATGGGAAATCCAACGAAGGGCACGAACCGATGACTCAACCACCGAAAGCCGTACGGGAAGCGGAGCTGCGCTCGACCGTCCAAGTCCGGCTTCCCGACGGACGGGTCTACGACGTCGAACGGAACACGACGCTCGCCGAGGTCTTCCGGGTCGCCTACCCGAACGAGGAGAACCCCGTGGTCGCGGCGGTCGTCGGAGACGATCTCCGCGAGCTGTCGTGGCCGCTGGAGAACGACGCCGACGCTTCGCCGGTCTTCGTTTCCGATTCCGACGGCATACGGATCTACAGCAGGAGTCTCTCCTTTCTCCTGGTCGTCGTCGTCTCCCAGCTCTTCCCCGACGTGCAGGTGCGGATCGACTACTCCGTCCCGCACGGCGGCTACTTCTGCCGCGTCGAGGGGAGGAAGCCGTTCACCGCCCGCGAGCTGGCACGGATCAAGGAGCGGATGCTCGAGCTGGTTCGCGAGGACCGTCCGATCGTGCGGCGGCGCTGCACCCTCGAGGAGGCGAAGGAGGTCTTCACCGCCCGGGGCGAGCTGAAGAAGGTCCGGCTGCTCGAGGCGCGAAACGTCGATCATCTCCACCTCTACGCCCTGAACGGAACCTCCGACTACTTCTTCGGCTACATGGTGCCATCGACGCGCTTCCTGAAGGTGTTCGGCCTGGAGACGTTCGCCGACGGGTTCGTCCTCCGCTTCCCGCCGCGCGAGGAGCCGACGAAGCTCCTTCCGGCGCAGAAGTTCAAGGCGCTGCGCGAGGTGTTCACCGAATACGGGGAGTGGCTCGGGCTGCTCGGCATGCGCGACGTCGTGTCGCTGAACGAGGCGATTCGATCCGGCCGGATCGAGCAGGTCGTCCTCGTCGCCGAGGCGCTTCACGAGAAGCGAATCGCCGAGATCGCGTCGCAGATCACCGAGCGCCACCGGAAGGGGGTCCGGCTCGTCTTCATCGCCGGGCCTTCCGCCTCGGGAAAGACGACGTTCTCCAAACGGCTGGCGATCCAGCTGCTGGCGAACGGCCTACAGCCGTACCCGCTGGCGATGGACAACTACTTCCACCCCCGGGACGTGCTCCGCGAGCGATTCGGCGACAAGGTCGACGTCGATTCGCTCGGCGCGCTCGACGTGCCGCGCTTCCAGGACGACCTCCGTCGGCTCGTCGCCGGCGAGGACGTGACGCTCCCCCGGTTCGACTTCCACACCGGGGCGAGGGAGCGTGGACCGACCGTCCGCCTGGCGGCCGACCAAGTTCTCCTCGTGGAGGGGATTCACGGGATGAATCCGAAGCTGCTGGAGGACGGCCCGGTGACGGACTGCTTCCGCGTCTTCGTCAGCGCGCTGACCCAGATCAACCTCGACATTCACAACCGCGTCTCGACGACCGACACCCGGCTGATCCGCCGGATCGTCCGCGACGCACACCACCGCGGCTACTCGGCCGCGGAGACGCTGACGGTCTGGGAAAACGTTCGACGCGGGGAGAAGCGCAACATCTTCCCGCATCAGGAGAAGGCCGACGTGATGTTCAACTCGGCCCTCGGCTACGAGCTCGCGGTCCTCAAGCCGCTGGTCGAGCCGCTCCTGCTTCAGGTCCGCCAACCGAGGCTCCGGATCGAGGCCGAGCGGCTCCTCGCGCTCCTCTGGTGGTTCGACCCGTACGCGACCGAGGGGATCCCCGGCAACTCGATCCTGCGGGAGTTCATCGGCGGTTCGAACCTGCAGGATCTCACCCCGGTTCCGCACGGGCTGTGGGGGGCGTCGAGCCACGAGGATCGGGCCAACGTGCCGGAGGGCGAGTCGTGAACACCGACCGCCTGATGGGGATCGCGTTGGAGATGGCCGGCCTCGAGGAGATCCCTGGCGACAGTGCGATTCACCGTCCCGGTGATGGGATCGAGCGGATCCTGTTCGGGATCGACCTCAAGGCAGCCGAGCTGGTGATCGCATCGGCGCAGGGGTTCGACTGCGCCGTCTCGCACCACCCGGTCGGAGGAAGCGCGACCCTTCGGTTCCACGAGGTCCTCGGGCGGCACGTCGACCAGATGACGGCGGCCGGGGTGCCGCGGGACGTCGCCGAGGAGACGATGCGGGCGAAGATCGAGGAACGTCGGGTCCTGGGCTCGATGACCAACTACGATCACGAGCCGTCGGTCGCGGACCTCCTCGGTATCCCGTACCTGAACGTCCACACTCCCCTCGACGAGATTGGTCGGCGGCGGATGGCCGAGGCGGCCGCCGGGCTGAACGAGAATGCGACGGTCGCCGAGCTGGTCGACCGGTTCTACGAGGCGTTCGGCGAGTTCCGGAACGCCGCGACCGAGATCGAGGTCCGCGTCGGGAGGCCGGAGAACCGGATCGGGCAGGTCGTCGTCTCGCACGGCGCCGGGACGAACGGTGGTTACCCGGTCGCCAAGGCGTACTTCGTCCACGGGATCGACACCGTGATCTACATCCACTGCCGACCGGACGACGCGAAGAAGCTGAACGAGGAGTTCGGAGAGTCGAAGAACCTGATCGTCACCGGGCACGTTGCCTCCGACTCGGTCGGGATCAACCCGTACGTCGATCGGCTCCGGGAAGAAGGGTTCGACGTGACGACGTTCTCCGGGATCATCGCGGCCTAGCGAGGGCTGGGCCGGGAAGGAGATTCCCATGCCGTTCACTGTGGCCACGTGGAACGTCAACTCGATCCGCTCCCGCCTCCACGCGCTCCTCCCGTGGCTGGAGAGAGTCGAGCCGGACGTCGTTTGCCTCCAGGAGACGAAGGTCCAGGATCACGACTTCCCGGTCGACGCGATCGAGGATGCCGGCTACCGCGCGGCATTCCGAGGCGAGAAGTCGTACAACGGCGTCGCGATCCTGTCGAGGATGCCGATCGGGAACGTCCGCTGCGGCCTCGACGACAACGGCCCGCCCGACGAGGCACGGCTGATCGTCGGCGAGGTGAACGGGATCCCGATCGTCAACACCTACGTCCCGCAGGGACGCGACCCGGAACACGAGATGTTCGCGTACAAGCTCGAATGGTTCGTCCGCCTGCGCGCGTACTTCGCGTCTCACTTCTCGCCCGACGAACCGCTGATCTGGACCGGAGACCTGAACGTCGCCCCCGAGCCGATCGACGTCCACGACCCGAAGCGGCTGATGGGACACGTCTGCTTCAACCCGCAGGTCACCGAGGCGCTGGAGGACGTCAAATCGTGGGGCCTCGTCGACCTCTTCCGAAGGCACGTCCCCGATCCCGGCCAGTACACCTACTACGACTACCGCACGAAGAACGGCATCGCCGCGGGGAAAGGCTGGCGCGTCGACCACATCCTTGCGACGAAGCCGCTCGCCGAGCGCTCAACCAACGCCTGGATCGACCTCGAACCGCGGCGAGGAGACAAGCCGTCCGACCACGCGCCGATGGTGGTTGAACTGAACGTGTAGTAGCGGACTGGTATCCCCTGATGGACTGGTATCGAACCGAGGGCTCGGTTTGAGTCCTTCGGGCTCCAAAGGGCTGTTCTCATCTCGGTCTCGGCTGACCACATCGTCCTGATGTTGGCGATCCGGTTCACCGCGTGCATCGGTTCGACTCAGGCATTGTGTGGACTGGTCTCCCAAGTGGCAGGGCACTTCGGTGTCTTGCCGGGTTCACGATGGAGCTAGAGGCTCCCGCCGCTAGCTCCTAAGACGAGTTGGCAGCCGCCCCACCTCGCGAACTCGCAAGGTCGCTGGACTTCAGCCCGCGAATGCCGCCAAGGAGAGACGTCGCAGAGCTCGCCGGAGCCATGGCACGTGGGCGACGTACCACGAGACCGTTCGGCGCAGTCCATCGTCCAGTGACGTAGTGGGTCGCCACCCGATGGCCGACGCGATCGCTCTACCATCCATTCTGTATCCGAAGTCATGGGCAGCCCCGCGCGGATCGGGCACGAAGCAAATTCGCTCCGGCTCGGACACGTCCGGACGGTTCTCCGGCGATAGCTCATCGAAGATGCGGATCACCTCCCGGATGAGGTCGATGTTCCGGCATTCGCTGCCCCCCGGGATGTTGTAGATTCCCCGATCGATCCCCCCAGTGAGGAGCAGATCCAGGGCCCGGCAGGCGTCTTCGACGTACGACCAGCAGCGGCGCTGCTCCCCTTCTCCGTAGATCGGGATCGGTTCGCCTGCCAGAAGACTCGAGATCGCCTTTGGGATGAGTTTCTCTGGAAGCTGATTCGGTCCGTACTGGTTCGAGAGACGCGCAATCCGGACGGGCAGCCCGTACGTCTTGGCATACGACTGGCAGAGCAGGTCGGCCGACGCCTTGCTGACGGCATAGGGCGACGCCGGGCGAAGGGGAGCGTCCTCCGCAAAGGCCTCCTCGCCCGATGGCGGTCCGTAGATTTCGTCCGTCGAGACGTGGAGAAAAACCGGCGCGTCACCTCCCTCGTCGAGCGCCGCCCGCCGTCCCCACGCCGATCTCGCTGCTTCCAGCAGAACCTGCGTTCCCAGAACGTTGGTCGCGATGAACGGGCTCGCATCCTCGATGCTCCGATCGACGTGCGACTCGGCGGCGAAGTGCACGATCGCCCGGACGGACCCTCCCTCTTCGTGCCGAAGGAGCCGGTCGACCAAGCTCCGGTCGCGGACATCACCTTGGATAAACCGGTACCTTCGTCGCTCGGGAGCGCCGGACTCACTCCCGTACATCTGCTCCACGTCCGAGACGTTGCTTGGGTCCCCAGCGTACGTCAACACGTCCAGGTTGACGACCGCCATCTCCGAATGCGTTCGGAGCAAGTGCCTGATGAAGTGACTCCCGACGAAACCGCACCCCCCGGTGACGAGGACCTCCGAGCGCGCCTCGCCGGCAGTCACGCTGTGCGCTCCTCGGCCGAGACGGGCGGTCCATCATCCCGGCGATACACGAATCGGATGTCCGCCTGGCGGAGGGAGGGGAGCTTCGCATCCCGTTCGGACAGGACAGGGGCTCGGATTGGCCAAGCAATGCCCAACTCCTCATCGTCCCAACGTAGGCCCGCCTCGTGCTCCGATGAGTACTCCGACGTCATCAGGTAGATGACGTCCGCTTCCTCGGCAAGGGTGCAGTACCCGTGAGCGAAGCCGGGCGGAATGAACAGGCACTCGGCTTTCCTCTCCGACAGGATGCGTCCGACCCATCTGGCGAAGGTCGGCGATCCCCGCCGCAGGTCGACCGCAACGTCGAAGATCTCGCCCCGAATGACATGGACCAGCTTTGCCTGCGCAGCGGGAGGATGCTGGTAGTGCAGACCGCGAAGAACGCCACGCACGGAATGGGACACGTTCACTTGGGGGAACACTCCCGGGATTCCGGCCACGCCAGATGTCGATCCTTTGTGGACCTCCATCAGAAAGCCTCGTCGGTCATGGAACACCGGGGGCTCGAGCAACAGCACGTCTGCGATCTCGAGCGAATGGATACGAAGCTTCATCGAAGCCGGCTCCTCTCGCCTTCGCGAAGAATGACGCGCGCTCCGGCTCACCAGGACCGCTTCCGATGACCTCCGGCAAGGATCAAACCCTTCATCCCGGTCTCCCTCCCTTGGTGCCGGGCCAGGCCAGCTCAGGCAACCGGACCCTTGCCGTGGGTCTCGGGCTTCGCGATGGGACCTAGAGCCGCCTCATCCGCCTCTGGGAAGTCTATGTCAGGCACAGAATGTCAGCAAGGAGGCCCGTTCCAAGACCCTGCACCCTCTTCCCTGAGTCAGAAGCTGTCGGGATCCCGCGCGATGCTGTGCTGCGTCCCGTGTGTCGTCGCTCGAAGCCGATCGAGGTAGAGCTCCGGGTCTCTGAGCAACATCGCCTTGACGTGGTTGTGGGCGCGCTGATGGTTGGCGGATTCCGGGAACAAGACCTGGTTCGGAACCAGAGGGCGCAGGAGCCGTCTCACCGGGAGGGGCAACCGGTTGGACGCCGTGCGGCGGATGAGCTCGAAGGCCGGTCGTTCCAGAGCACCCGGGAACGACCGCACGCTGTGCGCCGACGCCCCCAGGTGAAAGATGACATCTCCGTGGATGCCTCCGAAGTAATAGTGATCCGACTCCCGGTTCGTGCGCCGTAGAGGAAGCCAACGAAGGCCCTCGCGGAATGCGGTGAAGCCGTAGCCTGTTCCGGACTCTCTCGGGTTCCAGAGCCCTCTTGCGTACTTGCGCCCTGCACGCGATCGGATGTCCTCACGAGAGAGCAGGAGCCTTGGGGCGTATCGGTTGTAGAACTCACTCGAGAAGAAGAGGCCGGCCGTCGTGGGCTTCCCGAGGTGGCTCTCTTCTCTCATGACTGCCGCGAACGCATATCCGGCTGAGATCTCTCCTGCAAGCTCCGACTCCCAACCGGCACGGATCGGGAAAGAATCGGCGTGGAAGGTCGCGACGTGCGTACAGCCATCGCCGATGGCCTCGGCGATCATTCGCTCCAGGTAGTAGGCATTCTCGAGACTTCCTCGATGTTCGGTGGACGGGATGACACACCGTCGAACGAAGGGCCTCGCCGCCAGACGTTCCGCGAGGTTCTCGGCAAGGCGATTCGCCGCGGCGTAGATCGTAAAGGGTTCGCGCGTGCACTGCTCGATGTAGCGCAGGTGCAGATCGAGGAGGTCTTCGTCGCCGGGGAGAACCAGGTACACGACCGCGATGCCGAGCTTCATGCCGGCGCCTCGGTCGAGCCGCCGCGCGACACCGCGAGATCGTGCAGTCGCCAAGCATCACTTGTCCGCGCCACCTCGACATCCGTCAGGAGGATCCGCTCCCCTTTCGGGATCGAGCGGACCAACCGGGCGGGCTCGGCGAGACAGATCGGCAGCCCCTCGTCCTCCTCATGCAACGACACGTTCTCGATTTGGCCGTAGCAGGCGTAGCCTCCGATCCCGTCGAGTTCTTCTCCCGCTCGGAGGTCCCTCTTGGCGTACGCGTAGACGTTCGTGCGGAAGCCGTGTTCCGGCCTGAGTAGTGAGACGCCGTCCAGGCAGGCTTCCGCGACGGATCGCATCGCTTCGACGTGGCAGATGTGGTAGGGACGATAGAAGACGTAGTCCGGGCCGGGCCCCAACTTGTAGTACTTGAGCATGCGCCGCTGGAACGGATCGTCACAGCAGCCGATCACGAACACGCCGCCCCCGGGCTCCGCGCCCAGGATGTAGTCCACGACCCCGCCCTGCGCTTTGAATGCCTCAAGATCGAACAGCGAGAGCGCTTCCTGAACGTGCGCAGCACGCGGGCCGTGCATTCCCGGGACATCCGTCGACAGTCCGAGAGCATTCGCGACGAGAGCCATTTCGATGCTGAGTTTTGTTCCATCGGTGTAGGCCGTGGCCATCTTGTAGTCGAGGTTCCGCTTGTCGGCCTCGGGGATGATCGACGTCGGGTTCGCCTCGCGATCGAGGAAACCTTTGATGTTGCCGGCCAAGAAAGGCTCGATTCCCCAGAGTTCCACTTCGTCCCACACTCTCTTGATCACCCCGTGCTGATCGCCGTCGCAGCTTGTGTAGGTCACCCCTTGCTCATCCGCGAGAGCGGCGAGGTAGGGACCGAAAGCCAAGTCGATCTCCGCGTTCATCAGTACGAGATGCTTTCCGAAGTGTAGGGCGCTCTCCGCGAAACGCCCCGCCGCCTCGATCGAGCTCGAGGCCTCGAGGAGGACATCGACGCCCCCGGCCTCTGCGATCAGGGCTCCATCGGTGCAGACGGCAAGGAGGCCTTGCTCGATAGCAAGGGCCATCTCTTCCGGGGTCTCGACAACCTCGTAGCGCTCCTTGGCGGCCTCCGCGCAGGCGGTGGGACGGCGAAGGTCAATGTCGGCGAGTGCGCTGCAGCGGATTCCGGGGGTCACCAGTGTCTGGTAATAGAGGCCGCATCCCATCGCTCCCGCTCCAATGATCCCCACAGAAATCGGTTCCGGGAGGCTTGTCAGCCTCCGGCGCAGGTCCGTCAAGAAGCTTCTCCTTGCCTCAGCACGGACCCACTCGAGCATTCGAGCTCGGCCCGCGCGTCATCGATCGAGAGACTCTAGGCGGCGGTGCGCGGCAAGTCAACCGCCACGCGGCCCTCGGGCCTGGCTCACACCGCTCCAACCCGTCTTCGGAAGACGTTCGCGAGGAGATCTCGATCGACACGATCCACGATATCCCAAAGGAGAGCGACGGCCACGAAGATGACGGTGAACGTGAGTACCAGCTACAACCGTACCGAGAGCTGACCGAAGTACGGTTGACGTTAGTCGTACCAGCTACCACTGTACTGAGAACTCCCTTACGAAGGTTCTTGGTATGGTGGCGCCAGGTGTTCGATGGTCTAGTTCGCACTGCTGAAGAACGTGCCCAGAGGGAAGTCCAGCGCTCTGCGTCCCTGGAAGAGCATCGAACTAGAGTGTTCGAGAGACGTCCAGCCTGGTGAGCCAGACCGAACGGCCTTCGAACTCCTTGTGATCTTGCCCTCACAGAATCTCAACATCCTTCGGCTCTCGGTTGTGGCAGAGAGTTGTCGTACTCCTCCGGGCCGGATCCGGAACGACCAGGTTGCCACACTGACCTTCTGGGAGACCTTCCCCCCAAGTGCTCCCCGATTCGGATCAGAACCGTCCCCGTGAAGGCTGAGACGTGACGCCATGTCCGCGGGCGCGCTCCACCGCCCAGCGCCTCTCGCACCATTCTGAAACGCCTCGCTTCTTCAAGCAGTTCCCTCTGACGAATCTCCGCAAGCCGGTGGTCTGGCAAGAACATCTCAACCTCCTCTCGTGCGGTCACTTGACACAGGTGTGCAACTCTCTATACTGATTTTGATGGTTATGATACGAGAGTCGTAGTAACTTGTCAAGCTGAAATAGAGGGTTATAAAGCTGAGAGGAGCGGCGCCTTGGACAAGCCAAGCCGGACATTGCTCGGCCCTGTTGGCGAGGCCTTGTGCCTCGAATTCGCCAACACTGCTGAAAGCGATAAGTACCACCTAGACGACTACCACGAGCTACTCTCTTGGTGCCAGAGCAAGGGAGCACTCACACATGGGATGGCCTCCAGCCTTCGCGTCGATGCTCTGGACGACCCTGGGCGCGCCGAGCGGGCTTTTCGCAGGGCGATGGTGCTTCGCCGCGTTGTCTACGCGGTGTTCGCTGCAGTGAGCGGGAAGCTCTCGCCCAAGGCGGAGGATCTACGCTCCCTGAGCAAGGCGGCCGCGAATGCCCTCAGTCACCTTCACATAGCAGAGACTGCCACTGGCTTCCAGTGGCAGTGGGATGACACGAGGCCGCGGCTGGAATTGCCGCTGTGGATCATTGCGCGTTCGGCTGCCGACCTGCTTACCTCTACGCAGAGGGGCCGTGTGCGGCAGTGCGAGAGTGCTGACTGCACATGGCTATTCGTTGACAGGAGCAAGAACCGCTCACGCCGATGGTGCGACATGGCCGAGTGCGGAAATCGCGAGAAAGCACGACGTTCTCGCGCCCGGAAGCGAGCGGAGGGTTGAATCGCCATCGTGTCGGTTTCGAATCCCTCGTCAACAGGCTTGAGGCCTCTGCTCTAGCCTTCGCATCGGAAGAAGGCTTCTGTTGCGAGAACTGGGCGATGAGATGAAGGAGCTTCGCGAAGTTCGAGTTCCAGCGCACCGGCTGGCACTCTGATGAGCGGGTGGCCGGTCCGCAGCTTTCAGGAGAGCGTCGTTGCGAGCCAGGTCACGTATGATGGAGGAATTGTACTGCCATCAAGGAGGCCCGAATGGACCACGCGAAGCGGCGGGAGCGGCTACTTGAAGGGCGAAACATCGACGCGTTCCTGGTCTTCGATCTGGATCGGACGATGCCGTCTCAGATGGATCGGCCGAACATGCAGTACCTCTCCGGATACGACGGCGAGGGGGCGCTGCTGATCGCCCCTGAGGAGACGGTGATCCTAACGGACTCGCGGTACCTGGAGCAGGCGGCGAAGCAGGTGCCGGAGCTTCCGCTGGTCCACGCGGAGGGGAAGTACTACGACGAGCTGGCCCAGGTCATTCGTGACCGAGGCTTGAAGCGGATCGGGTACGCGGCGTGGCGGACGACCGACTACGTCCTCCGCCGGCTGTCGGAGATTCCGAGGACGGAGTGGGTTCCGTTCGAGGACCCGGTGACCGATCTGCGTGCGGTGAAGGAAGCGGAGGAGCTGAACGCGCTTCGGGAGGCGATCCGGCTCGCGGAGGAGGCGTTGGCCCACCTGTGCGACACGGTCGAGGTCGGGACGAACGAGGTCGACGCCGCGGCGGCGCTCTCCACGAAGCTGCGCGAGCTCGGCTCGGAGCGGGTAGCGTTCGGCCCGACGGTCGCTTCGGGACCGAACTCGGCGCTGCCGCACTACCGTCCGTCGCTCAATCCGCGACCGCTCGGACGCGGCGATCTCCTCCTGATCGACTTCGGCGCGGTCGTCGGCGGCTACGTCTCCGACATCACGCGGACGTTCGTCGTCGGCGAGGCGACGGAGAAGCAGCGCGAGATCTACGCGATCGTCCTCGGGTCGCTACAGGCGGGGATCGACGCGATCCGCGCCGGCATTCCCGGCGACGTCCCGCACGAGGCAGCGAAGCGCGTCATCCTGAACTCACCGTACACCGAGTACGTCTTCCTCTCGCCGCTCGGCCACGGCGTGGGACTCGAGGTGCACGAGCTGCCGAAGATGGGCCTCAACCAGGGCGAGATCCTCGAACCGGGGATGGTTGTGACCGTCGAGCCGGGGATCTACGTCCCTGGTTACGGCGGCGTGCGGATCGAGGACACGGTTCTTGTAACGGAAACCGGCTGTGAAGTGCTGACCGGCTTCCCGAAGGCCACACTCATCGAGGTCGGCGGAGCGGGCTAGCCTGCAGACTTTCCTTTCGGTGTTCCTCTGTGCGCGCCCGTGAGGCCGGCTAGAGCCACTTGGCGACGTACGCCGCCGTCAGAGCGGTCGGCGAACCGGAGAAGCGAATCACGCCGGTCCGGTCGATGAGGAAGGCGTGCGGGGTTCCCTTCACGCCGTACGCGGTCCGCGTCGGCCGCGAATAGTCGTGCTCGTGGACCAGGACGAACCCGTCGTACTCACTTCCCGCGAACAGCGCGGTCGCCCCCGATGGATCGTGGTCGAGCACGACGATGACGACGACCAGTCCCGAGGCCTCGTGTTGCGTCTCCAGCTCCCGGAGGTGCGGGAGCGACGCAATGCAGCCTGAGCAAGTCTGGAAGAAGAAATCGAGCACGACGACCTGTCCGAGGTACGTCGACAGCTTGGCCACGTCGCCGTCGAGCGTCGGGAGGGCGAACTCCGGGGCCCGATCCCCGACCTGATTCCCGACCGGCGCCGAACTGGGAGCAGGCGTCCGCGACGGCGATTGGGATCCGCTTTGGCTCGCGTCGCCGCGCTGCTCCAGTTCGCGCAGGTCGATCCGCCGCGACACGATGTGGGACGCCCCGTCGTCGTCGACGACCACGAGGGAGACTTGATACTCGTCCACGCGTGGATACGTGTGCTCCACTTGGGCTCCCGAGCCGGATGTCCCGTCGCCGAACGACCACTGGTACGCGACGATCGTTCCGTCCGAATCGGCGGACGGCGTTCCATCGAAGAGGACCGTTGTGGAAGCACCTTCGCCGGTGATGTACGCGTGAAACGCGGCGACCGGCATCGCGTTCACAGCCGCGGTCGGCGGTGGGATCGGGGGCTCGTCCGGCTGCCCCGCCGTAGGAACGGCGAGCGCAGCGAGCAGTCCGACGACGACCAGAGCGATTCCCCATCGATGTTTCGTCATGCACGGATCCCTCCACTTCCGAGGGTCATTCTACCGCATCCAGAGGGCAAGATCGGCGAATGCAAGGGCCGTCCCGTGCGGTTCCGGTGTCGAGAGGACTAGCCTTCGGCGTCCTCCGGTGCCTCCGGCAGCCTCGGCGTCTTCCGGATCTCGCTCATTTCGGGAAGCTCGTCGCTCGACGCGATGAGATCCCTCATCCGATGGAGCGCGGGGAAGAGCCGGTGCTCGAGCGAGCCGACGGCCTGGTCGTACGCCTCGACGGCCCTCCCGAGGTGCGTTCCGGCGTCGCGGAACGGCTTCAGGACGTTGAGGACCCGCGCGTACAACTCGCGACCTTCGTTGGCGATCTGGCGCGCGTTCTCGGTGATCTGCTGCTGCTGCCAGCCGAACGCGACGGCGCGGAGAAGGGCGAGGAGCGTCACCGGCGAGGCGACGAGGATGTGCTGACGGATCCCGTACTCGAGCAGGTCGGGATCCTTCTCGAACGCGGCCGACAACGCCGACTCGAACGGCACGAACATCACGACGAGCTCGGGGGCCCGGTCGAACTGAGACCAGTACTGCTTCCGTGAGAGGTCCTGAATCCGCGATCGCATGGCGCGCACGTGCTCGTCGAGTTTGGTCGAACGACGGTCCCCCTCGGCCTGCATCGCGTCGAGGTAGGCGGTCGCCGAGGCCTTGGCGTCGACCGGGAGGACGCCGCCGCTCGGGAGCCGGACGATCAGGTCCGGGCGGCCCTCGTCGGTCGTCGGTTGCTCGTCGAAATCGACGTGGGAGACCATCCCGGCGAGCTCGACGACGCGGCGGAGCTGCAGCTCGCCCCAACGGCCGCGGGCGGTTGGCGATTTCAGCGCCTGTTCGAGCGAGACGGTCGTTCGCTGCAGCTGCGACTGCGCCTCGCCCAACGTCCGCAGTTGCTCGCCGAGCTTCCCGTACGCCCCCTCTCGCTTCGTCTCCAGGGCACGGACCTGCTGGTCCATGGTGTCGAGCTTCTGACTGAGCGGATCGACGAGCGTCTTCAGCTCCTTCTGGGCGTTGGCGAGGAACTGCTGAGAATTCGACGACAGGGACGCGCTCGCCAGGGCGGTGAACGCCTCGCGGAGCTTCTGCTCAGCGATCTCGGTCCACTGCACCTTCTCCCGCTCGGCGCGGAGCTCCTGCTCGAGCTGGGCGTTGGCGACCCGCAAGTCCGCGGTCCGGCCCCCCTCTCGAAGGCGGAAGATCGCCCAACCGAGGACAAGACCAGCGGCGAGACCGATCACCAGGTAGATCCACTCCATGCGAGGTACCTCCTCGGCAAACGCCGACCGAATGTACCGTCAAAGACCGGAGAGACTCAAGCAGCGTCCGCGCTCAGATCGACGGTTCCCGTTTCGCCGGTCGTCCCGCGGAGGTAGTGCCCTCGAACGCCGTCGACGCGGAGGAGGACGTAGTCCGGATCGGACGGCCCGTCCGGCCAATCGTCGTGCCATTCGTCCAGCCAGAGCGTCCGCTCCCGCTCGGGGTCGACGACGACGTGCGCCCGACCGTGGATCGACGCATAGTTGAACCGGGTCGAATCGACGAACAGGACCGTCACGTGCGGGTCTCGCTCGATCTGCGCGACCTTACGCGACGCGCGGGACGTCGCGAACCAGAGCGCGTTCCCATCGCGGTCGACGACGCGCATCGGGCGGGATTGCGGATAGCCGTCCTTGCAGACCGTCAGCAGGAGGGGGTAGGGAAGCGAGTCCACGATCTCCCAGAACGTTCGCAGACCGGCCGGGCTCGCCACGCTCGCGTCGAGCGCTTTCTGTACCTGGAAGACCACAGGAGCCTCGATCCCGAACTCTCGCACGACCTCGTCGACGAACTCCTCGCGGACAAGGAGGACCGGGACGACGTCCGAGGCGATGACCCTCCGAACCGCGGGCGCGTGACCGCCTCCCTCAAGCTCGAGCCGCCCGACCTCGTCGATGAAGACGACGGACGTGTCGTCCAGCGCGGCAGATACGGCGCGGTCGGCCATGGCGAGGCATTTCTCGGAGACGAAGAAGCGACCGACGCGCACGCCCCCCGGCTCCAGCCCGGCGAACGGATGCGTGGTGTTGGTCGCGAGGTCGATCAGCGAGTACCCGATCGTCTCGTCGCTTTCGAGCTTTCGCGGCGCCAGGAAGCCGCCGACCCGGACCTCGGATTGCCGCAAAAGGGACAGCAAGCGCAGGCCGGTGGCCGTCTTCCCGGATTCGACTCCGCCGACCAGCAGAATCGGCCGAACCGGCGCGCGACCGCCCACCTGAGCGAGGATCTGATTGAGCAAGCATTTCAGCGGCGACGTCCGGCGCGGCTCCATCGCGCTAGCCGGACTCCACGAGCTCCGCGAGGAGCCCGACGCGCTCGTTGAACGCGACGATCAGCTCGTCGATCGCCGGGACCGCCGCGTGGATCCGATCCCAGTAGCCGGGGTAGTCGTACCACTGGGCGTTGAGCTCCTCGACCGACTTGCCGAGCTGCTCGATCCAGGTGAAGTACTTCAGGTTGTGGATCCGCTTCCGATCTGTGTATCTCAGCTCGAGCGTGTGATCGGTCTTGATCCCGAGAAGGTGGGCGTGGTAATCGACGGCGGCGTCCGTCTCGCCGTACGCGCCGTGGGCGTCGCGCAGCTCCGCGACACGGCTCTGGTACAGCTCCATCGAGTCGGTGAGCACGGTCAGGACGACGTCGCGTCCGGTCAACTCGTAGTACTTGGCGAACTTGATCGACGACAGCAGGTTCGCGATTCCCGAGATGCCGAGCAGGTCGAGCCGCTCGACGAGATCGGTCGGGACGCCCTCGGACTGGAGCACCGCACGCCCGGCGTCCTCGTTGAACAGCCGGACCAGGCGGATACAGTCCTCGTCGTCGATCCCGGTGACCATGTCGGTGTTCCGCGCGTTGTGGATCCACGGGACGTGCTTGTCGCCGATCCCCTCGATCCGGTGGCCGCCGAACCCGTTCTCGAGGAGCGTCGGGCACTGAAGCGCCTCGGAGACGACGAGCTTGCTTCCCGGATACAGCTCCTTGAGGTAGTCGCCGCAGCCCATCGTCCCGGCGGAGCCGGAGGTGAGGACGACGCCGGCGTAGCGGCCGTCGCGCAGCTCGGCGCGGAGGACCTCCTCCATCGCGTGGCCGGTGATCTCGTAGTGCCAGAGGTGGTTTCCCGGCTCGTCGAACTGGTTGAAGATCATCACGTTGTCGCGCGTTGCCTGAAGCTCCTTGCACTTCTGGAAGATCTCCCAGACGTTCGACTCGCAGCCGGGGGTCGCGATCACCTCGCCGGCGACCTTGGCCAGCCACTCGAACCGCTCGCGCGACATCTCCTCGGGGAGGATCGCGATCGATTCGCAGGCGAGGAGGTTGGCGTCGTACGCGCCGCCGCGGCAGTAGTTGCCTGTCGACGGCCAGACGGCCCTGTGGAACGTCGGATCGAACTGCCCGGTGACCAGTCGAGGGACGAGGCAGCCGAACGTGGCGCCGACCTTGTGCGCCCCGGTCGGAAACCACTTGCCGACGAGGGCGATGATCCGCGCCGGAACGCCGGTCAGCTCGGGAGGGAACTCGAGGTAGTTCACGCTTCCGAACCCCCCGCCGTGCGCGGTCGGCTCGTTCTTCCAGGTGATCCGGAACAGGTTGAGTGGATGGAGATCCCAGAGGCCGATGCCCGCGAGCTTGTCGACGATCGGAGCCGGTATCCGGCTCGGATCGCGCATCTGGGCGAACGTCGGGATGACGATCCCGCGCTCGCGAGCACGTTGCGCGGTGCGTGCGAGTCGTTCTTCGTTCCGTGTCAGGTCGATCATGATCCTCCTGCCGTCCGCCGGATTGTGCGACGGGTTCGGCAATGCTATCATGCTGCTTGGCCGGTTTTCAAGAACGCTGTTCAGAAGGGGGATTCGAAGATCCCAATGCACGAGCTCGTCGTTCGAGGAGGGACCCTCGTCACGCCGTGGGCGGTTACGACGGCCGACGTCGGGATCGACCGCGGGACGATCCGTGCAGTCGGCCCCGAACTGACCGGAGAGCGGACGATCGACGCCGGCGGAAAGCTCGTCTTCCCGGGCGCCATCGACGCCCACACGCACATGGCCCTCCCTGTTGCCGGGACGAGGTCGAGCGACGACTTCTACACCGGCACGGTGGCCGCGGCGTGCGGCGGCGTGACGACGATCGTCGACTTCACCGTCGGAACGCCGGAGACCTCGATCCCCGACGAGATCGAGATGAGGCTCGAGGAGATCGCCGATGCGGTCGTCGACGTCGCGCTGCACGGCGAGGTGATCGGGTGGGAACCGGGAGGCGAGGAGGAGTTCGCCGAGGCCGTCCGCCGCGGCGTGACCAGCTTCAAGTTCTACACCGCCTACGAGGGCTCCGGCCGGCGAACCTCCCCCTCGGTCATGAAGCGGGCGTTCGAGGCGCTCGCCGACCTCGGAGCCGTCGCCTTGGTTCACTGCGAGGACGAGGGACTGATCCGCTCGATCGCCGATAGCCTGACACCGGCCGAGCGCGCCGAGATGACGACCCTCGCGGTTGCCCGGCCGGACCTGTGCGAGGGGGCGGCGGTGACGCAGGTCGGGAGGCTCGCCGAAGAGACCGGCTGCTCGACGCACATCGTGCACGTCAGCTCGGCCCTCGGGCTCGCGGCGGTCCGCGAGGCGAGGGGGCGCGGCGCACGGCTGACGGCGGAGACCTGCCCGCAGTACCTCGTGCTGACAGCGGGGAGCTACGACCGGATGGACGGGCACCTGTTCGCCGCCAGCCCGGCGTTGCGGACCGACGCCGATCAGCGCGCGCTCTGGAAGGGGCTCCGCCGGCAGGAGATCGATTTCGTCGCGACCGATCACTGTCCGTTCACCCGCGAGCAGAAGGCCTGGCGCGGATCGTTCACCGACCTGCCGTACGGTCTCCCCGGCGTCGAGACCCTTCTTCCGCTCGTGTACTCGGAGGGGGTCGGCAAGGGGCTGCTCCACCTGCCCGACGTCCCGCGGCTGGTGAGCGAAGGGCCGGCGAGGGTGTACGGGCTGTACCCCCAGAAGGGCGCGATCGAGGTCGGTTCCGACGCGGATCTCGTCGTCTTCGACCCGGACGAAGCGTGGGAGATCCGCGCCGCTGGGCTTCACATGAACACCGACTTCTCCCCGTACGAAGGCTGGACCGTGACCGGACGTGTCGTGACGACGATCGCGCGAGGGGACGTCGTCTACTCCGACGGTGTGCTGTCGGCGGCGCGAGGACGCGGACGGTTCCTGTTCCGTGAGCCGGGCGAGAACCGCGTTTGATCGATTGCGACCCCGAACCCGCCTAGCTATCATACAGCTTGGCCGAACGACCGTGTGAGGAGGAAGGATGCCGTTCGAGAAGGTGCGACCGCGCAAGGTGACGGCGATCGCCGCGGAGCAGATCGTCGAGGCGATCCAGCGCGGCGACTACCCGCTGGGGAGCAAGCTCCCTTCCGAGTTCGAGCTTGCCGAGCAGATGGGCGTCAGCCGACCGTCGATCCGCGAGGCGCTCAGCGCGCTGCAGGCGATGTCGATCGTGGAGTCGCGGCCCGGGAGCGGCAACTACGTCGTTCGCCTTCCGTCGTCGGCCGAGGAGAACGACGCCGTTCACCTGATCGAGAGCGAGGCCGGCTGTCGCGAGGTCATGGAGGCGCGCGAGGCGCTCGAACCACCGGTGGCGGCGCTCGTGGCGACGAAGGGATCTACCGAGGTCTTCTCGACGCTGAAGGGGATTCTCGGCTCGATGCGCGAGCACGCGGTGCGAGACAACTTCGACGCCTATCTCGACGCCGACAAGGCGTTCCACCGCGCCCTCGCCGAGGCGGCGGGGAACGGCCTGGTCGCCGCGGCGCTCTCCCCGCTTCTCAACACGATGGATCAACGCGTCTATCGCGAGTTCACCAGGCACTACTACCTGAAAAACGTCGACGATTTGCAGACCGTCACCGCACTTCACAGCGACGTCCTCGACGCGATCGAGCGCGGGGACAGCGACACGGCGTTCGCGAAGATGGTCGAGCATTGGACGAGGATGCGGGAGATTTGGGAAGCATGAGGGAATGCACCCAGGCGTTCGCCCGTGTGCATTCCCATGGCACGAAGCGCCGAGAGGTAGTCGCTTCGTGGGCGAGTGAAGATGGGCCTCAATGGTCAGGGAGGTCCATAACACGAACGAACTGGGGTTCGTTCGTGAGGTGTGAGGACGGGCCTCAATGGTCAGGGAGAGTCTATGGCACGAACGGACCGTCCGGTTCGTTCGTGTGTTGTAACGTGGAAGCGCGATTCAGTGGCGTCGAAACCAACGCAAGCGGAAGGGTGATCGGATGGAAGGCGAGAAGCAGCTAGTCGTCGTCGCGCTCGGAGGAAACGCGATCCTTCAGCCCGGACAGCGAGGAACGTTCGAGGAGCAGATGGCGAACGTCCGCGTCACGTGCGAACAGCTGGCCCGGATGGTCGAGTCGGGTAAGTACAAAATCGTCGTGACGCACGGAAACGGCCCGCAGGTCGGGAATCTCCTCCTCCAGAACGAGACGGGCAAGGACGTCGCGGCCCCGATGCCGCTGTTCGTCTGCGGAGCGGAGAGCCAGGGACTGATCGGGCTCATGATCCAGCAGAACCTCGGGAACCTGCTCGCCGCGCGGGGCAGGGGGGACGTTCCGATCGCCACGGTCGTGACGCAGGTCGTCGTCGACAGGGACGACCCGGCGTTCGCCAACCCGACCAAGCCGGTCGGTCCGTTCTACTCCGAGGAGGACGCGAGGAGACTCGAGGTCGAGAAGGGGTACGACGTCCGCGAGGACGCCGGCCGCGGGTGGCGGCGGGTGGTGCCGTCTCCGGATCCGATCGAGATCTTCGAGAAGGACGCAATCCGACAGCTCGTCGACGCGCGCTCGATCGTCATCGCCTCGGGCGGCGGCGGGATCCCGGTCGTTCGCGAAAACGGAGGGCTGAGGGGTGTCGACGCGGTCATCGACAAGGACCTCGCCGGCGAGCGCTTGGCGGCCGACGTCAGCGCGTCGATCTTCATGGTCCTCACCGACGTGGACTCCGTCCGTCTCCACTACAAGACGCCGGAAGAGGCGGCGCTTTCGAGGCTGACGGTCGACGAGGCGAAGAAGTACCACGCCGAAGGGCACTTCGCGAAGGGATCGATGGAGCCGAAGGTCCGTGCGTCGATCCGGTTCATCGAGGCCGGAGGCGAAACGGCGATCATCACGTCGCTAGATAAGGCGTTCGACGCGCTCGAAGGAAACGCGGGCACGACGATCACGAAGGGGTAAGACAAGGAGGAACCAGAAGATGTCCAGTACCACGCTTCGAGGCAGGGACTTCATCACCTGGCTCGATTTCGAGCGCGACGAGATCGAGGCGATGCTCGACGCGGCGCACGATCTGAAACGAAAGTTCATCCGCCGGGAACCGCACAGGGTTCTCGAAGGGCAGACGCTCCACATGCTGTTCTACAACACGTCGCTTCGAACAAGGAACTCGTTCGAGGCCGGAATGACCCAGCTCGGCGGGCACGCCCACTTCCTTCAGCCCGGCGCCGTCTACACCCCGGCGTTGAAGGGGGAGGAGGTCGCCTATTCGACCGAGCGGATCTCCGACGTTGCGCGGGTTCTCGCCGAGATGGGCGACGCGATCGCTATTCGCATCTACGGGAAGCCAACCGGCTGGGAGTACGGGAAGGGCGACCGGATCGTCCGCGAGTTCGCCGAGTGGTCGAAGGTCCCGGTCATCAACATGGAAGACGACGTGTACCACCCGTGTCAGGCGCTGGCCGACGTGATGACGATGCAGGAGAAGCTCGGGCACGACCTGCGGGGTAAGAAGTTCGTGATGAGCTGGGCCTACTCCGGGTCGGTTGCCAAGCCGCTCGCTGTTCCGCAGTCGGCGATCGTCTCCGCCGCGATGATGGGGATGGACGTCACGCTGGCCCACCCGAAAGGGCTCGACCTCGATCCGCGGATCCTCGAAGCGACGAAGAAGCTGGCGGTGAAACACGGCGGCGCGTTCCAGATCTCCCACGACATGGACGACTCGTTCAAGGGCGCAGACGTCGTCTACCCGAAGGCGTGGACGGTCCAGCCGACGGACGGCTCGGGGCTGATGGACGAGGCGAAGGCGAAGCCGATCTTCGAAGCGAACAAGGACTGGATCTGCACGAACGAGAAGATGGCTCTGACGAACGACGCCATCTACATGCACTGTCTGCCGGCCGACCGCGACATGGAGGTGACCGACGAGGTCATCGACGGTCCGAACTCGGTGATCATCGAAGAGGCGGCGAATCGCTTGCACGCGCAGAAAGGCATGATGGCCCTGATCATGGCCTAGGAGGGAACGAGAACGATGAGCTGGTTCGATCTAGCGGGACGGGACCTGATCAGCGAGGTTGACTGGACGCGCGAGGAGTACGATCTCGCGATGAAGGTCACCGATCAGCTGAAGGGCGCCTACTACAGCCGAAAGCCACACCGGACGCTCGAGGACAAGACGTTCGCAATGATGTTCTTCGCCGGTTCGACCCGGACGCGGATGTCGTTCGAGACCGGGATGACGCAGCTCGGTGGGCACGCGCAGTTCATCAACCCGTCGACGATGCGCTTGTCGCTCGAGGACAAGCCCGGAGCGGGGGAGACCGTCAAGGACACGGCGAAGGCGATGGAGCGGTTCTGCGACGGGATCGGGATCCGCCTCCTCGACGACGCGATCGATCGCTACGGCTTCGGCGACGAGGTGATGCGCAAGTTCGCTGAACACGCGAGTGTCCCGATCATCAACATGGCGTCCGACATCAATCACCCGTGCCAGTCGTTGACCGACATCTACACGATGCACGAGAAGCTCGGCGGGGACGTGAAGGGGAAGAAGATCGTCGTCATGTGGGCGTACACGCCGTGGATCCGCGGCCTCTGTTCGGTCCATGGGACGGCGCTGATCTCGACGATGTACGGGATGGACGTCGTCGTCGCGCATCCGCCGGAGTACGACATGGACCCGAACGTGATGGACCAATGCCGCGATCTGGCCGCCGCCTCCGGTGGGCGGTTCACGATCGAGAACGACCTCGAGGCGGCGCTCGAAGGAGCGACGGTCGTCTTCCCGCGGAACTGGTTCACCAAGGATCGCTACCAGATCGGCAAGGAGAAGGAGCACGAGATCGCGCTTCGGTACAAGGATTGGTGCTACACGGCCGATCGCCAGAAGCGTCTCTGCGATCCGGGCTACCTCCTCCAGTGCATGCCGGTCGACCGGGGGCACGAGGCGGAGCCCGCGGTCTGTGACAACGAGCTCTCCTGGATCTACGATCAGGCCGAGAACCGACTGCACACCCAGAAGGCGATCATGACCCTGACGATGGGAGGCCGACTGTAGCGTGAGGGCGGAGCAGTGAAGGAGAAACCGACGACGCTGATCGGTGCGGGGGTCCTCCGTCCCGACGCCGTGGACAAAGTGCGGGGCGAAGCACGATTCGCCGACGATCTCGCCTTTTCCGGGATGCTCCACGGAGCCGTCGTTCGCAGCCCGCATCCGCACGCGAGGGTCCTCAGGATCGATCCGTCGGGCGCGATCGACGATCCCGACGTCGTCTGCGTTGTCACCCACGAGGACGTTCCCGGCGCCAACGTCGTCCACGTCATCTACGACGACCAGCCGGCCCTCGCTTCGGACACCGTTCGCTACGTCGGTGAGCCGGTCGCTCTTGTCGCGGCGACGTCGCGCCGCGCGGCGAAGCTGGCGGTCGAGAAGGTGCGCGTCGAGTACGAGGGACTCCCGACTATCTCCGATCCAGTCGAGGCGCTCGAACCGGGATCGCCGGTGATCGTCGCCGATCCGGCGGCCGCCGAGGGCGGTGGGAACCTGTTCAACGGGATGGTTCTCCGGAAAGGGGACGTTGCCCGCGGCTTCGCCGAGGCGGACGTGATCGTCGAGGGCGTGTACGAGACCGGCTATCAGGAGCACGCCTACATCGAGCCGCAGGGGGCGATCGCCGTTCCGGACGAGCTCGGATCGATCTCGATCTTCGCGTCGGCCCAGTGCCCGTTCTACATCCAGAACGCCGTTGCCAAGGTGATGGGCCTCCCGCTGTCGAAGGTCCGCGTCGTCCAGACGGCGACCGGCGGTGCGTTCGGGGGGAAGGAGGACGTCCCATCGCTCGTCTGCTCGCTCGCCGCGTTGATGGCCCACGCGGCGCGAAGGCCGGTGAAGCTGGTCCTCGACCGCGGTGAGGACGTCCTGACGACGAGCAAGAGGCACCCGTCCCGGGTCCGGTATCGGACCGGCGCGAAATCGGACGGGTCGCTGACCGCGATCGACGTCGACGTGATCCTGAACGCCGGGGCGTACCAGACGCTCTCCTCGGCCGTCCTCTGGCGCAGCCTGTGCACGGCGGCCGGGCCGTATCGGATTCCGAACGTCGCGGTTGACGCGAAATCGGTCGCGACGAACACGGTGCCGAACGGGGCGTTCCGCGGCTTCGGCAGCCCGCAGGTCATCTTCCCGCATGAATCGCAGATGGACCTGCTCGCCGAGAAGCTGGGGCTCGACCGCGCGGAGATCAGAAGGCGGAACCTGCTTCGGCCGGGCGACGAGACGTCGACCGGCCAGGTCGTGGAGGAGTCCGTCGGCGTTCTCGAGACGCTCGACCGGGCGGTCGAGACGGCCGCGTGGGAGGAGCGCCTGGCGCGCGTCGAAGCGTTCAACGCGGAGCACGCCGATCGGCGCCGCGGCGTCGGCCTCTCGTGCGTGATCTACGGGGTCGGCCTCGGTGGGAAGGCCCCGTACCTCGACAAGGCCGGGGCGACGATGAAGCTCGAGGCCGACGGATCGATCACCGTGGCGGTCGGGACGGTCGAGATGGGGCAAGGGCTGGCGACGGTCATCCTCCAGCTGGCGGCCGAGGCGCTCGGCGTCCCGATCGAGCGGATCCACCTCGTGCCGGTCGATACGAGCCGGGTTCCCGACTCCGGTCCGACGGTCGCCTCGCGGGGGACGATGATGAGCGGCCTGGCGGTCCTCGACGCCGCCGGCAAGCTCCGCGAGCGGATCGAGTCGGTCGCGGAGGCAGAGGGGATTCCTCCGGACGAGATCTCGACGCGGCTGGACCGGATCGCGAACGCGTTCTGGCTCGGGAACCTCGATCCGGCGGTCGAGGGCTGGGCTCAGACGGAGCCGGTCAGCTGGGACCCGAAAACCGGGCTCGGCGACGCGTACCCGGTCTACGCGTACGCCACGCACGTCGCCGAAGTCGAGGTCGACACCGCGACCGGCGAGGCGCAGATCGTCGATTTCGTCGCCGTTCATGACTCGGGCCGCATCCTGAATCGACCCCTGGCGACCGGACAGGTCCAGGGCGGCGTCGCCCAGGGGATCGGCTTCGCGATGATGGAGGAGATCCCCCAGCGCGACGGACACCTGATCGTCAACGGGCTGACGACGTACCGGCTCCCAACGGTCCGCGACGTCGCACCGCACACGGCGGTCGACTTCGTCGAGGCCGAGTTCCCGGCCGGACCGTTCGGGGCGAAGGGGATCGGCGAGGTTCCGCTGATGGCCTCCCACGCCGCCGTCGCACGCGCGGTGGCGCACGCCACCGGTGCGACGGTCGATCGCTATCCGCTCGATCCGCCGCGCGTTCGCGCCCTCCTCACGGTGGGGGACTAGCACGGATTGGTCGGGCTCGCGGAGTTCCCAAGCGAACAGGGAGGCAACGCCTCCCCTGTTCCTTGGAAATCGAAACGCGAGCGGGGAGGCGAAAGCCTCCCCGCGACGTTCTCCCCTTGGTGATCGGTCGAACTAGAGACCGAGCAGCGCGAACAGCGCCGTGAAGTCGATGCCTCCCTCGAGCACGCCCTCGAGCGTGGTCACGCCGAGCATCCCGACGATGGTGTTGAAGAAGTTCTCGATCCCCTCCGCCGGCGACGCCATGATGATCGGCATCAGCGAGTCCTGGAGGTCCATCCCCAGGGACGCGGACAGCCCGGCGAGGTATTCGGCGTTGTCCATGAAGAACTGCTCGAACGCGGCGTTCAGCGCCGCGGGATCGTTCTCACGCATGTAGACGATTCCAACCCCGAACAGGTATCCGAGTTTGTCGATCGTGGTGAAGTACGGACGTCCCACGGCCCGCTCGCCCGACAGCCAAACGGCATACGTCACAACGGCGGTGGCAGGTTGCCAATCGACCTGCAGCGTTCCGTTCTTGACGAGGTCACCGAAGAACGTGAACGCAGCCCCCGTCGTTCCCTCGAGCGGCGTCATCGCTCCGCCGAACGCGATCTGGTTGACGATCGTCACTTCCTGATCGAATTCGAGCAGGAGCCCGGTGACGTCCATCCCGCTCGTATTGTTGAACAGCCACACCGCGGTGTCGCCGGCGACGTACGCATCGAACCAGACGTCCTGCGACCACGCCGCGAACGACAGGATCGCCACCAGCCCCAACACCAGCCCTACGGACTTGCCTCGCATCATGCCAGCCTCCTTGGCGAAGAGAATGAGTGCATTCTAGCCGGACGCGAGGAGCCAGGCAAAGCGTCGAACGCTGCTTCTCAGGCGCGGCGGCCGGAGAACGCCTCGGCCCAGCGGAGATCTTCCGGATGGGTGACCTTCAGGTTCGAGACCTCTCCGTCGACGGTGAAGACCGGCTCGCCCTCTGCGAGCGCTGCCGATGCGTCGTCGGTCACCGCCGGATCGGCCGCGTCGAGGCAGCGCAGGATCAGCGATCGTCGAAACCCTTGCGGTGTTTGCGCACGGGCGATCGATGCGCGATCGACGACCTGTTGTAGGCGGTGCTCGGCGACGTCCCGACGGTACAGCGTTTCGGTCGGCGGGAGGACCGGGACGACGGCTCCGTGTCGCTCGGTCTCGTCGAGGACGCGGTCGATCAGCGCGGCGGTCACGAACGGTCGACAGCCGTCGTGGATGAGCACGATGTCGCCGGTCGCGGCCCGGATCCCGGCGAGCGAGGACTCCCGGCGCGTGGCGCCGCCGGCGACGAGGCGCACGTCACGACCGGGCAGGGTGAAGGCGTCTCGTGCCGCTTCGAGATTGTTCGGATGGACGACGACGATGATCTCGGCGATACGGGGGACGACGGAGAACGCCTCCACGGCGTGCACGAACAGCGGTCGCCCGGCGAGGTCGAGGAACGCCTTGCGGGTGTCGGAGCGCATCCGTTCCCCGCGACCTGCGGCGAGGATCACCGCGCTCGCGGTCATGAACCGGGCGTCTCGGTGACTTGGGTGATCTTCACCAGGGTCCTGTCGTCGGGATCGATCGCGTAGATCTCCCAAGCGTCGGACCGATTCGAGTTGAAGTAGACGCGACCGTCGATCCCCCAATCGGGGTTGATGTCGTCCTTTTCGTGGGTCGTCATGCGCTCGACGGACAGATCGGCGAGGTTCAAGACGTAGATGTCGACGTTCTCGTTCCGGCTCGACGCGAACGCGATCCGATCCCCGCCCGGCGACCACGCCGGCGACCAATCCGGGTCCTCGTTTCGGGTCAGCTGCTGCTCCGCGCCGGTCTCCAGGTCGCGAAGGAAAAGCTCGAGGCTGTCTTCGGTCGGAGACTCGTAGACGAGCGACCGGCCGTCCGGTGAGAGGGTCGGCTCCCAATGGGTGTAGTCCGGTTCGTTGCCTCCGAAGAACGTGCACCCGGAGGCGAGGCCGAGCAGCACCAAGCCGACGAAGAAGACAAGAATACGGGCGTTCATGATCCCCCTCCTTTCTAGCGTTCCCAACGAGGCGTCTCCCCGGCCGGCTCGACGAAGAGCATCCTCCCTGCTTCGGTCTGAAGCGTGCTCTTGACCGTCGCCTTGATCGTGCGGCCGATGTGCCGGCGGCCGTTCTCGACGACGACCATCGTTCCGTCGTCGAGGTAGCCGATCCCCTGATTGATCTCCTCGCCCCGGTCGAGGATCTCGACCGAGATGTCCTCACCGGGGATGAACCGCGGCTTGACGGCGTTGGCAAGTTCGTTCACGTTGAGGATCGGGACGCCCTCCACCTGGGCGACGCGGTTCAGGTTGAAGTCGGTCGTGACCAGTGTCGCGCGCTCGTCCTTCGCCAGCCGGATCAGCTTCCGGTCGACCTCGCGGATCGAGGGGTAGTCCTTGGCGAGGACGCGGATCGACACGCTCTCGTCCTGCATCAGCTCGTTCAGGACGTCGAGGCCTCGCCTTCCCTTCCTTCGCCTCAGGCTGTTTGACGAGTCGGCGATGTTCTGAAGCTCGGCGAGGACGAACTCGGGGACGAGAACCTCCCCCTCGACGAACCCCGTCGAAAGGAGGCTCCCGATCCGGCCGTCGATGATGATGCTCGTGTCGAGGAGCTTCCCGCCCGCTCCCTTGTGCCTCCGGTTGCGCTGGCCGAGTTGCAGGCCCTCGCCGGCTCGCCAGATCGGTCTGTCGAACGAGAAGCCGATCCGCAGGCCGACGAGTGTGCTCCCGATGAGAAGGAATCCTTGCGCGACGCGGACACCGCTTCCGGCAGGGAAGGCGATGCCGAGCGCGAAATGGAATACGATCCCGATCAGGGTCGCGCCGAGCCCGACGATGAAGCTGTTGACGAACCGGGTCTCCGCGTTTTCCTCGAACCAGATCGGGAACAGGCGTCTCCAGATCTGATGAAGGAGCGCCGCGAGCGCTCCTCCGGCGACGGCGCCGAGGACCAGACTCGTGACGAGCGATGGCAGGCCCAACAGGGGTGGGAAGAGGCGATACACCGCGGAAGCGGCTCCGCCGGCGACGATCATGGAGGAGAAGAATAAAAGAGAAGAGACCACAATACCACACCTCCCCGAAGCCACCGAAGCGGCCGTTTTGCAGGCACCACTTCGCTTTCGTTAGGTTGCAGCATTATACGAACCGCTTGTATTGGCAGCAAGATTTCGCTATTGTATTGGGCAAATGAGGGCTGTCGGCCTTCGTGGGTGGGGGGGGACGACGCTGAGCACCGAGTGGACCATCCGCGAGGTCCTCAACTGGACTCGTGGCTATTTCGAGGCTGCTGGGATCGTTCAGCCGCGATTGGAAGCCGAGATCCTTCTCGCGCACGCCCTCGACGTCGAACGGCTCAACCTGTACATCTCGCCCGATCAACCGCTCACGGTCGACGAGCGAACGCGCTACCGAACGATCGTCAAGAAGCGTCGGGACGGGACCCCGTTGCAGCACCTGGTCGGCGAGGTCCAGTTCTTCGGACTCCGCTTCCGCATCAGTCGGGACGCGTTGATCCCGCGCCCGGAGACCGAGGAGCTCCTCGATCACATCCTCAGGCTGGTTCCCCGCGATCGGGCCGTCGCGTGCCTCGATCTGGGTACGGGGACCGGCGTGATCGCGGTCTGCCTGGCGAGGTACTTCCCGCAAGCGGCGATCACTGCCGTCGACGTCTCGAAGGCCGCGCTCGAACTCGCGCGGGGGAACGCCGCGTTGAACGGCGTGGAGGATCGGATCACCTTCATCGAAAGCGACTGGTTCGACCGCGTGTCGGGCGGGTTCAATCTGATCGCGTCGAATCCTCCGTACGTCGACGAGACGCAGTGGGAGAAGCTCCCGAAAGAAGTGGGCGAACACGAACCTCGCGTCGCCCTCGATGGCGGTCCGGACGGCCTGCGAGAGATCGCCAGGCTGATCGAGGCCTTGCCGGGGCACATGAACGCGGACGGCTTGCTCTTCCTCGAGATCGGTCACGGACAGGACGTCGCGGTGATCGAGATGCTGAAGAAGCGAGGTCTGGTCGACGTTCACGCGGAGTCCGATCTGGCCGGGAAGAACCGCTACGCGGTGGCACGATGGCCGTCATGATTCAGGTTTCCGAGCTGCACTTCTCGACCGAAGACGGAGTCAAGGTCCTCGAGGACATCCACCTCCACGTCGAGCAGGGGGAGTTGCTCTACATCGTCGGTCCCGCGTCGTCCGGGAAGTCGCTCCTTCTCGGCCTGCTCGGTGGCCAACTCCCGCCGCAACGCGGGCAGATCCTTGTGCACGGCAGGAACGTCGGCCGCCTGAGCCCGGAGAGGAGACTCGAGCTGCGGCAGCGGATCGGGTATCTGCCTCAAGGGTTCGCGCCGCTCTCCAGGACGGTGCACGAGAACGTCCTGTTCAAGCTGCGGTCGCTCGGCAATTTCCGCGAGCAGGCCGAAGAGAAGGCGATCCTCGCCCTCGAAGCGACGGGATTGATCCGGCTGCAGGGCGTTGAGGCGACCGAGCTGTCGTCGCTCGATCGGGTTCGCCTCGGGCTGGCGCTGGCCGTCTGCGACGATCCCCTTCTCCTCCTGATCGACGAGCCGCTCGAAGGGCTGGACGCGAACGAATGCGCGGAGGCGTGCCTGTTGATCGACCGGCTGCACACGGGTCACCTGACGGTCGTTGTGGCGACCCGAGGACCGCTTCCCGACGTGACGCGGGGGCAGCGGATCGTGCGCCTGGTCGACGGAGCGGTGAAAGAATCATGAACCCGTTCCTGTTTCTCTTCCGCGAGCTGCTCGGGTCGATTCGTGCGCGGAGCGCCCTTTTCTTCGCGCTGACCGGGCTTCTTCTGTTCGTCTTCCTCGCCGTGGTCGGGACGTTCTTCCTCGTGCCGCCTTCGACGCCGGCGGAAGCCGGTGAGGACGGCGCGCTGCCGATCGAGGAGATCCGGGTTCACCTGTCGCCCCGTCTCTCGTCGGCGACGGTCGATCGGATGTACCTCGAAATCCGCGAGCGGGAGGACGTCGGGCGCATCGTCTTCCGGTTCTCTCAGGAGCTCGACCGCGACGCGTCCGGCGGCGTCTTCGTGATCAGCCCGGCGTCGCCCGACGTCGCACTGGGGCTCGTCGACGCGCTCCGATCGTCGAACGGAGTGACCGAGGTGATCGAGCGGCGGAGCCAGGGCGAGCCGGCTCGGTCCCCTCTTTCGACGGCGGCTCGGATCGGGCTGCTGTCGTCCCTCGTCGTGACGATCGCCCTCAGCCTCCTGTTCGCGCGGATCGGCTATCGCGAACTGCTGCACAGCTTCTCCGGGGAGATCCGATTGCTCCGCCTCTCCGGAATCTCGGAGAGGACGGTCATCCCGCTCACTGTCGGACTCGGAATCGGGATCGGTTTCCTCGCCGGTCTTCTGCTTCTCGTGATCCTCTACGTACTGCACTACGTCGCCGTTTCCCAAGGAACGCCCCCCGCCATCTTTGCAGGGTTGACGAGCGGAGGGAGGATCCTCGGTGTCAGCCTGATCAGCCTCCTTCTCGGGCTGGTTCTCGGTGGGTTGATCGGGCTGTTCGGCGCCAGCCTTCTCGGCTCTCGCGAGTTTCGCCCGATCCCCTGAGGAAGGCGCCTGACCAACCTGCCTCCGTTCCGTGTCTCTACGTCGGCACTTCCTAGGGTCGCTCCGAATCGGCGTCGCTCGGCACCACTGGGGGAGCGCGCCTCCGTCCGATTCGGGCGATCCCGCGTTGCGCCAGGTAATAGAGACCGATCGCGACGAGGATCGATTCGGCGAACTTGAACATCAGCGAGAAGGCGACGGCGCCCTGCTTGGAGATCGACGGGGCGACGAGATGGAAGATGCCGATGATCGCCGCCTCTCCCGTGCCGATCCCTCCCGGCGTGATCCACAGGAAGAACGAAAGGAGAATCACGGTGAGGGTGAACAGGAGGGACAGCTGCGGGAACGTGAAGACCTGTCCGGACGAGAAGAAGAAGAAGACCTGCGGGCGCATATAGACGAAGAAGGTCGCCAACAGCTGCACCAGGAAGGCGAGCACCGTCCCTCTCCAGTGCACCGTGAACGCGTCGTGGATTTCGTCCTCGGTCTCGGACACCTTGTCCGCGGCGCGCCCGAGGCCCGTCCTCCAACGGCGGAAGAGGAGGCCGAGAAGACGGATGGCGCGGCTGATCCACTTGAGGTTCCAGGCAAAGTCGACGAGACCGACGAGGATCCAGAACGTGATGAAGCCGACGCCGGCGATGAGCAAACGCTTCTCCGCCCACGGGAGCGCGGGGGAGCTGATGGCGAAGAAGCTTCCTACGAGGATGAACAGGATCATGCTGAGGCCGCCGAGGAAGCGCTCGATGAAGACCGTGGCGAAGACGCGCGTCGTCGGGGCGTCGGTCCGCCGGGTGACCATCAACGCTCGGACCGGCTCGCCGCCGAAGTAGAGCGTTGGCGTGAGATAGCTGATCGCGTAGCCGCTCAGACGGGCGCCGATGACGTGTGGCAGGGGGAGACGGATCCCGTACGAGCGGAGGATGATCCACCACGAGAGCGTCCAGGCGGCCATCGCGAGCAGGACGCTCCCCACGATACCGGTGATCCCTGCCGCGCCGAGGGCGCGCATCTCCGCGAAGATCCGGCGCCAGCCGACCCAGTAGAGGACCCCGCCGAGCAGGGCGAGGCCGATCGCGATCGAAAGGACGAACTTCCACCGGTTCCTCGGAGGGGGCTTCATTTCACGGATGCTAGCACAGGGTCTGGAGATCGATCAAGAAAGAAGTGACCGCGGTGATCGAAGGGGGGCCTGTAGGTAGGTCTTCCCGCCCTAGTTGGCCGTGAGAAGGTCGAGGGCCATCTCCAACGCCGCGTCGATGGCGCACTGCCGGACTCGCTCGCGGTTCCCTTCGAAGTGGAAGCGCTCCGTCCGCGTCCCGGATCGATCGGAAACGGAGACAAAGACCGTCCCGACGGGCTTCTCCGGTGTTCCTCCCCCCGGCCCGGCGATCCCGGTGATCGCGAGACAGAGGTCGGTGTCGAAACGGGCCCGTCCGTTCTCCGACATCGTCGTGGCCGCTTGCCGACTGACGGCGCCGTGCTCGCCGAAGACCCGTTCTGGGACCCCGACCCATTCGACCTTTACCCGGTTGTCGTACGCGATGACGCCCCCGAGGAAGTAGGCCGACGCCCCGGGGACCTCCGTGATCCGGTACGCGAGGCCTCCCGCGGTACACGATTCGACGGTCGAGATCGTCCATCGACGCTGCGAGAGGGCTTCTCCGAGGCGCTCGGCGAGAGTCATGCGGACTTCCTCTCCTCCATCGATTCGGGGCGCGGATTCTGAGACGCCCAGTCGCACTCGTGTCGGATCGGGCAGTTCGGGCAGTCCGGCCTTCGCGGACGACAGATCTCGCGACCGAGACGGATTATCAGCAGGTGCAGTGCCGCCATCAAGGAAGGGTCTTCGGGCAGGAGTCGGTTCGCCTGCTCGTGGGGGTCGCCCTTCGGCTCGATTAGCCCGACCCGGCTGAGGACGCGTCGGATGTGCGTGTCGACCGGGAAGTAGGGCTTCCCGAACGAGAAGAGCATCACGATCCCCGCGGTCTTCTTCCCGACGCCGGGGGAGGCGAGGAGCCAATCCATCGCGGCGTCGAGGTTCCACTCGCCGAGAAAGGCGAGATCCAGAGACCCGCGCTCCCGGTGGATCCGGTTGAGAACCTGGCGGATTCGTCCGGCCTTCTGCCGGTGGAGTCCGCCGACACGAATGGCGCGGCCGATCGCGTCGACGCGGGCGCTGCGAACCGCATCGAGCGATCCGAACCGCTCGAGCAGCGACGTGTAGGCGCGGTCCCGGTTCGTGTCGTTCGTGTTCTGGGACAGGATGGTCGAGACGAGCGACTCGACCGGATCGGAACGGCGCACGTTCGGCGTCCCGTAGCGGGCGATGAGGCGGTCGGCGAGCCAGACGGCCTTTTCTCGTGGCTGCATGGAGCGAGGATAGGGAGCGGTTTGCGGCGGCGCAACTGGCCTTCGAAAGCGCGGGCCGGTACGATGAGCGCACGATGATCGAAGCGAGAGGGAAGCGAGAGGCGGTCGTACGGATGGTGGACGGTGAGGATCTGATCGGCGAACTGCATCGGCTCTCCGTCGACTCGGCGATCGTCGTCTGCGGGATCGGGATGCTCCGCGAGATCGAGCTCGGCTACTGGAACGGCGAGATCTACGAGAAGCACCGGATCGATTCACCGGTCGAGCTCGTCTCCCTCCAGGGGACGGTTGCGCGGTCCGGTGACGAGCGCGTCGTCCACGTGCACGCCTGTGTCGGGAGACGTGACGGCTCGACGCTCGGCGGTCACCTGTTCGCCGGCACGGTCCACAACACGACGGAGATCGCCCTCCGGTTTCCCGAAGGGATCGCCCTCGAGCGCAGGGAGGAGGAGACGGGTCTGACCGGACTTTATCCCCGTCTTCGGCAGGCGGATGAAGACGCCGGCTAGGTGAAGCTCGCCGGGCCGCGGAGGCCGTGGAGGAACGCGGCACCGTCGATTCGAGGGCGTCCTTCGCGTTGAATCTCGAGGATCTCGAGCAGCCGATCGCCGGTCCCGACGAGAAGACGATCGGTCCCACGGAGCCCGATCTCTCCGGGCGAGATCGGACCGGATTCGACCTCGGTCCGTGCCGTGCGATGCACCTTGACCCGCTCGCCCTCAAGGAGCGTCCACGCCCCCGGCCACGGGCTCGTCCCGCGGACGAGGTCGTGGATCCGTCGTGCCGCCGCGGTCCAGTCGATCCGCCCGTCGTCTCGCGACAGCCGCGGCGCCATCGAAACGCCCTCCTCGGGCTGCGAACGCGGGGTGATCCTCCCCCCTTGCAGGCCTTCCAGGGTCTCGACGACCACTTCCGCCCCGAGGCGAGCGAGGCGAGCCTCGAGCTCGCCGGCGGTCTCTTCCGGGTCGATGTCGAGCCTGCGCTGCAGGAGAAGGTCCCCGGTGTCCATCCCCGCGTCGATCAGGAACGTCGTGATCCCGGTCGTCGTTTCCCCTCGGATGATCGCCCAGTTGATCGGGGCGGCCCCCCGATAGGCGGGCAGCAGAGACGCGTGGACGTTGATCGTTCCCAGCGGCGCGAGCTCGAACACACCCGGCTTCAGGAGTTGGCCGTACGCGGCGACCACGATCGCCTCCGGCGCTGCGGCTCGGAGGCGTTCGAGCGAACCGTCGGCGTTGATCCGCTCGGGCTGGAAGATGGGAAGGCCCAAGGGAACGGCCTCCTCCTTGATCGGAGAGGGGCGAAGCCCTCCGCGACGACCTGCCGGGCGATCCGGCTGCGTGACCACGAGCGGGATCTCGTGCCGGTCGACCAGGGCGGCGAGCGCCGGGCGGGCGAACGACGACGTTCCGAGGAAGACGAGCCTCACGTCGACTCCTCCCGCTGCCGGCGGCGGTACTCCTTCAGCAGGCTCTGCCTGCGGGCGGGGCTGAGGTGATCGAGGAACAGCCCGCCTTTGAGGTGATCCATCTCGTGCTGGATCGCCCGCGCGAGGAGGCCCTCCCCCTCGATCCGGACCGTCTCTCCGTCGAGGGACGTCCCCTCGACGACGGCGCGGGTCGCCCGCTCGACGACCGAGTCGACCCCGGGGACGCTCAGGCAGCCTTCGTTGAACTGTTCGACGTCGTCCGAGGTTTCGATCAGTTCGGGGTTGATGAGCACGTGGAACTCGCCGTCGACGTCGAGGACGATGATCCGTTTGGATATGCCGATCTGCGGCGCCGCGAGACCGGCGCCGTTGGCACGAAGCATCGTCTCGACCATCCGCTCGCAGATCGTTCGGATCTCGTCGTCGATCGCTTCGACCGGCTCGGCGCGTCGGCGAAGGGACGGGTCTCCGTAGGTTCGAATCTCCATGGCATTCCTCTTGCGTACCGGGACGCCGCATTATAAAGTGGGCGTCGGTATGCCACAAGAGAACAGCGATTGGGGGCATCGCCTCGAGAAGATCCTTCGCCTGGAGCGTACGACGGGGTACCGGGACGAAGCGGTGACCTGCGGTCTCGAGGCGTTCGTCCAGGCCCACGTCCCCAGCGCGGAATCGATCGCGAAAGGGTATGAGAACGCGTCGCTCGCAGAACGACGTGCGATCGTCGACCGGCTGTTCGAGCGGGTCGGTTCGGGCACGGAGACCGCCTTCGCGCCTGGGAAGACCGCGGGACTGACCGCGCCGGTCATCCGGGCAAAGGGGGTCGGGCCGAAGCGCGCCGCACTGCTGGCGAAACTGGGGATCGAGACGATCGAGGACCTTCTGCTTTACTTCCCGCGTCGGCTGGAGGACCGTTCGACGGTCGTCCCGATCGGCTCGGTCCGCCCCGGTCAGGAGGTGGGCGTCCGTGGAGAGGTTCACGCGGTCAGCCAGCGCCGCGTCAACCGGAAGATGACCCTCTTCAAGGCGGCGGTCGGAGACGGAACCGGCTTCCTCTACGCCGTCTGGTTCAATCAACCGTGGATCGCCGAACAGCTGAAACGCGGGGATCGGGTCGCCCTCTACGGAAGGGTCGAGCGAAGCTACGGCGAGCTCCAGATGCCCTCACCGACGTGGGAGGCGGAGGGGGCGGGGCTGGAGACCGGGCGTTGGGTTCCGGTCTACCCGGCGACGGAGGGGATTTCGGACCGATATCTCCGGTTGCTCATCCATCGGAACCTGGACGCCTACCTGACGGCGATCGACGACCTCCTTCCGGACTCGATCCGGGAACAACACGGGTTGTCGCCGAGGCGGACCGCGGTCGAGGCGATCCACCGCCCGACCGATCCGGGAGCGTTCGAACGGGCGCGCCGGACGCTCGCGTTCGAGGAGCTGCTCCTCCTTCAAGTCGGACTGTCGCCATCGGAGCGGAGCGTGCCCGGACGGGCGCACCGCCCGACGACCGGTTTGCTCGACTCGTTCCTCGCCGGGCTCCCGTTCCGGTTGACCGGGCCGCAGAGGACGGCGCTGTCGGAGATCTCGTCGGACCAGAAGCGCCCGATCCGGATGATGCGGCTCCTCCAGGGCGACGTCGGGTCCGGGAAGACCCTCGTCGCCGTCTGTGCCGCTCTCCTGGCGATCGACGCCGGGCGTCAGGTGGCGTTCATGGCGCCGACCGAGATCCTCACCGAACAGCACGCGATCAACCTCGGACGGCTCCTTTCCGACCTTCCGGTGACCGTCGAGGTCCTGACCAGCGCGACGCGGCGGAAGAGCGCGATCCGCACAGCCGTCGAGGAGGGGGACGTGAATCTCCTCATCGGCACCCACGCGCTGATCCAGGAGGCCGTCGCGTTCCGGGATCTCGGACTGGTGATCATCGACGAGCAGCATCGGTTCGGCGTCGTCCAGCGGTCGGAGATCGAGGAGAAGGGGGAAGACGTTGACGTGCTGGTGATGAGCGCGACGCCGATTCCGCGGACGATCACGCTGACGCTCTACGGCGAGTTCGACGTCTCGACCCTCGACGAGCTTCCGCTCGGGCCGCGATCGATCACGACGCACCGGGCGACCGAGGCGGAGCGGGGAAGCGTGTACGACACCGTGGAGCGGTTCCTCGAGGGGGGGCGCAAGGGATACGTCGTCCTCCCGCTCGTCGAGGAGTCGGAGAAGGTGACGGCGAAGGCCGCCGTCCAGGTGGCGGAGGAGATGGCGAAGCGGTTCCCCGGTGCGGGGGTCGGTCTGATCCACGGACGGCTGTCCGCCTCCGAGAAGGCCGAAGCGATGGAGCGATTCCGGAACGGCGACGTTCGGCTTCTCGTCGCGACGACCGTGATCGAGGTCGGGATCGACGTCCTCGATGCCGATTTCATGGTCATCGAACACGCCGATCGCTTCGGCCTCTCGCAGCTCCATCAGCTCCGCGGGCGGATCGGCCGCTCCGGGCAGCCGGCCGACTGCTTCGCGATCTCGGATCCGAGCACCGACGAGGCAAAGGAGCGGCTGAGGGCGTTCGCCGCGCACACGGACGGCTTCGCGATCGCCGAAGAGGATCTGCGGATCCGGGGGCCGGGGGATCTGCTCGGTACGCAGCAGCACGGCTTCTTCAACCGGCTGCGCGCGGTGGACCTGTTCGGCGACCTCGATCTGATGCGCGAGGCGCGCGACGCGGGGCAGCGCCTTCGCGAAGAGGGAACGCCGGGAGAACTGATCGAGGCGGCCGAACGCCGGTTCGGCGATGCACTCCAGCTTCTGCGGGTCTGAGGGCCACTCCGCCTCGCGAATCACGCGAAGCATACTTGGTGGGAGACGTCCGATTCGCGTGGAAAGCGGAGGAATGGGCGTCGCCCATTCCCCGATGCGCCCCGCTAGGGGCTCTGACGCGAGATCCTGGTTCCGACCTGCCCGCCCGTTGCGATCTCCGAGAGGGCTCCCGGTCTGTCCAGGTCGAAGACCTCGATCGGGACCCCGTGTTCGCGACAGATCTCCACGGCGACCTGATCCATCACGCCGTAGCGGTTCGCGAGGTACTCGTCGTACGTCAGATTCTCGATCAGCCCGGCCGCCTCGTCTTCCGACGGATCGGCGGAGTAGACGCCGGAGACGTTCGAGCCCTTGGCGAGAAGATCGGCCTCGATCGACACGGCCCGAATCGCGGCCGCCGTGTCGGTCGTGACGAGCGGACTCCCCGTTCCTCCGGCGAACAGGACGACCGCTCCGTCCTCCAGGGCGTCCCGTGCGACACGCGGTGAGATCGATTCGGTCAGTTCGGTCTCGATCGCCGATTGGATCAGCACGGTCCGCCCGTTCGACTCGAGGTAGCTGCGGAGCGCCAGCGCGTTGAGCACCGTGGCCAGCATCCCGAGCGTGTCGGCCTCGACGCGATCGAGCCACGGGCTTCGGGCGCCGCGGATGACGTTACCGCCTCCGACGACGACCGCGATCTGCGTCGAAGTGAGCGGCGCGATCTCACCCGAGATCCTTGCCAGGGCTTTGGGAGAGAACGCGCCTTCGGGGCCCTTGAACGCTTCGCCTGAGAGCTTCAGGAGGACGCGAGAAGGGGATCCGGGCATCCTGAGACCTCGATGGCGAATCGGGCGAAACGCTTGACGTAGATGTTCTCGCCGGTCTTCGTTCGGAGGTCGGCGAGCATGTCCTCGATCGTGAGGTCGGGGTCCTTGACGAACGCCTGCTTCGTCAAGCAGTTGTCCTGAAGGAAGCGGCTCAGCCGGCCCTCGACCGCCTTGTCGATGATCTCGTCCGGCTTTCCCTGTTCCTTCAACTGGGCCTTGAACTCGGCCTGCTCCCGCTCGACGTCCTCGGCCGGGACGTCGTCGGGGGAGACGTAGAGCGGCTCCTCGGCAGCGATGTGCATCGCCACGTCGTTGGCGAACCGGAGGAACTCGGCGCTGTTGGCGGCGAAGTCGGTGTTGCAGGCGATCTCGACGAGCACGCCGACCTTTCCGGTGTGATGGACGTAGGCGACGACGCGTCCCTCCTGGGCCTCGCGGCCGATCTGCTCCATGAGCTCGAGCCCCTGCTCGCGGAGGATCTCCTTGGCGCGGTCGATGTCTCCGTCGGCCTCGATCAGCGCGCGCTTACAGTCCATCATCCCAATGCCGGTTTCTTCACGGAGCCGCTTGATGGCCTCGACGTTAATCGTCATCGACTTCCTCGACTTCTTCGTCCTCGTTCCCCGACGCCTCGTCCTTCTCGTCTTCCTCCTCGGTCGGGGCCTCCTCCTCCTCGGGCTTCTCGGAGGTCTCCTCGACGGGTTCTTCGGCAGGCTCTTCGCTCGGCTCGACTTCCTCTTCGGTCACTTCGCCTGCTTCCTCATCGACGTCTTCAACGGGCGTTTCGGTTTCGTCGCGGGCGTCTTCTTCGACCACCGAGGGGGCCTCGACATCCTGCCTGCCCTCGCGCCCTTCGAGGACCGCGTCGGCGATCCGCGCGGTGATCAGCTTCGTCGCCTTGATCGCGTCGTCGTTGCCGGGGATCAGGAAGTCGATCGGATCCGGATCGCAGTTCGTGTCGACGATCGCGATGACCGGGATCCCCATGATGTTCGCCTCGTGCACCGCGTTCGCCTCGACGTCGGGATCGATGACGTAGAGGAGATCGGGCTTCCGTTCGAGATGTCGCAGTCCGTTCAGGTTCCGCTGCAGCTTCGCCAGCTCACGACGCAGCCGGCTCGCCTCCTTGTTCGGCATGTGGTCGACGGTGCCGTCTTCGATCATCGTTTCGAACTTCTTCATTCGCTCGATGCTCTGCTTGATCGTCCCGAAGTTGGTCAGCGTGCCGCCGAGCCAGCGGCGATTGACGTAGTGCGCACCGCACCGCTGCGCCTCTTCGAGGATCGTCGACTGGACCTGCTTCTTCGTCCCGACGAAGAGGATCTCCCCGTCCGCGCTGACGAGGTCGCGGACGTGGTAGTACGCCTTCTTGAAAAGATCGACCGTCTGTTCGAGGTCGATGATGTGGATCCCCTTGCGCTCCGTGAAGATGTAGCGGGCCATCTTGGGGTTCCACTTTCGTGTTCGATGCCCGAAATGCACCCCGGTTTCGAGCAACTCTTTCATCGTTAGAACTTCCACATCATCCTCCCACTGGAATCGCGCTTCGTGTGTTGCCGAAGTATAGCGAACGACCTTGGAAACCGCAATCCAGGCACATTGGCGCCGAGAAATCCCGCTGTTGTTTCGCGCCCCCCGGTCGAGCGATAATGGGTCCAAAGGTGGGCGATGAGACGCACGGACACACCCCAGGTCGACCGCGACGAAGTGCGCGAGCTTCCGAAGAACATCGAGGCCGAGCAGGTCGTCCTCGGCTCCGCGATCCTGGAGCCGGAAGGGACGATCCCGATTCTCGTCGAGAAGCTCCATCCGGAGTACTTCTACCAGCGGCGCCATCGCGTCATCTTCCGGGCGATCCGCGAGCTGTTCGATCGCGGCGAGCCGTCCGACATCGTCTCTCTGGCCAATCGTCTCGAGGAGCGCGGAGAGATGGAACGGGCCGGCGGGCGGATGTATCTGAACGAGCTGGTCGACCGCGTCGCGACCACGGCGAGTCTCGAATACTACGCCGAGATCGTCAAGAAGAAGGCGACGCTCCGATCGCTGGTCGAGGCAGGGGGGAGGATCGCCGAGTTCGGCTACGACGAAGTCAGCGAGACCGACGAAGTGCTGGACCGGGCCGAGTCCCTCATCTTCGACATCTCGAGCCGCGACTCGGCCGGCTCGTACTTCCTCGTCTCCGACTTTCTCTACGAGCACATCGACACGCTCGAGGAGCTCCATCGCGATCCGAACCGCCACACCGTGACCGGCTTTTCGACCGGATTTCCGCGGCTGGACGAGATGACGTCGGGCCTTCAGCGCTCCGACTTGATCATCATCGCCGGCCGACCGGGGACGGGTAAGACGAGCTTGGCGTTGGCCCTCGCACGACACATCGGGGTCCGCGAGAAGGCGGGAATCGGGATCTTCTCGCTCGAGATGGCGAAGGAGCAGCTCCTCGAGCGGCTGCTCTGCGGCGAGGGGAAGGTCAGCCTGCATCGCCTGCGCGGCGGGTACATCCCGAGCGCGAAGTGGCGTGATCTGGCGATGGCGGCAAGCAAACTGCAGAAGGCGACGCTCGTCATCGACGACACCCCGGGCGCCTCGATCCTGGAGATCCGCGCCAAGGCACGCCGGATGGCGTCCCAGCACAAGATCGACATGATCATCGTCGACTACCTCCAGCTGATCGAGGGGGCGGTCCGCTTGGACATCCGGGAGCAGGAGATCGCGCACATCTCGCGGTCGCTGAAGCGGCTGGCCAGGGAGCTGAATGTTCCGGTGATCGCCGTCTCTCAGCTCAACCGGGCCGTCGAGCAGCGTGAGAAGAAGTACCCGCGCCTGGCCGACCTGCGCGAGAGCGGTGCGATCGAGCAGGACGCGGACGTCGTCATGTTCATCTATCGCGAGGACTACTATCGCCAGCCGGAGGAGGCGTCCTCGTCCGACGGAGCGGCGACCGACGCCGAGCTCATCATCGCCAAGCAGCGGAACGGTCCGCTCGGTCGGGTCACGGTGAACTTCCACAAGGCCTACGCCAGCTTCTACCCGATGGCGTGGGACGACGGCTCGTCCGCGCCGTTCTAGACCGCTTCCGTCACCTGGGGCCGCGGTGGGGTGCTTCGGTATAATCGGCGTCGAATCCTCGAAGCAACCGGGAGGGGAAATGGCTTATCCGGCCGGATACCGCTACACGAAGGACCACGAATGGGTCGCCGTCGAAGGGAATCGCGCCCGCATTGGGATCACCGATCACGCGCAGAGCGAGCTCGGTGACATCGTCTTCGTCGAGCTTCCGTCGATCGGCGACGCCGTCCGCGCGGGGGAGATCCTGGCAACGGTCGAATCGGTCAAGGCCGTCGGAGACGTCCTCGCCCCGTTCGACGGGACGGTGCTCGAAGCGAACGGTGACCTCGAGTCGTCGCCGGAGACGATCAACCAGTCGCCGCACGAGGCGGGTTGGATCGCGGTGCTCGAGGTCGACGACCCGACGGCGGCCGATGCGCTCCTCGATGCCGCGGGCTACGAGAGCTTCCTCGCCGAAGGGTAGTCGCGGATGCGCTACCTCCCCCACTCGGCCGCCGACCGGCGTGAGATGCTCGCGTCGATCGGCCTTTCTTCGGCCGACGAGCTGTTCGCCGACGTTCCGCAGGCGGTGGCGGAGGCGTTCCGGCCGCTCGGCCTCTCCCCTCGAAGTGAGCAGGAGGTCGTCGCGGAGCTGACGGGCCTGGCGGCCCGAAACGCGGCGCTCGAGAAGGTTTGCTTCGCCGGGGGCGGGATCTACGATCACTACGTCCCGAGCCTCGTCGACCACGTGTTGTCGCGCTCCGAGTTCTACACCGCCTACACCCCCTATCAGCCGGAGGTCAGCCAGGGGACGCTGACGGCGATGTTCGAGTTCCAGACGATGGTCTGCGAGTTGACGGGGATGGACGTCGCGAACGCGTCCCTCTACGACGGAGCGACGGCGCTGGCCGAGGCCGTGCTGATGGCCGAACGCGTGAGGTCCCGCCGAAGGGTCGCCGTCGCTCGATCCCTGTTCGCGAACGTCCGGCGGGTCCTCGACACGTACTGCTGGGCGACCGGGATCGAGGTCGTCGAGATCCCGCATCTGCCGTCCGGCCAGTGCGATCTCTCCGGGGTTCCCTCCGACGTCTCCGCGGTCGTGCTGCAGTCTCCGAACGCGGTCGGGGTCATCGAATCGCTTGTCGGCGTCAAGGGGAAGATCGGAGACGCGCTGCTGATCGTCTCGGTCCATCCGATCTCGCTTGGCGTCCTCGCACCTCCGGGAAACTTCGGCGCGGACATCGTCGTCGGCGAAGGGCAGCCGCTCGGGCTGCCGATGTCGTTCGGCGGTCCGCTCCTCGGCCTGTTCGCGGCGAGAAAGGAGTACCTACGTCAGATGCCCGGGCGGGTCTCCGGACGGACCGTCGATGCGGAGGGAAAGACCGGTTACACGATGGCTGCCCAGACGCGCGAGCAGCACATCCGGCGGGAGCGGGCGACGTCGAACGTCTGCACGAACTCCGCGCTCTGCGCCCTCGCGGCGACCGTCTACCTCGCTTCGGTCGGGGCCGACGGGCTCCGGCGGGTCGCCGAGCTGAACGTCGAAAAGGCGCACTACTTGGCCGATCGCATCGCTGCGATCGACGGGTTCGACCTCCCGTTCTCGGGGCCGTTCTTCAACGAATTCGCCGTCCGTGCCCCCGGCGACGCGGACGACCTCAGGGGGAAGCTGCTCGACGCGGGCTACCTGGTCGAGCCGTCCGCGTCCCTCCGCGCACACGGCGTCGAGAACGGCCTCCGGATTGCGGTCACGGAGAAGCGAACGCGGGAGGAGCTCGATCGGTTCGTCGAGGCGCTGGGAGGGTCCCGATGAGGACGATCTTCGACCACAGGCAGTGCGAGGGCGTCGGCGGCCTCTTCCCGGCTCCCGACGTCCCGACGCGGGGCGTCGAGGGCCTGATCGATCGGTCGCTCCTTCGGGTGGACGAGCCCCGCATTCCGAATCTCAGCGAACCGACCGTCGCCCGTCACTACACGGCGCTGTCGAAGCTGAATTACGGCGTCGACGACGGGTTCTACCCCCTCGGCAGCTGCACGATGAAGCACAACCCGAAGGTCAACGAGGACCTATCGAGGCTCCCTGGGCTAACCGGCGTCCACCCGCTCGCCGAGCCCGGCCTGGCTCAGGGGACGCTGGCCCTCCTCTACGAGCTGTCCGAGCTGCTCGGAGGGATCACCGGCCTGCCCGGTGTCTCCCTTCAGCCGGTCGCCGGGGCCCACGGCGAGCTGACCGGCATGTTCCTGTTCAAACGATACTTCGAGGACAGGGGCGAGACGGAGCGGAGCCGGATCCTCCTCCCCGACTCGGCACACGGGACGAACCCCGCGTCCGCGGCGGTCGCCGGGTTCTCCGTAGCGGAGATCCCGTCGAACGACGCAGGGATGGTCGATCTTGATGCACTCGACGCCGAGCTCGACGAAACGGTGGCCGGGATCATGCTGACCGTCCCGAACACGCTCGGGATCTTCGAAGAAGGGATCCTCGAGATCACCGGGAGGATCCATGCGGCGGGCGGTCTCTGCTACTTCGACGGCGCGAACCTGAACGCGTTCCTCGGCCGAGCGCGCCCCGGGGACATGGGGGCCGACGTCTTCCACTTCAACCTGCACAAAACCCTGTCGACTCCGCACGGGGGCGGCGGGCCGGGCTCGGGGCCGATCGCCGTCTCCGAGCCATTGGTCGACTTCCTTCCCGTCCCCTCGATCGAGCGAACCGGCGAAGGGTATGCGCTCGAATGGAGCCGCCCGAACTCGATCGGAAGCGTCCACTCGTTCTACGGGAACGTCCTCGTCGCAGCGAAGGCGTACGCATACCTTCTCCAACTCGGTGACGAGGGACTGCGGGCGGTCAGCGAGGACGCCGTGCTGAACGCGAACTACCTCCAGGAACGGCTGAAGCGGACCTACGTCCTTCCGTACGACCGCCTGTGCAAGCACGAGTTCGTCCTGTCCGGGAAGGGTCTCGCCGAAGGGATCAGCACGCTGGACATCGCCAAGCGGTTGATCGACTACGGGTTCCATCCGCCGACGGTCTACTTCCCGTTGATCGTCCGCGAGGCGCTGATGATCGAGCCGACCGAGACCGAGGGAAGGGACGGACTCGATCGGTTCGTCGAAGCGATGGAGCGGATCGCTGGTGAGGCGAGAGAGCATCCGGAGCTGCTGCACGAGGCGCCGCACGGGGCGCCGGTCCGTCGTCTCGATCAGACGCGCGCCGCCAGGGATCCCGTGTTGACGTACCCGTTCGACGAACGCGCCGAAGGGTGAAGCGTGGCGCCTGTCGCTTCTTCTGTCTAGGCTTGCGCGGTGCGAATCGCACTCTCGAGCGAGTCGGCGATCCGTTCGCACTCCGTCGCCTCGCTTGCCTCGACCAGAATCCGGACGAGCGGCTGCGTTCCTGAGGGGCGCACGAGGACGTGGCCGCGCCCGGCGAGCGTCTCCTCGGCCCGGGTCACCGCATCTCGAACCCGCTCGTCTTGCATCAGTTCCGCGGGCGACGTACAAGGGACGTTGCGATGGACCTGCGGGTAAAGGGGAATCGAACGGGCGAGCGCCCCGAGGTGCTCTCCCGTTCGATGCGCGATCTCGAGGAGCTTCACCGCCGTCAGGATCCCGTCGCCGGTCGGTGAGTATTCGGAGAAGATGATGTGTCCAGACGGCTCGCCGCCGAGGAGGGCGGCCGTGTCGGCCATCTTCTGGGCGACGTACCGGTCGCCGACGGGTGTTCGCAGTACGTCGATCCGCTCCTCGGCGAGGCGGTTCTCGAGCCCCACGTTGCTCATCACCGTCGTCACGACGAGAGGAGGAGTGAGCGTTCCGATGTCGGCCATGTGGAGCGCCGCGATCCCGATCATGTGATCCCCGTCGATCGTCTCACCGTCCGGCCCGACGAGGAGAACGCGGTCTCCGTCTCCGTCGAACGCGATCCCGAGGTCGGCCTCGTGCTCGCGCACGGCCCGGCGGAGCGGATCGAGACACGTCGAGCCGCATTCCTGGTTGATGCGGCTCCCATCGAGCGCGTCGTGCAGCGCGAAGACGCGCGCCCCGAGATGGCGGAGGACGTGCGGCGCGATCTTCGCCGTGGCGCCGTACGCGCAATCGACGACGATCGTCGTCCCGGAGAAGTCGACGTGCTCGACGTCGATGACTCCGGCGAGGAAGGCGGCGTACCTCGTCGCCGCTGCCTCGAGCGGGGCGATCGTCCCGATCCGAGCGGACGCGTTGGGCTCGCGCTTCATCGCCGCTTCGATCGCCGCTTCTTCGTCCACGTCGAGTTTCATCCCCCGTCGGTCGAAGAACTTGATCCCGTTGTCGCCCGGTGGATTGTGAGAGGCGGAAATGACGGCGCCGAGATCGGCGCGCTCGTCCTTGATCAGGAAAGAGATTGCCGGGGTCGGGATGATCCCGGCGAGGCAGACGTCCACGCCGGCCGAAGCGAATCCCGAGGCGAGGGCCGCCTCGAGCATCGGGCCGCTGACTCGCGTGTCGCGCCCGATGATGACGCGTCCCCCTTCCCCAACGATGCGGTTCGCCGCCGCCCGAGCGAGCGCAACGGCGAGTTCCGGCGTCAGGAGGCGGTTCGCAGGGCCGCGCACCCCATCGGTTCCGAACAGTGACGTCATGGCATCGTCCGCTCCCTCGAGAGGCTCAGCCGGAATCCGAGGGAGGACGCGGGGAGGCCGGTGGTCGTTGCGACGAGAAATCCGACCGCGATGGTGCGAGCTGTTCGGTGTTCCATCGCGGCCGAGTCTATCGGATGGGAGCCGGGAAAGCGAGTTAGGGAGTGCCGCGGACGACGTCGCCGATGACCGGAACGAAACTGCTCGTCGTCAAGGCGTAGGAGACCTGCTCGCGAACCTCGGTGACGACGATCTCCCCTTTCGACGAGACGATGTCGTAGGATCGGATGCCGTTCGTCTGCGGATCGAGGACGAGGTTCTCCACGGCGAGGACCTCGAAGAGGTCACCCTCCGCCACGCCGGAGGAGGCGCCGAGGTTGATCGCGATTCGGCCGTCGGGGAGGATCGCGGCGATCTGCCCTTCCTGCGGAGCGATCTCTTCGGCGGCGGCGAGCGGCGCCTCGCGCTCGGACGCCAGCGGCGCTACGTCCTCGAGAGAAAAGAGGAGGGAAGTGGCGAGTTGGTCGATCGCCTGATTCATCGCGGCGCCGACCACGGTCTCGTCGAACTGTGGGCTCCCCACGGTGATCTCATCGGCCGCTGGAACCGACAGGCTGATCCCCGGTCGGATCTGGAATCCGACTGAATCGATGTGGGACGTTCCGTCCCACATCTTGGCTGTGTAGATCCCGGGGTTCGTCGGTAGACCGGCCACGTTTCGTTGGTCCCAGAACCACGTTTCGCACGCACCCGTGTCGATGAATTGCCATCCGAGCCACTTGAGGAAAGCGCCCGTCGACGTGTAGATCTCGACTCCGAACCACCCTGGCGCCCCGTCGTTCCGGTAACCGAAAAGGACGTTGTGACCGGTGCTGTACCAGGCGCGGTCGGCCTGTAGCCCGCCGGCACAGATCTCGGACGGCGCCGCGGTCAGGAAAGAGAGGAACTCGCCCAGCCCGATCGAGAAGCCGGTTGTTCCCTCGTTGTGGCCCTTCGCCGACACGGAGGACAGCCCTTCCGCGTTGCGGACGTCGACGATCTGGGCGGACAGGTCGACATCGACGGAGGCGCTGTCAATGCGAAGGAATCCCAGGTTGAGCGTCGTCTCCTGCACGTGCACACCGAAGACCGATCCGAGGACGAGGAAATCGACCCCGAGCAGTCGGCCGGCGAGCGCGACGTCGGATGGGAGGGCGGGGTTGAGCCCGTTCTCCTGCATCACCGAGTCCAGCTCGACGCGCTCGATGACCCTCAGCCCGACTGCCGCGAACCGGTCGATCAGCTCATCGGCCACGCCTTCGCCGACGTTGACGAAGCCGGAGCCGCTAGCGTCGTCGAATCGGGCGACCGCGATCCGGAGCGGAGCCAGAACCGCCATCGCATCGTCGTCGAGCCGGACGGTGACGGAGACGGATCGCGAGTTGTTGGCTTCGTCGACCTCTTCGATGCGGTTGGGCTCCCCGTCGGCCTCGACGGAGAGCACGTGCGGCCCCACCGACGCGGTCCACGTGGCCGTGAGTTCCTTGGCCCGACCGGCGCGAAGGGAGGTGAGCGGAACGAGGTCGATCTCGTGGTCGTCAACGCTGAATCGGACGAAGAACGGCTTGTCCGCGTCGCTGAAACCGGTGTTCTCGATGATCGCGGTGATCGTGACGAGGGCGTCGTCCGTCGGATCCGTCGGTGAGATCTCCAACTGCGTAACGACGAGGTCCGGAAGGGCGAGCGCGATCTGCGCGATGCACGCAATCGCCAATACGGCACAAGCGAGGACGCGTTTCGTCATCATCTGCTCTGAGGGCACCTCGTTTCGACATACACCCGGTCCTCCCGGGTTGTTTCGCACCGCACCGCCCTCGCATGGCGTACTCGAGATCGGTTCGGCGGACAACCCCGAGGGTCTTCGGCCCGAGGGATCTTTGTACATACTCGCCGGCGCATCGCTAGATCTGACTCCAATCGCCTCCGGAAGCGACCTTGACGGACAGGGGGACGCGAAGAGTGAGCACCCCCTCCATCTTCTCCACGATGACCGCCGTCGCCTCGTCGTGGGCCTCCTCCTCGATCTCGAAGACGAGCTCGTCGTGGATCTGGAGGATCATCTTGACCGGGGCGCGCTGGTCCCCGATCCATCGATCGATTTCGATCATCGCCAGCTTGATGAGATCGGCGGCGCTCCCTTGAATGGGCGTGTTGATCGCGTTTCGCCGATCGAAGTTGCGCCGCGCGACGTTCCGTGACGTCAAGCTCGGAAGCGGTCTTCGCCTTCCGAGGATCGTCTCCGCGTAGCCGGTTTCGGTCGCGCGCTCGATCATCCGGTCGATGTACTCCTTGGCCCGAGGGTAAGCGGAGAAGAAGCGGTCGATATATCCTCTCGCCTCCGATTGCGGGATTCCCAAGTCGCGCGCCAGACCGAACGGGCTGATTCCGTACAGAATGCCGAAGTTGATCCGCTTGGCCGCGTCGCGCAGTCGATCCGGAACCTGTTCCTCCGGAAGTCCGAACACGACGCTCGCTGTCAGACGGTGGAGGTCGAGTCCGGCGTGGAACGCCTCGATCAGGCGCTCGTCCTCGGCGAAGTGGGCGAGCAACCGAAGCTCGATCTGTGAGTAGTCGGCGGCGACGAGGCGAGAACCCTCGGGAGCGATAAACGCGGTCCGGATCCGTCCGCCGATCTCGGTTCGCGTCGGGATGTTCTGGAGGTTGGGCTCGGACGAGGAGAGTCGCCCCGTGGCGGTCGCCGTCTGGTGAAAGCTCGTGTGAATCCGGCCGGTCGACGGATGGATCGTCTTCGGGAGCTGATCGATGTAGGTCGTCAGGAGCTTCTTCAGCTCTCGATGTGCAAGAAGCTTCCCGGGGAACGGATGCTGCTCGGCGAGGACGGAGAGCACCCGAGCGCTCGTCGAGGGTCCGGTCTTCGTTCGGTCGATGATCGGCAGCCCGAGTCGCTCGAACAGGATCTCGCCGACCTGCTTCGGCGAATTGGGGTTGAACGGGCCGCCGGCGAGTTCCATCAGGTCGGCCTCCACGATCTGCAGCTCGGTCCTTAGCTCGTCGCCCTGGGCGCTGAGGATGTCGCTGTCGACGAGAATGCCGTGTTCCTCCATCCGCGTGAGGACCGGGACGAGTGGGATCTCGACGTCGCGAAACAGGCGCGTCAGGTTCCGCTCTTCGAGATCGTGGACCAGCGGCGCGTAGAGCCGCTGCACGATCTCCGCGTCCTCGGCGGCGTACTCCGTCGCACGGTCGACCGGAACCGCGGCGAACGATCCGTCCTTCCCGGCGACCTCCTCGTATGTCACCATCGAGTGCCCGAGGTACGTCAGGGCGATCTGCTCGAGGTTGTGCCGGCGCTCTTCCGGGTGGACCAGGTGCGAGGCGATCATCGAGTCGAACGAGATCCCGCTCGGGTTCACGCCGTGCCGGTGAAGGACGATCAAATCGTACTTGAGGTTCTGGCCGATGATCTTCGGCGTCTCCGATTCGACGATCGGACGAAGGGCGTCGAGAACCTCGGCGAGCGGAAGCTGCGCCGGTGCGCCGAGCCCCTCGTGCCCGATCGGGACGTAGTGTCCAACGCACGGCTCCCCCGAAAGGGCGATCCCGACGATTCCCGCCTCGATCGGGTCGAGACCGGTCGTCTCCAGGTCGAGGGAGACGACTTCGGCGTCCCCCAGCTCGGCGACGAGCGCGTCGAGTGCGGTGCGATCGAGGACCGTGTGATAGGAGACGGGAGGCGCCGGCGCGGGAGGCGGTCGGTCGGCCGCCTCGACCGGGTCGAGGCCCAGCTCGCTCAGCGCGCTCGCGAACTCCAGTTCGGTCAGAATCCGAGCCACGCCATCCGGATCGATCCCTTGAAGGCGGCACGACGCGGGAATCTCGTCGAGTTCGACGTCTGACCTCAGGCGGATCAGCCGGCGGGCGAGTTCGGCGTCCTCTCGGTGGTCCGTCAGACCCGCGGCGACGCGTCGGTTCCTCACCTCCTCGGCCGAGTCGAGAACGGCTTCGAGCGAGCCGAACTGCTCGAGAAGCCGTGCGGCGGTCTTGTCGCCGACGCCCGGAATCCCCGGAACGTTGTCCGACGTGTCGCCGACCAGCGACAGGAGATCAACGATCTGCGCGGGCGGCACGCCGTACTTCTCCTCGACGCCGGCCGGATCGAGGAGCTGCTGGTCGGTGTCGACACCGCGCCCTCCAGGCCGGAGGAGGTAGACGCGATCGGTGACGACCTGCGCCATGTCCTTGTCCGACGTGGCGATCAGACAGGCCAGGTCGTGTTCCGTTGCGCGTGCACAGATCGACGCCAGGACGTCGTCCGCTTCGACACCGGGCACGGAGACCGTCGGGACGCCGAGCGTCGCGAGAAGGCGCTCGATCAACGGGAGCTGGCTGGCAAGCTCCTCGGGCATCGGTTTGCGATTCGCCTTGTACTCCGGGTAGAGCTCGTGGCGGAAGGTCTCCCCTCCCGCGTCGAACACGACCACGACGTACGCCGATGGGTAGTCGCGCAGCGTGCGAAGCAGGATCCGCCAGAAGCCGTAGACGGCGTTGACCGGCCGGCCGGTGCGGGTCGTCAGCTCCGGAATCCCGTAGAACGCTCGGTAGAGGTGGGAATGTCCGTCAAACAGCAGGACGCGACCCTCGTCGAGTCGATCGGGAATGCGAAGAAGCTCTTCATAGGTAGGCATCGTCGGTCGGACCCACTCCTTGTCGGTCGAGCAGGTAGCAAAGCGCGAGGGCGAGCCCGTCGGCCATGTCGTCCGGCTTCGGGATCTCCGGCAGGCGGAGGAGGCGCTTGACCATCGCCTGGACCTGCGACTTCGGCGCCTTCCCGTAGCCCGTGATCCGTTTCTTCACCTGAAGCGGCGTGTATCCGCGGACCGAGAGATCGGCGGCGGCCATCAGGAGGACGCCACGCGTCTCTGCCGTGCCCATCGCGGTTTGCGCGTTCGTTGCCAGGAAGATCTCCTCGATCGCGACGCCGTCCGGACGGTACGACTCGATCAGCAACCGTGCCTCGCGGTAGATCGTCCGGAGTCGATCGGCCCGGGGAGTCCCCTTCTCCGTCTCGATCACTCCGCCGGCGACGACCTCCCATCCACGGCCGAAGGCACGAACGATCCCGTAGCCGGTGGTCGCCAGACCCGGGTCGAAGCCGAGCGCCACGAACCCGTCGCTCATGTCAGGAGATCCCTCAACGTCGTCCGGCCGGTCTCCTCCGTTTCGCAGGCGTGATCCGGGTGCCGGTTGAGGTTGACGCCGCACGCCGGACAGAGGCCGCGGCAATCCTCGCGACAGACGACGTTCGGCTCGTGGGCCGAGAGAACCAGGCGTAGGACGACCGGAAGGAGATCGACCGATTCCGCGCTCGGTGGAATCGGCACCTCGAATACCTCGTCGAGTTCGAGCGTCGTCTTGACCGGCTCGAGGCAGCGGCGGCAGGGCTGGATCAGCTTCGCGTGGAGTGTCACCTCGAGGTAGAGCGTCGACAGCTGAGCGAACGCCTCGCCGGCGAGCTCGATCGAGTCGACCGTGCACAGGCTTTCCGGATCCTGCCCGCCCTTCAACGTCGTCTCGATCGGGAACCGGCGTCCGGGGTTGCCGAGGAACTCAGCGACTCGCAGTGACATGGTCTCGAAGGCGGGCCGCGACGTCGGCCGTTCGCCTTCCCTCCTTCACGTCGTGGACTCGGATGATCGATGCGCCGTTGAGGATCGCGGCGGCGTTGGCGACGATCGTCCCCTCGATCCGTTCGTTCGGCGGAGCGTCGAGGATCGCTCCGAGGAACGCCTTGCGGGACACCCCGACGAGAACCGGTCGGCCCAGCTCGGCCAAGCGAGGGACGTTCCCAAGAAGCGCGAGGTTGTGTTCGAGCGTCTTGCCGAAGCCGATCCCCGGGTCGACGAAGATCCGTTCTTCGGGGATTCCCGCCTCGACGGCGGACCGGGTCCTCTGATCGAGGAACGCGCGGACTTCCTCGACGACTTCGGAGTAGGTCGGATCTCGCTGCATCGTCTCTGGGCTCCCTTGCATGTGCATCAGGACGACGAACGCGTCCGCGCGCGCGACGACCGCGGCCATCCTCTCGTCGGAGCGGAGTGCGCTGACGTCGTTGACGACCCCGGCGCCGAGGCGGATCGCCTCCTCGGCGACGTCCGCCTTGGTGGTGTCGATCGAGACGCAGACGGGACTTCGCCGGCGGATCCCCTCCACGACGGGAAGGACGCGCTCCATCTCCACCTGTGCGGCAACGGCCTGGGAGCCGGGACGGGTCGACTCCCCGCCGACGTCGACGATGTCGGCTCCTTCCTCGGCCATGCGTACGCCGCGCTCGATCGCGTCCTCATGACGGGAGTACCGACCTCCGTCGTAGAAGGAATCCGGGGTCACGTTGACGATCCCCATCACCAGCACGCGATCGCGCCTGCCCTCCCACTCTGCCAGATCGATCATCGGATCAGAGTATACCATCGCGTCATTCCGCTGGCAGTGCCAGGGTTTGACGAACAGATCCGGGCTTTCTACAATCTCGCAGTATCGAAAGACAGGGGTGATTGAGATCGCCAAGGTACTTCTGACAACGACCGTCGAGCGCTTGGGCCACGTCGGTGAGATCGTCAACGTGGCCGACGGCTACGCCCGCAACTACCTGTTGCCTCGCGGACTTGCCGTTGCGCCGACGAAGCACAACGTGGCCCGCTTCGCGAAGGAGAAGGCGGTCCACGAGACCGAGCTCCTCCAGCGCGAGGAGAAGGCTCGGGTTCTGCGCGAAAAGCTGGCCGATCAGACGCTTCGCTTCGAGCGTAAGGCGCACGACGACGACCGTCTCTACGGCTCGGTGCGTGCGGAGGACATCACCGGGCGGATCGAGGAGCTGTTCGGCGAGCACATCGAGACGGCGCGGGTCCACTTCGATCATCCGATCGAGACGCTCGGCCCGCACGCCGTGACGATCAACCTGTACAAGGACGTGTCGGTCGAGGTCCGGATCCAGGTCGACGAGGAGGGCGCAAAGGAGGAGTAGCCCTCGATGAAACGTGGGGTGGTCGGGGGGATCGCTGTCTGCCTGCTCTTCACCGTCGCGTGGTCGATCCGAACCATTGCCGTGACCGTCTACGTCAACGACGCCATCCCACCGCTTGAGCAGCCGGTCCTCGTGGAGGACGGGTCGATCCTCGTCCCGATCGAGGGATTCGGACTCGCTGTCGGGATCGAGACCGCGGTCGAGAGCGACCGGCTCGCTCTCCGCTGGTCCGGCGGGTTTCGTGGCCTTGCCGCCGGCCAGTATGCGCTGCGGGACGGGATCCCCTACGCGACGCTCGAATGGATGGTCGGTCTCGTCGGTGGCGAGATCCACCGCGTCGGCGACACGTGGTACGTAGAGACGACCGTTGCGACGCTGGAGGAGATCGAGGCGACGGAAGAACGCGTCGTCCTTCGATTCGACGGGTTTGTCCCGATCACGATCGACGAGTCGGGTGAGGGGACGGAGCTTCGCTTCACGTTTCATCACTGCCGTTCGGAGGTCGTGCCCCAGTTGATCTTGCTCGGTGAGGAGGGCATCGAGAGCGTTCGTCTCCCGTCCGCGGGTCGGAACAGCGTGGACGTCTGGATCGACCTGCAGGTCAATGCGACCGTCAGTCGAAAGACGTACGAGTCCCCCGGATTCTACTCCTTCTGTCTGGAGGCGAGCGAGCGCCCTACGACGGAGACGGTGATCCAGGCCGACGAAGGACGACTCGCCCTCCATCGGCTGGAGACCGTGCTGTCTGCGGAGGCGGTGCGCGCAGACTGGCTCTACGTCGAGGCGTGGAGAGATCGATACCGGCTGGCGCCCACCTTCCCCGAGACTGGGTTCGAGACCGTCGCACCGATCGAGGAACTGGCCTTCGCCTCGGACGCCGTCGCCGCGATCAACCTCGGCTGCTCGCGTAGGCCGATCCCCGTCGACCTGCTGGTTATCGGCGGGACTCCCTACGTCGTCGGCGACGGAACGTACGAAGGTCTGGGGCTGGATCTGTTCGGTTGGTGGGCATATTTCTCCGGCGGTGCCACCGTCTACGCCGAGCACGGGGGGAAACGCATCCCGATCGACGACGTCAACCGTCCCCTCCACTACGGGGAAGTCGTCGCCTACCCCCCGGGCTACGTCGGGGGGATCGCCCGCGGAGTGCCCGGATCGTTCACGGTGGTCAAGGTGCGAAGCGATCGGGTCGTCTCCGTCTCCGAGGGTCCCTTCGTGGCGGCCGACCCGACGGCGACGCTCGTCGTGGCCAGCGGCGAGGCGAAGGCTCGCCTGTCGCTCGTCCGGCTGGGGGACGGGCTGTCTCTGGAGTGCGGAATCGGTTCGGAGGAGACCACTTTCTCTCACGCGTTCTCCGCCGGTCCGGTGCTGGTCGATTCCGGCCTGCCGGCTGCGATTCCTGAGTCCCCTTTGCCGGACTCCCCTCGTGGATGGGCCGTCCTCGCGACCGACTGGCACGGCGGACTGACCCTCCTTTCCTTCGTCCGCGAGATGGGGAATGAAGCGGACGCGTTCGGAGACCTGATCGCGCTTCTGGCGACGATGCCGGTCCCGATTCGGGACGCGATCGTGCTCAGCCGGTGCGGTGAGAACGCGCTCGTCGTCCGTGATTCGTCTTCGATCTACCGGTTCGGATCAGGGGATCCGTACGCGCTGGCCCTCTGCCTCGTCCCGCTCTCCCCATGAGGCGGCTCGCCCGCGACGTCTTGATGATGGCGCTCGCGACCGGCGTCTCGCGCCTGCTCGGGTTGTTCCGGGACGTGGCGATCGCGGATCGCTTCGGGGCGAGCGGCGTCTACGACGCGTTTCTGATCGCTTTCTTCGTGCCGCATTTCCTGCGTCAGCTCCTCGCGGAGGGAGCGCTCTCCACCGCGTTTGTCCCCTCGTACACGGGGCTGAGGGTCTCCGGCGACGATGCCGACCGATTTGCGAGTGCACTGTTGTCTTGGTCGCTCCTCCTGTTCGCCGCCGTGGTCGGACTCGGCGTCTGGCTCGCGCCGGTGTACGTTCCGTTCCTGGCGAGCGGTTTCGCGCCGGAGAAGCTGGCGCTCGCTGTCCGCCTGACGCGGGTCGTCTTCCCGTTCATCGCACTGGTCGGCTTCGCCGCGATCTTCATGGGAATCCTCAACGCGCATCGCCGGTTCTTCGTCGCGTCGGCGGCCCCGATCTGGTTCAACGTCGGGATGATCGTCGGAGTCCTCGTTCTCGCGCCACGGTTTCCCGAGCGACCGGTGCTCGGCCTCGCCGTCGGCGCGCTGATCGGCGGAGGCGGGCAGCTTCTCGCGCAGATCCCGGCCCTGCTGCGCGTGGGCTTCCGGTTCCGAGTCGCGTTCTGGCCGATCCACCCGGAGATCCGTCGATTGCTCCGCCTGATGGCCCCGGCGGTCCTCATCCTGGCGGTGACGCAGGTCAATCTGCTGGTCGACAACAAGCTCGCTTCTCACCTCGGAGACGGGGGGATCGCGTCGCTCCAATACGGGATGCGACTCTTCCAGCTGCCGCTCGGCGTGTTCGCCGTCTCCGTCGCGACGGCGCTGTTGCCGAGGTTCTCCGAGGCGCGGGCGCGGGGGGACGACGCCCGCTTCTCCTCGTACCTCTGCGACGGGATCGCGCTCTCTGCGCTCGTCCTTCTCCCGGCGATGGGCGGACTCCTCGCGATCGGCGCGGACGTCGTGCGGCTCCTGTTCGAGCATGGCTCGTTCACGCCGGAAGACACCCTCCGGACGGCGCGCGTCCTCTCGTTCTACTTGGTCGGCCTCTTCCCCTATGGGTTGGTCTACCTCTTCTCCCGCGCGTTCTACGCGCTGAGGCGAACGCGGCTTCCGCTCCTCGCCGCCGTCGTGGCCGTCGGGGTGAACGTCGCGCTCGACCTGGCGCTCGTTTCGACGATGCGCGAAGCGGGGCTGGCGCTGGCCACCGGGATCTCCGGGGTCGTGAACGCGCTCCTGCTCGCGCTCTTCCTGATCCCACGGATTCGGTTCCCGTGGAGGCACCTCTGCCTCGTCGGGATCGGCAGCGGTGCGCTGTACGGCCTGGCGTGGGGGATCCGTCGGGCCATCGGAGGCGGTCCGCTGGCGGCGGCGGTCTTCGCCCCGCTCGTGGCCGGCGTCGTCTTCTACGCCGCGTACGTGCGGACGACGCCGCTTTGGTCGCTGGTCGGACGGTTCCGGCGCGACGGGGGGGAGCCGTCGGCGGAGTAGAGAGGGAAGGGAAGGTCGTCGCGCTACCCCGTCGCCGGGGAGGGGACGAGCGATCGGAAGAGGGTCTCCAGCTCCGCGCCGGCGATCACCTCGCGATCGAGCAGCTCGCTCGCCAGCCGATCGAGGACCGAGCGATTGCTCTTCAGGAGCCCCCTCGCTTTCTCGTAGGACCGGACGATCAACGAGCGGATCTCGCCGTCGACGAGCGCCGACAGCTCCTCGGAATGCTCGTCGCTCTTGACGATCTCCTCGCCGAGGAAGACGTCGACGCGCTCGCGGGCAAGGCTGATCGGGCCAAGCTTCTCGCTCATCCCGTACTCGACGACCATCCGCTTGGCGAGGTCGGTCGCCTTCTTCAGGTCGTCGTGCGCGCCGGTCGTCAGCTCGTCGAAGACGAGCTCCTCCGCCGCGCGGCCGCCGAACAGCGTGACAAGCGTGTCCCTCAACTCGTCCTCGGAGACGATGTACTTGTCCTCGAGCGGCAGCTGCAGCGTGAACCCGAGCGCCCCGTCGCCGCGGGGGATGATCGAGATCTTGTGCACCGGATAGGCGTGCGGGAGGAGCCACCCGACGAGTGCGTGCCCCGACTCGTGGTACGCGATCCGCTCTCGGACGTCCGGGCCGAGGACGATCCCCTTCCGGCGAACGCCGGCGATCACCCGGTCGGTCGCCTCCTCGAAGTCGACCATCTCGACCGCCTCCTTGTCGTCGCGAGCGGCGAGGAGGGCGGCCTCGTTGCACAGGTTTCGCAGGTCGGCGCCGACGAACCCCGGGGTTCGTCGAGCGAGGATGGCGGTGTCGACGTCGTCCGCGACCTTCTTGTTCCGTAAGTGGACCTTCAGGATCTCCTCGCGCCCCTTGAGATCGGGCCGCGGTGCGGTGATCCGGCGATCGAAGCGACCCGGCCGAAGGAGGGCCGGGTCGAGGACGTCCGGACGATTCGTCGCGGCGAGAAGGATGATCCCACGGTTCGGCTGGAACCCGTCCATCTCGGCAAGGAGCTGATTGAGCGTCTGCTCGCGTTCGTCGTGCCCGCCGCCGAGTCCGGCGCCGCGCTTCCGTCCGACGGCGTCGATCTCGTCGATGAAGACGATGCACGGTGCACTCGACTTCGCCTTCTCGAACATGTCGCGGACCCGCGCTGCCCCGACTCCCACGAACATCTCGACGAAGTCCGAGCCGCTGATCGAGAAGAACGGGACCTTCGCCTCTCCGGCGATCGCCTTCGCCAGGAGCGTCTTCCCGGTTCCGGGCGCTCCGACGAGGAGAACCCCCCTGGGAACCTCGGCGCCGAGCTTCCCGAACCGCTTCGGGTCCTTCAGGTAGTCGACGATCTCCTCGACCTCTTCCTTGACCTCATCGATTCCCGCGACGTCGGCGAACGTGACCTCGGTCGATTCAGGACGGACGAGCTTCGCCTTCGATTGGCCGAACGACAGGGCCCCACCGCCGGCCTGTGTCCTGCGCATGATGTAAACCCAGACGGCGATCAACAGAACGATCGGGAGCATCGAAACCAGGATCGTCGTCCAGATGCTCCCGCTCGACGGCGGTTCGAGCGTGAGATCCGGAATGTTGTCGTCGAGGATCTTGAAGTAGAGCGTCTCGTCCTGGGGAAGCTGGGCCGTCAGCGCGGTTCCGTCGGTTGAGACCGCCTGGGCCACGTTGTCCTTGACGGTGGCCTGAGCGATCTGCCCGGCCTCGACGAGGCTGCGGAACAGGCTCCAGCTGATCTCGTTGCGCCCGCTGTCGCGACCGAACCACGACTGAAGCAGAATCAGCCCGAGGATCACGACGATCGTGATGAAGGCGATGTTGCGGAGATTGCGATTTCGCATCTCGCGCAGCGGCTCTCTGTCCATGCTGTCTCCTTGGCTGAGGTCGGCCCGATTGTAGCACCCGGCTCGAAGGGCGTCAAACACAGTACAGCACGGCAATATCGGCTATGGGGTTCGCGCTAGCGACGGAGGAGGCGTTTCCAGAGCTGAAGGCGCGGAAACGACCGCTCCTCTCCCTTCAGAAGGCGGTCGATGTTGGTCCTGTGGGTGTAGAGAATGAACAGGGCCAGGCCGCCGGTCAGGCCGATCAGCAACGGCGGATAGCTGAGGTCGGTGAACAGGTCGAGGAGGAGCGCGGAGGTGGGAATCACCCACGCGGCGAGGATCGATCCGAGGGAGACCTTCCCGGATAGGAACAGCGCGAGGAGGAAGACGCCGAGCGCACATCCGACGGGGATCGATGCCGTCGCAATCAGCATGCCGCCGGCCGTGGCGACCCCCTTTCCCCCGCGAAAACCTGTGTAGATCGGGAAGACGTGCCCGAGGACGGCGGCGATCCCGCACAGGATGGCAACGATTTCGATGCTCAGCGGGAGCGGGCCGAGCGGCAGTCGGGAAACACCAACGGCGGCGGCCGCGCCCTTGGCTACGTCGATCACGGCCACCGGAAGGCCGCCTCGCCAACCGAGAACCCGCCACGCGTTCGTCGCCCCCGCGTTTCCGCTTCCGTACTGGCGGATGTCGATCCCTTTGAGGATTCGACCGATGACGATCGCCGACGGGAAGGCGCCGAGCAGGTACGAAAGGACGAGGAGCGCTGCGAGGGCCATCAGCGGGTACCCGCTTTCTCGATCCCCCGATCGACGAGTCTCGCATCGGTGACCGCGATGGCAGCGGCGCCGGGGCCGGCGTGGCACCCGATCGCCGGTGCGGTGTCGGTCACCCACACGCAGGCGTCCCCTGCCTTGAGCAGGAGTTCGATGCGGTATTCCTCGGCGAGCTTTGGAGCGGCCGATTGGCTGACGACGAACGTTGGGCGATCCATTCCGCGCGCGTGGCGGAGGGCCTCCTTGAGGACGCGCTGCTGCGCGGCGCGCCTTCCGAACGCCTTCCCGGCCGGGACGATCCGTCCGTCCGCGACGGAGAGAATCGGACAGAGTCGAAGGAGCTTGGCGACGCGTCCTCGCATCGGAGAGAGTCGTCCGCCGCGGACGAAATACTCGACCGTCGGCACGTAAATGTAGACGTGCGTCCGCTGCGCCGTCCGGCGGGCGATCTCGGCGCACTCCGTGACCGTGCAGCCCGACTCGATCGCCTTCGAAGCCGCCCAAACAACGAGCCCCTCGGCGGCCGAGGCGGAGCCGCAGTCGACGATCTCGATCGGAACGCCGGTCTCCTCGTTGACCTGTCGCGCAGCGGTCTGCGCGCTCTGCAGGGTTCCGGAGAGCTCGGCCGAGAGGTGAACGGAGACGATCCCTTCATACGTGTTCGCCAAGTGGCCGTACACCGCGAGGAAGTCGATCGGGCGGGGTTGTGACGTCTTCGGGAAAACGGGAGACGTCGAGAGCCGATCGTAGAACTGCGCCGGCGTGATGTCGACACGGTCGAGAAGGACTTCGTCTCCGAACGCGAGCCGAACCGGGACCACGTGAATCCGCATCTCCGTGAGGATCTCCATCGGAAGGTCGCAGGCCGAATCGGTGACGAGCGCGATCCCGCTGCGGGTCTCAGCCGGCGGCTCGCCTTCGAGGGCGGAGAGCATGTCCTCGATCTTCGAGCTCTGCACCTCGCCGTACTCCGCGAGCAGAGCGAGCACGTACGCCGGCACGTTGGTGTGGACGTGGGCGTGGATCTCGGTGTCCGTCCCTGCTACGACGACCGAATCGCCGAGGGTCGAAAGCCGTTCGATGACGTCCTGCCGTGGAATCCACTCGCCTCGGACGATCGCCTCGACGCAGTATCGGAAGTCGACCCGTTGGGGAGCGGGCCTCGGCGTCGGCTCGGACGGCTCGTCGATCGTGGGCGGCGTCGCCTCCTCCATGCCGTCCGCCCCACGGTGGAAGAAGTCCCGGATTCCTTCCAGGAAGTGGACGAAGCCGAGTGCGCCGGCGTCGACGACCCCGGCCTGCTTCAGCGCCGCGAGTCGGTCCGTCGTCTCGGCGAGCGATTCCTTCGCCACGCGGAGCCCCTCGTCCAGCAAAGCCTTGAAATCGGGAAGCCGTTCCGCGTGCCGCGACAGGTGTTCGGCGACGTCGTTGATCACCGTCAGGATCGTTCCCTCTCGCGGCTGCGCGAGCGCCTCGCGGGCCCGCGTCGACGCGCGGCGAAGCGCGGCGGCGAAGCGGCTGGCGGACACCTGAACGGAATCGCTGAAGCCTTCTCGGAGACCCTGGAAGAACTGGGCGAAGATCACCCCGGAGTTCCCCTGCGCCCCGGTGAGCGCGCTCGATGCGATCGAAGAGCTGACGGCGGCGAGGGAGGGGAGCGGCCGTTGCAGCCCATCGACGATCGCGCTCATGGTCAGCGCGAGGTTCGTCCCGGTGTCCCGATCCGGCACGGGGAAGACGTTGATCCGGTCGAGGTAGTCCCGATGCGCGATGACACGGCGGGCACCGGCAATGACCGATTGCCGCAGGAAGTCGCGCGTGAGGGTTCGAATCGAACGATCGGCCACCCGTGTCATAGCGTCCGGATCATACGGGAGGCACCTCGCGGCGATCAAACGGAACAAAAAGAAAGGCTCCGATCGGGGTGATCGGAGCCTTCGGTGTGCTTCTGTTGTGTCGTGTTAGCGGACCGAGATCGGAACGAGGACGGTCTCGCCTTCGCCGTAGACGGCCCAGACGAGGTAATCGCCCGCAGGGAGCCCGGCGGTGTCGATCCCGAGCATATAGAGGCCGTTGTCGTAGTAGCTGGTGAACGAGAAGACGGGTGCGACTCCGCCGCCTGCGCCGGCGACGTCCCCTGAAGCGGCGGTCGGCGGCTGCGTGACGCGAATCCACGGCCAACCGGTCTGCGCCCGCTCACTTCGCGGCAGGTCGAGCCCGACTTCGAGCAGCGTCCCGGCCATCGTCGTCGACGGCTGGAGATCGACGAACAGCTCCATCTCCTCCAACGTCTGCGAGTTGATGACGTCGGTCGTGGCGACGAGCGGTCTTCCGTTCGCGTCGAGGCCGCGGGTGACGATCCCGAGATTGGTGTGCCAGTTTTCCGGCTCGTCGGGACCGAGCGGATCCGTCCGCTCCATCGTCGCGAAGGTTCGCGCGTCCCCGGCGGGCCAGCCGCCGCTGAACGAGTCGAACGCGTTCGCGGTGTCGACCAACTGGCCGTCCGCGTCGAGCAGTTCGATGATGTCGCCCTCGTTGGAGAGTTCCATCTCGTAGGGTTCGACGTCGTCGTAGACAACGTCTGCGTCGAGGTTGAGCACCGTGAGGTCGCTGCCTCGCTCGAGGAGGAAGTAGCTCTCGTCGAGGTCGACCGGACGCGCGATGACCATCCACGACAGACCGTCACCGCGCGCGATGAACTCGATCGACGGGGTCGGATCGTTGTCCGCGACCTCGCAGGCAGACAACGCAGCCGGCGCGAGAACGCCGGAGAGGGGAACGACCTTCCAGCGGTAGTCGTCGGACGTGAGGGGGATCTTCTTCCGCCATCGGAGCACCCAGCCGGTCAGGTCGATCTCCTCGCCGCCGATGTTCCGCAGCTCGATCCACTCGTCTTCGGGACTGGCCGCCGTGCCGGCCCAGGCGACTTCACTGATGATGACCTTCGCCTCGCACTCGACCGCACCACCGCCACCGGCGACCGTTTCGGTGACCGTGATCTCGGCGTCGTCCTCGTTGTTCGCCGGATTCGGATCGGGAAGATCCGATTCCTCGATCGAAGCGACGTTGACGATCGTCTGCCCGGCCGTGCCGGCTTCCGTCTCGGCGGTGATGTGCAGCGTGCGAGACCCGGCGATCGGCAGGAGCGCGATGCTCCAGTCGCCGGAGGACTCGTTGTAGCTTCCGGCGCCGTCGTCGTCGATGTAGATGAGGCCGTCAGGGAGGACGTCGGAGATCAAGATGCCGGTCGCGTCATCGGGACCGTTGTTCAGCACGGTGATCGTCCAGACGATCGTGTCACCCTCCGCCGGCGTTGGGTTGTCGACGGTCTTGACCACTGCGAGGTCCGCCGCGATGACGGTGACGTCGGCCGAGTCCTCGTTGTTCGACTCGTCCGGATCCTCGATGTCGGTTTCGACGACCAGCGCCGTGTTGGTGATCGTCGTACCGAGCGTCCCTTCATCGACCGTTGCGGAGATCTGCAGCGAAGCCGACGAGCCGACGGGAAGCACACCAACGGTCCAGCGGTTGGTGACCTCGCTGTAGTCGCCACCACCGTTGTCGGAGACGTACAGCAGGCCCAGCGGCAGGACGTCCTGCAGTGCGACGCCCGTCGCGGTGTCCGGTCCGCCGTTGGTGATGGTGATCGTGAAGACGACGGTGTCTCCCTCGGTCGTGAACGCATCGTCGACGGTCTTCTCCACGATGAGGTCGGCGAGCGGCGTCCGGACGATCACGGAGTGGTCGTCAGAGACCGGATCGGTCTCGTCGCTGTCCGCGATCGCGGTGTTGTCGACGCGCGGCATGTCGCCGGTCGTCGTCGGCCCGTACGTCGGAGCGGGAGCCACGGTCGCGTTCGCTCCTGGAGCCAGATCGCCGAGCGGCACGTTCGTCAGTCCCAGTTTTGCGTCGCTGACGACGACGTTGTGCAGCGTGACGTCTCCGACGTTGGTGACGGTGATGGTGTAGACGATCGTCTCCCCGACGAGCACCTCGTCGGGTCCGGTCTTCACGATGGTCAACGCGGGGCCGCTCACGATGTCCACCGTGTGGCTGTCGTTGACCGATCCGGTTTCATCGGAGTCGGCGATCGCCGTGTTGACGATGGGGCCGGGCAGATCGGCCTCGGAAGTTACGTACGTCGGTGCAACCGCGGTGCTATCGCCCGGCTCAAGGGTTCCGAGGTTCTGACTCAGACCGAGCTTGGCGTCGTTCAGCGTCACGTTGTGCAACGTCACGTTTCCGGTGTTGGTGACGGTGATCGAGTACTGGATGGTTTGGCCGACGTTGACCGGGCCGGCGTCGCCCGTCTTCTCGATCGCGATTGCCGGGGCCTGCTCGAGCGGGACCTCTTCGCTGTCGGACTCGTCGGGCAGCTGGTCGGACGAGACGGTGGCAGTGTTGTCGATGT